>QCFX01000001.1 GCA_003280105.1 Prochlorococcus sp. AG-363-N20
TCTGAGTCCAATCTTCATCAGAAATTTGTTCCCATGAAGGGTTGGGAAGTAAAACGTCAAAGGTTTTCGCCAAAGGATACAGGTACTGGATTAAGCCATCTCGATCATTCTTTGACCATTCAGAAGAATGCAACCAAGCAATCAAAGTCTTTTTTTTATTAGAGTCAGGAGCATGTTGGACTGCAAATGTTCTTATTCCAAGTTCTCCGAGTTGCCATATAAAAGTTTCCTCCAATTCCCAGGGGAAAATTAATTCAAATCGCCACCAAAAGTTTTTCCCAAACTGGCTCATAGTATGTATTTCAACAAAAGCTTTTGCTAATCACAATGTGACCGGATGTGCTTCTTGAATGCCATTTATTGAAAGAATTTCAACCAGCAAATCTTGAGGAATCGGGTCATCAATACTTAAAACCATCACAGCGTCTCCTCTAACAATTTTTCTACCTACTTGCATAGAGGCAATATTCACATTGTGCTCACCCAGCAGAGAACCCAATCGGCCAATAATTCCAGGCATATCCCTATGACGAGTAAAAAGCATGTGTTGGCTAGGAGAAGCATTTAAAGGGAATTCATCAATGCTTGTTATCCGCAAGTCTCCATCAGCAAAAACAGAGCCGCTCACACTATGTCCCCCTTTATTCCCCTTAGTAGTCAGTTGAAGTGATCCACTAGCAAAATCTTTACTGGCTTCATCTTTTATCTCAAGCACATGTATACCTCTTCCTTTTGCTTCTAGGGCAGCATTTACGTAATTAATTCTTTCTCCTAGAGAACTAGTGAGAAAGCCTTTAAGAGTCGCAACAACAATTGGTTGAGAAGGATGTTGCGCAAATTCGCCTTGCAAACGAACTTCCAACTCATGAATTTGCCCTCCTGATAATTGACTTGCTAATAAACCAAGTGTTTCTCCTAACTGCAAATGAGGTTTCAATCTTTCCATAACATCTGCATTCAAGCCAGGAATATTTACTGCACTTCGTGCTGGAAGCCCTAAGAGGACATCACGTATTTGCTCGGCAACATCTATTGCCACATTTTCTTGAGCCTCTTCAGTAGATGCTCCTAAATGAGGGGTCAATATCAAGTGTTCATCTATTGAAAGCAAAGGAGAATCATTAGGCAATGGCTCACTCTCATATACATCCAAAGCTGCTCCAGCTATTACTCCGGATTTAACAGCTTGCGCCAGAGCAGGTTCATCAATAATGCCGCCTCGAGCACAATTAACTAATCTCGCAGTTGGTTTCATTGAAGCCAACATTTTTGAATTAACTAGGTTTTCTGTATCAGGTGTCCTTGGCAAATGAAGAGTTACATAATCCGATTCTCTAAATAAATCTTCAATTGAAGAAAGTCTTACCTGCATTTGTTGAGCTCTTTCGGCGGAAATAAAAGGATCAAAAGCAAGTACATCCATTCCCATTGCTATTGCGACCTTTGCGACATGAGAACCAATTTTTCCTAGGCCAACAACACCTAAAACTTTTTTATACATCTCATTACCTACATATTTCTTTCGATCCCATCCTCCGCAAATAGTGCTGGCATGAGCCTGAGGTACATGACGGGATAAAGAAAGCAGTAATGCCAACGCATGTTCAGCTGCTGCGATCGTATTACCCCCTGGAGAATTCACAACCAACACCCCACGTTGAGTGGCTGCTGGAACGTCTACATTGTCGACTCCTACACCTGCTCTACCAATAATGCGAAGGTTTTCTCCAGCCTCGATCAATTCAGCGGTAACTTTTGTCCCAGATCGAATCATTAATGCGTCATATTCACCAATAATTTGCTTTACCTGATCAGGTGAAAGGCCCAAACGGACATCAACTTGAGCTACTTGACTAAGAATGTCGAGACCCGCTTGATCAATCGGATCGGAAACCAAAACTTTTGTCATCAAGCTCTTAACAATTCCTAGGTAAACTTTAGAGAGCTAATCGCTCCTCATCAGTTTTCCTTTAATCAGGATTCAGAATCCAAACAATTGAGGAAGAAATTTGTGCCTATTTGCGTAGTAGTGCTTGGCCAAAGAGCAAAGGCCAATGAACTAATTCAAAAGCTAGAAGAGACCTCGCTCCCTCTTCGTGAGTGTCAGCTTGTTATACCCAAGCATAAAGAAGCAATCCAGCAAGCCACTAAAGACAATGAAGACAAATTACTTGGGAAAATTAATCCTGTTGAGATTGACAAAGTCCGCTTACTAAACCCAAAAATTGCAAAGAAATCTCGTCAAAGAAGCATGGCCTTTTGGCTAATGCCTTTTGGTTTCATTGCTGGTCTTACATTTACACAAATGACTGGCTTAAACACTTTCTCTAGCTTAGGTCTAGGTTTTGCTCCTGAAGCACTAATAGGGAGCCTGCTCGGCATGGGGTCAGGGTGGATAGGTAGCTATGTAGCAGCATCAAGTGTTGGGTCCGAACAAACGGAAGATATAAATAGCTTGAGAAAAAGAAATGAAAATGGCAAATGGCTTCTCATTCTAGAAACCCCTCTTGAAATAGAATTACCTTGGCAATTAATACAACAAATTAATCCCATTGAAGTGGTTAGATTGCTTGAGTAATGACATTACCCAAAAAAGAACTTTTAAAAAAAAGCAAAAATCCTGAACAAATTGCACCACTGCTGAATCAAGCCGAATCAGCTCTTAAAACGTGGAGTTATCAGTGGAGTCCTTTTATTTCAGCTCCTATTTGTGAAGAGGCTCTCAAAATAATGGCTCCATTAAATAATATCCATTGGCATTCCGACGGAGGCTATCCAGGAGCAGAACGTCAAAGGATGCAATGTATATGCCATTTTGATTCAGCCCCTTTCACACTCGAGTCGGCACCAATAACAGGAATGCGAATAGAAGGGAACTTTCTCTTTGATCGTGCAACTCCTCAAGATTTTCGACGCGCCCTTGAAATGCTTGATATTTCACCTAATGGTGTCGGAGACATATGGATCACGGGTGACAGGGGTGCACAAGCCCTTTGCACCCCAGAAGCCGCCAAAGCACTTAATGGTGCCCATGGGCTAGTAAGAGATGTAGAAATCTTTTGCGAAGCCGTTGAGATCAGTCAATTACAACTGCCCTTCAAGCGCGCCCCTAAGAAATCAACCACAGTAGAAGCATCAACTCGGATAGATGCAATTGCCTCTGCTGGATTTGGCTTATCAAGGGCAAAGATTGTCAGTCATATTAAGGATGGTCGATTACGGCTGAATTGGAGGCCTCTCAGGCAGTCAAGCAAGCAAATACAAGTAGGCGATCGAATACAACTTGAGAGCAAAGGGACAGTAGAAGTCTTAAAGATTAATCTGACAAAACGCAACCGATGGCGGGTTGAATTATTGCGCGAATGATGAAGCCTCAGCACAAGCTGCTAGTTTCATTGATCGATCAAATCGATTCTTGTCCTTACAAGCGATCGTTTTGCGGGCGATTAGCTCAGAGGTAGAGCACTACCTTGACACGGTAGGGGTCACTGGTTCGATTCCAGTATCGCCCATCTGAATTCAATTCCACAGAATTTAATGAGGTACTTTGTAGCGGCTTTTCTCCTCCTATTAATAATTACATTCTCCAAATCACCTGTTTTCGCAATCCCTTTAGACAACTTTGAAATTTCCATGAAAGAGTGGGATGAGAAAAGAGAGTTGGCAAGTAAATACCTTCAAGAGGCAGAAAAATCTCTTAAAGAAGGCGATGCCCTTGCAGGATGCTCATCTCAAAGAGAAGCAAGTCGATATGGCATAGAAGCAACAGAAGCATTAATAAAGGCGATGGAGGCTAATGGCTCAAAAAATGAGATTGAGAATTTAAAAGCAGGATTAAACAAATGGAAAGAGTTAGGTGATTTCTGCTAACCACATAATTTAAATTTATGAGCTTTAATAATCAATACACATGTACAAGCTCTTTTAAAGGGTAAGAAAGAATTGGGGAGTAAGTCACTCAAAAAGAATTATTTATCTTTCTAAAAATTCATTATTCAAAGTCAAACTAATTAATTTTTTTTAAAACAAACTTTAAAAGTTAACTATTGTTAGATTTGAATGTTAAAATACAAAGGCTAACATCCATACAAGGCAAAGTTGCTCTTAGTTTCAGAAAGTTTTTTACAGTCTCCCTGGAGAGGCCAAGAAACAACAATCTCTAACAAGACCGCCTAACATTACATCTATCTCGCAAAGAATCTTTGAAGCCTAAAACCATTGTAATTGGCCTAGGTCGCTCCGGAATAGGTGCGGCCAAGTTACTGAATAAAGAAGGTGATGAAGTGATAGTTATAGATAGCTCCGAAAACGATATCCTTCTGAAATCAAGCCAAGATCTAGAGAAACAAGCTATAAAAGTAGAGACAGCAAAACCTCTAGAACTGTCAACATTCAAACCATGGATAGAAGAACTTTCTCTAATAGTAATAAGCCCTTCAATTCCATGGGATCACCCTACCTTAAATGAGCTGAGGAGCCTAGGGGTAATGGTTAAAGGTGAAATGGATATCGCATGGGAAAGGTTGAATTCAATACCTTGGATTGGAGTTACAGGAACAAATGGAAAGTCAACTGTTACGCATTTGATTAATCACATTTTAAATACAAATAAACTCCTTGCACCAATGGGAGGAAATGTAGGTAATGCCGCAACCGAAATCGCTCTGGAAATAATAGAAAAAAGGCAAACGCCTGATTGGTTGGTTATGGAATTAAGCAGCTATCAGTTAGAAGCTGCTCCTCAGATATCACCTCGAATAGGTCTATGGACAAATCTCACTCCAGATCACTTAGAAAGGCATGGAAATATGGCTAAATATGGAAGTATTAAACGCAGACTTTTAGAACAGTCTGACATTCCTATATACAACGCAGATGACTCTTACTTGCGTAGTTTGCGCTCTAATCTCAAGGAAGGTATTTGGGTCAGTACCGAAGGAAATTTTTCATCGAAAAGTCCATCTGATTACTGGATAGATGATGCAGGAATGGTTATAGAAAGAAAGAAAAGTTTATTTCACATATCCTCACTCAATATGCCTGGCAAACATAATCTTGAAAATCTTTTAATGGCAACAGCTGCTTCTCGAGCCGCTGGCTTATCGCCTCAATGTATTCAAGAAAGTCTTGTTTCTTTCCCTGGAGTTCCCCATCGACTAGAGAAAATAGGTACTTGGATGGGAATCAATATTTTCAATGACAGCAAAGCTACCAATTATGATTCTGCAAGTATGGCTTTAAAAGCTATTGAAGGCCCAATAATCGTTTTAGCTGGAGGGCAAGTCAAGCAAGGTAATGCCTCTAACTGGTTGCACCAACTTCACAAGAAAGCTTGCGGAGTAATACTTTTTGGATCAGGGGCAAATGATTTAAAAAACATGCTCCAAGCCTCAAATTTTCAAGGACAAATTTTCTGCGATAAGACACTCAAAGAAGCGGTTGGGCTGGCAATCACAATCTCTAAGTCTAAAAAGCCTAGAAGCATTTTGCTCTCTCCAGCATGTGCCAGCTTCGATCAGTTCCAAGACTTTGAAGAGCGTGGTAATTATTTTCGTGATTTAATTACACCACTATTGGACGAAACCAACTAATAAAACAATAAGGCAGCTTAAAAAGCAAAAAGCCTATATTTTTTGGCCGGTCATCCCTCCCTCCCTAAAGACAGTTAAAAAGCTAAAAATAGTGTGTTAAAACTGATTTGGTGGCTCTTTTGAACGAATTCAGTTTGCCTCCTGAGGCTATAAGCCATAAACAGCTAACTTCCTTGCTGGCAGGTGCTCCCAAAGAAATTGTTATGACGAATGAGGAAACCTCTTTGTTGTCAAAAGAAGAGGAAATTTTTGAGGAGTTAATAAAAAATTGGTCCTGCCTAAGCAAAGAGTTGCTAGCAACACTAAATAAAAAACCCAATTGCCTGTTCGCAAATCGAGAAAAGAAATCGATAATGGCTTTAGGGGCGCTAGAAGCACATCTACACTTGGCTTTACAAGCTCAAAAAGAGAGCTAAAAGTCACCTTGCTGAATTCACTTTTCAACAAATCAACCGAACGATAATCAAGCTTGAAGGTTCTAGTAAGGTTATTTAAGTCATTTGCTGAGTGATTTTCCCCATAGACATTTAATAGCCATAGCTGTAGAAAAGTAGTAGGGCTCATACAGAGCCTGAATAGCCAAATCAACTGATATATAAGTCCAATCTCAAATTTCTGGAGGTCTGTAATGACTATTCAAGAATCACTCCTTTATTTCGAATCCCTTTTACCAGCAATAGTTGGAGCTTCTATTGGGGTTTTAGCTTTGATTGGAATCAAAGAGCTTTTTAAAGAGACCAAAGTTGCTCTAAATAAACGAATCAGTGCCTAAAAGTCACTTCTAAATTTTTTAGGCTCATCAATACGAAGCCAGGAGGTACTGCCGTGGCATCAAAACACTCAAAAATTTCATCTCAAAATTCTTGCGATATACCTCGAAGAAAAGAAGCTATAGAAGCTTTATTGGTGCTGGCTTGGCTTAAGGGCAAAAAAGAGAGCCCAGAATGGGTTTTCAAGGAATTAAACAGCTACTGTCATTAGGTTGCAAAAAGCAACCATGCCTTCCTTCTTTCAATGAATAGCTTTAAAGATTGCTATGCCGCCTTAGGAGGCATGACATCTGCCTGATTCTCTTCGAGAGCCACTCGCACTGCTTCAGCGAGAGGAGTATTACCTTTTGCCTTTGAAGCTGCGAGCGCTTCTACAAGGCGAACCTTGCGTTCATGATCCATAAAAAACTTCAGCAGTCTTATCGCTGGTTTTTGAAGATAAACCTATATAACTAGGCAAGAGGCATCAGCGCAAGCCTTTTCTGGAGTTTTGTTAAGCAAATCTTAAGGAGCTCTTTCTTCGCTTCTCTGGTATTGCTTAAAAGGGATTTAACTTCAATTAAACGTCCCCCTCAAAAGCCAAAGCTTATCTCTGACCAATTACTAAGAACAAAATTGATTTTATAAAAACTAATCCCAAGTCTTATTGTCTTTAAGGGAAAGGAAATTAACCCAGGGGAAAAACCACTTAAAAGCCAAGGAAATTTCTTTCATGAAAAATCTCTGTTATATTCTTATCTTGTTTATTCTTATAGTTCTTAATAGCAAATTCACTATGGCATTATCTGAAGACAGAGAATTATCTAAATGCCTGATTAATACAAATTGTATTTTTGCGGAATGGGAGTTTAATAATACAAATGAAAAGTATCAAGAAATATTGAAAATAGCATCTAATCTTCCAAGATGTTCAGTACTTGAAGAATCAAAGAATTACTGGCATGGTCTTATTAGAAGTCGCATTTTTCGATTCCCTGATGACCTTGAGATTCTTAACTTACCAGAAAGAAAACTAATCCAAGTGAAGTCTGCATCCAGAATAGGCGTCTCAGATCTTGGCGTGAATAGAAATAGAGTTAATTACATCTACAACCAACTTTTGAAAAGCAATGAATAAATACTAGGCTTATAAAATACAAGTCCTAGAAAAATAAAAAATATTTCCTCAGTTATTTAAAAAATAATTTCTGATTATTTTTTCTTGGATCTAGTCCCCAAAGCTCTCCTTTACTTGCTGCTTGGATGATCGCCTCATAAGAGATTAGATTTCTAAGTTTTGGCTGTTTATTTTCCATACAAAAAAGATATCGCCTTACAAGTATTTAATCAATGCTTATATGAAACCTTTATTGACTCTATTAGCTAGACTTATCTAACAGTGGCAAGTCTAGACAAGCGTTTTTAAGGAGTCAAAAGCAGCTTAAGGCATGGTGCAAGACGTTAAATCAGTATCAAACAAACATATATCCCTAGGCTTTGGAGTCATGCTCGACGGAAGAAGGAAGTAACCTCCAAGAGTCACGATCAATCAACTTTTTTCCAGAAAATTGATTAGAAGAAGATAGAACTTGGTAATCGACTTCTTCTAAGACAACAAATAAGTAAGCGAAAGCAAGGATAAAGGTACAAATAATCTTATCGGTATCAATTGCAACTGCTCTTATAAGGTCTTTAATGGGGACCCCAAATAAAGGGAAGTTGATTGTAGAGGTCTTAAAGCTAATTTTATTCTGGTTAACAGGCATAGAATTCTGCGACTGCATCTCTACAACTGATGATTCTGCTGATTCCCCTTGACCAAAGGACCTGAAAGCTTTCATCATTTAATGATTTTGAGCCTATTATCGGCATATAGGATGGACAATTAATAATCAAATCTTTAAATCAGGACAAATAAGATTTTGGACGAAAGTGGTAATGGAAAAATGCAATAGTTAATTTACTATTTATCAATTCTCATATAGCCATACCAATCTGGCTGCAATAGCTGTGACCGCTTCCACTTATCAGGAATTAACTCTATAGAGCAACTCTGGATATATTCAATTGAATTAATGTTGTCTACTGAATCTAGGCAATGAAGACTATTAATATCATCTTTATGCTGCATTTCACAAGATTTTAGAAGGCGTTGCTTTGCGATTCTCATTGCTTCTGATGCCGATTTTGCAACTATTAAAGAGAATTCATGCAACTCATATAGTTTTTTTGAACTATATCCACCCATATTGACAAACCAAAGCTTGTTTTCAGAACCGATAGTATCTGAATTATTAATTTGCATAATCGAATTTTTCTCTTTTGCTCTATCTCTAAGGTTGATCTCATAACCATCAATATATTTAATTAGAACATAACTATCTATATGCAGGCCTTTACTTGAACCAAACCATTCTTTTCGAAGCTGAGGGATAGTTTCTTCTATGCTTCTACCAACAACCCAACGAACATCATGAAGCTCTATATGACTTGATTTGGCACGTCCACCTAAAACTACAAGAAATAAATCAAGTGAAAAGTTATTCTTTATTTTCTCCATTGAAAAATTTATATACCTTGTTGTTCAAGTGCAGCGTTATGTGCTTTCTGCATTTCTACCATCTCAGAACAAGTCAGGGCGGGTCTGTATTGAAAATCGCAACCGAAGGCTGATCTCCAAAACATAAAGTGCTTAAACAAAGCTTTAGCGTCTTTAGCTTTGCAAATAATGCATAATTCACCAGATTCAGGCATATGCAAACGCGCTATCAATTCAAATCCATCAAACTTATCCATTTGAGCACCATCTTCCATATATTTGATGAAAGCCGTATAACCATCATCTTGTGTTTCAGAAGGAACTAAGCAAGTAACTACATAAAACTGCATTGTGAGTAATGGAATGAGTTGATTAATCAAGACGTTATTCAATTTGAAAGATACTTTCCACTCCTTAACAGGATTTTTAAAAAACAAGTCAAACCCTTGTAGCTGCATTTTTAATCAGGCTGATTTAAAGCCAGGATTCTTTTCGGCTTTAATTCAGCCTCATGCATTAAAAAAGCCTCGCGAAAAACGCGAGGCTTAGATCAATAAAGAAAAACTCTATTGATTAGTCGAAAGGGTAAAACTCAACCCTGAATAGAAACTGTTGCGTTGTCCTGGTTTCCAATCGCACTTGTGACTTTTGCAAAGTTGAAGCCCAATGCACGGAGAGCATGCCAGAAATGCCCCTGAAGGAAGAAGAATCCAAGGTAATAATGGACATTCGTTAGAGCAGCACGTGTACTGTGTCCCCAGAATGCAGTTGCATCAGAAAGGTCGCCAGTATCAACCCAATAAGGAGAAATAGCAAACTTGAGCTGCAATGGCTCTCCATACCAAGCCTCTGGATAGACAGTGGTATTAGTTGCGCACCAAAAAGCTGCAACGATAGCCATCCAACCAATCCCTGCCAAAGACCAAGAAAGGACTGCTTCAGCAGAAAGCAATTCAGCACCTTTGAATTTGCTGTATTCACCTAGGCGCTTTGATTCCCAAGGTGTTGAGCCAGCAATGATGTGGAAAGCACCGCCAGTTATCTCCGCAAAGCCTAAAAAGGCATGCCCACCCATGACATCTTCAAGACTATCAATTCCTAGAAAGTCAAACTGACGCTGCCAGATCATCGATAGGTCAAGGTTGTAATTAACCTGTCGCACCGTATCCAATGCAGGGTCATAAATGCCATGAATCCTGGCCCATTCAACAAACCAGACACACGCAACACCCATAAAGATCAAATGGTGACCAAGGATGAAAGTCTGATTGTCAGGGTTTTTCCACTCAAGTTTGAATTTTGTGGCTTGTATTACTGAACTGTTCTCAACTTGCTCTTCAAAAAGAACAGCATGCAAGAGCCCACCTGCTCCATAAACCATGGAGAAAACTAAGTGGACGATCGCGATAGATGCAACACCTGCCCCTGTCCAGACTCCAGCTTCATCGAAGCCAATGCCAATAGAAGCCAAATGGGCAAGGAATAGAGAGCTCTGGTGCCCCATTGGCAAGGAGGGGTCAAAACGTGCAAGCTCCCAAAGGGTGCTCCCACCAGCCGCGAAGCAAATCAATCCAGTGTGCCCTACGTGCGAAGCAATGAATCGGCCTGAGCGGTTGGTGACCACAGAATTACCAGCCCACCACCCGTAGGTGACCTCTGGATTTCCATAGGTCTGCATGATTTTTAAGTGATAAAGGCAGAAATAACCTTTGAACACTACAAGCTGCTCAATTCATATGCGCGGAATAGTTAAAGGTCTTTATTTAGCGAGTTGTAAGCCATCCACAAAACAAGGAGGATTTTGGTTTCCAAAGAGGAGGAATTTCAGCAAATCCCTCTAAAAACCCTACTTGCTCAAATCTTCAAAATGGTTGATGCATAAGGCTTCTCAGCAAATCTACCTCGAAGACCTTGAATAAGAATCTCAATGAAATTTTTTCGCGTCCGCTGTTTTTTTCTATTTCACAAAATTTTCTAAAATTTCTTGACTTTTAAAAAAATGGTTTTTTTATCCGAAAAATTTTCTTGCTTTTAGCAATTGAGGCTCTAAATAAGGCAAAAAAAAACCCTTGCCAATTGGCAAGGGTTAAAACTTGGGAAAATATCTCTTGACTAAAGAGTTCTGGGTATCCCATAAGGGCCTGTTCTATTCCAAAGGCGCTTGAAGTCAAAGCCCATGGCACGAAGTGCATGCCAAAGGTGGCCTTGTATATAGAAGAAGCCCAAGTAATAGTGAACATTCACCAGAGCAGCACGAGTTGAATGTCCAAAGAATGCTGTTGCATCAGAAAGGTCGCCAGTATCAACCCAATAAGGAGCAATTCCAAATTTGAGCTGTAGCGGTTCTCCATACCAAGCTTCTGGATAAACAGTGGTATTAGTTGCACACCAGAAGGCCGCAACAACTGCCATCCAACCAATCCCGGCTAAAGACCAAGACAGAATCGCTTCTGCAGAAAGAACATTGGCTCCTTTGAACTCGGTGTATTCCCCTATTTGCTTAGTTGCAATGTGGAAAGCACCACCACCAATTTGGAAGAAAGCTAAGAATGCGTGACCACCCATAACATCCTCAAGACTGTCAATAGAAAGGAAGTCAAATTGATGGTTCCAGATCTGAGTTAGGTCAAGGTTGTAATTAACTTGGCGGACAGCCTCGATTGCTGGGTCATAAATGCCATGAACTCTGGCCCATTCAACGAACCAGATATTGGCAATTCCAAAAAAGATCAAATGGTGACCAAGGATAAAAGTCTGGTTGTCTGGATTGTCCCATTCCAACTTGAACTTTCTTGCTTGGATGATTTCTGAGTCTTGTATGTCCTCTTCAAAAAGGACAGCATGAAGTAGTCCACCTGCTCCATAAACCATGGAGAAGATCAAATGGAGAATGCTTATGGTGACAACACCTGCCCCTGTCCAGACTCCAGCTTCATCGAACCCTATGCCGATAGAAGCCAAATGGGAAATGTATAGCGAGCTTTGATGACCCATTGGTAAAGAAGGGTCAAAGCGAGCAAGCTCCCAAAGGGTGTTTGCACCAGCCGCGAAGCAAATCAATCCTGTATGCGCTGCATGCGAGGCAATGAATCGGCCTGAGCGGTTAGTCACCATAGAATTACCAGCCCACCACCCGTAGGTGACGTCTGGATTTCCATAGGTTTGCATAAGTTAAGAGGGCAAGGCGTTAATTCAACTGCAGACTACACCGAATTTGGGCTCTCAAGTCAACGTGGTTCAGCTTCCGAAATGGTCTGCGCCACAAGGGTTTTACCCGCCGCAACTTATAGATTATTAGCTAGCCTGTCAAAGTAAAAAGTAAAACAAAGAAATTCTCTGTCTCTGACTAGGTTCTAGTCCAATCGAATTGATAGTGATTCAGCCTGATTAATGTTCAAGAAAGTGGAGAACCATAATTATTAAGGTTTTTCAATTGCAATTTTTGGATCGCAGCAAAACAATCAACAAAGTTTTTTATTCAATAAAAGGGAGTGCCTGCCTATCACTTTCCAAGCGTTTAAAGAGCTTATGTAAATAGGCCTAAAGAAGATTAAATACTCAAGCACTATTCAACATCTTGGCTAAATAATAAAGATTCTGGGATTACATGCTCTTGTCCATCAGGTGATTTGTAAACTCTCTCTAAACCCCAATCCCTTTGAACAATCTTCATTTGAGAGGTTCCTTTTGGCAGGGAGAGCAAGTACTTCTGAGCGCGATTCATAAAAATTCCCAGATATACTTTTTTAACTGAAAAAATGCTTATGGCAAGAATAAAAGAATATAGTTTTTTTATTTGTGATAATTTTCTAAGAGTAATTTTAATAGCAACTGCAAAAAAATTTCACGCTAGTTATTTTACAAGTTTTAGGCAGATGTGCGTTACTTTCAACTAGAGATTATAGGGGGAAATTCCACAACTAGTATTTCAGGAATTAAGTTTATTATGAGCCTTATCAGATTTGCGAATCAACTCTTGAGCCTCTTCTCTGGAAAGGCATTCTTGAGCTTTTGACTGAAGCTTCAGTAGCTTCGTGTGCTGCTTGGATTCATTCATCTAATAATTATAGCTTAAATTTCGAATTTATGAAGCTGCAAGACATAAAACCCTTCAGTCAAACCAGCGTGGGAAAGCCTTTTAGGGTGTCAGATCATCGCCACTAAATAAACGAAGCCTGTTTGATATATTAAATCTGTTCGTTTTAGGAAAAAGTAATGGGAGAAAAGGCAGGGAAGTCAAGGAAGAAAAAAACTTCCCCAAAATGCCTCCGAAAAAAAAAGATTATGCTTACCTATGGGCTTATTCAACTTGGAGCAAAATTGATTGCCACGATCTCCCTGGCTTCTATAGCTATAAATCTTTTACCCAATGCACAAAAAGCAGACGTTTTTAATAGCTGTATAGAAGAGACCCAAAAAGAAGGCAAGACAAGTGCTCTATCAGTTCACTATTGCAATGGCGGAAGCTAAGCAAAAGCGACTTCTTTGCAAAGGCTTTTAGAAGCAATAAGAGATCTACTATAAATCTTCTGAGTCAATCTAAAATTACCAAAAGTATTTATACCGCTATTTGCTCATCATCTTTATTGGAAACAAGTTCTGATATCAATTTTGAACCAATTAAATCTAAAGAGTCTGATCTAACCTTATTGCAAATGGGGTCTTCATCAAGAAAGCAATCATCGATAAAGGCATCAAAAGCAGAGCTCTTCTCAGTCATTTGTAAATACCCATTATCAGCTCATGACACCAGATGTCTTGCCCTTGTCAACTAATTAGCTCTTTAAAAGTTAATATTTCCCAAAATTGAATATATGAAATTATATTTTGCAATCTGCTTTATTCTCTAATTGAATTCAAAACTGTTCTAAAACTCTTGATAGAGACTATATTTTTAAGCACTTATTTGGAAGAGTTTTCATCTTTGGGTTCTGGGCGAACCCATTTTTTCCCAGTAGGAGCTTTCTTTCCCAATCTTTTAACTCCTAGAGTTATTAATATCCCAAAGACTATTGTCCAAAAAATAGGGATAAGAATGTCGAGATCCATTTATTGGTTCTTCATGGAATTGAGCACAGTCCCTTCAGGTTCTTGCAATTCAATTGGGACTTCCAATCCAAACCCTTCTAAAAGCTCCTTAAGAAGCTCTTTGCTCCCTTTATTTTTCTTCTTAGGAGAGCTCATGATTTTCATGCTTAAGAAAGTCGCACTTGTCGCAAAAACTATGATCACAACAAGGATCAGCCCAACCAATGGCAACGGATATGACAAGACTTCGGTCAAGAGAACCCTCTACAAGTGCTTTTATCATCCAGGAAATTCCATTAAATGCTATTAGCTGTTCATAAACGTAAGCTATTTCTCTTTGGAGCCCGCCAAGAGGTCGAAGGGCTCAATGCAGCAAAGGAATGAATCTCTTAATGGTTTTGCAAGGTAATGTTGAAACCAGTTCACTTTTAAATGAAAAGCAGTTTAAAAAACGAACAGGCCTCCTAAGAGAGAAAAGGGCTAAAGATTCAAGTCTTAATCAAAACATCAAGAGCTTAGGATCAATGAAGCCAGCCATAATTCCTATCAAGACAACAAATACAAGCCCAACCACCAAAGCCCCAGGCCAAATAACTTTCCATTGGTCCATGAAATTCATTCCCACTAATCAAGTCATAGCCGTTAATTAATTGAGTTAATCCTTTATGAATGAGGATGCAATAAAAAAGCCAATAAAAACAATCCGATTTCGACGAAAGAGAAGAGTTCCATAGGGCTTAATTAAGCGAGGACACGCTATAAACAGAAAACCCTCTCGAAAAGTTTTCTGAAGGCGTTAGAAGCAAACCCTTTTTCAAGAGAATAGGATCCTGCTTAAAAAAGGGTTTTCTGTAACTCCTTTCAAGGCTATGCGACTTGCTCTTCGTCTAAAATCTCAACTACTTTGAGGGGTTCTTCCTTTTCTGAAATTGCTTCAAATTCATTTAAATAAGAAACAATAGTCTCTTTCTCTTCAGAAGAGGCTTCTAGCTTTTCAAATGAGGCCCCCTCGAAAGACTGAGGGTCGTCATTGATAGACTCAATCAGACTATTACTCTCCTTAGGAGAATTGAATAAGTCTTGAATGTAATCGGAAACGAATCCTTCCCAGAAAGCAGCCATGAATTTTTTAAGTTAGGCATACATGAGAAAGGTTCACAAATAAATAGAAGAAAAGCAATCCTATGGTCAAAAATCTTCTAAGCAATTTCTAAAGCAACACATAAGAAAAAAACTCGCTCAGGGTTAATCAAAAGCGAAGGGTTGAAGGGCTAAAGCCTAAAAAGCTTTCAAGTAAAGCTTTTTAGGCACAAAAGAAAAGTTGGGCAGATTAATTCCATCTCTAAAAAAGCCTCTAGCCTAATTACCTTCAATATTGAAGCAAAGGTTACTTGGAACTTTTTCTTCTAGAAGCAGGCAGCAACTTCGCCTTCGTTTTAGAAGGGGATGGCAATTCTTTCGGGAGGTCAGAACGCTTGCCGTCCAAAATATCTGCAAGAACCCTAAAACTATCTGAATATTGCCAAAAATCTTCTATCCGTTGAAAGCCTGAAAGAAAAGATCTGCTGAAATTATTTTGAAGTCCCCAGCGATCCTCATTAAGTCTGTATTGCTCACTCTTTTTCATATCAATTAAAAAGAGGCTAGCTCTCTCATGCCGGAGACATTCTTCTTCATTGTCGAACAACTCTCCATCATTAGCTTGCCAAACCTGCTTTCCCATTGACTTCCCTGATGCATTTACATTTTAATGTTAATCACAATAAGGTTTTAATCGCTCTTTTCTGGCATCCTCTACGTTTTAACCGATAGACAGTTATAGAAATCAGAAATTTATCGTGAATGATTTAGAGGCTACAACTTAATTCACATTGAATAAGCTCTTGCTTAGAAAGCCTAGAAAGAACTCTAGTCATATCAAGCTCCGAGAGACTGCCGTCGGGATTCCACTTTAGACTGGTATTACGCTCAGCTGAAGTAGGAGAGGTTTTCGACGAAATCAACTTCCCAGTTGACTCGAGCTTATCAAGAAATCCTTTAGCAGCATGCAAATTGCTTGAATAAACGCAATGACTAGCTGAACAAGAAAGGAATATCCTCCTCGCAAGACCAGGAAAACAAACTATCGAACCACCTGAAGGACTTATATAAATAGGCTTGTTCCTTGTCATGACTCAACCTCCTCTTTTAGATGCACCTCAACACATCGAGTTACACACTCAACTCCTTCCTCCCCTAAAGAACAAGCGGTAATGCACTCAAAATAAGAGTCGATAGCATCTCTTTCATCATGTGAGGAAAATTTTTCGCTAGGGAAAGGCACAACTCATCTCCAATTAAGACGAAGATTTTTGTAGCAACTGCTACAAAAATCAATCCGCATTAATTCTCATTTTCGAAAAGAACCAATTCAATCGAAGGCATCACCTGCAGGAGCAAGCCTCCCAATACCACCACATAGCCTGAATCCCTAAGACAAAAGGCCCATTCCAACTACGGAAATACTGAAAATGCCATTCCCACAGCTCCAACAGTGAATATCCCCATAGGAAGCGAGCCAATTGCAACTAATCCCATTGGGACCAATCCAATTGCAAAGATTACTCTCGGTGCAAGGCCAACAGCTACAAGCCTTCGCCATTTATATTGCGCTTCAAAAGAATTAGAGATTTCTTGGCCCTTTTCAGATCCCAAGTTTCTCAAGTATCTGGGGCATTTATTATCAATAGAATAGTTATTTCTGCTTAGGCATAGCATCAAGAAACAACAAAGTCTTAAAAAGGTCATTAAATCATAAGTCACAGATCTTAAAAAATTACTCACATAAATATAAAGAATTTAGTTGGCTAGTTGGAGTTTTTTAACTACATTTCTATGCTTAAATTTAATATTTAAGCCGTTTCATTGCATTGATAGACTATCTTTTGACCTTTTCTATTAATCACCTTTAAAGCAACTTTACTCAAATTAGATGTTTCACTTTGCTTTTTAAACCCCCACCACCATCGGCCATCAGAAAAACTTATTTCATCTGCATTAAATGTCCTAGGTATCATTAAACTTAAGTCTTTCCATTTGATAACAACAAAAGCTCCTTCATCAATTTCATCTAAGTCTTTTACAATTCTATAGTCTCCATTCAAATTATTATATATAGTGTATTGAAAACTTTCACCGTCACAAACAAGGCCTGATGGTGGAGAAAGAGACAAAAAGATAGAGAGGAGGAAGTTAATGATTATCATTAAGAGTTAATCAAATCATTTCAAGTCACGTCTATTAGCTTAACTCAAGTGCGAATTGCTAAAAATCGATTCAAGAGAATCATAAGATGAAATAGAAACCCGTAAAAAGTCCTTATATCACTCTTGGGAATTCACAACCCACTCAAAAACTTAGCGGCAAAATTATGACTTTCCCCTTTGCTATAGCTCTAAATATGAGCCCAGCCGGTTGGTTCGCAACATGTATTTCTGCAATTGGCTTTCTCGTAATGTTTTCAATTGCTTCAGCCAAAGGGGACTACCCGGGACTAGTAAGAGCAACTTTACAAAATGACTATAACAAAAGAAAGAAGATGAATAAAAAGACAAAAAACTGATAAGGAATAAGTTCTATAATAGTTCTATTTATATTGAGTTGAATGGTTAAATCTAATTTTACTAGGTGATAGTCTTCATTTATTCTCTAATCATTTATAAAACTTTGATCATCTTGAGCAATATAGAACTCAGCCAAATGGCCCAACAAAGAAACAACTACTTCGTTTGAGCATCCCGTTTTCTCTTGAAGCCTCATGCATGCCTCCTTGAGATTTACAAAAGCGTCTTCACAAATTTCAGTGAGCTCTTCTTCTGTGTATTTTTGGTCGGTCATTAGATAAGTGGGAATTCTTCCTATTCAAATTGCTAAAGGCTATTCCAAACAGGCAATCAACGAAAAGTTAAACAAAGAAGTCTCCCAGAAAATACCCCTCCCGCCATTCTCTGCGGAGGCCTTTCAGTTTAAAAGACCGACTGATCCCCATCACCCGGCCGAGCAAAGGATAGGGGCCGTCAAGTGCAAATAGGGAAGTCGTAACACTATATATGGATTTTTTATTGACTTATCTCTAAGTGCATACACCATTAGTAGTAGGGCTTGCTTTTCTCGACAATCCCATCTAAAAAAAAGGACCCCATCACTCGGCCCTGCGAAGCTTTCGCAGGGTTTTTTTGTGGGAATTCATCGCCCTAGACATTACCCCTCTCACAAGGCGCCTTTTTTTGTTACATTCCTTTTCGCTAAGTTGCATTAGTTCATGATCAAGGGTTCTGAGAGGCCGGTTATTTCTGTGACCATGGCAACTGGACGGCAAGGAAGAGCAGTAATCAGACATCTCATTAGAAAGGGTGGGTTCCAAATTCGTGCCATCACAAGAAATCCTTCTAGTCCTAATGCAAGAAAATTAGCCGAATATCCAAACGTAGAAATTTTTAAAGGTGACCTGTTGGATCAATCGAGTCTTTTAAGGGCATTTTCTGAAAGTGATGGAGTGTTTGGAAATACCACTCCAACAAAAGATTGGAAATTGTTCAAAGGGAGCATGTCCAGAGAATATGAACTCGAGCAAGGAAGAAACCTAATTGAGGCAGTTAAAACAATTAGAAGCCAAGGAAGGCTGAAGCATTTCATCTTTAGCTCTATTTGCAAGGCAAAAGAGCCAGGTAAAAACCATAGAGCTCCAGGACATTTCCAAAACAAATGGAATATTGAAGAACTTATTTATGCTGCTGGGCTAATGGAGATTACTACGATTCTTCGACCTTCAAGTTATTTCGAGAACTTTGAAAGTGATTTACCTGGAATTAATCTTTCATATAAAACTTTCCCTGGCCTAATTGAGCCAAATAAACCATGGCAAACAATTGCTGTAGACGACGTAGGGCTTTGGGCAATGGCTGTATTTAATAATCCCAATAAATTCATCGGGAAAGGAATTAATCTTGCAGGCGAAGAAATGACAGGTAATCAAATGGCTCATCTCTTAACTAAATTAAAAAGGTTCGAAGATAAGCCAGTGCAATATTTCAAAATCCCCAGATCACTTTTAAAAGTTCTCGAACATGATCTTGCTACTATGGCTGAGTGGATAGAAAGGGGAGGGTACGGGGCAAATATCGATGAACTAAAAACATTAGGAAATGAATTAGGGATTCAAATGACTTCTTTAAGCAGTTGGCTTAGCTATAAACTGGCTGTGCAAAAAAGTGATTTTAAATCAAAGAAAATAATTTTTCAAAGTCAAGTTTATGGTCAATAACAATGTTTTCATGAACTAGGATATGTTTCTATTGCCTGGACTTGCAATACAGGCTCAATGCAGTAAGCAGCTCTATTTCGTAGCTAGTATCAAATACTTCTGTTTCTTCCTGCTGAAGTATTTCCTTAATATCACCTTTATATCTTAAATAAAAGTCCCTATTGGAAATGCCAAATATTTCTTCTTCTAAGTCATCTAGAAACTGCTCAACATCTTCCTGATTAGGAAGCTTAGTGTCAAGAAATTTAGTCATTGAATTAGGAGTGATATTTGTCATATCCTTATTGGTAATATGAGATCTCAAAATTTGATTGGCTTTGTTCTTTATTTATCCATGCAACACGATGATCATCATATGAAGCTTCTCTCGCTAGAAGAATAAATGGTATTGATAATTTACCAACTTCAAATGAATTTCTATATTTACTCAAAGTATCAATATAGGTTTTATAGGTCCATCCACGATTTCCAAGGTCTTGACAATTCCAGTAATTCCTAATTGCTCTATAAAAGTCCTCCATCCCAAATTCATGCCAGCTTTGCTGAAGTGCTAATAAGGGTTCTATGCCAGAAGAAAGTAGTCGGTGGTAGTGAATCAGCTCAGGAGCTTCTGCAGATTTGTCTGGTGGTAGGTAGGCGTTCAATTCAGAGAGTCTGAGGCGAACGAGCCTTAACCAGCTTCGGTCAAAAAGAAAGATAGGGCTTTCTAAGCTCCAGGAAATACCCCCTAAATCATTAAATGCGGTATGTATATCAAAAACGTGCTTTTTAGTAAGGGTAAGGCCGCTCACCTTTTCTCGCACGAGTTTGGCTAAATCTTTTTAGAAGTATAAAACCTGAATTGCAAAAAAGCTATTTAATCAAAGTAGTAAAGAAATTGAGAGCACATATATAAAATGAGAAACAGGAATTGATTGTAAGTTGAGATCAAAGTTATAGTAGCAAATAACAAATAAAATTTAGTTTTTTGAATATTGCCTAATTACATATATTCAATGAGTCAAGGAAGCTGCTTCGTTGCGCATGTTCCAGATAAGATATATTAGTATAAATGAATCTATTAGGGTATTAGACTATGGAGAGCAATGAGGTAAAAACATTAAAAGACTTGAATTCTCTGCGCTCTGCTCCCCTATTAACAGGTCTACAATCAATTGAATTACATAAAGAGCTTCGAATATACACTGAGAATTCGGATTGGTTTACTATAGGAATAATGGCAAATTCTAGTTCTGAAGCAATTCTAAATTTAAAAGAGATAGAAAAGTATTATCAATTAGATGAGCTTAAAATAGTGAGTGATAATGATAAATCTGGGCCTGTATTTCTCAAAGGGAATCAAAACTCAGGAATGGCTTACATCAGACAAGAGTTCGGATTAGGGGAAGGGATCCTAATAAGTTGTCATTACAACAATGACCTATCTCTAACAAATACATTTGGCCCATTTCCTTTAAATTTTTTTAGAACTGATTAAAATTGATCATGATTATGAAAGCCTTTGCTCAATCTTACATTTAGACTCTTATAAGAATGCGACAACTACTCCAGAGAAAGCCATTAGGGTTAACAATATTATGACTGAATTCACCCGTTCACCTTCTGCGTGAGTAAAGAAAAGTGCAAATAATGGAGAGGAGCTTAACAAGATCCAACCGAGACCTAATGGCAATACCTTAAAAATATATTGCTGGGTCAAAATCCCAAGGTTAGTCCCTAAAATTGCTGGAATAACTAATTTAAACCTATGTTTATTAGACAGAGAAAATACTTTCTCAAGAGTATGCTTTTCTGTGATAAAAAACAGAAAAAAGCAAGCTGATATTAAGCGAACCTCTGTTGTTTGGAAGGGGGTAAGGTCAGAGTTTATTAGTACAATGCGAGATAAAGTTGCTCCAATAACAGCACATACAATTGACATAAAAGCATAGATGTAGCCTGATAAAGTTGTATCATTTAATATAATTTTTTCAGCCCTTATATCTGGTTTCAAGTGAGCAATAGAGAACAATGATAAAGCTACTATTGAACCTCCTATCCATAACTTTGCTGGAATAGTTTCGCCGATAAAAATGGATCCAAATATTGTAGCCAAAACCGGTGAAAAAGCTTCGACACTAAGCGTGTTACGGGTGCCAATCCTTTTTAGTGAGTTCAAATAAAAACAATCTCCAAGAGTTATGCCAATAAGTCCACTAAGGGTCAATATAAGAATTTGATTTAAATTTTCGGCAAAATTTATCGCGAATAAAAATGGGATAAAAGCGAGTGAAGCGATAAAAGTCTTTATTAAGTTTATTTGCTTAACCGTAAAATATTTAGCCTGTTTTCTCCATAAAAAGCACGCTATTGTCCAAGAGAAAGCTGCGCTAAGTCCCAAGAATATATTCAGCATTCAAAGATCATTCTCAAAACTATAAAATTTGATTGAAGGTAGATTCCAAACAAAAAGATCTGACAAAGGTTAACTATATAGCACATGAGAAAAGATTACTGGTTTTATGCAAATAAATTTCTAATTTAGAAGATTAATCTATTTATGATCTTCTTCTGCATAAAAGAGTTCCCAAGCAAGTACAAAGAGAAAGGAAACAAGCAATACAGCTAATAGAGCATCACCAAACCAATGAGTCAAAATATTCAGGCAATATACTTGATAATAATGGGTTTTATGTTGTTTGAAAGGTTTTATTGAAATCCACTAATCTTTTTGTTGATGCTTTATCAGATAAAGAGTTTCCAAATCTTGTGTTGATTCAGAAATTTTACGCCTCAAAAATGTCAACGACCTCTCATCCATAGAAGACTCGGAAATAATCTCTTTTGACTGATTTATAGCAAACTCTAAGTTTTGAATTTTTGTATTTAGTATTTTCTTATCTTTCTTACATTGCTCTATGGTTAATTTGTCAATCATGCTGAATAGTCTTTTCTAAGGAAAGAATACTTTCTATCATGAAAATTATGTAATCAGTCATTAAATACTGGTGCTGGTTTTTTCTTTACATTTTTAACTACATCTGATAGAGCATCAACCTGGGCTAAAAGGGCCCTAATCTCTCCTGGTTCTGGCAATATTTTTTCTTCCTTTAAAAACATACTTATATCCCTTAGCTCTACGCGCAAATGAGTAAGAATAGTGTGCGCCTCTTCCCTTCTTGACTTGCTCATCAAAGGTTTTCAATAAATTTCTTACCATCTTGCAGCATATAGACCTTTTGTACAATCCTTCCATCTCTAACTATGATGGTTACAACATAAGAGTCACCATCTAAAGCTTTAGATTTGTCGGGGATAGGATTTTTCTGAGAGTTTATTGAAGACCTATTGCTACTGCTAGACAGATCTAAGTATTCTGTGTGATCAGAATTCACCTGATTGGGTTGGTCATGATTATAAATAGAAGCTTCCTGTTCATCTTCTAAGGTTCGAGAGTGTTCCAGGTCACATTCCTCTAAAGAAACTTCATTGCTATCAATAAAGCAATGTAAATCACTTGTATTGGCAAGAGATTGTTGCCTTGTCTTTCTAAAGAAGTTAGTTTTCTGAGTGATTCTTGTGAATAGTCCCAGAAACATTAGTTTGATCTTGCCTAAAGATGCTCTTACGCTCACAAGACAAATTCAGCTGCCTATAATATATATTGAATCCTAGCTTAAGCTATTTATTTTAATAGAAGGAAAGCCTTTATTAGACGTATTTTAGAAATGATAGATCTAATGAGATGTATTTACATACAATATTATCTTAAAGGTAGGCAGGTATTGTTTCCCGCTAAAGTTTAATAGGAAAGTAAATTAATTTTTATACTTTTCAATAATTAAAACTTAGGGATAACTGATAGTTGCTATCAATTTAAAGGACTTACCCCTTGAAGTGGGCTAACAAACAACCAATCTATTACTATTCCAGTGATAGCAAAAGGGAGAACCCATATTGACAAGAATCTAGGGCCGAAAAACCTTATCCCACCTCTACCCTCAAACGCTACCTTAGTAGAAGTATATATAGTTGAGATCTTTGTTATGGTATAGACTGAACCGTCAAAAGGCTTAACAGGGTTCGATTCTTTAATCAGTATCCGAAGTTTATTTATTATAAAAATAGCTATTACCCATAAGGCCATAAACATTGGACCTAGCCAATTCCTAGGATGTGGAAAGGCGTATTGCTCTTCTTTTTGCTTAATAGTAAAAGCATCTTCAATTATTGAGAAAATATTTTCGAGATCATTTGACTTTGTATCGTGATTAGTATGGACTTTAGGAACAGTTTCTTGGGCTTCGGAATCTAAAGAGTCGAATAAATCTTTTGTCTCCTGCGTTTGGTCTTCCATAGCTCTAATGAGGTATTTTGGTTATCTATAATTATAAAAAAGACTCCCAACTGGAGAATATATTTATACCCTTTGTAGGTATAAATTATTTCATTCTGATGCCAATACAGGCAGTTCTTCTTTGCTCATCTGCTACAACCACTTATAAGGTTTGGCATTAGTGTTCTAAAGTGCTAGTCCTACAGGGAAAATGCACACATGGGGCAAATGCCCTTCGGGACCGGAAGTCTGGAGGGCATTTGTATGATTTTTAAAGAAATTTAGAAACATAGTACATAACCTAAGAGAAATCCTTTAGAGAGGCCATTAATAATAAATTTATCTCTTTGATTAAATAGATTAATTTGTTTTGATGCTGAAGGCTTTGCTGCAGAAGTCATCTCATTCAAGGTCTGCAAGGCAGACCTTGAAGATGCTGAAAGAGTTTCCCGATGTGGTGCTCTTAGCAAAAACCCTTCAAGCCTTTCAATCAATTTATTCAAAATCCACAAAAGATCTACTTAGAGCCTACTTTATATATAATAGGATTTCTATTGGGAGATTATCCCTAGATTAAATTTCAAAAGATTCTTGATAATTGGGCAGTTGAAGGGTTGCCATCTAAATTACATAGCCTTCTTAAACTTGGATCGATTTGTGTCTTGTTAACTATAAGATTACTCTTGACTATGCAGTAAAAACTAGATTTAACTTAAGTGATTAATTTGAGGCAATTCAATCAATTGATTGTCTCAAAAAAGCCATTATTATAAAGTAAAAATATCACTAAAATAATAGGGCCCAAACCAAAAAGTAACAATGAAAATTTTTGTCCAATAGAATTATCTTCTTGGATTTTCTTGGTAGTTTGTTTTTTTCTGTACCTTTTAGAGGCTCGTGCCTTTTTCTGCATGTGTAAGTCAATTCTGATTAGAAGGTTAAATGATATGAAAGAGATAGAGTATAATTTGTATTTTTACGCAGAATTTAAAAGTCGCTCATAATCTTATTAAGTGGTGAAAAAACCAGGTGAATCACATCTAAACGTACTAGGTGAAAGCCTTCAAATTTGCAGTTGCAAGCCTTTGACCGGTTGGTATAGAGATGGTTATTGCAAGACAGATTCGAGTGATATAGGTCAACATACAGTCTGTTGTGTTGTTACTGAATCTTTTCTTAGGTATAGCAAAGCACAGGGAAACGATCTGATTACGCCAATGAAAGAATTCGGGTTTCCAGGCCTTCAGCCTGGAGATCATTGGTGCTTATGTGCTCTGAGATGGAAGCAGGCTTATGAAGATGGCATGGCTCCATTGGTAGTGCTAGAAGCAACATCTATTAATGCTTTAGGAATTATTGGGCTTGAGCTTTTAATGCAAAAGGCATATAAAAATTAGGCCTTGTCAGTATTTGCAAGATAGTTTGGCTTTATGAAAACAACAATGGGGCCTGAAGATGGTAAGAAAAGTTGGAAGTTAAGTAGTTGGCAAAGATCAAAAAGAAGCAATTATTTCTGCTATTATGATTTTACAGTTTAATCAACTCTACATTAAACTCTTAATCACTAAGTCTAAATAGATGTCGGAAAAACTAATTTTTATTTATGATGGGGATTGTCCATTCTGCAATAAATTCGCTGAACTGCTTGAATTAAAGAGTGGTCTGCCTAATATTGAACTAAAAGATGCTCGATCAAACCCCACAGAGCTTCCTTTTAACTATGACATGGATGTAAAAGGCGCAATTTTGATAAAAGGGAATCAAGTCCTTTATGGAGCGAATGCAATTAATATGATTTGCGCCAAAATTAAAAACCCTTCTGATGCTTTGCTGAGATTACTTTCTATTACCTTTAATTCTAATAAAAGAGCAAATCTTTTATTTCCTTTTCTTTTAATTGCAAGAAGGATGACACTTTTTCTGAAAGGTGTTCCTAGAAAGATTTCTTTTGAAGGATAGTAAATTAAATCATCAAAATAGAATGAGACGTAATATATCTAATTTAGAGCTTATTTAATATTTTTTATCTTACGGGCAATCGATTAAAAGGGGAATTCTTTCTCCACTTTCAATTTAGGAATCTCTGTATCTAAAATCTTACCATCTTTATGAATCTGATATTCTTCTCCAAGAATTAAGTTATTCTTATTTGTATCTATTCTACAAATTCTTCTAGAGTAATCAATCCATTTATCTTCTCCAGCAGTTCTAATGACAATTTCTTGATTATTTCGAATTTTCTTTGAATTAGAAGAAAATAAAGGCATGAATACTGTCAATTCATCTTTATTCTCAGAATTCGTAAGGTCTTCTTTTTTCTGGTTATTATTACCTCTCAGCTTAATCGGAAATTCTTGAGACTCCGACTGATCAGATGAGGTAATAGAGAAATCTTTAATGCTCATCTTCCAATTACCTCCCTTCTTTTTCCATGCATCACAAGCCAATTCGGCTTGCTTAAGAGAAGAATAATTTTTTGGGACTGTATTTGGACTAGAACAACTGCTCAAGAAAGCAATGCTCGATGATACCGCCATCAAAGGGGAAAAAGCTCTCTTCATTTAAAATTTTCAACTCAATATATTCTGTCACTAAAATGGTGGTCTTACATTTTTTTCTTAATCAAATCAAATTCAAAAACATCTTTAATGAATAATATTATTAGATTTTAAATGAGTATAGTTAGTATTTTATGAATTTATTCTTGGTAGAGGTTTTGAATAAAATATAGATAAAGAGTTCAAAATATTAATAAGTTCAACATCTAGTTAGGAAAGAGTCTTTAATCCTATTCTGCATTCTCAAATTGCTTAGCTAAGCGGAATGCTTTACGCACAACAAGAACTACGCCATAGATCCCTGCAACAGTAGGAAGTATTATCCAGGCATTTGGACTGTAATCAGCATAATTTTTAACCCCATCAATATATTCATAGCCTGAACACTTCAAATAGCCAAAGCTCATAATCACAGCTCCCCAACCAATTAAAGAAAAAATGCCACCTTTATTGTCCCCTTCATAAAAGCGGTCTAGACCTACACCCCAACCAAGGGTGAGGAAAACAAGTCTGAGGAAAGCATTCTTCTCGTTTTTACGGAGCATTTCTTAGAGTCTGAAAGGTTAGTGAGATTAATCTTAAGAGCCTTTCAGTGATTTTGTGAGGTTAATTCAAGAAAAATCTTTGAAAGCTTATTTTAAAACCTAATTAGCTTGATCCAATGGCAAGCAGGCTTAAACCTTTCATATGATCTAATTAACACATTAGAAGCTAACTCTCAAGCCTTGTACAAGATTTTATTAGCTTATTCCTTGAATAAGCACTAAAGTAATAACGTTCAAATGCTTTGCCAGATCTGATATACAGTAAATCTCTCTATAGATAATTGATCTTCATCTAATAAAGTGAAAATATATACAAGATTAGGATTCGAACTATTTAGCCCCTTGGTAAGCAGGGATCATCATTCCGCCTCCTTGGTCGTCGTCGTCGTCAAAGGAACGAGACAAGATTTCTAATACAACCAAAACTGTCATAGGGTAAAAGCACCAAAGAAACGCCTTCCAAACAGGGAAACTGGTAGTGATTGATTGGAATTCTCCCATTTAGACCAAAAATCAATAGCTAGAAAATAATTGATTTTTCCTTTCTTCGTATGGGCGATAACCGGTATCTTTACAAATGAAATCCATTGCCCTGAAAACTAGCAAATGATACAAAGAGCGTAAGTAGTTGATTCTGGATAGAAGGCCTTTTCATTTGGGTTTAATTAGTGTTTAATTGGTTGACTAATATATTTATTAAAAGACCCTAGAAGATGCAAACAAATGCCAATCAAAAGCAACCCCCAATCATCACAAAGATTTCACTGATTGGGAAGTTATTAGGTTTCTTTAATAAAGATAAGTCCAAATCCAGAGACCCAATTAGTGATTGGGAAAGAAAAGTAGAAGAAAGAAAGCGCAAGACGACTGACGCAAAGAAAGCCTGGGAAGCGAAGAAGAAAGAAAAAGAAGCCTTAAGTGGATCAAAAGAGAGAGTGCTTGGGCAGACAAATGTGCCAAAAGCTAAGCCAACTGAAAATGCTCTTTCTTCTAAACAACCTAAAGAAACTAAAGAGTCTGCCGACGAGGAGAATTCCGAAGACTCAGAGAGAATTGAACCTCTTAAAGTAAATTCAGATAACAATTCAACTGTGGAGACTTTGATTATTTCCGGAGGAGAGATCATCGAAAGAATCTTCAATCCTGCAAACTAAAGGCACTTAATGAATTCAAAATTAAAAGAATTTGCAAAAGTTTTCCGCCCCAGAGAAGTAACTTAAAGATAAAGACTGAATCAATTAAAATTTCCCAGGAATTATTTCCTTTACATTGTCAGCCTTTACTTCAATTAATAATCCTTTAACTACACCCCACATTGGGAAACCGGTTGTAAGAGCTAATAAAATCGAAGCAATTAATGATTTCACTTGAGAGAATGCAAGTGTCTCTAATATCCCAGTAAACATAATCGTCAAACCAATAAGAGAGCATATATAGCTAGTTATTGACCACAAGCCTTCTAGTGGAAGCGGAGAAATGCTTTCACGATTCCAACCTTGTATTTTTAACTGAACAACCCTCAAGAAAGAAAATAGAGATATAGCAACAATTGAGCCACCAATCCAAGCAAGGGTTTTACTGTCAATCATTTCATAGAGGGTTGAGATGATAATTAAGAATAGTCTTGCTCATTAGCGATTTCAGGCATAAAAGTGTGTTTGCAAATAAAGAACAAGCAGAAAACTGTACTTAATAAGTGTTAAACCAATAAATATCTAACCGGGGAATCAAAAGTGAATCACAATGACTCAATGAAGCAATTGCAACTTGAAGTTTCTAGAACGCCATTAATTGGGCATTATGGAGACGCTTCGCTTTCTGTTTTCTAGAAAAATGATTCGCATTTAAAGCTGTTTGGTCGTCATACTTAGATCCATGAGTGGTTGAAATTAACTGCGCCTTATGAAGTCGTTCAGCTTTTTTAATGTGAGTACGAATCAACGAAAGAGAGTTCATGACATCCTCCGTAATGGCAGCCCCGTTCCCTACTGCCATGACATGCATCCCCCCGAGGGGACGAACGTAGTAAAAGTGTAGCAACCGATACCAAAACCTGCCGTCGGTTGGCTTTGTTCTTCAAGGAGAAGGTCTGGACTCTTTCATTTGATTCGTATAGGAGGTATTAAAGTCATACAACCTGCCTACTTCTCAATTATTTGCGCTTATTTCTATTATTAAGTTACCGGCGAAAAATCTCTGTTATTAAAGGCCTTTTTATTGGAAGAGGTGGTTCACCATATCCAACCCAAATAAAACCTATAATTTCCTCTTGTTCAGGATTGATCCCAATAATCCTGTAAGTACTTTCATGCGTTGTAATTGACCCAGTCGACCATTTACTGCCGACACCATCCGCAACCAATGAAAGGGATAGATTCTGTATCGCACAAGCACAAGCTGCATAATCTTCCAATTTCCTTTGGGTGTCAGAGCTAATAATCTGACTAGCTGCAAGCAAGTGAGAAGGGCCAAGAATCTTTTTCAAAATTTTTTCTTTGCCCTCTCTATCTAATGAACGATCCCCAGATTTAAGCTTTAAAGAGAGCTCTGCTATTAATTTTCTTTTCTTCAAGTTAAGGCTCGTAAAACGCCAAGGGAAAGTATGTCTATGACATGGAGCTTGATTTGCCGCCTTTATTGCCCGTTTAATAATTACCTCTTGGACCTTTTTCGAATTAAAAGAATGAATGGTTCTTCTAGCGTGTATTGCATCAAGGAGGTCCATTGGAATGGCTTGGATTTTCCTCTCTTTGAGGGAAATCTAAACAAGCTTTTTTGTTATCGGGAAGAATCATGCATTTAATTATCAATTCTGGTCTGGTTATTCCTTCCAAAGAGCTTCAATGGCGATTCTCCCGGTCTTCAGGTCATGGTGGGCAAGGGGTCAATAAAACTAACAGTCGTGTAGAGCTTGTTTTTGATATAGAAAATTCAGCTGTACTTGGAAGCTTCCGGAAGCAGAGGTTGCTAAGCCAGCTTGAAAAGGGCTGCACGAATGGCTGTATAACTATTGTTTCTTCAGAAGAACGTTCTCAATATAAAAACCGTCAATTAGCATTGGCTCGCTTAAAGAATCTTTTAGTGAGGGCCTTGAAATCTCCCTCAAAACCTCGAAAAGCAACTAAGCCAAATTATTCTTCGCAAAAGCGTCGGATTAATGATAAAAAACACCGAGGTGAGCTAAAGAAAAGCCGCCAAACCTTAGATTCTGAAAAAGATTAACTCTCAAAAATCACCTGTTTCAAACAATTGGCATGGCTATAGCTACATATATGACGCGAAGTTCTAGGCTGTTCTTATAAATTCAATTAGAAAATGAAAAAGGAAAATCTCAAAAAGATTATTCATGAGCTTGAGTCATTACTCATTGAATTAAAAAGTGAGGTTTATTCTGACCCAGAAGCTTTTGTTCATCCTTGGTATGAAAAAACAGGTAATGGTCCTCAAAGGATTCACTCAGATGATGACGATGGATATGCTGACTAAAAAAATAAAGTTTAATTAAATACCTAATTCATCTTCTCCCTCCCTTTACCAAATCTTTAATATTAGGCCAAGCATCCAAAAGCTCTTTCAGAGCTTTTCTATTGGGTGTGTACAATATGCAAGAGAATGCACTAATTAGGTATAAAAAGAACCATGAGCGATTTTCATTGTAAATAGACACAAATGTAAAGAGGAAGCTTCCTATAAAAACAAAAAATAAAGACCGGTTGATCATTTCAATCGGAGATTTTCTTAGTCGCATTAGAGGCTTTTTTGCAGAAATTCTTCTTTCTTCTTCTTCTTTCTCTTCTTGACTTATTCTCTCTTCTTCCTGATCCCATTCATTAAAAGATTCAACTAGTTCTGAAAGTTGTTCCCCAGATAAGTTATTTAAGGCTTCCGAGCCATCCTTTTTAGAAGTCATTAAAGTTTAAAAGTTAGAGTCAAAATGGCATAGACCAGACCCCTACGAAAATATTATCGTCTACCTACCTACTCCGACAAATAAAAGAACTTATCGTCTTAAACAACACCTAACTTCATTGCTCTCTTCACTTTGCCGACCAATATGTCATCTATGTCATTATCTGTTTGGGCTGCAAGCCATTCCAGCATTTGAATAAGAAAGGCTTTCATTTGCTTTTTAAAAAGCTTCTTAACCATTAGCAACAGAACAGGTTTGAGTAATAAAAATAAGAACCCTGTCATCGATTAAAAGTCTGATATCCCCAGGCTAGAGAGAAATACGAAGGCTTTCTAGAAATTCCTAACAACAGTGGATTGCTCATTGGCTAGAAGGCTCTAGGGTGTTTTCAGTGTCCGCTCATTTACCCCAATGGCCGTTGCTACATCAGCCAAACCATCAGTCAAAGCCAACAAGTCAACTGGGGCCAAAACCCAGTCAAGGTACGCCTCAACTCAATCAAGGTTCGCGAGCAGCAAGCTTATACAGAACTTGGGCTCCTCAAATAATGGGGTGCAGTTTTCCTTCGAGGGGGAGCTAAGAACAGCTCATGGAAGAGATTAAAAAGACGAAGCTATGTTATTATTGCCAAAGATATCGAAGCCCAATGATTAGCAAAAATGCATTTACAGCAAAATGCACTTATGCACAAATGTTTATGTAATTAATATTCAAGGTTTAATGTTCATGATAAAGCCTTTAAATATAGCCAGGAAAGTATTTATTGGCGTATTTTCTATTAGTTTGATCTCCTCAGTATCGCTTTTAACTGAGCATGAACATTGCAAAAACAATTCTGACTCTACAATATATAAAGCATGTGGCATTGCATCAATATTGAGCTCTCCGGGCAAATCATTACTCGAAGGCTATATTTCAACTTATAGATTAATGAGCAATTATATACGTTTTAGCAGCTTTGGAACCCATGGCTTGTACTCTGTAGAGCCAAACATAACCAAGGATCGCTTTAAAGACCTCTCGAAAGAATTTACATTTAATTATAAACCTGAAGAGCGAACAAAAGCAGGCTATCTAATACTCTCTAGAGCAGACCCAATAAAAGAAGGGAAACCATCTGTCGAGTTATGGGATATGAATATGCAGAGAAGAATTCATACATATAGATTTGATTATGGCAGTATAAACAAACTATCAGAAATCAAATCTGATATAAATTCCAGGTATTTACATCCTTTATTACTAGAAGATGGTTCCTTAATATTTAATGCTTACCCTTCTAGAACTTTAATTAAAGTTGATAAATGTGGAGATTATATATCACATAATGCCCATCTACTATTCCATCACAGCATTGAAATGGATGAGTTATCCAGAATATATGTACCGACCAGGAAAAGGCCTGAAGATATTGATCTAAATCAACATGTTAAGGATTTTTGGGAAGAAGGTTTTGCTGTATTAGATCAAGATCTTGAGGTATTGAATGAATATTGGTTACTAGATATATATAAAAAAGAAGGGCTACTGGCTGATTTATATGGAAGGAAGCTTACACCAACTGATCCTTTTCATTTAAATGACGTCGAACCATTCATAAGGCAAGATGGGTCAGTAATCGCATTACTGAGTCTCGCAACTCAATCTAGTCTATTAGCTTATGACATAAAAGAAAACTCATTGATTTGGAAAATAGAGAGAGCAACGACTCTTCAACACGATATAGATGTTATAAATCAATCAAATCAACTTATAGAAATAGGTATTTTTAATAATAATGCTATGAATTATGTGAAGGGTAGAAGCTTAGGAAATGAATTTGTTACCTTTAAAAAGCTACCAACAAAATCAACCGATAAGATGCTTTTAATAGCTGATAAATCTACTCATGCTGATTATGAGGTAAATCGATTAAATTTTGATAGTTTAGAAGCTAAATATAGACCTAAGACATTTACAGAAGGAAGATCTGACTACCTTCAAGAGAATAATAGCCTGATGGTCGAAGAGACAAATCACGGGAGATTGATTGAAATTGATATTGATACTAAAAAAATTCTTTGGCAATATGTAAATCAATTAGACAAGAATAGTTCACCATATACGCTTAACTGGGCCAGAAGGTTGAAGAAACTACCTGGCAGGTTGAATGAGAGCATATTTATGGCTTGTGAGTCCAACTCAAAAGAATCTATTAAGTTTTAAAATGAACTACAAAAAGATTGCTCTATACTCGTTCTTCCTTTCAGCTCTCTTCACACAACCAGCACATGCGTATGCAGGACCAGGAGTTGCCTTAGGTGCAGTCATAGTGTTTCTAACGGTTGTTTTTGCTTTTCTTGCATCTACTTTCTTAAGTCTAATCAACTTCATAAAAGGCTTATTTAAACAAAATAATGATAGAGGTGTTGATAGCAAAGAGGTATCTAGTACAGAAAGTAGTGAGGGAACTAATTCAAAAGAAATTAACAAGTCATGATTACAATATTGATATTAGTTGCAATCACATCCTTATGTATAAGAAGATACTGTAGGACTATTAACTTCTCTGCTTCATTTGTAAACTATAAATCTGCAATTAAAAAACTAAATCAGATCTCAAATAAATCGCAAGATCCAAGACCAATTCTCGATGCGATCTCTATATCGGGTTTAAAACTTTTAATTAAATTAATTTTAGTTTTCCTGCCATATTTTCTTTGTTTTATACTAATATCAAATACAGGATTACCAATATTTTTAATACTGTTTATTCCTTCAATCCCATACATATTCTTATTAAAAAAATAAATGTCAGCCTATACTAATCTAGATAAATCTCTCCATCGATTGTTCCTAGGTAATTCGCAATTATCAGAGTTTTTATATGATAGACTTCTTAAAAAAGGTCAAAGCAAAGAGATAGATTCCTGTAATCACATATTCGTCACTGGTCTTGCACGTTCGGGTACAACAGCAATTTTAAATAAGTTATATGCATCTCAAAAAATCGGAAGTTTCCTGTATAAGCATATGCCATTTATACTTTCTCCTACCTTGGCCAAAGTCTATTCGAATTTAAATTCAAGTCAAAAGGTTAAGGGAGTTGAGAGATTACATAAAGATTCTATTTACATTAATAGTCATTCACCTGAATGCTTAGATGAGGTTTTTTGGATTAAATCATTTCCTCACCTAAAGAAGATACATCCAGTTGAATATCAAAACATATCAAATGCAGTTCTTTCCGGCTATAGCTATTTACTTAGCAGTTTTGCGAAAATACAAAATCAAAGCCGTATGCTTATTAAAAATAATAATCATCATATTCGATTAAAGGTTCTCTCAAAATATTTCCCAAACTCTCATTTCCTCTGCCTCATAAGAGATCCGATAGCTCATTCAAGATCACTCCTGTCTCAACATCTAAACTTTCTCGAGATTCACCAGAAAGATCCTTTCGCACTAGAATATATGAATTTAATAGGTCATTATGAATTTGGTCAAAACTGCATTCCATTTTCATACTCTTCAGATAATCAAAAATGGTATTCAGGCTTAAATAAATTAACTCTTGAATATTGGTTATTGCAATGGATCAATACTTACAAATGGATATTTAATAGCGATATAGCTAATTATAAAAATGTGCACATAATCGTATACGAGAGGATATGCGAAAGCACCCATCTTTTTACACAGATATGTGAGTTAACAGGTCTTCCAACTTCCTATTTTGGTTTGCCACTCAAATCATCAAATTCAAATTGGACTTTAGAGGATCTTAACGTGAAAAGATCTATTTTAGATGAAGCTATGGATACTTATAATTCTCTATTAAAGCAATCATTTAATCCATGAGCTAAATTTTACATATAAAGCTGATTTGTCAATACGTTAAAGAATACTTGGCTCTATAAAATTTCTAGCAATATATGGTCAATTTATTTATATGTGTAAATAGCTATAAAATCTGCAAAAATCAATTGACTAGCTAGTCTAAAAAAAAGTTTTAAGCCCTTGAGAAAAAGTCTTCTAAACATTTCTTTAATAGGCACCTTTCTTTTAATAGGATGCTCTGAGCCAATAAATAAAAAGGGTGTTCCTGCACTTTTTAATACCAAAGAGGAAGCAGAGGATGCGGCTAAACACTTCAATTGCACCGGAGCCCACAAAATGGGTGAGGAATGGATGCCATGTAAACAACATGGGCATCATGAGCATCACCACAATCACTAAAAATGGCAAGCTTAAACAGCTCAAAGAAACAAACCTCTGAAGGGCCAGCGCATTGTGGAAGTCAACCTAAAAAAATTGCCATAGGTATAGCTCCCCTTGGATTTATTTCCATTGGAATTGTCCCAATGGGAATTATCAGTATTGGGGTTGTCCCAATGGGAGTTGTGTCTCTTGGCGTTGTTGCTATGGGAGTCATCAACGCATCAATAGTGGGAATGGGGATTTTTTCAGCCGGAATCACCACTATGGGCCTGAAAGTTTGGAGCCCAGAAGGAGCCTCTCTTGAACAAATAATTGAAAGTAATAAACCAATTTCATCGCAAAACATTTATGCATTCCCAAATAGGACTCAGGCACAGGAAGAGGCAAAAAAGCTTGGGTGCTTAGGTGTTCACAAAATGGGTAACAAATGGATGCCATGTGCGACTCATGGAGTTATTAAATAACTAGAGAGTGAAGGGTTAATGCGAAATTTACTTAAATTATTTTTGTGCTTGGTAGTTTTCTTCCAAAGTTTTGCAAGCATAGTTTCAGCAAAAGATGCAATTATCGATGATCTATTAAATCCTGAGACTTCTTCGGTTAGTAAGAATCCAGAGTTAAACAAGGAATTAGCTCCCGAGTCTGAAGAAAAAAGCAACATAGATGATCTTCTGGGTCCCAAAGATATTTTCCCTTTTCTTCCAGACAATCACCGAGATAGTGGTACAGGCAAATTCAACTCATTTTGATTGATCGATAATCCTCTTACATCTAGTAATGACTGATACGATTTTTACTTAGGTGAAACTTTTACTTGCAAGCTCCCCGACTCCAAGTCTTTAATTAACTCACAAGCTATTTTGTCTCTATCTTTCGTTATAGACTCCCTCAAAGAGTTTATACGTGATCTTTTCTGGAAGTAAAGGTTTCAAATTTATTTTCTTAAGAAAAGTACTAATTCATTAACTATATTATAATGTGTCCGCAATGTTGCAAATTAAATAAGTGTCAAACTTAAGTCATGAGAATAGAAAAGAATAGGATTATAGTTATTTTCATCTCGATCAGAAGTTAAAGCTATGGGCGAAGCAAGACGTCGAAAAGAAGCTGGTTTACCTCCAAAGATTACCAAGCAGAAAGAAAGTTCAAACTCTCTAAACCTCCTGGCAAAATATCCAAGACTGGGTATATACCTCGGAGCCCTTTTTGTCCTTTATTTAATTTATGATGTAGTGAATTACTATTCCAAATAATAAGGTAGATATTCCTCTCAAATTTATATTGCTGAAAACTAAGTCTGATTTATAATTTTCCATGAAATAATGCAGAAGGTATTTTATAGTTAAGATTTCAGTCCTTATGCACTACCAATGCTCTGATTGCATCTACGCATACTCTCCAGAGAGAGGAGATCCAAAGAATGATGTCCCCCCTGGCACTCAGTTTGCAAATTTACCTGAAAGCTGGACTTGTCCAATCTGTGGTGCAAAAAAAGGAAGGTTTAAAAAAATTTAATTTTTTAGTGACTCATCATAGAGATAGAGGCACTAAAAAATAAAGCCCATAAAAGCTGTTATCGTAAGCCATTAAAGTTATATAACCCATCTATTATTGCTAATAATTGACCATATTAGAAACTGCCAATTACGATGAATATAAATCCAGCTAAATGACTCTGGTTTAAGCCATCGCTCTTCAGAAGTTTTCGAGAGCAGTGATTCAGTAACAAGTGAGTCCAAAGAAGGAGCGGAGGTGTTGATGGGTCCGTCTTTCGTATTACTGCTGTGAATCGTCTCAATACTTCCCTTAGCGAATCTCTAAATCTTCATAGGAGAGCATTTGAGGAATGTTATGCATCCAATATTCTGTATACCCTCACAAGGTTCACTTGAATTCAACTTTATTTAGAAGAAAGGCCTAGAGAGAGATGCGAAGGAAATTAAACTGTCTTGGCCAATCATTTATGAGTTCCTTTTAGGCATTCAGTGAAATTCTCTGGGCAAGAATTGATTGAAAGTGTATTGAAGCCATCATTTTTTCAAAGAATCCCAGCGGGCAAACAATATTCATTCCGAGCGAATAAAAAAGGTGGTTTCTAATCATGCAAAGGGTTTTCAAGGAATTGAAGACTCCCATTCAAGAGTTCATCAGTTTTCAATTGCGATGACACCCAATCAAAAGTGAGCATGGGGCCTAAGAAGGAAATAGATTTAAAGCAACATATATAAATGAATTGCTTTGGTTACTGACAAGGAATTGCTCAAAGAGGTATCGAAAGAGCTTTGGCAATCAGTTAAAAAACTACGTCCTGGGCTCCCTAAGGAGGCACGTATTCAACTGGTACTCAAAGCCCTCATTACTATTGGTGACCTCGCAAATCCCATTGAGGCCGCAATGGTTATTGGCAATACCCTAGATTTAGAAATGGAGGCCGAAGGAACATCTGATAAAGACAAGGAAGAAGCTACCAGCAGTAGCGAAGGCTCTTCAGCCAATGAGATGACTGAAGGGAAAAGAGTTGTGCGCAGAAGATCTTCTACTGCTCAATAAAGCATTTTTGAATTAAAGGTAGTTATCGAATCTCACCTACTTCGATTCAGATTTTTGTCATAGGCCAAAATCATCCAGAATCGATTGCAAGGAAAGGCCTCTAGTCTCGACAATGCATTCCTTAAGCTCATTACAAAGATGGGGTTTTACTTAATCAGATAATTTCATGTGACATCCATGCCCGCTTTGATTTCGTTTTTTCTAGCCTTCTATTCATGCTCAAGATTTTGCAGAAGAGAATGACCATTCCAAAACACTCCAAAGCCAATACTGAAGACCCTTCTAAGTGGTCAGGTATTGAAATGCATTGCATCTTTTTAAGTTAGAGGCCTTGAATTGCTCAACTTTCTTTTATTATTGTTTTTGATATTGTCTAGATTTCCCTTTTAATGCACAGTCAATTTGTAAATCCCTACAACTAATTCAAGTGACTAAGATCGCAGATATTCTCAATCCTTTTTTGCAAAAGAAAGCACAGAAGTTTCAAACCCCATGGGGAGCATTTGAACCTGCTGTAGATATCTTTCCAATAATTTATTTAATTGCCATTTATGGGTTAATTTATGTACTTCCTTTTGGCAGAAATATTATTGGGACAAGTTGGTTTAATTGGTTACGGCTTGAAGATGGGCCTCTCGAATGGCTTCAGTGCCTCTTTTTCTTATCAGCTTCGATTTGTGCTTCAATCATTGTTTGGAAAACTAGAGGGCAAAGATTCAAAAAACAATGGATATGTTGGCTTGTACTAGGATTTGTTTGCTTTTTTATTGCTGGTGAAGAGATCAGCTGGGGGGAACGTATTACAGGGTTTGGCTTTGACTTCTTAAGGGATATAAATGAACAAGGTGAATCGAATATTCATAATAGTGAGTTCTTCCATCATACATTATTAGATCCTTCAATTATTATCTCTTGTTTGTTATTTGGTTGGCTAGGTTGGTCCCATTGGCCAGAGATTCATGCTCTCCCAAAACGTTACTATAGTCTTTACTTTCTCCCTGTTTCTTTATTCTATTTCTACTATGATATATCATATGCTTCCACTATTAAACAAATCAGATATGATGGAGAAATTTTTGAATTACTATTAGCTTTGGGGTTGCTTTCTCATTGCTTGAATAGCATTTATCATCGAGAAAATAAACCTATTAAATATAGATAAGTTAAAAGTTAAGTTTATTCTTGCCTAAAAACAGGCCCTATTTCTGGGGTAACCTAATTAGGCATATATTTTTGAATCTTTACAGCATTAAATGACTAAAGAAAAGCAGAAAGAAAATTTTCTCAAAAAAAGTGGTAAATGGGGTTCCATCATTATTACTCTTTGGGTCGGCTTGAATATTCTCTTGCCTCTAGCGCTATTGCGTATTCCAGCAGTTCAAAAATATTTGGTTGCCTTAAAAGACAAACTCCCTTTTGATATTCCTGGATTTACCTAGATGAGAACAGAGCTCATTTGTTTTTTCTTGCTTGGTATCGCAGCATTGCTTCTAAATGCTGGACTCTCTTCTCAAGCTCTTCCACTCTTTTGGTTAGTTCTTCCATTAGTGATCAAAGTCAATCTCGATAATATGCTCCAAAGAAACAAGGAAAATAGCTAGAAAAGAGAATGCGCTTTAGATAATTAGTTGACAATCTCAATTACATCTCCTTGCCCTCAAATAACAATCAACGAGCTAGGGATAAGACAATGGCCAATTTGGGCATGTGAGCCTAGTAACTTTTCTTGGACATACCACGAGAAGGAAACTTGTTTGATACTCGAAGGGGCTGTAACAGTTACACCCTATGGAGGCGACCCTATCAGCATTGATGCAGGCGATCTAGTGGTTTTTCCTCAAGGGATGTCTTGCACATGGGAGGTGCATAAGGCAATCAGAAAGCATTATCGTTTTGACAACTAAAGTCAATCAAGACAGAGAAGTGTTTTGATGCCGTTCTCTAGCTTCATGAATCTTTGATTCCTTTATGCCGCTAGATCCCCTCTTAGTCCACGTTCTCTACTTCCTTTGAACCATTTACAATGAGGCTCGGTGCTTACTGGATACAAATGACCAGTCTCTGAAAATCCCTTCTTAATTTCTAAATGTTCTTCCAGAACAGCTTGGTATACCTCCCTTGAAGAAACACAACTCAACTCTTTACTTGATGATCTAGAGGACATGATTCTTATATATCTACAAGAATGATTAGCTAAAATCTAAAATAGGTTGTTCAGAATGAACCATTGAAGCTAAATGTATGGGAAATTAGATTTTGATATTGCTTCTCATCTGAGCTTTCATTGTTTCTTGAGAGTGAATACAAACAGGATCTGCTTACAAAAAAAGAGCTAGTTACTCTGTAACTAGCTCTTGATTAATAGGCTTAACGAGACAACCTATATAAACCTATTAATTGTGAAACCTTTCAAGGCTGGAGGCATTGAGTACTCAAATAATTTAATTACCATTGACTCCTGACCGATCGGTAGATACGACAATGGATCACCTCCGTAATGAAACTGGTTATAAAGTAGCCAAAAAATCATTTCTTGTCTTACCCAATTTCACAATATTGAAAACGTGAAAAGATGACAGCCTGCTTGCACAAGCATTCAAATAGCTTCTATTGATCATGCGTCTTATTTCCCCAATAGCTTCCATTTTGATATGCCCTCTAACGCTGATTGGGCTTCTTCTCTATGTAACGGCTCCAGAAAAAGACAATCAAACGGAAATTAACCACAAAAGCAGATACACCGTCACACAGATTTAATAAGCCATTATTTTAGAAAGAATATATAAGTAAAACGCTGACTGAACACGGATCAAACCTCCTCAAAATACATAAAGGCCTCAATCATTACCACCATGAACTCATCACGGATTCTTAATTTAAAAATGCGCCGCTTTTTAGTATTGGCACTAACAACTGGAATTACGTTCCCAATGGTCGCCTGTAGTGCCAAAAAAGAAACATCTACCATGTTAGAGCCAATAGTTGTAGAGACTCTCGCTAATGCCACTGAATCTTGGAATGGAGATTCATATAGCTATCCAAGAGGGAAAGCACAAATGACACTTCAGCGCATAGTTGCCCAACCAGGATTTAAAACACCTCTTCATTATCACTCACAACCTGGAATTGCTTATGTCGTAAAAGGAATGCTTTCCTGTGGGACCATCGATGGTCAAAAGCTAAAAGTAGGTCCTGGCGAAAGCTTTGCCGCACCTCAAGAAACTATTCACTACTGCGAAAGTATTGGCAATGAAGCTGCACTAGTTTTTGTTGCTTCTGCTGGCGTTCAAGGACAGGAAATAACCATTCCTTCAAAGGAATAGCAGTGTTTCTTGGTTGTGAAACCCAAAAAGCTTTAAGAAGCCAAGGTTATTCCTTAAAATTAATTGCCATAGAACACATCTCTTATTTGCTCAAAAAAAAAGGATATTGATTAAATCAATATTTTGAGTAGTTTATGCATGCAGATTTTGCAAGCGCACGTGACCTTTCCTCGGAATGCTGTTTCCATTGCCGCTATTGCGGCCCTTGCCGCCAGCTTAAGTTCCTGCGGTTCGACTGATTCTCCATCGAACGTCAGACTCAGCGCTGCAGGTGCAACTTTCCCCGCAAAGATTTACACGCGTTGGTTTTCTGACCTCTCTAAATCTGGCGGACCCAAGGTGAATTATCAAGCAGTGGGTTCAGGCTCTGGTCGCAAAGCATTCATTGATCAGACTGTGGATTTTGGCGCCTCGGATGAGCCGATGAAAACAAGCGATATAGCAAAGGTCACACGTGGGGTGGTTCAGATTCCTATGGTTGGAGGCACTATCGGCTTTGGCTACAACAATCCAGCCTGTGAGCTCAAGCTCACACAAAAACAAGCTGTTCGTGTAGCAATGGGCAAGATTCAAGATTGGGGTGAGCTTGGATGTCCAAGTCAAAAACTTCTGTGGGTTCATCGCTCTGATGGCTCAGGGACAACCAAAGCATTTACTAGTTCAATGGAAGCTTTTTCTTCAGAGTGGAGCTTAGGTACTGGTAAATCTGTTAAATGGCCAATAGGTGTTGGAGGTAAAGGCAATTCTGGAGTGGCTAATATTATTCGGCAAACCCCTGGAGCAATTGGCTATCTTAATCAGTCCTATATCAAAGGAAGCGTTAGATCCGCAGCTCTTCAAAATCTCTCTGGAGAGTTTCTGCAGCCAACGCTGGAGACTGGTGCAACTGCTCTGAACGGGATAAAATTAGATAGCAACCTAGCTGGAGCCAACCCGAACCCAAGAACTCGAGGCGCTTATCCCATTGCTACTCTTACTTGGATCTTAGCTTACGAGACTGGTAATGGCCCTAAAAGGGAAGTGATTATAGAAGCACTAAACTACCTTCTTAGCGACAATGCGCAAAAAAAGGCTAGCACCTTAGGGTTCGTACCTCTTAAAGGGGATATCCTTAACAAAGCCCGTGGAGCTATCCAAAGGATCGGGGATTAATTTTAAGGCTCAATATTTCCCTTAAAACAGTACTCTAATCTAACTTTTTGGAGAGTAACAGATAAAATTTTATTTACCCCGAAAAGCATATCCGACCTGATTTTACTAAGTCTGGTCGGGCTGAATAGATCAATGATGTTTTTTTCGAGGCAAGAATCCCAATGAGGCAACACATAAAACCGCTATTAGAGGGCCTGGAGCTAAATTAAATGTAATCGCAGTGAAAAAACCTACAAGAGAAATTAAGAGTCCAAATAGAGAAGCTCGAAGCATGGCAATTCGGAGACTTGATGCTTGCACTAATCCCAATAAAGTTGGAGAAGAGAGAAGAGCTATAACAAGAATCACGCCTACTGCAGACATTGAGCTCACAATTGCAAGAGCCGTTGCAAAGCCTAAAGCTAATCTTAAATAAGAAACTTTTATATCACTGCCTGCTGCTCCTTCTGGATCTAGGCCAATGTGTACAAGTTGTCGGTAACCAAAAACCATAAGAAATGAAAATACTATAAAAGAAATTAGAGTTCTAACTAGATCACTCAAATTTGCTGTCAAAAGGTCTCCAAATAAAACTGCTTCCAAATCTATTCTGATTCCGAATAGTGGAATCATGAGAACGCCAAGACCAAGTGATCCCGCAAGAACTGTATTCATAACTGCTTCAAAGTCTTCATTACGTTTCATAGAAAGTCTTTCTGCTACCAAAGCGCCAACTAAACCACTTATGACGCCTCCTATACCAGGATCAATCCCAAGAGCTAAAGCCAACGCCAAACCTGGCAAAACTGAATGGGAAATGAGATTAACTTGTAAAAGACGCTTGTGCGCAATCAATACAGTTCCTATTGCAGGGCAAAGAATGCCTGTAAATACAGTGAGTAGGAAGGGAAAGAGCCACCAATGTTGAATAGAGAAAGACACGAGTCAGAAATTAAACTAAGGTTTGGCCAATAGATCAAATTCCATTTTTAAAATGGTGAAAAGCAATTCAGATGTATCGATTCGTCAGAATCTGATCCTTGCAGAGCTTGGGAATTGTGATGATGAGTTGAGTGGTCAAGATCTACATAGGAAATTACATGAAAGTAAATCTTCTATGGGTTTGACAACTGTTTATAGGAATCTTCAAGTTCTAATTAAAAAAGGGTTGGTTCGTTCTCGGAATCTTCCCACTGGGGAAGTTCTCTATGCACCAGTCGAGAGAGATATTCATCATTTGACTTGCGTTGATTGTGGAGAAACCACCCCATTGAAGGGTTGTCCCGTCAAAAACATCCAGTTGCCTACAACCAAAGACAAAAACTTTGAGCTTTTGTTTCATACACTCGAATTCTTTGGCCTTTGTCAAAGCTGCCTTAAACAACAAAGGACTTGAGAAACTTATTTCCATATCAATCACAACAATGATTCCCCATACAAGTAATGGAATCGAGTTGTTCTTGCACTTCTTCAGGCGAACCAAATCCTAAAACTCGCTTATCTAATGCAACTACCTTGTCGTAAGTATTTAAGGATTTTCCCCAATCATGACTACTCACAAAAACTGTTAGCCCAGAATCAGCCAACTGACGCACAATTCTTAAAAACTGTTCTCTCGTAGGAGGGTCTAACGAAGAACACGGCTCGTCTAGCAAATAGATTGATGCTGGTCTCATCAAAGTCTTGGCCAGCAAAGTCCTTTGTTGTTGACCACCTGATAATGAGTCCAGTCTTCTTTCTGCGAGTTCAGATATGCCAACTCTTTGTAGACAAGCTGCAATGTCACAGCAAGTAGGTTGAGAGTAATTGACTCGCCCTAATTCAACTAACCCTTCGACAGTAATGGGAAAATTCCAGTTAATAGAAGTTCTCTGAGGCATCAAAGCAACCTGATCACAATTTCCTGTCAAGGACTTTCCATTGATCGTGACTTTTCCTTTGTGAGGCTGATTTTCCCCTTTGAGAAGTCTTAATAATGTTGATTTGCCAGCACCATTAGGACCAACGAGAGCCGTCAGAGTACCTGGCAATAAAGCTATTGAAACATCTTCTAAGACTGATTGGCTTTCATAAGCAAAAGACAAATTTTCAGCCCTTAAGTCAACCATCATTCCAAGCACTCAGAGATAGCCAAAAGCCACAGGAATGGATATGATAATCATTATCACTATGTTGATCGTACACCGAATGTCAATTCAAGCTAACCAACCAAATATAAGCAGCCTGTCGATGAGAGCAAATATTCTGAAAGGAGCGCTACTGTCAGGCGCATTTTTGTGCTGCGGGCTAAATCAAGAAGTAAAAGCCAGTCCTAAATCAATTGTTGCAGTAGAACCAATTACTTGTGAATTGGTTAACGCAATTGCTCCGCCATCATTACCGGTTGTTTGCCTAATAAGCAAAGATCAGGATGTCCATAAATTCAAAATTACACCGAAGCAACTCCAAGAGTTGAACAGTGCTAGTCAAATAATTACTCTTGGGCAAGAAATGACTCCTGCGATAAAAAGTTGGCTCCAGCGGCCTCTAACCGTTGTAGTAGGGGTAAGTGCAATAGGAGCCGGGAAAGAAGCTCATCGCGAGCACAAAACTCATGAAGTTGAGCATTCAAGCGAGGAAGATAGAAACCATCATGATGAACATTTAGAAAACGAGAATGAAGATGGTCATCATCATCATTTACATGGAGGATTAGATCCACATATTTGGCATGACCCAAGAAATACAAAGAAAATGGCTGATCTTATATATGCTGAACTTAAGCAAGACATTCCTGCCGGGGAAAGAAAAAATAGAAAGGTTTTAAGAGAAAGATATAAAAATGTGAAATCAATTTTATCTGATTTAAATCAATGGAACAAGAAACAAGTTGCTTCACTCTCTGCGAGTGATCGTTGGATAGTTTCAAAACACAAAGCCATGGAATATTTTGCTGATAGTTATGGGTTTAAAACATTATCTTTATTGAACTATCTAGGACACTCTGGAAGTCTTAGGCCCCAAGCAATGAATATTGCGATTAGGGAATTAAAAAAAAGCGATGTTCCTGTATTATTTTCAGAACAAGAACCTCCTTCGAAAGTAATAAGAAGTCTTAGTCAGAGAAGCAATATCCCAATAGCACCTGAGCCAATTTATGTTGACGGCATTGCTCCAAAAGAAAATACTATTTCTACAGCTGTTAAGAATACTTGCAACATCGTAAATTCCTTAGGTGGATCATGCGATCAAAGAACCGGTCAATCATTGAAAGCTAGATGGGATTCATTAATTCGCTAAGCTTAAAGAGATTAAACCCTTTCAATGTCAGAATTGAATTCTCCCAAAAAGGTTCTAAAAGGAATTCCTGTAAGTATTCTTACAGGCTTTCTCGGGTCAGGTAAAACAACTTTATTAAACCATATTTTAACTAAACAAGAGAGTCTAAAAACAGCTGTACTAGTAAACGAGTTCGGAGAAATAGGCATTGACAATGAATTAATTGTCAAGACGGGTGAAGATATTATTGAGCTAACCAATGGGTGTATATGTTGCACGATTAATGGAGAGTTACTTGATGCAATAAATAGAGTCCTAGACAATAATCAAGAGATCGAATATTTAGTTGTTGAAACTACTGGCTTAGCTGACCCCCTACCAGTGGCAATGACAATTAATAGTGCTCGAGATCAATTAAGATTAGACTCTATAATCACTTTAATTGATGCTGAGAATTTCAACAAACAAACACTTGAAAGCCAAATTGCAAGATCCCAAGTAATTTATGGTGATATATTATTAATAAACAAATGTGATCTTGTTACTGAAGAAAAGGTCTCATTTGTTGAGTCTCAATTGTCAGAGGTTAAAAATGATCCAAGAATCTTAAAATGTGTCAAAGGAGATGTGCCCTTGGCACTATTATTAAGTGTTGGGTTATTTCAATCAGATCTAATAGCAAAAAACCATGCTGCCCATGCCCATGACCATGACCATGACCATGACCTATCTTTAGAAGGCTTTAGTTCATTATCATTTCAGTCTAAGCACCCTTTTTTGTTAAGAAAGTTCCAAAATTTCTTAGACAATCAACTGCCATCAACGGTATACAGAGCAAAAGGAATTCTTTGGTTTGAAGAAAGTGAAATAACTCATATTTTCCATTTGTCAGGGAAGAGGTTTACAATGGATGATAGTGATAGGAAACGAAAGAGGGAAAATAAAATTGTTCTTATAGGAAAAAATCTTGACCACAAAATATTAAAAAGGCAACTTGAAGAATGTATTTCATATAATAGTAAGAATTGAAAAAGTTCAATTAAAGCCTGGTCTCCAACTCAGAATCAAAAAGAAGGTGAAATAACACGTTCATATGGATTAATACATGAAGAGATAGAGCGATTGCAAAAATAAGGAAGAGCGCACACAAGAATATCTAGGCCATGGCTTGACCAAAGCAACTTTAATTGGGATTAGAAAGAATCTTCTCAAGTCTCTTTTTAATCTCCTCAATTTGAGTCTGAGTATTGTTTAAGAGAACTCTTTCATTTCTAGTATTTCGCATAGTCATACTTATCCACCAAACTTGAAGACAAAGAAAGGCCACACCAACACAAGCAAGAGCAACATATCCACCGTTTATATTATCCATCAAGAGAAATAGCGTTCTGCCATCTCAAACAGCATCTTTCGGATGTGCTCATCTTCAGCATTGGTTTCTTCTTTTAACTTTTCACAGGCACCTTTAACTTGTAGCCAGACAACTTCCATTACTTCCCTTTCTTGTTCACTTGGTTGCCATTGAGAAGACTCCATTAGTAATTGCAGGCGTTATATAAGCGCTGGGCTTTCTGTTGATCCTCAAGTTTTTTAAGTTTCCCTTCCAACTCTTCCATTTCTTTTTGAGCTTTATTGATGAGGTCCAAAGTCCAATCCCAATTCTGATCTTTGCAATGCTTCTTGGCAGAGTCCCAATCCATAATTCAGCTTCCCAATTGTTTTTCAATCAATTTAGACAAAAGAAATGTCTTTAGTGCTTGGCATTATTACTTGAATTAGTAAATTCAAGTTAAGAGATTACACAGCCTCTTACTTAAAAAGAGGCTGTGTAATTAAGGCCGTTTGATCCCCATCACCCGGCCATTGAACTGACACTAGTCAGCGTCAAGCCATTTGTCATCGGTAGAAACACACTATTTATGGTGTGTGTTATATCTTCGAAAAGAAAAAGCGCTACTGATAGGGCTTGATTTTGAGGTCAATCTCTCTTAGAAAACAAGTTCCCCATCACCTAGGCCCAACGCGTTACGCAAGGGTCTTTTTTATGGCAACGAGGATTTCTTCCAATCCTTCTCCCTCCCATGAAGTCTGTATTGGGTTTCATTCCTCAAGGAATACTGCCCGAAATGCATTGAATGATTAATTGATTTAGGTTTTACAGATGTCGTTAAATAAACCAATTCCAGATTCTGTTATTCGCCTTTGGCGCAGAGTTCACAGGCTTGAATTGAGCAGAACACTTCTTGCTACTGAGAAAAGAATGGAGTACGTCATGAAATCATTTGCTTATATAGATCGAGTCGAAGGAAGGACCCCGAGATAGGGGCTGCCAGGAAAAAGCGCAGGCTGGATAATGCAATTGCACAAAAATTGTCTATAGAACATGCCAGAAAAAGATTCAGACGTTTAACTTTCTTTGAGAGCTATCCACAAATTCCAAATGGAGGTCTCGTTTCAAAAGACACTTTTAACAGTTTCAACTCTTGCGCTATGTGTAATAGCCGTTCAGTTGATCCCGATTTCACGTAAAGCAAATCACGAACTCATTTGCGCTGAGCTCAATCCCAACTCCACCGAAAATGCAAAACTTGCCCAAAGGGAGCTTGGCGAGGTGAGGAGAGACGAATGGTATCCCAATGGCTATTGTGATCGCCTGCTAAAGAACTAATAATGTGTTCGTCAATATTGATTAAAAGCCATTCAACAGGCTTGTAAAACAGTATTTCCAATCTATATATAAATAACTCTTCCGAGCTTCAGTTCCTTACTATTAGGTCAGTTAGAGATTGGGTGAAACTGTCATTACCTGAGTAATAAGAATTGGATTCTCAAGCAAAAATAGCCGTCCTACCTCTATAAACCATAACCTGACGCTGTAAATGCAATCGCACAGCTGTAGACAATGCCAACCTCTCTGTATCTCGTCCTTTGCGAATTAAATCTTCGATCTCATCACGATGACTTACATGCACAATAGTCTGCTCAATAATCGGTCCATCATCTAACTCCTTTGTTACATAATGGGCCGTAGCACCTATCAACTTCACACCTCTAGTCCAGGCTTGATGGTATGGGTGTGCGCCTTTAAAAGCAGGCAAGAATGAATGGTGAATATTAATTATCGATGGGAATCTCTCAATAAAATTACCAGTAAGAATTTGCATATATTTAGCCAAAATAACCAAGTCAATGTGATACAAATTAAGCAAATCTAGTATCTTTTCTTCAGCCTCAATCTTAGAGTCTTTTTTAGAAGGAATGAATTGATATTGAACTCCAAATTCCTTACAAATAGATTCTAAGTTCTTGTGATTTGAAATTACAATTGGAACTTCCATAGGCAATTCTTTACTACGGACTCGCCACAGCAAATCCAGAATGCAGTGACTTTGCTTCCCAACAAAAATAGCAACTCTTGGGACCTGATCTGAAAAATGTAAATTAGCCTCTCCTTTTAGCCTTTTTGCCAATTCTTGAACCTTCAAACAAATGGATTGACGGTTCAAATCAAAGCCATCTAAATCCCACTCTATTCTGCTTAGAAATACACCAGCTTCCGAATCCGTGTGATGATCTGCATGAAGGATATTGCCATGATGCCTGCTAACCCAGCCAGCCAGCTCGCTCACCAAGCCCGCTCTATCAGGACAAATAAGTTGAAGAATGCAAGAGCTGTTATTCATAAGGGTGTTAACCAATTAACAAGTGCAAACCCTTAAAGGAATGGTTCCATCCAATGTAGTTCTGGTCACAAAAAAATTCGACAAGAGTAGCTTGGTTTTCCGCAGTTAGTACCCACTTAGATCTAAGCATTATGACTTTGCGCTGACCCCCTAAAATACCAATAGCAATTCAGCATGGACTTAATCGAGTTCAAGAAGCAAGCATGACATTCAATCAAGGGTATTTTGCTAGGCAATGCTCAAATGACCTGGATTAACTAAGTAATTGACTAGCAATAGGAGGCATTCGTCTTAATGCTGGCTTGAGCTTTAACCTCTTATTGAGATGCCAATAATCTAAATTTTTAGCACTTGCCGATAAACCTTTGTTTCTAGCTGTAATGCTAAGCAGCTTCTAAAGCGAAGCCCATCTCTTTTCCTATATCGCTCTGCCATAAAGAACATGTAGATATCAAATGTTCACCTTGAGGAATTAGTCGTTGATGAAGATGGCAAATCAACAGTGTTTCGCAATCTTGATCGCAGCAGTAGTTGAACTTATGGCACGTTATGCAAACGCAAGCTGAACAGGTTTTTTTGAGAACTCCTTCGTCGAAATAGCTCCATTCCGCTTCTTCGTTGAAGCCTTTGGCTGGCACCGCTTTCTTGGCCTGACTCTTACGCATTGGCCTAATCCGATAGGGGCTGCTGGGATCATCCAGTCATCAGCCTTAAAAACTGCATAAGGAGAAGAAGACGAAACCATTGGCACTTGAGTAGTACACATGTTCTACAAAGAAATCTTCCAGCTGTCAACTCTCTAGAAAACCAATTAGTATGTCCGAGCATTTTCATACCACAATGAAAGTATTTCTCCAGCTGGTATTAGCCCTGTCAGTGAGTGGAGCGCCAGCACTTGCATGGGGTGGCAAAGATTGCCCGTTCTCACAGAAAGAAGCAAATCAAGTGACCACCTCCTCGGAACAAGTAGAAAACTCTGAGCCCTCGAACTAACAAGAAATCTATTAGTATCTCTAGGATTTATTAGCCATCTGATGGAATTCGATCTAGCCGCAATCAGTTTTTCCTCAGTATTGGCATTAGGTGCAATCTGGTTAGTGACTAGCTTCTTTGAAGATGACGACGACCAAGATGGTGGTGGTGGATTAGGGACTCCGGTTTATGCACCTATCTATGCTGGGAACCCGGGCTAATCCTTGCATGTCGAAGCAGCAGTCCACTTATAGATAACCTATCGACCTGTTTCTCCAAATACCTTTGTTTAAGGCGATTCATACAACGCCACGGATGTGATTATCCGTTATTCAAGATTAAAAACCCCCGACTATTGAAATGAACGAATGGCAGAGAAACCTCCTTACGGCTGGAAAGACCTTTTAACTGATGCCGCACTTCTTTTAGTTTTTGCAGGAATTTTGCTTTTAATCGTTGGTTCTTTCCCTAATTTCTTCAATAAATTTCTTCCTTTTCTAAAATAAATGAAGTGGCCTCCTCATAAAGCTTGGACTTCCAAAAGAAGGCGGAAAGGCTACCGACACTTTGAAGTAAAGCACTGCGGAGGACAAGGAAAGGAAAGATGGGTCGAGCTTTTCCCACTCTTAGACAAGCAAACAAGACTAAGAGTTTCTTGGGCTGAGTTGAAAACGGATACCGAATGGGCAAGCGGTTGGTTGCAAATTTCTGAAGGTGAAGATTGCAACGTCGAACAAGAGAGTCTGGATAAATTTGCCAATCTTGAGTCAAAAATTAAAAATGTTTGATCTAAATAAAGAAGGGTCTCAAAAAATCTATACATACACTTTCAAATAGATCTCAACTCAAAGCTTTGTTAATAGAAGACCACCTAATCATGTGGTGTCCTTTAGAGCTGAACTTTTTGAATTAAACGATTACCAAGGCAAAATCTCTCCATTGGAATGCCAAAAAGTTCCAGAATTATCAAGTGTTAAAGAATCTATTCTCTTAAGAAGACCAGCAACAGATTGCTCAGGGCTAATCCCATTAGAAGTGAATCCGGTCATTCTTGTGCTGACCAACCCTGGATGCAAAATAGCCACTGCAATTTCATTAGGCTTTAAATCAATAGATAAAGATTTTCCTGCCATACAAAGTGCCACTTTTGACATCCTATAACCATAAGATCCTCCTGAATTATTATCATCTATAGATCCCATTCGACTAGTCATCAAAACCACCTTAGACCCTTTTCGCATTAGTGAAAGTAAAGAGTGTGTCACACATAAGGGGCTTAATGCATTCACTTCAAATTGACGAATAATACTTTCCGGGTCAAGATTTGATAACGAGTTAAATTCGGCTATTCCTGCATTCTGAATCAATACATCTATATAGGTTTCTTGTAATTTTTCCTTAAGTCTTAAAACTGAGCTCCCTGAACAAATATCAACACCAGCCTCAACTCTTACGCCAAGATCGTCAAGTTCTGGAGAAGATGATCGACAAGTCGCAATGACCTGATCGCCTCTTTCTTTTAACTGTCGGCAATATTCCAGTCCTATTCCACGGTTGGAACCTGTCACTAAAAAAGTGGCCAAAACTACCATGCAACTGCTATGAATTTAGATCAAAAGTGCTTTTGTTTTTGACTTGTGTGATACAAGCATATTGTTTCTAAAAGCTAGGCTCTCTTCTCAAGGAATTCTTCTCTTTTATTAGTTATCAATTAGGCTTGCCAAACAATAAAGAAAATAAAGTCATAGAAGGTCATGATCTTTCGCATCATCAGACACGATGGAGATACAGATAGCATCACACATCAGGAATTTGAAAACTACAACGATGCCTATGACCTGCTAGAGCAGGTCTACGGGGATATGTGTTGCTCTGATGCTGACTATGAAGACCGCCCTTACTATGAAATAGTCGAGAGGAAGAGTTGATGCACTTGCAAGCAAGTTTCTTCCAATTATTTGCACTTGGCCTTTTAGTAGCATCCACAGTTGCAGTAGCCCAAAAGGTTTTCGAGCTATACCAAGAATCAGAGAAACAAAACTCTGAACATAAAGGTGACCAATAAAACTTTCCCTTCGAGGGATATGAACCAATCTCATAGGATAAAAGATTTTCATTCAAGATTTATCCAAACCACAAATTCCATTCATCCCCAAATCCCAGAGCAGTTTTAAGGAGTTTGCAAACTCCGTTCACACTCTTTTCTAACTTTTGATGTATTCAATAATTGTAGATAAGAGCCCAAGTCTTATGAGATTTTTTAGATAGATTGAATGAATGACGTTCCCCTGAATATTGGATTTGCGAGCTGAATTATGTGTGGAAGATATGAGCTCACAACAGAATTTGGGAACCTGCCAGCGGTTTTAAAGAAAAGCCTTCCAATGGGCTTTGAAAAAAACTATGCGCAACAGGAGCTAATCAGACCAAGTGAACCTGTACTGGTCCTAAAAAGCGAAGGGAAAACATCTACTTCTTTTATGCTTTGGGGATTTGTTGCTGAATGGGCACAAGATCCATTTAATCCTTTAATACCAAAACCCTTCAATGCAAGAGCTGAAACTGTTGGTGAAAAGAGATTCTTCAGAAATAGTTGGCGACATAAAAGATGTGTATTACCTGCTAGTGGTTTTTTTGAGAAAGGCCATCGCATTGCCAGACAAGATTCTAAAACTTTTTGGCTTGCAGGAATTTGGAATAGGTGGATGAGTCCTGAAGGTAGTGAACTTGAAACATGCTGTGTATTAACAACCGAACCGAACAAATTAATAAAGCCACTTCATAACAGAATGCCAGTGATCATTCCTCATGGGCTGGAAGAAGATTGGATCGCACCAGTAAAAAATGGACCTGAGCTAAGAGCACTCGAACCGATGCTTAGTGGGTGGAGTCCCGAGGAATGGGTTGCAAAACCAATTAAAAAGCCATCATCGTCTCAGATGAGTTTGTTGTAAAAGCTTTCCCAGAAGCTATCAACTAAGAGAGAATGCAAGCAAGCAAAAAGCGGCTTAAGCATTTTCTCCAAACACTATTGAAACCTTAAATGACTGACGAGAATAAACCAGCTCCTATGAAGGAGTTTCTAGACAAGTTCTTTGATTTATGCAAGGAATATCAGCAAAAGATACCTCCAAACAAAATGGCAGAAGTTTTAAGAGACTATGCAGATAGGTTGGATTAATGAATTGTCTTTCACTTAGGTGAAGTAGCAGTGGACAGAACACGACCATTAATGAAGTTCTTCCAAGTTCTCACCGAATGAGTTGTGGTATAACTTCCTTTCTGCTTTGACTACAACCCGTTTTTTCAAGTTTGTCTATTCTCCAGCCGCGAAATACGACTTTTACTACGATTTTTTGTCCTATAGCAGTCTACTGACCACCAAAGTGATCATTGTTTTCAGAGGCAGAAATACTGATTTCAACAGTAAAGATTATAGTTTTGATCGCCATTAGGCAAATAAATTGCTACACATTATCGTTCTTAATGTAAATGAACCAAACTCTGCAAACAGAACATACCTTACTGAGCCAAATTAGTTATCTTTAAGAAAAAGGAGGTTTAAGAAATGGCTAAAGAATCACTACTCAGTCGAATCAAGGCTTGGGTGAAGACTGTAATGGGAGGAATGGGCGGTGCTGTTGTTTCAGAGAAAAGCAAGACAGTGCCTCCTGAGATTGGAGACCAACCATATAAAGACACGCCAAAGAAAGGGGTCTTGTAAGATCTAGCACCGAGGTATATCAGACTCTTCTTCATTCCTTTTGACTGATGGGTTCTGATAACAGCATCGGTCGATAATCGGTAGTATTCCGTCTTCTAATTCTTGGAGCAACTCGTCTCGAAATCTATCCAGGTTTTCAACTGTGGGGTGTTCATACCCAGCCTCTAACGAATCCAGAAAAAGAGCCTTGATTGTTCTGTGAAATAGAGGATGACGTAATGACATCGATTGGGCACTCCCTAATAGAGAGAATTCATTTGAATTTTATTCAAACTAATTACTGTCTCTTAATAAGAAAGTGGCCAATCAATTCTTGAGAAGGTTTGCTTCGAAAATGAAAGGCGCTATTGCAAAACTAAAAACCAAATTGGGACAGTAAACAGCGAAATCAAAGTGCTCAAGGCCACTAAAGAAGCCGCAACTTGTTGTTCTTGACCACTTGCTTCCGCCAACAACAACACCGAAATAGCAGTAGGAGTTGCCGCTTGCAAAACAAGAGCATTAGACATCAAGCTGGATAAGCCAAAAATTTTAGCGAGGGCCAACATTAAGGCAGGAAGAATAATTAGCTTTATAAACAAGCTGGGCTGAACTAGGAGACGTAAGTTTTTTAACCTTGGATTTGGTGCAAAATTAAAAGCCCCCAATCGCATCCCGACAATCATGAGAGCTAACACAATTACAATTCGAGAGGGGATCCAAAGAACTGAAGTCATTTGATCACTCCATGGAGTCAACTGAATCAAGACGGCACCAAATAATCCCTTACTCGCAGGACTACTACTAAGAGCAATTAAAAGATTTTTCCAAATAGGTTTTTCTGTTATTCCGGGTGAAGAATTTGTTAAAAGCATGGGGCCTAAACTCCACACAAGTAGCGTGGCGCCAAGGTCATAACCAATACTGAAATTGAGGGATTGACTTGGCAAAAGGGCCAATGAAACCGGTATACCGAAATATCCCGAGTTACCAAAAACACTACCCATCAACAAACTTCGACTACCTATACGCCTTCTAATATTTGGGAAAATTCTAATTCCTGCTACAAGCAGTCCAATAGCAAGGCAGGCCATCGCTAGAGCCTGAAAAAGAAGCCAATCCAACCCACTTTTTAAGAGAAGCCCAATCAAGCTCATTGGCACTCCGAAGTTAATAAGTGGTGGAGCTATTTTTGATGAAAGTCCTGGTTGAAAACGCCCAATCAAATATCCGATTGCAAGCAAGGGCAATAATTCACTCAGGAGTTGCAGAATGGACATTTAATGGATTCAACCTAACGCTTATGGATTTTTATGTGAGGGCTAGCCTGGTACGCAAATTCTCAGGCAGCTGCTAGACGAGAAAGATAAGCCTCTTTAGTACCAGCATTAATCCATCCTGTAGCAATCGTTTTAGTCCCTTTATCATTCACCCGCCCCCGATGAATATGAGATAGACCGGCAGGGAAAATCACAAGCTTCCCTCTCTCTGCAGATTCATGATGTTCTTGCCAATAGAACTCAGTACCAGCCGACTCAATGTCATTGCAATAAAGGATCCAAGCGAGAACTCTATGAACAGGCTCTGTCAACTCATCGCTAATAGTCCAATCACAATGCCATCGCTTGAATCCTTCCCCAGGGCCATAACGTTGAATGTTAAAAATCGGAATTACAAAAAGAGACTGCTCTGGAGCACACTCTCTAAATAAAGGTCGATCTTGAAGATATTTATTGAGAGCAGCAGTAACACCTCGAACAATTACATCAGACAGTGCAAATGCTTCTGGATCTGAACGATCAATTGCCACGAGACTTATATCTGTAGAGACCTTGGCTGGTTCCCCCTCAGAGGAAGAGGAGTCATTGCCAAATGCGACCCCACTGCGTTGAAGATCATGACGCCGATCGAAGAATGACATGACCCCATCGGCAACTGATTCGAAACCAGGGTTGCGATACGAAGCAATCAGATCCAAAGACAAGCCTTTTAAGTAATGATTGTGATCAAATTAGATGCCTTTTCGACGGCATGCCTCTAGAGATAATTAACTGCATAGGTTATCTATGCAACCCTAGAGAAAAGGATCTATTCAAACTCTATGTCAAAAAAAAGCGATGAAGAAACAGAGGGGATAGCAATAGACCCAAAAGGAAACTTGCTGCAAGCAAATGCTTACCTAAAGCCATCGAAACCTCACACTTAATCTTCCTACACAGATTGACGCACTTAGCTAGCAGATCTAGGTCGGCTAGACAGGTTCTGCCTGACTGTCGCAGCAAGGAGTCTTGACTCCACGCAAGTGAGGCCTGTCACATAGCGCAAATCCAAGTTATGGCAGGAAAGGTTTCGTCTTCTTTGATTAATGAAATTCTACTTAGAACAGAATCCAACTTCTTTCTTTATAAAGATTTCTCGACCAAATTTGCCCTCAAGAAGATCATGCCTTGCTATTCATGCTTCCTCTTGAAGAAAATGCTTAAACTGTGTCCATCTCCTTGGCCAACCTATTAAGATTGGCTATCAAAACAAACTATTGAGAAGGAAATGGCAAAAGATCGAACCCAACTTAATATAAATATTGATCCAGAATTACTTTTATTACTTAAATCAGAAGCTATAAAGAATGGAAAGACTCTTACAACTTTCATCACAGAAAAACTAAAAGAATCGGCAACAGAGTCTGCAGACCGATTAGATTTACTTGAGAATAGACTGTTAAAAATAGAAAAAATGCTTGAACTAGAGAAAACGTATTCTGCAAGAGAAAGTCTTTCCGGCTCTATTTTTACAGATGAGGGAGCAAAGAGATATGGCGAAGTAGCAAAGTCATTGTTTGAATCTCATTTCAACCGGAAGAAACTAAACACTGGGGCTGCTTTACAAGAGCTATCTGTTTATTTAGACAAGTACGACCATAGCAATCCAGAACTAGTCTTCCAGATCCTACTAGGCACTCATGAGTTAACAGGGAAGGAAATGACAAATGCCTATAGAAAGGGTTCTTGTGCTATGAGGACTGCTCTAATGGATTGGAGTCAAGACCCTTTAGAAGAATTAAATGAGGCATTTCTGAGTGCAGTGATCACAAAAACACTTGCATAACTATCTAGGTGGAATAATCTTCTTTATAAAACAATTTCTACTGACTTAAAGCCAGATTAATCATTGCTCCTACGAGTAAAAAAGAATTACCAAGCCTTTTTGTGAATAATGGGATTCTCGTTCCTCTCTTGAGAGGTCGAGCCCAACTGCCAACCCTTCTTTAATTGCCTCCGCATAGAGGTTTTCGGATAGACAAGGTTCTTTCTCCTTGCACAACGCAGCAATTCCAATTGGAGTTGCATGCCATTGAAATCTGGATGTATCTCCTATAGCTGGCTCTTGAAGAGAATCCTCTAGGAGTGTCTGAGTAGACATGGGCAAAGGAAAGAGGTATCAACAGAATTACAGAATTAAAAAAGAAGCGTGGTTAATTCTTTGCTTTGAGAACATGCAAACACAAATTCTTCAGCTCTTTACCCAAGCTGTCTCCCTGAGATTCAAGAGCGAACCAATCCATCCATTTTCTCCAATCAATTGATATAACTAACATCTCCGGTTCAACAAAGAAGAGAACGTCGCATGTTGCTCACTAAATGCTTGCCATCCCAAGGAATTAACTTCTTTTCTGATTGATGTCTATATATTTAGGCTTGAATTAAAGCTAAGGAATTTTAGTTAAAAGCTTTGAGAGAATTTTTTTAGGAAAAGAGTAGCCATCACCTGCATATATACATTCTCTAGAAGCAGGTGTAACTGATGCAGGAATTTCAAAGAAAGCCATTCGACCATAATCCCCATCACCAATTGGAGCTATTTCATGAGGTTGACTGCCTTCAAAAAAAATAACGTCGGTAGGCCTTACCAAATCTGAAACACATATAAGTCGATTTAATTTGTCAGTTATATAGAAACCTCCCTCCTTGTAGTCTTGCCCTTTATGTGTAAGCTCAACTTTAAAGTGAATCATCGGTTGAATATTCCATGAACGCTTGAAATCAATATGCTTATTTAAAAATCCTCCTTTTAAGGGATAAAGACTTAAAGAAGTGTATGTAAAGAAGTTATTTTCTTCAATAAAGTCTCCATAATCCTCAGAAGTTCCATAAATCACATTTCTTATCCTGGATAAAGAATGTGATGTCTTGATAATTTTCACAAGGTCTTGATTAGGCCTATTCCATCTAAATCCACAATATCTATATATATGCCATGCTTTATTCTTTTCATACCCTAATGAATCAGCCATCCCAGCACATATTGAACCACGCAAAGCTGTAGGTAAATCATTGGTATTAGAATTAAGTCCGTCAAAATATTTAATAGATTGCTCCCTGCAAGAATTATACCAATCCTGTGTTATTAATTTTTTTGCGATATAATATCCTTTGCTTTCAATTTCAATCTTAGCTTCAGCGATAAAAGACTCAAGGTTGATTGATTCATTGATCAATCCTGTTGGCAATCTATTCTTCAATTGACTCACTATTCCTATTTCTGGTTTTTCATTCATAACACTTGGTTCAAAGTTAAAACCTTCGGTCAACATTACACAGGGCAGGGAATCGAATCAAATCATGCGTCTCAAAAGTTTCAAAACAAGCCTAAGCCGATTAGAAATTTAGATCAAAGGAACATTTCTGAAGAAATTCTGTTCTAAATTTATTTATAGCCTGTGATTACCGGAGATCGCTTGATATCACTGAAATTAACTATTGGATAACAAAAGGACTCTTTGAGTGAAAAACGATCACAGCAGGTTCACAATTTCCACAAATAATTATATCGAGGAAGAGATCAACCAAAGAAAAAGTCAATCTCCTTAGGCTGTAAACCTTCCCAACCAGCCTCGACAAGTCGCTGATTAAGCGTCTCTTGCTTGAAATGCTTTGCCCCAGAGCGGACAACTCTATTGCGCATTGATTTCTTAACTCCACTCCTTTTTCTTGCTCCTTCTTTATGCATTACTTCTCGATAAAGGTTGAGCATCTCTAACGGAATTGGAGTGCCATCCAGATCTAGGCCTGCATCAATAGCCTTATCAATTGCATCAGGTCCAGAGGAATTCATAACTCAAAGAGAATTTGCACGCCATCATAAAGACCACTTAACTCAGAAATGCTCACATGGCTGCTTATGGCTAAAAAGAGAAAAGGTTGTCTAGTGCATCGAATTAATGGGATTTCCTCACTGCCCTTTATGTGTCGCCCTAGCTTTTTTATCCATTCTTCTAGTCATTACCCGAAGCCTATTGCTCTGGCTCGTCATCAATAAGAAAATAAAGCCAGAACTTTTAACTCAAGCACTTTCATATGAATGAAACTAAACAAAGGGCAATGGCCTAGCAACCAAACATAAATGGAGCCAGAAACATCTTTTCATGCCAATACTTTGATTCCTTTTTAGACAACCTTCACAAGCCAGAGGAGACATAAGAAATATTTTAGGTTGTAAAATTAAGAGGTCCAACTATACATATTGATCAAATCTATACATTTGATCAATACTTAGAGAAAGAAATATGGATAATTTAACACTTTCGAGAAAGGCATAAAGCCTTTTCTTTAAAGGGATAGAGAAGGGCTTTAAAAATAGGAGCCTACTTTTCGGCTAACCGTACAGTCACACTCCGTAATATATTTGTTATAGTTCTTCACAAGTCGGGATTCGCCGGCAATCGCTGTTCTCCTAAGCCTAAGCAAGGCCAAATCAAATGAACCAAAAGACTAAAACCAACAAGGTTGAAGCAGAAAAAATCATTGCTGAGCGCATCAATGGATGGGCAGCAATGATGGGCTTCTGGGCCGCTGTAGGTGCATACCTAACAACAGGCCAATTAATTCCTGGAATTGTTTAACTCATTCACTAAATTATCAACAAAACAATGAACGAGAACGCTGAACTCCAAAACGGAAGATGGGCAATGATCGGCATCTTCGTGGCCCTTGGAACCTATGCTTTCACTGGGCAAATAATTCCAGGTATTTTTTAAAACTATGGAATTAAATCCTTTCAAGCCTTTAAAGCAATTTTTTCAACGGATCTCTATTCGATCCAGCTTATCTTCTACTTAAAGAGTCCTATCATGGAAATTGGCAAGTTATTTTTAACATCTATTTCTACTGGAATTATTACCCAGGATGAATTGGGATGGATAACTAGAAATCAATTAAATTTTTCTAGGTGTGAGCTTGCAACAGCTTTAAAACTTGGTCAATTAATAGATGCAGGGCAGCTCCAACTTGGATGCAGAGTTTGAGCTTTATTAATGGATAGATCAATCTAGGAATAAGAAACCCTATTTGCATATTCATTAAACCAGGATTTTCATTCATTTTTTTAGTCAAGTCTTATCAACCGTATCGCTCTAATGAATCATGACTACATCAAATCTCACCTCTAAGCACTATGGTTTTTTTAACCGTAGATTCTATTTGGCGGGAATTTTATTGAGCAGTTCATTTCTATTAACTATGTTGGGGATGGACTTTCATTATCAATACCTTCATAATCCAGCGGTGCATATATTCTTTCAAGAAAAAGGTATTTTTCTTTTCTAGATTTTATATTAAATCTCTATATAAAGATTCAACATGGATCAACAAATCTCTGTTTCTCTAGATTCACTATTTCGAAAGTTAGGTGAACTATCATTCTACGATTTCATCTGTTTAGCTAGTGGGCTAACTAGGGTATTGTGAATTTCTGCTCAATAATTTTTTTCACTTCTTGTGCTGCTTTGTTGTACATCGGAGCTTTTCTTTGGAGAGGTCTTTCAAGAACCAGATCCACTACCTAATTTATATTGCTTGGCCTACCTCCAGCAAATTTGATGGTATTTGAAAACTCAAAGACTTGGGCCCAATGCCTCGATCTAGCTTACAACTCCTATTGGCTATTGAACATTTTCATTGAATTACTTCCAATAGATTAGGCGGTGTTCCTAAACCCCCTTAGAAACTTGTTCGAACTTCTAAGCCATTAATTCGTTAGATAGAGGGCCAAGCCAAGAGCTATGCAAAGTCCAACCCCTATATTCCAAATCAAAGCTTGATATCTTAGAAGCCACCGAATCATGGGTTTACCATTTAGAAGGAGCGTCATGGGTGAAATACCAACCAACCCATGCAACTAAATTCAAGCCAATAACAAAAGCCCAGACTTTCCAAGGTTGTTTTTTATCTGGTTTAGTAGGTGTAAGGTTATGGAGGGGCATGAATAGAGTCGTAATAAGTTAGTTAAGCAAAACCATAACTAATAAACTTATAGCGATACAACTAACAACTGGAAAGTAAACAGTATGGTTGCAGTTGTAAATCAAAAAATTTAGTGCCTTTTTAAAAGAACTAACTATAGCTACTATTTTACCTTTAAAAATAAAAAATTCTTGGCAAGCTAAACAGATACGCCTTCCAACTTCTTAGCTGCCTTAATCGTAGTTAGCTCTTGCAATCTTTCATCCCACAGAATATAAGAAAAGCATTTAGGAATATCTTTAAGCTTCAAAAATGTCACATTCTTTAGAAGAGCTTCATTGTACACGTGGCAATCTCGCAAGTTATAGTTAGGGATCCGGTCACACAAGTGATGCATGCTGTGAAAAGAGATATCAGCAAAGAACCAATTCAACCAATTAGGTAGATCAAGGTTACTACTGCCTTCAAGAGCTCCCAGAAAAGGACTCCAATTTTCAGTGCTATTAGCATATGAGCCTTTGAAATTATGCTGAACAAAAAAGATACATATAAAAATTGCGGCTGAGGCTGTCATAATTAGCGAATAACAGGTGAAAAAGAGTCCTGCACCTAGCCATCTTGACATAAGGATCCAGCTTGTTATGACAAGCAAGTTATTAAAAATAACGTCAGTAACTTCCCAAAAAGAATTGCCATACCCTGAATTATTTAATCTAAACCTAGTCGAGAAAACAAAGAGTTGGGAGAAGTTTTTGTTCGATAAATGATCTAACAATTCAAGACTGATTGACCAAGAAAAGTTAATTACAGCCTGAATTAATGCCAATCGAGGTTTAATAATAAGATAGTAAAATCCACCTGGGAACAACATCAGCCAGTGGCGACTGATCGCATAAAGCAATTTACTTCCTTCAGATAGCTCTTGATAAGAATCAAGCTTCAATACATCAATTGGACCTCGATATATCTCCCAGTCTCCATTGTGGCGGTGATGAAACGCATGATCCCGCGACCAAGGATATTGTGGAATTGCGTTGAGTACTCCCAGAAAAAAACCCATTGCACGGTTCAACCAACGCCAGCGGAACAGTGAGTCGTGCCCACAGTCATGCATCAATGAAAAGGCGCGAGATGATAACAAAGCCAAAAGCACAAGAGCAGGCAGAAATGCACAGATCTTTGAAACGAACGGTAAAGACGCTTGATCAATTCTTGAAATTAGGCACCAAAGCCCTCCGATTGGCAAAAAAGTCGTTAGCACCTGCCAAGTTGCTCGTGTATTACTTCGCTTGAGAAAAGAAGCAATGATGAAGTCAGAACGTCTCATTGGAACAACATCATTAACTCAATTATGAAGCTCGAATGTAATCGAGCAGGCCCTTATGGGCTACTCGAACTTTATTCAAAACCTAAAATACCAGGAGATCCCTTGACATGACAAAAGCATCTCCTTACTAAGGCAAGCTTCCCTTTGAGTTATGTCAACCAACCTCAGCAAATCAGGAATTTCCATCCAAACTCTATCCAACCTTGAGAAACGATCAAATCAGTTAAAAGACAACCATAGAGATGACAAGCAAAGAAACCCGTGAAGAAAGAAGAGAGCGATTCAAGACAATGTCTAGTGACGAAAGACAAGCTTTGATCAGAGAAAAAATGAAGGCTGAAGGTTTAGAAGAAGGGAGCGGAGTCCCAGGGACAGAATTGTCTTCATATGACCGAGATGAGATCTGGGACCTCATCCAAATAACTAGCTGTTTCCTTGAGATGCAAACCAAGTCACGGAGAATGGAACCAAAGTCTCCAGATACAAGGAAATCTTTAATTGCTTGGATAGTAATTGCAATAGCCCTTAGCGGTGGGGTGGTCTTCTATTGCCACCAATATCCATCCCCAGAAACAAGACGAGAGCTATCAGTAGATGGAATGTTCGCTGATTGAATCAGAAAGCCTCGTGGTCTATAAGAATTTACTGATATCTACAACCACCCAATATCTATGGTTACTAATGATCTCCTCAAATCATCTTTAACTAAAGGCTAGAGATCATCATTTATTTTTGCTCAGAATTTCCTTGCTTCGCTTGATCTTAACCAGGTCTGCAATGAGGTTTTCACTTACTTCCCATAATCGTTTCCTTCCCTGGTTATCCAAGGCGGATGAGGCAACTTTGCAAAGCTTGGGGTAACCTCTCAAATTAAAACGAGGTCCATATTGTTCACCACTTTTTGCATTTGGATCAGTTGCTGCAAGTAGTTGGGAAAGGGCTCCCATACGAGAACTTTGAAAAATTGGATTCATTAATTTATAAGCAATAGAGGCTTGCCAAGATCCGTTTGCGGCAAGAGTTGTGGGCTGCAAGTTGGTTCTGGCTAAACCTGGGTGAGCAGAAAGAGAGGCAACATCTATCTCTGCCTCCTTTAATCTTTGATCTAGCTCTAAAGCGAACATTACATTCGCCAGTTTGCTTTGAGAGTATGAAGCCCAAGAATCATAAGCACCCTCTCCCTGCAGATCACTCCAATTGATTTTGCCCATGTATTGAGCCCCAGAGGTAACAGTCACAACTCTTGAGCCAGACTGATTAGCCATTAATGGCAACAATTTAAGAGTCAATGCCATATGGCTTAAATGATTCACTGCGAATTGAAGCTCAAAACCTTGCTTGCTAGTTGTGCGAGGAGGAGCCATTACACCAGCATTGTTAATTAATAGGTCTAACTTCTGAAATTTGCGTCCCACTTGATCTGCAGCTTTATTTACTTGAACTAAATCCGCCAAATCTATTGCCAATAATTCAATCGTTCCATAACTAGTATTAGAAAGTAGCCTTTCGCTAGCTTCTTTCGCTTTTTCAAGAGAACGGCAGCCGAGAATTACTGTTGCATTCCTTTCAAGCAAGGCTTGTGCGGTTTCAAAACCCAGACCACTATTTGCACCAGTAATCAGAGCTATCCGCCCCTTTTGTTCAGGGATTGACTCAATTGACCAAACCATTTTGGTCCAACTCTTAAATCAGCACATGATGCGAAGTCTAGACAAATAACAAATCAGAAGGGTGATTCTGTACTCAAAGAGTCTTTATATGAATTGCTTAGAAATTTTGCATTGAAGTCTCCGATTCCATTCCGGTGAACCAACCACTCTCAATCCATGCCGGCATAACCGTTTTTAACTAGTTCATTGAAAACTATTGTCCCTCTTGCTTTTGTTCCCATGGGCACTGGATTTACCTGATCAAGAACAGCCGCAAAGCAAGTAATCCAAAAGCTACCTTTGCAAACAAGTGCAGACTTACAGATGTGGTCTGGAGCAATTTCAACGCAACTCTGAGTTCTCGAAACCTTGATGCTCGCGATTTGAGAGTCTAGTTCTAGGTCCAAAAGGTCAGCTTCTTTCCTGGTAATTGCTGTACCGGCAGCATGACACTCAAGGAGCATTTGATAATTCATTTTTATGCAGCTTTAGCTTCATCTTGCACAATTTGGCAATTAAGTCTCTTTCTTTGCAAGTTTTCGGGATGTACAAAGTTGATCTAATGAGGGGCGGCGAGTAAAAGGAAGGCGCCAACGTGCCCAAAGTCGATAGACCTCATCAATCAAGTTTCCTATTAATGGCCACGTGGTTGGTGCGTAGACCCAACCCAACCCGACCAATTGATAAGCCTCTCGAAAAACCTGCACATCCTTAAGAATCTCTCCTCTATCGGTTATTGCATGAATTCTTCCCATTGCCTCTCTATAGCTAATTCCTCTATAAAGCTCTGGGCTATAAGTAGGAGAGTCAATATCTACAAAAGAAATTGTGTTCCAGCGATCTCTAGAGCGAAGAAAGGAGATCTCTCTTTGACAAAGAGGGCAACCACCATCAAATAGCAAAGTGAGCTTTAATTGAGTCACAATGGAATTCAGAAAAGTTCCACCTAGATAAAAGGTTTATCCCAACTTTATTCGAAACCTACAATTCCTGGAGATCTCTTGATATGAGTTGAGTTAATTACTGGCTAAGCAACTAACCAGCAATCCAAACTTCTTGGGCAAAGCTCGTCATATCAACATCATGAGTAGCGATCCAATCACTGTTAGCTACTAGGAACTTATCTAAATCCCCTGTCTGATGCTGATGAATAACAATTACCCGCTGAGGGTCTGCTTTATTCACTCCTCTATATAGAGGAGTGATCCCATATTCTGCATGCCTTTTATTGGCTTCATCACTATCAAAAATGGTTGACCACTCAGCAAAAGTTCCATTGAGTGTGAAGGTTACAACAGTAGTTTCCAAGGCCATCCAAAAAGTGCTGTTCAAATGAGAATTATATATTCGCCAACAAGTTTCCGTGACAGCGAGCCTCTTGCGAGTAAAAGCTTCCACTGTTTCTATTGAGAACTTCAACCTTCTTGAGTTCAGTAAAGGCTTACCTTGACAGGAAGAGATGTTGTCTTGACTACACCACCTGTGTAGTCATCATTTCCTTAGAAGAGCTTTGCTGAGTGCTGCAACAATGCCCGTCGGCTACTCTTATCTGAATAGAGTTAAAATTTAGACTTCTATCTAATCAATAGTAAAAACGGGTCTGAAAGGTGCTGATCCAAATTCTTCAGGGACTCCTGTACCATCATTGGGAACAACAATATATCCAGCTTTTGTAACCTGCAATTCAACAGCCACTCCTTTTGTACTATCCGTAATGACTACTTCATTGCCGGAATCAGGTTGAAAAACACCTACTAAGTATTTAGTTGCGCTTGCAGATGTTGACCTTGTAAAGCCTGAATTTAACAACATCGCCGATATCTTCCCACTACCTGATATTGATTCTGTACCGTCTGTTGCCCATTCTGCATCAAAAGAGCCATCCCCAAAGTCCTCTAAATCTTCGCTGTGATTCACAGCTGGACCTGTTGTTGACAAACTCGAGCCCGTGGAGTCTGAGTAATAAGTCGTCCCATTACTAAGCGCATAACTACCTCGCAAACCTATGGTCTTACCAAGAATAATATAAGCGTAAGGATATGTATTTGAAGGGGGTCGTGTGTCTGCATAAGGTAAATCAAAAGTTCCAGATCCTGCCAAATCGCCAGAGACTCCTGTTGTATCTCTCGCCATTGAAGCGGTACAGCTAGTCAAGTTTAATGTTTTACTACCTACGGCTCCATCAAGAGGGTTTGAAGTGCACAAACCCATTTCATGAATAGTGATATAAAATCTATCCGGCGTGTGTAAACACTCTGCTGTAAGGCTTGCAACCGTCCCAGAATCAGCACATTCATCGGCAGCTTTTGACACTTCAGGAACTACTAAAGGCATTAATAATGCAAAGCCACTTAAACCTATACCTAGAAAAGTCTTATTAATAATTGCCATAGAAGCTCTTCCAAGATTCCAGAAGGATATCAACTCAAGAAGAATGAAACAAGCACATGGACCGTCTGAGCCAGTTCTGCTAAGACCACATAATTTACCCAAACTCCTTAATATGACACCAATTGAACTACTACCAAATAAAAAGTTAGCTATTTCTAAATTCACCTAAACTTCTAATTTTAGAAATTAATCTACTGGATTTCTTGTTAACTTTTTTCTATAATAATCGGTTATTACCCACTCAAACACTAACAAGAGAATAAGTATTCTCGCAGTAAAAGATATCCATTGGAAGCAAGGCAGGCCAACGACGATTTCGGCCACAACATACTAAGAGGATCTATAGAGGTATAAGGACAAGCAAATAACTTCAGAAGCGTTCTAAAAGCAGAAGCAAATACTCCTAGTACTTTCAACTCTAAAATGGTTTGAGGTGAATTTATATACAGATAGTGTAGGTAACAAAGAATCTAAATCGAGAAATCAGCATGAAGGCAAGTGAAAGAGAATGTAATTACCATTAGAAGCAATCCATTTCATTTGCCTTCATTTTTATCAATACTTCTAAATTTAAATAAGAACTTCATTGTCATTGAACTCGTCCAGAAAAAGCCGCAACTTGAGGCTATTATTTTAGAAACCAATGCATAATTATATGGAGAAGAAATCAATAAATAGCTTTTGAGACTTGTAGACAGAGAGAAATAAATTAGTTGTAGAAAATTTAATACGACAATATTTATACTTAATGTCCCTATCCCAACAATGATCTGACTTGAAAGACCATAGCGTTTTTTCTTTATGCGTGGTTGTGTCGTAATACTAAAAACCAAATACAATACTATTGTACCAATTACAAAAGAGATTGCTGCACTAAGATTAATTCCTATCACTGGGCTGAGAAGAGTATAAGTTAAGAGATCAACCGTAAAAGCTGTTCCACTACCTAGTAAAAAGTGAGGAATATTGAATATATACTTTTTTATTAGATTATTTAATCTTTTTTCTGAATTAAACATGGTTTACTTCTCTTCATGATATTCCTGCTCTGTATTTATAACCCATAAACACGACTTATTATCAGCGCTAATTAGTTCCTGTGAAATAAGCTCAGCTGCCTTAAAGCCAGTAAGCATTGAATGATCTTGATTGTTGTACTTGTGCATTCCATTTCTACCTACAAGAAAAAGGTTGGGGATCTTGTCGAAGAAATCTTTTAGCTTGTCAAGCTCCATGTAAGAGTCAAAGTAGGCAGGGTAAGTATTTGCCTCTCTTAGTACAGTTCCATCCAGAAGGTCTTCTTTTGTGGAGAAGCCTAATTCAACAAGCTCACTAATTGCCATATCTATCAATTTATCATCTTCCATCTTCCAAATTGAGTCAGACTTATTGCAAAAATATTCAAGGCCAACCCAATAAGTTTCTTGGTTTGCAACTAAGAAAGGGCTCCAATTATTAAAAATCTGAAGTCTACCAACTTTGACATTATCTTCCTGGATATATATCCAGGTATCATCTAAAGTTTCATTACTAGGACCTGAGATATTCTTCAGCAACAATCCAACCGTTATAAAATCTCTATAAGGTAGGTCTTTAGCTATTCTCTTTAAATCAAAATCTAGTAATTCTTTAGAACCTTCCCCTGAAAAATTCTCAACAAGCTCTGAGATAGGCATTGTAGATACAACATAATCAAAATTCTCCTGGTGAATTAATTGGTTAGTTAAATCTTGATATTCAATTCCTTTTATTAATAGATCATTATCATCAAAGAAGACTTTTAAGACAGGAGATTCAAGTTTTATAAGAACATCTTTTCTCGCCAACTCTTTCGCCACTTCTTCCCACATTTGCCCAGGGCCGTACTTAGGGTATAAGAACCTCTCAATCAAGGAAGTTTCTGTTCCCTTTTGGCTTATTGACTTCTTATCAAAATCCTTTGTTTCCCAGAGCTTCGAAAAAATATCCAATAAAACCCTTCGAATTGACAACCCTTTAATTCGTTGAGCACCCCACTCTGCTGATATTTCTTTAGGGTGCCTACCCCAAACTTTTTCGGTATAAGTTTCAAAGAACATCGAATAAAGCTTTTTCCCAAATCTGGAAATCACAAAATCCTCCAGGTTGTCTAGATTTTTATGTGATACTTTTGCCTTTATATAGCTTACTGAGACATTGATCATATCAATAATTCCTATATTCTTAATCGTCTTTATGTTTAGATTTAATGGGTAATCATAAAGCTTTTTATCAAAAAGAATTCTGGATTTCCTTTTCCTTAGGAGCATTACCTTCCCGGACTTTTTCTCCTTATCTGTGGCAATACGAAATCCATCAATTGATCTTTCCTTCCCTTGATATTTGATCAATTCTCTTTCATTAGAAGTAGACAAATCAATTGGAAATTTATTTGTCCACCATTTCATTACTTCATCAGACTTTGAGAAAAACCTATGGCCACCAATATCAATTCTATTGCCTTTATAATTTACAGTCTTTGATATTCCACCGATGTACTTTGATTTCTCGTAAATTACAATTTTAGCATTAGGGCAGAAAGCCTTAAGCCTTTCTGCAAAGGCCAATCCAGCAGGACCTGCACCAATAACGCCTACCTTCATTAAACTTAATTAACTTGAATGAGCTCTATAATCTTCACGATTCTAGTACATTACTTAGTTTGATGATCATATATCGCAAGGATTTTTAGAATCTTAATGGCTCACTTAACAACTTTGTAAACATGATAATTCCTATTAGTGTATAAAAGTTCTAACATGCCATTATTCTGATAATCAGTAATTTCACCAAAATCTGGTTGGTCACTGGAACCAACAGACAAAGAAATAGCTATGTAGTTAGATTGCAAACCTTTTTGTATATTGCTACTCTTGAATGATTTCCTATCTGAAACAAGTTGAAGAAATCTAGGCTTAAAGAATAAAACTGTTGCATTACTCTCTGTTCGTTCTTTGAGAAAAGAAACCATCTCCTTAGTTGAGGGACTATAAGGGCCCAATCTGAAACTTCTAACTTGTTTGAAATGAATCAAAGCTATACTTAGCAAAGAGTTCCAAATCAATAAAGTAGTTAAGAATAGCTTATATAATTTTATATTGAATATGCTAAAAGAATGTTTTTCAGCTATGGCATGTTCTATCCCAGTCAACATGAAAGAGAAGTAGAATGGTAGTAAAGGGAATAGGAATCGCAAGCCTTGAGTCCCTGGCCATAAGATATATAGACCTAATGTGATTAAAATATAAAAGATTTCGATTTTATTGTTATCACTGTTTCTTAGACCCAAAAAAAAGTAATAGACAGAGATAGGATAGAAAATAAATCCTACTAGATTATATTTTTGAAAAATGGAAAAGTAGTCTTGTATTAAAAATGCATAATATTGCAGATTTCGTAGTATGCTTCCTGTCGTTATATTATTGATTTCATTTATATGAATTTGGTGAATGCTGTCTGGGAAAACTGATCTCCAAGTGACTTGAAAAATCATAAAGCCTATAATAGGTAGAAAGAAGATATGCAATAAATTATTCTCTCGAAAATTTCTATTTAGGGTTTTAGATCTATGAATCACAATCATCTGTGAAAATATCAAAGTAATAAGAAGCAATACTCCATTAGGCCTAATGCTTTGGCTAGCCCCAATAAGAATCCCAATTAAGAGTCCATCAAAAAGTAAATTTACCTGAAATTCATTTAACAATATGACTCGTTTAATTTTAAAGATAAGAAAGGTAGAAATAAGTAGAAAAGGTATATCAGACAAAATTTCGTTTGAAGCTTCGCTTATAAAAACTGGGCTGATAGCAAACAAAGAAACTATTACCAGCCTAGAGAATACTGTATGTGTTTGACTCAATCCATTCCATATCACTAGATAAAGCAAAAAAAGACAAATGATGTTTACAAGTTTAAGGCCTATAAGACTTTCTCCAAACAATGAATAAGGAATAGAAAGCAGTAATGGCAAGCCCCATGGATAATTTATTGGTCCTAATGGTTGGTCTGACTCAGTTGCCGTAAAAGAATTATAAGCTTCGTATTGTGCATGAGTTCCTGATGCAATGCTTCTTGCTTGACCAACATATCCAGCCCAATCATCTCCCCATGTGTGATAATTAGTTAGTAAAAGAATAGACAGTATAGTGGAAGTGATTATTACCAAAAATAGTCTTAATCTTCCATCAGGTTGATCTCTACATAATCGCTTTGTTAATCGGTGTATGGTTAGCATTTTTTAAAGTCAGGTGTGGACGTCAGTTCAATAAACCTTAAGGTAATTATCTATAGTAAAAGGAAGTGCACAGAAAATTAGAGCTTTAGTGTTTGGAGATCCATATTCGATTCTGGTACTCGTTGGTCTCATGTTCATGGGTTTACAGCTTTATGTGCTGTTTTCAATCCTCAAGAACAACAGAGGTGAAAGGTATTTCTTTGATCGAGCTCAGCTCTATGCAATTCAATTGCGTATAGAGAAGCTCTTCGGAAAGATACAGACAAGGAAGGGTTAAAGCCTGCATGAGTTAGCTCTGAATAGCTGGTTTTTGAGGGGCAAGGGTGGGGGATTACGCATCAGAAGATGGGAGAATGAAGCAACAAGACGTCAAAATGAGCCAAAGATCAGGCCTATGGCCTTGGGCTGAGGATAAAGATATCGGCATAGATGACATTCATTAATCAGTCAGGTCTAATAAGGTAATGACCGCTCCTTTAACCTTTTCGAACTAGTCCTTAAGTTTTGAGATCACTAAGAGGATCGGAATAAATTAAATAGCACTGAAACAAGCAAGCTAATCGCAATAGAACTAACGACTGGGAAATAAAAAGTTGTATTTTCACCCTTCAAAATTATGTCTCCAGAAAGTTGCCCTAAACCCAATTGCCTTAAGTAAGGGTATAGAACACCTATAGCAGCAATCCAAAGTCCGAGAGCAATTAGCAGTTTTTGCATTATTCATTTCCAAAAGATCTTTGGAACTGCCAAACCAAATAGGAAGAGGTTACTGCGAACAAAAATGTTCCGACAGTTTTTAGTGCTATATTTGCAGCCTCAACTGTTGGCGAATCATCCATCTTTTTTACCTTGGCCAAATAGGGGGCCAGTCAATAAAAAGTAGCCAATAGCTCCAAGGAACAAAGCAAAGGCAATAAGGTTGGGGACTATTCCTCCAACAATTGCAGCTTTAGCGAAATAAGTATTCGCTGCTTCTAGAGCTAAGAACGTCACCACGACAAATATCCTCGCCCAGTTGTCAACAAAATTAATTACCAATAAGGATAAAAGCAATCATCACCTATCGGTTACTCGTAGAAGTCTACTAAATCCATACCTTTCTGATAATCCTTAAGGAAGGCATGTAGAAGTCGTTGCACTGGGAATCAACTTCAATATTTGGACCAGGTTCTCGTCTCTCAGAATTAGAAGTAAAATCTATACGCGCTCTTAACAAAGAAGCTCAACGATTGTGCTTCATAGGTCCCCAAATAAACTTCCCAGTCGATTCTTCTGCATTAACAGTCTTTCTATATTTCACCTTTATCCAAACTCTATTCAAACTACTCATCTTCGCTGAGCCCCAATAGCAGAACACAAACTTAGCTATTCGCTAATAAGTTGAAATTTTCAGTACGGACAACAGGTTTGAGCAAATCCTTTTCCTTAACACTTGTCTTAATCGCGAGTTTTGCGTCGTGGTTCAAGGCAACTGCTCTTAAAGCATTGCCATCATCTTAGCGCCAACAACAACAAAAGCCGTTTTACTCATGATTATGGTTCTTGCACTATGACCTGCATGTCTCATTCCTGCGTAGTGCATTCCCTCGGCATTGGTTTCTAAGCCCTCTATTCTTCATCCTCATCTACTCTTCTGACTCTGAGATTTAATCCAATATAAATAACAAGATATCCTAGTAGTGGAGTATATAATTGCCAGTGATTCAGATTATTTGACTCTAGGAATTCCATGGATCAATGAGGTGTGAAGAGCCAGTGAAGAATGAGGATTGCAATTTAATTTGAGCTTAGGTGTATGTCGAAATTCCGCTCAAAACTTCCTGCATTTTTAATTGACCAAGCCTGAGAACAAGAAGAACCACCCAAACACAAGTACGTTTAAAACCACCGTGATGGTGATGGCAATCACCTTAAAAGTGTTTCCCACTTCATCGGTATCTGAATTCAATTTAACCGGCTTCATTGTAACGATGGGTTTGAATCAATTAATTTTCAAAGAATAGCTTTGATCAACTATTAACTACGATCAGGGGGTGAAAAAACTTTTAGGCCACCTCACTACCTTGAAGTTATATCGATCCCCTAAAACCGGAACGATATATTCAGTTGAGGCTTAGCAGCAAATCGCGGTCCATTCGATGCCGCAAAAAACGGAGTGTAAGTCCAATTACCAGGGAGTCTCGAAAGATCTACAAGCATTACTTCAAAAAATATGGGTCTTCAGGATGCCTTTTAGAACTCACTAACCAATCACTGCTGAAATGAAAATAGAATTAGCAATAGCTTTGCTGAACTAGTTCTATTCGAACCCTGCAATTCCCAAAATCTCTTGATATGGCTGAATCAACTAGAAGCTAATGAAAACCTTTATGCTATTGATACCAAGGGATTAAAGCGAATCGCTAAATCCTGTTCGAGCCTTGTTCGAACCGATGTGCGAATTCTTATAGCCTGCTATATCCACACTTACTTTCGAAAATTTTCAAAGGTAGGCCTGTTGCTTCCATGGCAGTTTTGCATTTTGCTCCAACTGTTCCATAAACCTCAACGGTAAATCCATCCCCTAACTGCGCATGACCTTGCAAATACTCTCCAACTTGTGGATTAGCTAAATGTGCAAGAAAAGCATCATCATTTTTATAGACCTCTGACCACGTAAAGCAAAGAGGATTATCAGGGTCTTGATCAAAGGTGTGATGCAACATTCCTGGTTCAGAAGCCTCTACCGCAGAATCAGTTTTAGTGGCAAGTTCCAAATATTCCTGAACTTTTTCTGGCTTAACTTTTATACGAGCAATAAGAATGAAAGGGCTTGAAGAATCGAATGCAGTCATGCAGAAGTTTCAAATCAATTAAAGCCTCTCATATCTGAAAACACATTGTCTTAAAAAAAAACACTCTTTGAGCAGCTACTGACACAAAGCACAAACGAGCTAACTAAGCAAGAATGAGAAAGAGCAGAAGATTGATCTCGATGAACTGATTCAACGCCTTCTAGAAGCATCAATTGGTACTGGGAGGAGTCGTTAAAAGAGATTCTGACATCACCCAACTAAAACAGCTAGAAAACAAATTAGTTCTAAAAGCCACCAATGGGTCATGTGAATAGCTACTGTTCATACCTGACAGCATCCCGAAAATCCTTGGTATGACTGATATTCCTTATTGGCTAATGAAAATTTCACTCTATTGATCCAAAAGGATTAGACGGAATCTCTAAATCCTGTTCAAACTTTCGAGCAATTTCCAAGACAGCGATGTATAGCAACAATCACTTGACTCAAATATCCAATGTATTGGTAATTGGGTGTGGAGGTGCTGGATTACGAGCAGCTATAGAAGTCAAATTAGCTGGTCTTGAAGTTTCAGTTTTAGGAAAGCGAGCAAAAACAGATCCTCATACCGTATTAGCAGCAGGAGGTATTAATGCCGCATTTGGGAATGTAGACCCAGAAGACTCCTGGAAACAGCATTTTACAGATACTTATTTAGAAGGATATGGAATTGGTGATGTTCACCAGATTGAACTAATGGCTAAGGAATCTCCTTTACTTGTAAATGAAATAGATACATGGGGAGCAAACTTTGCAAAATTAGAAAATGGCAGCCTAGATCAAAGGTTTTTTGGAGCGCATACATATAGAAGAACCTTCTGATCGACGTTGCATTTTCCATGAATACAAGGAATGGTTAGGAGAAAATATTAATGACGAAGTTTGGGCAATCCCGACAGAGCCAATTCAAGAAGATCTCAATAGGTAGATCTTGCAATGAATAGGAATTCGTTCATGCAGTCTTAAGCACTAAAAAGGGTTTGGGAAGGATTAAAGCTGGGATGAGGGACCTCAGCACTAGAGACGAGACAGAAGAGGAAAACTTCCATCTCAAAGTTTTGGGAACCATGACGATGCCTGTGAATTGCTGGAAGAGATCTACGGGGGTATGTGCGTCTCAAACGGACTATAAAGACCGTCCTTACAATGAATTCATTGAGGTCAAACAATAAAACTGCAGGCAGAAAAGACAAAAAGCCGTTTTTTGTGCCCTTATGAACTACATCTCTATTCCGTAGTGGCTATCAATAAAGAGGACATATGGCCAAAGCGCATTCAGACTCATTTCTCAAAGAGCCTGTTAATCAACACACAAAGATGTTCTTTGACCAGCTTCAATCTTTAAACAATGGAAAAACTTCTATATCGGGGTAACAAATATACCCAACACAAAGAAATTGTGTCTAAAAAGCCTGTCCAGTTAAAGTACAGGCGGAGTATTTACACTCAAAAAAGAGAATTAATGCCTAAGGTTCAAAATGATTTAATCTACCGTGGCAGCAAATACTTGTCTAAATCGTCTCCTAATAACTCTTACATATCTGATGCTAATAAAAAAATCTTCTCGTTAGCAAGGGATCTTATTAATGCACAATTTAATCTTGCCAATGATGAACTAAGTCGTAATCTATGGAATGAGGTGGCAGCCCTGAAAATTGATCCACAGCGTATTATCAATCTTATGTATAAATGCTCCTCAAGTGAAGATAATCAGAGCATGTTAGAGGCTGATTTGGATTATTTCTCCAAAAAATAATTGCAAAGGGTCCCCACAAATTAAACAATTCCAAACACAAGCTAATAATCTAAATCTAACTTCCCAATTCAGAGCTAACCTTAGTTAAGGAAGAGATGTTTGGTTTGAATATTTTTTTTGTAGCAACTGCAACATATGAGTAATATAGATCTCTGCTCTAATGGTTATCAATTTGTTCTCAAGAAAAGGGCTTTAAATGGTCAACCGCCTCTATAGATCAAAATCAACAAGAAGATTGATAACAAGACCTTCTAAGCCAATAAATGATTTAAGACACTCCAGTAATTTCAATAATGGACTAGATAGAGACATTGCTGCCATGAAGAAAGTTTGGAACATGCTACTGGAAGGTTCAATACGCTGGTTTGGGGAAGTAGGTCGTAAATATTAGTCTTCCTGCTTAGATTCTGAAGAGAGGTAAAAGAGCTAAATGGCTATTTTCTTGTGTCCAAATATACATTGTATAGGTTTCTGATCTACTGTGGAAATGAAAGATTAGCAAGATCTTAGATGGGTCAATCAATCCAAATTGGTCTTGGATAGAATAATGTTGTATCTAAATATACTATATTCTAAATTCAAGAAATTTCTATTTTGGTTTAATCTGATACATAGAGAGTGAGCTGCTAAATGCATTAATAGGAGATCAAGTTTATTCCTTTGCTATGAATAGAGGTCTGGCATCACAAAATTAGAAAGGCTGAGGCATTCCTCAATTCATTATTCTCTTTTTTTAAGATACAAATCAATAGCACTCAAAAACTAAGCCATGAAACCGTATTTAGAAGGAAAAAAATTAAATAAAATAGAAAAGAATAAGGCTATGAAAGATGGACTTCTATTAGGTAGTCAAATAGAAGAGTTTGCCAAAATTGGTTGGGAGAAAATGGACAAAACCGACTTAGAACTTCGCTTGAAATGGTATGGGATGTTCTGGCGGCCTAAAACACCAGGAAAATTTATGCTTCGTTTACGAATAACTAATGGGATACTAAATGCACGTCAATTAAATTTAATTGCATCTATTGTTGCTCGTTATGCAGAAGATGGAAGTTGCGATATCACTACAAGGCAAAACCTTCAACTCCGTGGAATTCTTATTAGTGACCTGCCTGAAATTCTTAGACGTCTAAAAAATGCTGGTATAGAAACCATCCAATCAGGATTTGATAACCCAAGAAATGTCACAGGTAATCCATTAGCAGGAATCGATCCAAAAGAAATTATAGATACCAGACCATATACATTGGAGTTGGAAAATTACTTAACTAATAATGGAGAAGGAAATTCTGAATTCTCTAATTTGCCAAGAAAATGGAACACTGCAGTAGCAGGTTCACATGACAACTTTCTTTTGCATAATGACATTATCTTCCACCCAGTTATAAAAGAAGGGGAACTTGGTTTTAGTGTTTGGGTTGGAGGGATTCTTTCTTCTCAATTAAATGATTACGCTATTCCTCTTAATGTATGGGTTAAACCACATGAAATCTGTAATTTCACAGGTGTAGTTATATCTTGTTGGCGCGATGATGGAGAACGTTATAAACGTCCTAAAGGACGATTTAGATTCTACTTAAATCAAGTGGGATTAGAAAATTTTAGGAGTGATGTTCAAGAAAAATTTGGAAGGCTTATTCCAGACCCTGGTTCTATATTTTCACAAAAACCACGTTCTTTCTTTGGGATTCATCCTCAAAAGCAGTTAGGACTTAACTATGCAGGCATACATATTCCAGTAGGTCGGCTTTCAGCAGAAGAAATTCAAGATTTGGCAAACATAAGTGCAACACATGGGAGCAGTGAAGTACGTCTTACTGAAGATCAGAATGTGATCATAATTAATATCCCAGACAAACAAGTTGATAGTTTTAAAGCTAATCCTTTATTAAAGAAGTTTCCTCTCAGCCCAAAAGCAATAGCGGCAGGAACTGTCTCATGTACAGGTAATACCTACTGCAGTTTTGCTATGACAAATACTAAAGATCAGGCTCTAAAGATATCTAAGGAGCTTGACTCAGAAATTGATTTACCTGAAGAACTAAAGATTCACTGGACAGGGTGTCCTAATAGTTGTGGTCAAGCCTATATGGGAGCAATAGGCCTAACCGGGACAAAAGCTAGAAATGCTGATGGGGAAATGATTGAGGCTTATGACATATCAATTGGAGGAGAACAAGGTCCAAATCCAAAGATAGGAAAGTTAAAACATAAGTCAGTGCCTACTGCTGAATTAAAAAATATATTGAAAAAATTATTGATTGAAAATTACTCTGCAATTCCAAAGACCAAGAATTCCTCTGAGAAATTTATTACTTTAAATCAGATTATTGTTTGGATTCGGCAGTTAGGAAAAAGCAGTAATTCTCCATAATCTGCTTTTTCCAAAACCACAATCATTTATTAACTTCTCCATGCAATTTAAATCCAATTCAACTGATTTCTTTAGTCGCATTGTCAATTGGCTAAGTGAATTTGGAAGTGACCGTCCACTAATTAATCGTCAAGGCGGAAGTAAAGATCCTTTTTCAAGACTAATGAATCGCATTAGCAGGTAAATAAATCAATTTAAAAATATCTTCAACACAATCACTTTTAAAAACATGGATTCAAACACCTCACAAATGGATTATGTCCTTCCTAATGAATTAGTAGATGGAATGATTGCAGCGGGTGGGAAAAAATCTACTGTAAGTACAAAAAACTTACTAGTAAGAGGTTTTTACTCTGGGGCAATACTTGGCTTAGCCACATGTCTAGCAATAACTGTAGGTATTCAATCTGGGATGCCTTTCCTTGGCTCAGTTATCTTTCCATTTGGTTTTGCAAGCATAGTACTTTTTGGTATGGAGCTAGTTACTGGAAATTTTGCTCTATTACCTATGGCAACTTGGGCGGGTAAATCCTCCTGGAAAGCCACATTTAGAAATTGGGGTTGGGTCTGGATAGGTAATTTCTTAGGCACATTTCTTGTGGCAGTTTTACTTTCAATTAGTTTGACAAGCGCAGGAACTATTGACCCTTTATCTGCAGCTGAAGGAGGTAAAGGATGGGCCGTTGTTGCATCAAAACTGATATCTATAAATCAATCAAATGTTCTTACCAAGTATGAGTCTCTAGGAAGTACTGGACTTTTCCTAGCATTTATACGAGGTGTTATTGCTAACTGGCTCGTATGTCTTGGAGTCACAATGGCTCTAGTAAGTAAAAGTGTTCCAGGAAAACTTCTTGCTTGTTGGCTACCAATTACTGCATTCCAAACAATGGGCATGGAGCACATTGTTGTAAATATGTTTTTGCATACAGTAGGTCCTCTTCTAGGATCTGGAGTGCCCTTCAGTAAGGTTATCTTTTGGAATTTCCTGCCAGTTACTGTTGGCAACATTATTGGAGGAATGGTTTTTATAGGCATGCTCTTCTACAGCACACATCGCACCAAGATGTCTAATGTCCTGCCAACAGTTCATGATGAAAAGCTGGAACGAGAACTAGCAGCAGAACTTGGTGCACGCTAAAGATAAAGGACTATCTATGGCCATCAATGAAGACTCAATCTGGGAAAAGCTCAACCAATCCCGCAGGGTTCCCCTAGAGCCTTGCTGGTTGGGTGAGGTTTATTCACTCAATCTTCAGGCAGACCTTCGCTTTGCGATAACTGAGCAACTCGGATTACTAAGCAATAAAGGTTGGCCAGTTTTAGAGTTGATAATTAAAAAAGCAGGGGCTCAACCAGAGTTAATTAGTGCAGCAGGACTGTGTCATCAAACTGAGGCAAAAACTTGGTTGCTAAAGCTGCTCAAAGAAGAGAAACACCTCAAGCTGCCAGTTCTGCAAGCACTTGCATGCTGGGGAGGTGAACTTCCAATCATGCTCTTTAGGAATGTCTTAAGCGAAAAATCCCAACCCCTTCTCTTAGCAGGCTTGGAATTACTTAAATTCAAAGTTCATCAACTCAGTGATGAACTTCTTCTTGATCTTGTTCAGAAACCATTAAAAGATTTTCGCGATCCAGTTGTGTTATCAACTATTAGGGTTTTACAACGTCGCAATAGTGCCGCCGTCAACTCACAAATTGCAGAAATTGCTAAACACGGATCAGAAGCAACAGCTCGTGCAGCACTTCTTGCCCTCAGTTGTATAGCCACTTCCCATAGCCTTGTAACCCTGTCAAATCTTCTCAATGAGCTCCCAAAAGGCCCCCTAAAAGAGATGGCCGAAAAGCAACTGCAACTTCAAGACAAATAGGTCAAGATAGAAAAAACAGAAATCCCCTGAGCTCAAGGGTTTATTCAAACTTTATTCAAACCGCCCATTTTCACTCACAAACATTGGTATGAATGAAATTAACTACTGGCTAATGAAAACTTTTATCCTATGGATACCAAAGGGTTAGAGCGAACCTCTAAATCTTGTTCAAGCTTTTCTAGGTAGCCAAAATGCGTACAAAAATGTCTCCCAGAAGAGCTTTGCTTACTGCGGCAATAATGTCTGTTATACCAACTCTTCTCTTTGCTACTTGCTCTGAGAAGTTTTCAGTTTTCGGAATCCTAATTACCTCCACACTCATTAATTGGCCAGTAATCCGATGGCTTGATGATCGTCAGTGGTATAGAGAATGGATCAAAAAGGAATCTAAATAGTCGAATTGTTCCTAAAAAACCGCAAGCACTCCTGCCATGAATGAACCTAACTATTGGCTAATAAAAACTTCCCTTTAGGTGATAGCAACCGATCTCAGAGAATCAGACATTTCTATTCAAACTTGGGAAATTTGCTGAGAATCCTCATCAATGATTTTTCCTAGTCTCTTAGAAATTAAATCCTGATCTTTTCTTGCTACTAGAAACACAACCTAATTTCAATCTTTTCATTCCGCCATCATCCCAAAGCCAGTAAACAGGAACGGCTGCTTTTGCTTTTCGCAAATCAGCCCTATCTCGCAAACTGACAGGAATAAATTCCTTATTTGGATCAAAGTCCCTATCTCTTACTGCTTGATTCAATACCATGCTGCCCTCCTTACCTGAAACAGATTGGTGATAAGTCCCAATAGGTATTTGGAGAGCACCCATTTTTCGATTGAGGTAAATCACGTGATGGGGCTCATCCCATTGAGGGTTGAGCAGAGTAAAAGTACGGCTTCCATCTAAAACCAAGTTGTGATCAATCTGATGGTGATGAACGTAATACTGCTCAAATTCCTCGTCATTAGGAGGAGAGATTGCAGCTCCATGATGAATTACCACATCAGATCCATTAGAGCCGTTAACTCCTGCATCAAAGAACGTGACTTGAGGAGTTTCACGAAAGACATTAGTAGGGACAAAATTCAGAGATGTCTTTTTCTCCTTTTTTGATTGATTCCACTTAACTTTGATTTTTATTGAGGCATTTAAATTTCTCAAAACAGGACAGTCCTTCGTGGCCTTTTGAAGGACCTTCAATTGATCAGCTCCTAAATTAGGTGGCATATCAATTTGAAGCAATAAGGAGTCAATCTTGCGAGGGCCCTGAGTTGTCATTTTCTTATCAATTACAACTTTTATCTCATCTAATTTCCACTCTTTCTCTTTAGCAGTGATTCCCATCACTGTAAGGAAACAAGTCCCTACAGCTGAAGCCAATAAATCAGTAGGAGCAAAGTTCTCTCCTTTGCCTGCATGGTCAACAGGTGCATCGGTTCTGAGTTTTTCTCCAGAATTTACATGCTTCGCTTCAGTATGCAAATCTCCTAAATAACGGCAAATGATCTTGTCTACACTTCATAGAGCTTACAAGTAGATTTAGTGGGATGAAGTTTGCATTCTTGCTCCCAAAAGTTAACTTGATTTTTATTCGGCAACTTGTAATTAAAATCGTGGATATGGTCTATGTCCCTAAGTGGGTTTGCAATTACAGTGAAAGGAGTTCTTAGTTTCATAACCCTCCTATTTGGCTGATTTATTTATAACACATTTACGTGAATTATCTATAGGGCTTTTACGAAAGCATTTAGACTTTACGGTTCTTACTAGCTAAAGTGTTATTAACCGAATCAGGTGATATTTACCGTATACACTTCTTCGGTTTACAACATTAGTTCTTTCTGAAACTAGAGGCAAACTAATGGTGTTCCCGCACAGAACATCATGTACACATCCTTATTCGACTCCGTTTTTGCTGACTCATTCTTTTCTCCAATGAGGACTGTTTATGTTGTCACTGATAGCCAACTAGAGGAGATCAAACGTAAGCAACGGCAAGAGGAACTCGACAATCTTGAAGCTTCCCGCAAGAGGCTGGAAGAGACCTATCAATCTCGCATCAAAATTATTGATGAACGTGAGCATGAGCTTCAAGAAGAACTCAAAGCGTTAACCCCAGCAGAAAAAAAAACTGAACTCACTACTGAAGAGACTGAAAAGTGTGCTGTTAAGCCTTAAGCTCTTCGGCTAGCTGAGTGATGGGGATCGCTAAGGACGCCTAGAGGGGCCTAAGAGGCCCCTTTTTCTTGCAATTTCAGAGATTTTGATGACTAAGCAATACTTCTTATGAATGGTTATAAGTAACTACCAGATAATAAAATTATGAGCCTAATAATTCTTAGCCACATTAGATTGCTGCCTAACAAGTTCAAAAAACTCTTGCTTCAGGCTTGAATCATGACGAAAATCACCTCTAACCACTGAGTTAATCATGCTTGTTTCTGGCTCTTTAACACCTCGCCATTTCATACAGTAATGCTGCGCCTTAATAATGATTCCTAAACCCTTAGGTTCACATAGGCGTTCGATTTCATCGGCGAGGATCATCACAGCTTCCTCTTGAATATGAGGCCTAGAAAAAACCCAATCAGCTACTCGTGCAAACTTTGAAAGACCAATAACTTTCTCGCCTGGCTTAATTCCTATCCAACAATCGCCCAATATCGGTACTAAATGATGAGAGCAGGCAGATCGAACAGTAATTGGTCCAACAGTATATATTTCATCTAAATTCTTATCATTTGGAAAACTAGTAACTTTTGGCTGATCATGATATCTTCCCTTGAAAACCTCATTTATGTACATCCTTGATACTCTTTCTGCAGTCTCTTGAGTATTATGGTCGTTGTCAATATCAATCAACAAAGTTTTAAGTAGATCTCTGACTCTAGTAGCGACCTCTTTCTCTAGAGTATCTAATTCACCTGGTAAAATGTAATCTGAAATATTATCATTTGCATGAAATCTAGCTCCATCAGACTTGATTCGTTCACGAATTATTTCTGATACCAACTTGCAGGACATCTTATCTTGAAGATCATCTTTAATATTCTCATTAGGGGCTGTAGAAGTCATAAATTGTATATTAAAAGAGCAAAAAACAAATAAAAGTTAATTAGCGAGCATAGAGCTTAACATATTAGGTTAGTAGTGTCACGAGGGGGAATCATTAATTACATGCCTAAAACGAATTGGCTCAAAGGTTTGAAATTAAATATCCATGCTCCAGGCACTGGATTTGCATTGATGGTCTTGGCACTTACTCAGATACCAGTAGCAATCAAAACATCGGCAGAGATCTATTGCATGGAGAAAGTGGGAGTCCAAACAGGCTCATTCGTCGCGGCAGTGAAGGAATGCAATGGATAGATAGTCAGGTCTTTTACCTATATCGATTCAAGGAAATAGCGTTTAAATTTCAAGGAACCGGTCAAACTTGTTGTGCTGATTGCAGCAACATTCTCTGAAGTGCTGAATTCCCCAGTGGGGATTGGGTTGGTCGTGGTGTTTTTCGCGTCCTTCTTGACACTAAGCGTGACTGCTTTTGGGTTTGGGACGAGGAACGAGAACCGTAGAGCTCAAGGACATGATCAGGATTAATTCAATGAACCACTTCACCGCTACCTACATCGACTTCATTCAAACCATTGGTGTGATTGTGATCTTTGGTGTTGCTGCTTATGCCGTCAAAGAGATGCTTCTACGTGTAGAGAAAGTACAGATCAAAGTAGAAGAGTGAGATGGATGCACTTGACCCACTCAGCCAAGTTGTTGGAGGGAATGCTCCTTCCCCGCTGTTGTTGATCATGGGATGTATTGGAGCATTCTTTGCAGGTGCCTTGATCACCTCGCTTTTAAGAGGCAGAGAAGAACAGGGTTGGTTTAAGCAAAAAGAGGAAGATAAATGACTGATTTAGATAGAAACGTTGATGACGATTCCTATGACGAAAATGTCAGGCTTGATCTTGGGGCTTTGGCAATTCTTAAAAAGTTTTCCCTTTGTTTGATGAATAAGCCAGGTTTTCACTAGCTTTGTGTCCGTTTCAATATTCCATTAGCTCATGAATCTTCTGGACAAAAGCCACAAAAGATCATTTTTAATGTAAGTATTTATACGTACTAGTTTAACTAGTAAATTTCCGTGTGAGGAACCCCATGAAACTTTTCCAGCGTTTGCTGGTGGCTCCTGCTGCATTGGGCCTAATGGCTCCTGTTGCTGCAACCGCCGCTGCGCTAAACATCAACGATGTCTCTAGCTACTCCGACTCCGTCGAGTCAGTTAAGAGTCTTTCACAATTTTCCGACGTCTATCCAACAGACTGGGCTTATCAGGCTTTGAGCAATATGCTCGACCGCCATGGTTGCCCAGCTGTTACTGGTAATGGCGCCATGACCCGCTATGAAGCGGCAGCACTTTTAAACAAGTGCCTTGGCAAAGTTGCTCAAGTCAATACTGAAGAGCGTCGCCTTGTTAATGAGTTCTCTGCAGAACTTGCTGTTATCAAGGGTCGTCTTGATGGTGTAGAAGCCAATGCCGGCGGAATGCATCATTCAGGAATGGGACATGTCGGTCATGGTGCAAGAACCATGATTATGGGTAAAACGGCTTTTGTTGTTGGTGGTGCTGAAGATGATGGCAATGTTTCAAGAGCAGTTACCTTTAACTACGACACAAAACTCGCGATTAAGACAAGTTTTAATGGAAAGGATTTGCTGAAAACTGTTGTTCGTACGGGCAATTTCAACAATGCAGATACATTTGGGATGATGGGACCTGTACGGCTAGAGACAGCTTTTAATAGCAGCAATGCTTTAAACCTACATCGTGCGTATTATCAGTTTCCTGTAGGAAATAATTTCAACGCAACTGTTGGTCCCAGACTTCGCCAGGACGACTTGCTTGGCGTATGGCCTAGCGCATATCCAAATGATTCCATTCTGAATATCTTCACTTATGCCGGAGCCAATGCCGCTTATAGCAAAGAAATGGGCGCAGGTGCAGGTGTTACCTATGCCAAAGACAATTTGAGTGCATCTCTACTTTGGGTAGGCGATGAAGCCTCTACTTCTGATGCCGCTTCTGGTGGTATTGGTACAGAAGCAGGGTCTGATGACATCACAGCTCAGTTAGCTTGGGTTGGAGAAGGATTCACTCTTGCTGCTGCTTACACCGTTTCTGATGGTGGACGCGATGACAGCGCTGCCGCAAGCAACGATGACTTCGAGGCTTGGGGCTTGAGCGGAGTGTATGAGTTTGACTCCGATAAAGGCATTCTCCCTAGTTCCATCAGTGCTGGATTCGGTTGGAAGACCGTTGACAAGGAAGATGATGATGGAGCTGACGGCATCCAGAACAACTCTGATGATGTTGAAGACACTCAGACATGGTCCGTTGGACTTCTTTGGGACGGAGTTGGTGGTGAAGGCAATTCTCTTGGCATAGCCATGGGTACTGCTGAAGGCCACAGAGATGACTCTGGCTATGACGACCCAATGGCGTATGAGATCTTCTATTCCATGGCCGTAACTGACAGTATTACTGTTACCCCAGCTCTCTTTATTGTTGAGAAAGATGGTGAGGCTAATGATGATTACACCGGTGGCGTAGTCAAGACAACGTTCTCTTTCTGAGCTAAGTAAGCCTTTACTAAACTCAAGAAAGTAAAAGCTCTCACTAGAAATAGTGGGAGCTTTTTTTAAGACGTTCGAACAAGTTGCTTATGAATTGAACTATGAAAACATGACTGAAGTATTGGTAGTGAGAATGACGCTTAAGATCATTCATAAAAAGCCTTGCTGATCAACTTCCATTCACACAATATTCACACATTTTCAAAGGAAAGAAGGGTCTAAAAGTGATGGTCGATAAGAAAGTAAGAAAGGTCTTTGTTCACTCTTAACTGCAGTAATTACATCTTCTCCTGTGTGCCAAATCCATTGTTGTTGAGGCGATCTTCCGTCAACATCAACGCTTGTTCCAACAGGAGGCCCAAAACGATGTCTTAAACCCGCTAATACTTCAGTCATGTTTTCATAGTCCATTTCATAAGCAAGCTGTTTTAACCCATCCTTGTCTTCAACACGAACACGAAGACTATTCACAGGTAACCCGCTCATCTGAAAATCTCTAACTTCAAAAAGACCCCTATTTAAATCTTCTTGAACAGGAGTCAAGGAAACTCCAAGATGGCTCTCTACACTTGAGAGATCCATCCCCCACGACAAACCTTCAACACAAGCCATCACAGGTTTAGGCGTTAATTGAATAAACAAAAGCAGAACTGCTATAGCAACGTATCTAAAAACCTTCATCATCTAAATGCGATTGCGCCTTTCTCCAAAAGAAACTAGTCGGATCTAGAGGAGAAGCTTATCTTTTGTGAGCTATCAAACTTAAAATGGTCAAAACCTCCTAATGGGGAAAAGCCCTCGCTAACTGATCTCTTTAAAAACCAGTAGCCATCTCATTCACACATTATTCACACACCGCAATTCCTGGAGATCTCTTGATATGACTGAAATTAACTACTGGCTAATGAAAAGTTAAAAACCTTTTATACCAAGCGATCTCAAGGAATCGACAAAACCCATACCAGCAAAATACTAGCAAGCATTTTCGCCCAAATCCCTTGATATGACTGAAATAAACTACTGGCTAATGAAAAGTTCCCTTTAGTTGATAGCAAGCGCTTTCAGCGAATCGTCGAGATTTACTCAAACTTTATTCAAACTTGCATCCAAGAGATTAATCACAAGTAAGTATCACTAAGAATTAGTGAACTCGATAAGTATTAGAGAATACTTAAATCCAATATTATGTATTTATTGAAACTCATTATAGTTAGTCTATCAAGACAAAGCTCTGTTTTAGTGAGAAATGTACCAAAAAGAACAATAAGTACCTTCATTAATCTATATGTTTTAATCACTTTTATAAGGTTCATATGAAAAATTCCATCAGCACAAAAAAGCTAAATAGAGTTAAAGCAATCGTTAGGCATTTTAAAAATTCTCCTCCACAAGGATATGGCTATATATCTTCATCGATAATGCGGCCTCTTGAAAAGAGAATCGATGACTATTGGATCCGTGAGATTGAACTTCACAATAGAGAATATGAAATATAAATATTTTAATCACAATTATTTTCTAAAAGCTTTCTTGACCAGCCTTTAATCTTGAAGGCCTCCCAATTTCTAATGACTCTTTCTTTGGAAGAACTTCAATCAAACTTTCATACGGATCAAGCTCGTTGGCTATCAAAAAAGATTCATATGGCTCTAATTCTGCAAAACATTGCTCATCATGAGAATTCATACATAAATAGATAGAGACTATTGATTGAAAGAGAAGAATTTATAGGAGCCAAAAGGCTCCTATAAATATAATTAAAATATGCCTGGAATTATTTGTCCTGTAGTGGCATATGTTCCAATTGCTACTAGAAACCCAAGCATTGCTGCCCATCCATTATATTTTTCAGCTTTCTCACTCATCAGGTCTTTAGCAGTCATAAGAAATCTCCAAAAAAAGGATAATAAAAAAATATCAAAATAAGCACTTAGTCACTGTAATTAAAAATACATTTCATATCATTCACCAAGTTTATGTTCATTCTCTAGTTTGGAGTGATATCAATAGCTACAAACTGCTTGAAATTTGTATAAATTAAATCCAATAGTTTTCAGGCTTCAAAAGCTTTCGCAGAGATCATCCTTGATAGTATCAATAACTACATAGTTGAAGGATTAATTGCTTTAAATTAGTTAGTTGAATTAAACCATTTTTACGAATGACATCAGAAGCAGGTACACAAGAATGTTATGCATTACTAAAAGCCAAGGTAAATATTGAAGAGGCAATACAAGTTATAGCAAAACTAAAGCATTCAGAGCATATAAAACAGCAATTACTAGCTGTTCACAACCAGCTTGAAGGCATGCATGAACTTAAAAGACGCGTTGTTCAGTCAAATGCTGAATCTTCAATCTAAGAAATTTGACCTTATAGACCTGAGAGAAAGATTAAAGACTGTTTAACAGATCTCAATCAGCTAAAAAGAAGTTGAGCTCGAAAAAATTAATTGGCAATCTCAATCACATCACCCTGCCCTGAAAGCACTATCAACGAGTTAGGGATAAAGGAATGGCCAATATGGACTTGTGATCCAAGTTCATTTCCTTGGACATATAGCGACAAGGAGACTTGTTTAATTCTGGAAGGAGATGTGACGGTGACGCCTAACGAAGGTCAGCCTGTCAGGTTTGGGGTCGGGGATCTAGTTGTCTTTCCCAAAGGAATGTCTTGTACATGGGAAGTACATAAAGCAGTCCGAAAGCACTATCGTTTTGGTGACTAGAAAATCAATGAGCCCCTAAGATCGAGGGTTTATTCAAACTTTATTCAAACCGTCCATTTCCGCCCAAACCCCTTGATATGACTGAAATTAACTACTGGCTAATGAACAGTTATAAACCAATGATACCAATGGATCTCGGCGATCTCGGTAAATCTATTCTAGCAAAATTCTAGCAAGCAAATAGGCGAGAAATATTCAATTTCATCTATCACAAGTTAGATGTCGCTAAAGATGTTCGGTACTACTTAGTTTTCAAGTCACCTCAAGAAGTATTAGGAGCATTGACGTAGTAATAGTGCTTGTAATGGGCTCTCCATTGGGTTTGTCTTTGGGAGAAATGGCTTAATACCTAATTAAATCTCCTTGATACCTGAGGTGATTATCTTCAAAGTTCTTTTGGAGATTTTCTAGGCGAACTACAAGCTTGTTATATCTTCGTGCTGAAGCAGAATCATCAAGATCAACCAAATCAAGTCTGCAAGTATCTAGATATTCCAAAAAGTCTTTTGGTTCACATTTCCCTGCTCCTTTCCAGGAATGGAAATCTGAATGGACATTACCTTCAACTACCAAGATATTTTCATGTAAATCAGCCAAGTCTGGCCGAGTATTCCTATCAAACAAATGGTGTCCGTCTAATTTCAGCCTGTTTCCTTGAGTCCTTTTTCTCCCTGTTACCTCACAAGTTTCTCCTGTTGCTCGTTTTGCAGCTGAAATTGCTTTATCAATATTCTTAGGAGCAGCTTTTAGTCTTTTTATTTCTCTTTTAAAGCAATCTTCCACAACCAATCCCACTGCATCCATCCAAGCCGTACGAGCCTTTTTTTTCTTCACAGAGGATTTCTCTCTCATGTTGATTGCCATCCTGGCTATTCCTTTTTGACTCCATAACCTTTCTTCTTCTAAAAGCACAAAATGCTTATCTATTTCAAGAGCTTCTGGTCCTTCTGCTGATCCTTCTTTTCGAAGACGGTCCAGAGTGTTTTTGTATCCCGTACCATTAGTTTGAAGGATGTAAATAGTGCTTTTCTTAGGAACAAAGGCCAATTCATTTTTAATAATAAAATCCTCAGCAGATTCAACAAATTCTTGAGTAATTCGACGAGAAACAAGAGTTTTCTTTCTCTTTATCCTTCTTCGAGTTAGAAGCTCTTTAATAAAGTCTAGGAAACCATTTTTATCTTTTTCTATATAAGCAGCAATAACTTCAACACCAGCCTCTGTAAATCTCCTAGCACGTCTACTGCGTCTACCATTCCTAGTGACAAATTCAAAATGTTTACCTTCTTTAAGCTTCCACCTGCCCGTTAGACCTGAATCGAAAGTCCTTACGATCTTATAGAGACTTGGTCTACTAATACCAAGAATAGTTGCAGTTTCTTTGTCAGTAAGTAGATCCTTCATTAGATAATTAAAAGGTCGTTAATCCATGAGGGCTATCAAGGAATCCTTCATGATATGTAAACGCTGAAAAACTCTTGGGTCACCGCCAGTATCTGGATGATGGAGCTTTGCTAAAGCCTTGAAGGCTTTTTTGACATCTTCTTTAGAAGCCGTATTGCTATCCAAACCAAAAATATGCCATGGCCGATTGTTTTCTAAAACATCAATTCCGTTAATACATGTTGGCCCAATCCTCCCTGTCTCTTCAGGAGGAACACCGATCCATCTTCTATAGAGCTTCATCCAATCTTCTCGGCTTCTTAACGCAAAAGTCTCTCCAGTCATTGACATCATGAATGTCTTGTCTTTTCTCAACTCCAGGGCATTCCTACATCCAAATTTCAGCAAAACTGCTGACTTGGCTTGCGCTGCAGTCATTGGCGGTTCTGAAAATGGAGCACCGTTAACTTTTTGAGCAAAATCAAAGAGGACTTCATCCGTCCACAAATCATCTCTCCTGAGCTGAGTAATCAACTCCATTACTTGAGGTTTAGAAAGTCGCTTGCGCCTTGGTGCCATAACCAATTATTAGCAGATCAGCTTTTTTATACATTTTATTTTGCCGGGCTCTGAAAAGGCTTTCAGAACAAGGGAGGATAGAACTTGCCACATGATTCTCCCAAAGCACTGCAAAAGCTAAAAGCTCAAACCAGATAATTGAGTCAAAATGAAAAAAGGGGAATCTTGTACAAATTCCAGCAAAATTCGAGCAAGCCTCTAACCCTCAACTAGCCCTCTAACCTCTTTTATCGCAATGGCTGAAAAAGATATCTCGTATTGGCTAATGAAAAGTTCCTTTTGAGTGATAGCAAGCGATCTCAGCGAACCAGGAATTTCTATTCAAACTTTATTCAAACTAGAGAAATGGCAGAAATGAAAGAAGAAAAAATCAGGGATACATAATGAAAATGGTTATCGTTCTCATGTTCTGATATTTTCGTAGGGAGATTGTCATTGTTCAAAAAATGAGCCAGACATGGCTGATCTCGGGTTCGCCAGGCTGCGGCAAAACCAGCTGGATACTCAAAACAATGCGAAGCCATCAAGGCAAATGCGGATATTTGCGACTAGATGGCTATCCCTCTAACGAGCTAGAGCAGGTATCTGACTCAGGAATCGATAAGGCATTTCTCAAGGATCAATTCCCTGAACTAATAGATCTATCGGGTTCCCATCATGCCTCCAGATCGCAACAAGGCGACCTGCTCACATTGATAGAGCTTCCCCAGTTCCAGGCTCCTCAGCATGCAGGCATAACGGGTATGGATCCTCGCGTCAAAAATCAGCTTGAAGCCTTGCAACTTCATCCTGACAGGTATCTCCACTTTGGTCGGGATCCTGAATTACCAAACAAAGACACATTGGAATTCAAAAAACTTGAATATTTCAGCCTCAGTCTTAAAGCCAGCGTCTGGGATCCACCCAGTCTGAATACCTTGTGGTTCGAGCTAGTGAACGGAGCATATGGCGACGTCTATCGAGCTAAGGCCTTGATGAACTTGCCAGATGGTCGCTCTATGTTCTTCAACTGGATCGTGAGTCAAGAAAGCTCACAGTTCCTTCCACTTGAAGAAATTTCAGCTCCAAATGGCAGGCCTGCCAGCTTATCTGAGCTTGTCGTGCAAGGAAAACATCTTGATGGCTTACGTATTCAATCAACGATCGACCTCTGCCTACTAAACGATGCCGTACTTGAGATGCATCAAATGCCTCTTAGGGATCGACAAAAAGAAGCTATTCCCTCAACTTAATCGCCATGAATCACGCAATTATCTCCTGTCTACACGCCAATCTCCCTGCAGCGGAAGCTGTCTTGAATGACATTGATAGGCAAGGGATTGACACCATTACCTGTCTTGGTGATCTAGTGGGCTATGGCCCCCAGCCCAACGAAGTAGTTGAGCTGATACGAAAGCGTGGTATAGCGACCTGCCAGGGCTGCTGGGATGAAGATATCATCGATGGTCTTAATGCCTGCGAGTGCAGCTACCCTTCTCAGCTAGCAGAAAGACGTGGGCACCTGGCCCACCAATGGACAGATGATCAGCTAACGGACGAAAACAAAAGTTTTTTGGCCAGCCTCCCAACATCATTACGTCGTGATCGACTCCTCTTCGTGCATGGCAGTCCCAACAGTCAGCATGAGTATCTTCTGCCGGACATGGATGCATTTGCAGCTCTCGAGCGAGTAGAAACAGCAGGGGCCGATATTCTCTTTTGCGGGCATACTCACCAGCCTTATGTACGTGAATTGAGAGATGGATCTATTCGTGTACGTTTACAAAATGCCGACCATGGCAACGATCAGGGTGAAGAACTAACCCTGCCGATGCGCAAAATCGTCAATGCTGGATCAGTGGGCGAGCCACGTCATGGAAGTACCAATGCCACCTATGTAATTCACAACGATGCAACTGATGAAGTTGAGATAAAAGAGGTGGCCTATGACGTTGGTCGAACGTGTCAAGCGATTGTCGAGGCGGGGCTACCGAAAGTCTTCGCATGGCGATTGAGTCATGGTTTTGAATTCGCCGAACAGGCTGAAGATGCAAGTCATGTGTGTGAACGATGATTGAAAGATGGGCACTAGTAAGTGGTCTACGCGGAGATCTCGAGACCTATGACCTCATTCAACGGGATCTAAAGAAGACTCGTGGAGTTACAGCCTTATTTGTCCTTGGAGACCTCGTCGGGCCCGAACGCAACTGTGACGCACTCTTAGATCGACTAAAAAATCCCCATCGCGGCGATTTAAAACCAGATTGCATCTATGGCTGGTGGGAAGAGCAACTACTTGCAGAGCGTGGGTTTCGTGGTGAACGCAAAGCTGATGCTCTGCGGCTCAGCCAAGGTGAAGACGCAGTCAGCGCACTGCTAAATACGGTTAATCCTTCTCACCTGAAATGGCTGGCATCACTGCAATTTGGCTTCATTGAACTTGACTGTGCACTCATCCATGGGAGCTCTTCAGACGTGGGTGACAACCTCACATCTGAAACGTCTCCACTGATCCTCCTTGATCGACTCACCCGTCTCAATGTGAACAGACTGTTCACAGCGCGCAGTACTAAACAATTTCATCTTGAACTGACTGGAGGAGGGATCAACTCACAAGTAAAGGATCTGAACGGCAAACGTGAACAACAACAGGAAGTTCCCAAGCGAAGCGTGATTGGAATTGGCGCTGGTTTGAATTACACCCTTTATGACATTGGTAGCGATAAAACGCACTTCCTTACCGCCGGCAGCAAAACAAATCCCAAAGGGAAGGGTTTCGCATAAACCTCGTCATTATTTTGAGAGAGAGATTGCTAGCAACAAATATTGCTCAATGCCATCAAAAGCTCTATGAATAAAAGAAGCAATACAGAAATTCCTTCATTTAAAAGTCAGAAACCCCTGAGATCGAGAGTTTATTCAAACCGCCTTTTTTCGCCCAAACCCCTTGATATGACTGAAATTAACTACTGGCTAATGAAAAGTTAAAACCCTTTGATACCAAGGGATTTGGAGGAATGCACTTAACCCATACTAGCAAAATACTAGCAAGCTATTTCTTCCGAGAGATTTAAAAAAGAAACCTCAATCGTCATAAACCTTGCAATGAGAATTGGTTGGATGCTCTTCGCATTCTTCATCCCAAAAATCTAAATTTGGCTCTTGGTTATTTACCTCTAATTCGAGGCCACATTCCTTAATAGGCACATCAACATCATCGATCGTACAAACGATGTTATCTAGTGATTTGTTCTTCAATGCATCCCCAAGGATGTCGAATTTTCTTGTTAGTTTCATTGAAAACCTCCTTTGCATGCAACTGCAAATTCATGCCAGAACTCCCGGGCACCTAGAAAGGCCAAGCATCCAAGAGAAATAACAACAGCTATTGGGAGAATAGATTCAATTAAGTTGAGTCCTTCTTGATAGTTCATTACAGACCTCCTGAGGAAGTTTTGCGAGGGGCTTGCGACCAAAGCCCCCCTAAAGCCAGTCAAAGCATTAACCTTGTATTTATTGCCCATCTAGGCTCTACTTAATTTTTAATTGTTAATAGCAACAATGTCTATGGTGCTATTACTAAAGTACTTACCCTCAATAATCTATTCATGGAAGCCAAGAACTTGCAGGCAGTGGCATAGAAGATATATCTTCTTGATCTTTAATAGAGGAATCCTTTAAATCACAAGCTAAATCACATTCGGTCAATTCTGGGTTAGCGAGGCGATCGAGAATTCTTGTCATGTCTACTGCGGAAAGTTCACCATCACTGCTCCACTTCAATGTGGTTTTTCTTTGAGAAGAAACCTTATCAGAAACTTCCGTAATCAAACTATTCTTACCTTCCAAATCATCCAAGTATGCCTTGGCAGAATGCAAGTCTCTTGAGTACACACAATGGCCTCTTGAGCATGATCGAAAGATCCGACCAGTATCACCTCTAAAACAAGTAATTGAACCGCCTTTAGGGCTAACAAGCAAAGGGTTTCTAGTAATCATCACTCTTCCTCCTTTGGTAAGCGATTCTTAGCAGCGCGATGATGCTGAATTTCAATACATTGAGTTATACAATGTATACTATTATCATTTAAAGAACAGGCAGTAATACATGCAAAATACTCATCGATAGCGTCATGATCGTTGTCGATTGCATCCATTCGATTAGTCAACTTACTAGTCATAACTAGCACCTCCTTAATCACGCAGAGAAACTAGCATTGAATCGACAATTGCGACCTCTCTCCTACAAAATATAAAGTACCTATTTAGCATTTAATGGCTAAGAATAAGGACTTAACTAGTACATCTTATTTGCAATTAAATAACAAAACTGACCCTTCTTTGATCCTCACGGAAGAAAGAAAGGTCAGTCTTAATTTGCGTTATTTAGGGAAGCTTTTTGCTATTAATCGCCTGGGGCCAAGTTTCTAGGTGTAAGGCTGATAAGACTCCATTTAGGGCACCTAAACGGTGCAGAGGAGTGTCACCAATGTTTTAAAGAACATCTATGACCAGCCCACTTATAAAATGAGACTGTTGGAGCAGGGACCGCAAGTCAATTCGCTTCTGTTTGATACTCAGGTGGAGTGTCGATCATTAATCCCTCCGTGCGACTTAGAATGATTTTGTAGCAACCGATACATTATTGCAATCCGTTTTAATGCTTATTCCTCGCCCAATCACTGCTAAGCAAAAACAAATAAAGGCTGGTCTTGGTGCATACGCCAGAATGAGAACAGGCTGGATGATTCTCTAGTCCCTAAAAGCGGCAGTAGTTCCACACCAGCAAAATACTAGCAAGCATTTTCGCCCAAACCCCTTGATATGGCTGAAATTAACTACTGGCTAATGAACAGTTATAAGCCAATGATACCAATGGATCTGAGCGATCCTCGTGAATCTATTCTAGCAAAATTCTAGCAATAACTTCTTCTATATCGATTGGCATCAAAAGCTTCGGAGAACAAGTAAAAAGTAAAGCCCTAATATTGAATCATTGAAAAGGACCCATCAAAACTTTAATTATTGTTCTAATCTAATTTGATGATTCAAGGGTAAAGCTGAGATTTTATCACTTACAAGTATATTTTTTTTGAAAAAATCATCCCAACCTTGATCCTCTACTAAAACGACAAGATCATCAATTTCATCGCACAATTCAAAAACAGATAACTCTTTAGTTCTTAATTCCGTATTTCCTCCCCATTCTTTCAATGAGTCTGGCAAATCTCCAGGTTGAGCCCAAGTAGTGGCAAGAAGCATATACTGCTCGATGGTCCAAGCAACCGCTCTATCGACCTCAATCCTATAAAAGCATTCAGTATACCTAGATCTCGAACGATCATTAAAATCAACTGAAATGCCAAATTTTAAAAACGAGTTATCTACTTCGACAAAATAAAACTCCGTAGGGATTGAGGCCCATAAAGGATCTGATTTGAATGTTTTATATGAATCTCTACCTCTATTAATATCTCCACATTTTTGACAACCTCTTCCAGCCATATGATCTCTTGCTAATTGCTTAAATTCACCATGCTCAGGTATTGGACAAACAATAGTAACTATATTCATAGTGACTTTTGAAAAGTCTTTAACTAACTCATATGAATACTTATTTGAATGTTGTTCATTCGATCTTTTTATCCATTCTTCTTTCCCAATGGGTCGAACTTCATGCCATAAATATTCCATATGACACTTTCTACAACCGCCTTTGAAATGAAGTATTGGCGCTTGATGGAATGCACCATGAACACTGCAAATAATCTCTACTGGTGTATGTGATGGAGCTTTTTTCGAGAGTACAACTTTTGAATAGTCATATTTACCACCATGTTTTTCTTTAGCTCTCCTTAAAAATTCATCTAATTTCAGGGATAGTTTTTCAGAAGATGTTTCTTTTGCACATTTCGGACAACCACCTCCGCCTAAATGAACGGATGGCAATTGAGGGAAGAGCCCATGATCGTCCTTACGACATTTTATAAGCACTTGATTTGTACTACCCGTATATAAGACAAGTGAATAGTCATACTTCTCTTTATGTATCTTTTTAGCTTCATCAATAAATTCTTCATTTGTTTTTCTACACCTCAAACCTGTAGCAATGGCCGCACATAACTGGCAGCCACTATTTCCTCTCATGAAACTATTCGCTTCAGTTTCAAAGAATCCATGCCCTGGAACTTTACAGCCAACTTCTATTTGATCATGTAGATTTTCATAGCTAATTCTTGATAAGTCATATTTGTCTTTATATCTTTCTTTGCATCTGGCTTTAAAGGTATCTAGTGGCAAGACTTGGTCTAATCTTGCTCTATTAAGATTGCATAGATTACATCCTTGCCCAGCGAGATGCTTAGTACCTTTTTGTCTAAATGGCTCATGCTCTGATACCGGGCAATTAATTAAATATTTATCAGTTTTATATCTAAAAGATTTAATTAATTCATAAGAATAATACCCATCATGAACTTCATTGGCATCATTGATGAAATCATTCAAGGTATAAGGAGTAATACCCAATGCTTCGTTTTTTAATCTAGTTTTTTCTTTGCTCTTTATTGACTGGCAAGTAACACATCCTTTCCCCATACCTTTACTTTGATAGCAAGGTGAAAAATGATCACCTTTCTTGCATTTATTCCTAGGAAAGTATTTTTTTAATTGCAACTCCTCTGCTTTTTTTGCAGTGGTTGGCATATCAAGCCATTCAATTGGGACCTTTTTGAAATCGGTTATTTCTCCATATTCCATTTAACAACTAGATAAGGGGGTGAAGGTAGAGAAAATACCAATCCCTCCGCCTCAAAGAACTAAGGAGGAACGTAAACGCATTCAACACGTAAACCGAAGGTTTTCTACAGAGAGCAGGCATCTAATTTATAATTAGCTCAGGATATTGCATCCAGATAGCAGCGAGGGACTTGGCCCGTTGACCTGCAACCAACCTCCTAGAAGGAACGGTGGTAATGCCAAGGTCCGATGCTCTAAACAACCAATGCCTAAAAGAATCCTCAACTGCGTCTGTTGCGGCTTGCCCTGGGAGGTTTCAAACAAGTACCCAGCTACGTCGGTACGATGCTGTTGGCCAGATAGACCCCGAATCCTCGGAGTCAAAATGGAAAAGGGAAAACTTGCTCAAATTCCAGCAAAATTCGAGCAAGCCTCTAACCCTCAAAAAGATCTCTACCTTCTTTTATCGCAATGGCTGAAAAAGATATCTCGTATTGGCTAATGAAAAGTGAACCAGATGTATACGGAATCAACCATCTCAAAAAAGAAAAAGAGACTTTATGGGATGGTATCAGAAACTATCAAGCGCGTAATTTTATGCGCTCAATGAAGATAGGAGATCAAGCATTCTTCTATCATTCGAATTGCACTCCTCCATGCATAGTCGGGATGATGGAAGTCACAGAAACAAACTTAATAGATCCAACTCAATATGATACTAATTCTAAATATTATGACGCGAAGTCAACTAAAGACAAACCTCGCTGGGATTGCGTGAAACTAAAGTACTTAGGTATTTTTAATAACCCATTAACTCTTGCAGAACTCAAGGTAACTTATTCCGAAGAAGAGCTAAAAGTAGTGCAAAGAGGTAATAGACTTTCGATAATGCCTGTAGATAAGAAAATAGCCCTTCTCTTAATAACAAAATTGGGTGATCTTCATAAATAAAGGTATTATTTTGCAGGGCAATTCTCAACTAAAGATTTAGATCCAAACATATTCCCTACGTAAAGGCGCGTAATTTGCCTTGTCTCTACTCCATTTTGGACAAGAAATCCCGCCAAAGCCGCCTGTATAAGCCTGTATTGATCCCAATTCGGATAACGCTCAATAAACCGTGTCATTGCCTCTTGAAGAGCTATTGGCAATTCAGCCTGAAAGCTAACCAAGCCATCCTTTCCCAAGTCTGATGGCTTCTGATTAAGTTCTTTAGAGTGAACTAGCAATGATTGGAGTGGCGCAAAGGAGCCAATAGATTGATCTTCTTGCATCATGCGAAATCTTTGATTGACAACTAGTTCCTCATATAGAAGGCTGCAAGTCAAGCTCTGGCCAGATCACTAATCTCATAGAGTCTCAAGCAAAGAACGTCCAGGATTGCCTTATCTTCTGAGCATGATCATGCCCAGCTCATATAGCCGAGAAAGCCTTTAAGTCAATCAAAAGAAAACTTTTCCGAGTGTTTTCCCCAAGCCTGAGGTATATAGCCATTTCAAGCACCTTGACTGTGGAGAACCTGTGAAAAACACACAAAATTCAAGGGGAAAAATCAATAAGAAATCTTTGATAAGTCTATCTAATCACTGATAGCAGTCCCACATGGTTCTCATTGCAAAGACAATTGATTGAGAAGCAGGCGCAGGCCAAAAAGCTTCGAATCCTCTTATAGAAGGTTCGTTTTCTTTAAGAATCAATCGAAGGCTCCATTGACCGATTGCTCCATCTATGCAAGCCCACCAATGACCTCGCTCTAATTCAATAAACAAATCTTCTTCGGGCATTAATTGGCTTTCTAATCTCTGATATTGATTAATCAAATCTTGTATTAAAAGATTTACTGAATTCCATTCGGCTTTTGTAATTTCTATTGCCCAGTGATCACCGCCCAGGAGAAATTCAAAATTTCTCCTTGAAGAATCCTTAGCCAAACGCCAACCTGGACCTTCATCTTGAATCATTCATCAACCTGGAAGCAAGTCAGGCTGATCCTGCTCATCACTTAATTCAACAATTGCTCTATGAACTGGCTTGACACTGGACTCCTCCAAGAGACCGTCAAAGTCATCAAAACGGCGCTGCTTGGCACGAAAAGCAATCCGAACGGTGGTCAAGTAACGATTCGTCGATTGTCGAATAAGACTTTCACCTCGTTTAGCAAGGTCCTTTGAATCTAAACCCGGTCTAATCACAGAGCCCCAGCAATTACTCACACATTTTAAAGGAAAGTCGACTCATTCTCAATAAACCAAGTCAGTTGGCGAAGTCTCTTCCAGAGAATAAATACGTTGCGATAACCCAGGTGCACGTAGCGAAATCTTTTGGCCAAGTTTTAAGAGTAAAAATGGAGGCTTCAAATAATCAAGTAATTCACTGACTTGTTCAAGGTGATAAAGGTCTACGCATTCAATGCGGATAGTGCCCCAACTACGAGTTATCTCGCATAAGAGCAATGGGGCAAGTAAGCATTTAATTTGCAGGTCCTCTCTATAAAAAGAAAAAACCACATTCCTCAGCCTATCCATCTTCTTTTCTCCGCTTAATCTGATATAGCAAGAAACTTCGCTATAGAGATGGTACTTTCCTCAATTAATAAAGAAAACGACGTTCTCCAAGAAATTGGGACCTTGGCAATAGACCTAGGGAATAACACTACTGTAGTGGCATTTCAAGGGGAGTTCGCAGATGAACCTAGGCTCTTACATTTGCCTCCTATAAGTAGAGACAAAGGAGAAGTGCCTAGCCTTGTTTATTACGATGAGCAAACAAACCACCCACTCTTTTTAATAGGGCAGCAGGTTCTAGATCGTGACCTGAAAGAACTAAAAAACAACCAGATTTGTAGTGACTTCAAGAGATGGATAGGAAGTAAAGACAACTATGGTTTCCCTTCAAATTATCCATCACCGGAGGAGGCTGGGGAAAAGCTTTTAGAAGAAATATGGAAGAGAATTCCTCCAGATTTGAAAGTTAAAAGGCTTGTTTTAACTGCTCCTGTTGAAACTTATAGAGCTTATAGGTCTTGGTTAAATAAAGTCTGCAGTTCTTTCTCAGTAGATGAAATAGCGCTTATAGATGAGCCTACAGCTGCAGCAATGGGTGCAGGTTTACCAGCAGGATCAAAGCTTTTAGTAGTCGATATAGGAGGAAGCACAATTGACATGTCTCTAGTTGCGCTTGAAGGAGGGGAAGGCAAAGCTGAACCAGTTGCACAGTTACTGCGATTTGACGGCATAGATCTTGAAGGGAAAAGCAAACAAGTTTTACGTTGTGCAAAAGTTCTTGGGAAATCAGGGCAAAGATTGGGCGGCAGAGACTTTGACCGATGGATAGTTAGCAAACTCCATCCCAATCTTTCAATAACAGAATCTCTTTTAAATTCTGCAGAGAAATTAAAATGCCGTCTAAGTGATGAAAATATAAGTGAAGGTGAATTGCTTGTTGAAAGTTACACAGAGGTTTCTCAAAACAAAACTTTTAATCTTTCATTAACCAGAAAACAACTTGAAGAATTGCTAGTTGAAAGAGGGTTGATAAAAACTCTCAAAAGTTTGTTTACTCAAACTTTTAAAATAGGTTTATTAAATAATTGCAAGCTGGAAGATCTAAATGGGGTTGTAATTGTAGGTGGAGGAGCAAGGATTCCATTAGTTCGTAGATGGTTAGAGAAAGAAATAGAGCCAGCGCAATTAATAACACCACCTCCAATAGAGGCTGTGGCTAAAGGAGCCTTAAAGCTTACCCCTGGAGTTAAAATTCGTGACCTGCTTCACAGAGGTGTATCGATTCGCTGCTGGGACAAGAAAAGTAATCGACATACTTGGTACCCATTATTTGTTGCCGGACAGCCTTGGCCTACAGAAAAAAATCTTGAATTAATCTTGTCCTCAAGTAAAGATAATCAACAAGAAATTGAATTAGTACTAGGTGAACCAGAAATCAAAGGAATGCAAGAAGTTGTTTATATCAATGGAATACCTAAGGTGACCGATCAAAAAGAAGGCTCTGAAGTTATCCCATGGGATGGTTCAAATCATTGTGTTTTTCTAGATCCTCCAGGTCAACCAGGACAAGATTGTTTAAAGCTTAATTTTTCGCTGGATCAAGAATGTCTCTTAATTGTTGAATTGCAAGATATACGTTCAGGCCAAGAACTTGGAAGATTAATACTTGGATCTGTAAGGTAGCTTGATTAAGGGAAAAGAAGCGAAGACTTATTCTTCACACGTACGGAGGAATACACCTTCTTCATTATCAATGTCCTTAAGACGCAATTCTATTGATTCTGTTCTTCGAGTTGGGACTTGCCTCCCACAAAAATCAGGCTGAATAGGGAGCTCTCTATGACCACGATCAACCATTGCTAAAAGCATTACTCGTTCTGCTCTACCCCAGGACTGGAGAGCTTCAAGTGCTGCACGAACAGTTCTACCCGTAAAAATCACATCATCCACCAAAACTACTTGGCGACCCTCAACATTTGCTGGCAAATCTGTAGGTTGAACCATTCTTGTTCCAACCCTTTTCAAATCGTCTCTATGAAAAGTTGGGTCAAGACTTCCATGAGCTATTGGATGGCCAGCAATCACCTCAAGTTCTTTTGCCAATACTCGAGAAAGATGGACCCCACGAGTAGGGATACCCAACAAGAGAAGCGTTTGACTATCCTGGATACTCTCTAAGACCTGAGATGCAAGGCGAGTAATAGTTCTCCCAAGCTCGATGCCGGAAAGTATTTCAACTCGCTCATTTTTGGGAGACTTTGTCATGAGGGTTGCAATTGAAAATGAATCTTATGACGATTAAAAAGTACATACTTAAATTGAATGTACAAAAGCTGACTTAAAAACTCAAAACTGAAAGAAAGCCCTTTGAGGAAGTAATTTGTTATTTAGGCCTCTATTCAGGCAGAACCCATTCCGGTCACAAAGCCGAACCCTAGATCCGGTGCAAGCATGCAATCCGGCCCTGTAGCGCCTGTAGTGCTGGCGATACTAGATGGCTGGGGCCATCGCCTGGAAGAGCAGCACAATGCTGTGAGGGGCGCAAAGACTCCAATAATGGACGCCTTGTTCAAGGCTTACCCAAACACATTGATTGAGGCGAGTGGAGCATATGTGGGTCTTCCAGATACACAAATGGGAAATTCCGAAGTAGGTCATCTCACAATTGGTTCAGGGAGAATCATCCAACAAGAGTTAGTGCGAATAGGGAACACCGTCAAAGAAAATAAGCTTGGAGAAAAGCTGGCTCTAATTGAATTAGCTCAAAGCATTAAAGAGACCGGAGGAACGCTCCATCTCATGGGCCTTTGCTCTAATGGAGGTGTTCACAGCCATGTTGATCATCTATGCGGACTTATTGAATGGGCTGAGTCTGTCCAAATAAACAAGGTCGCAATTCATATTTTTACTGATGGCAGAGATACTCCTACAAAAAGCGCTGCCAATTTTGTCAACGCCATAGAAAAAGTCATCAAAACAAAAGGAGTAGGCGAGCTCTCTAGCCTCTGCGGCAGATATTGGGCAATGGATCGTGATAATCGCTGGGAACGAACTGCAAAGGCATATGACCTACTAACCAATCCATCCATTGCATTAAGCAAGGCCTCCCCGCAACAAATACTTGAAAAAAGCTACGAGTCAGGAATTACAGATGAGTTTCTTGAACCAACAAAACTGCAAAATTCTTATTTAAAAGATGGCGATGGATTAATAATGTTCAACTTTCGGCCAGACCGAGCTCGCCAGTTAATTAGATCTTTAACACTTGAAAATTTTGATAGCTTCAAACGAACTCACTTCCCAAGCTTAAATGTGGTTACTTTTACCCAATATGAAGCTGACTTACCAGTTTCTGTTGCATTCCCTCCCGAGCCACTGGATCATCTTCTAGGGCAAGTAGTTTCCGAGCATGGACTTCTCCAATATCGAACAGCCGAAACCGAAAAATATCCACATGTAACTTATTTTCTCAACGGAGGTATAGAAAAACCTCTTCCCGGAGAAGACCGCCACCTTGTAGCTTCGCCAAGAGTGGCTACTTACGATCTTGCTCCAGCAATGTCCGCCGATGAGCTAACTAGAAGTTGTAAAAGAGCAATTGAAAGTGGGAAATATTCTCTAGTGGTTATCAACTATGCAAACCCTGACATGGTTGGTCACACAGGTGTCTTAGAGGCTGCAAAAGAAGCAATAGAGAAGGTTGATTACTGCATTGGACAGCTTCTGGAGTCCACGGGAAAAATGAGCGGAACACTTCTGATTACAGCTGATCATGGTAATGCGGAATTAATGCAAGGCGAGGACGGTCAGCCATGGACAGCTCACACAACCAATCCTGTTCCAGTCATACTTATTGAAGGTGAAAAAAGAAAGCTGACTGGTCTTGGAAATGCAATAAGGCTGAGAAACGGAGGAGGCCTTTCAGACATCGCTCCCACTATTCTTCATTTAATGGAATTACCAAAACCAGACGCGATGTCTGGATCATCACTAATCGAAAAAATCGAAATACCTTCGGTTTCTTCATTAACTGCACAACCCGTTTAATGGATCTATTTCCAAATCTTTTCTCTAGCTCTTCTTCCAATTTAGAATAAATATATGATTACTTTTTATCTTTCCTGGGTCTGGGCTGCATCTGGTCTAGTGCTAATCCTGTTGGTTCTTCTTCATAGCCCAAAAGGTGATGGAATGGGAGGTCTTGCAGCATCTGGAAGTTCAATGTTCACAAGCGCAAGTAGTGCAGAAGCAACTTTAAAAAAAACTACCTGGACATGTCTTGCAATTTTTTTGACTTTAGCTGTGGTTTTAAGCGCCGGCTGGCTTGAATAAAGTCTTTCTGGAAGTCTCCTCTTAGATAATTTTAATGGGAGGTGAGAAATCAATTCTTCAAAATCATATTGCAGTCTTTATTGCTTTAAAAATTTTTCAATGGTAAATGAGAATCCTGAAGATTATGTAATGCACCCGTTTTCTTGTTTAGTGAATCAGGTCAATCCATTTAAAACCATTTAAAGATTAACAACTAGCCATAAAAAAAGCGAGGATCACCTCGCTTTTTTTATGGCTAGTCTTCAAAGGTTAAGTCTAAAAATTCCTTCAAACATTAATAATCAAAATCTCCCCCCATTCCTCCACCAGGAGCAGCTGGAGCTGCATCTTTCTTCTCAGGTAAATCAGCAACAATACATTCTGTGGTGAGAACCATTCCTGCAATTGAAGCTGCATTTTGAAGGCCTGAGCGTGTCACCTTTGCAGGGTCAACAATACCTGCAGACAACATGTCAACATATTCACCATTAGCGGCGTTATAGCCATCGCTCATTGGCTTACTTTTCACATTTTCAGCAACTACAGCTCCATTAGCACCAGCATTCTCAGCAATTCTCATTAGAGGGGCACTGAGAGCAGCCTCAACAATATTTGCGCCAATTAATTCTTCACCAGTTAAGTTACTACTAGCCCATTGTTGAAGGGTGGGAGCTAAATGAGCGAGTGTTGTCCCGCCCCCCTGGAACGATTCCTTCTTCAACAGCCGCCTTCGTTGCATTGATGGCGTCCTCAAGGCGAAGCTTCTTATCCTTCATCTCAGTCTCCGTAGCAGCTCCAACTTTTACAACTGCTACACCACCAGCAAGCTTTGCCAAACGCTCTTGAAGCTTCTCCTTGTCATAGGTGGAGTCGCTTTCATCCATTTGCTTCTTAATTTGTTCGCATCTTGCTTTAACTGCTACTTCATTACCTTCAGCAACGATAGTACTGGTTTCTTTGTTAATAGTTACTCGGCGGGCAGTGCCAAGCATCTCAAGTTTTGCATTTTCTAATTTCAAGCCAGCATCCTCAGTGATTAACTGACCATTTGTGAGGACTGCCATGTCTTCAAGCATTGCTTTCCTTCTATCGCCAAATCCAGGAGCTTTTACTGCTGCAACATTTAAAACTCCTCTTAGACGATTAACCACCAAAGTGGCTAGTGCTTCTTTTTCTATATCCTCCGCAATAATGAGCAATGGCTTTCCTGTTCGTGCTACCTGTTCAAGAACTGGAACCAAGTCCTGAACCAATCCAATTTTCTTGTCAGTTAAGAGTATGTAGGGTTCATCAAGAATGGCCTCCATTCTCTCAGTGTCAGTAGCAAAGTAAGGAGAAATGTAGCCCTTATCGAACCGCATTCCTTCAGTGACCTCCAATTCGGTGGTCATTGACTTGCCTTCTTCAAGTGAAATAACACCTTCCTTTCCAACTTTGTCCATTGCGTCAGCAATCATCTTGCCAACTTCTTCATCATTACCGGCTGCAATAGTTCCGCACTGAGCAATTGCATTGCTATCGCTAATGGGTTTGGAATTTTCCTCGATTTTTTTAACCAAGAAGTCAGTCGCCTTATCAATACCTTTTTTCAAGGTGATTGCATTGGCACCAGCGGCAACATTGCGAAGTCCCGCCTTAACCATTGCATGAGCAAGAACTGTGGCAGTGGTAGTCCCATCACCTGCTGCATCATTGGTCTTGGAAGCCGCTTGGCGTATTAGGGCAACCCCTGTATTTTCAATGTGATCTTCTAGTTCAATCTCTTTAGCGATTGTGACTCCATCATTAATGATTTGAGGAGCGCCAAACTTTTTTTCTAGAACCACATTTCGACCTTTTGGCCCAAGTGTTACGGCCACTGATTCAGCCAAAATGTCAATGCCACGCTCGAGTGCGCGACGTGCTTGCTCGTTGTAAATAATGCGCTTAGCCATAGGAGGCGTCTTCCTTAAAAGCGAGGAGTTGTGTGTGTGTGTGTGAGGAGGTTTAAAGCAGTATCAGAAACTGAAAGAAATCAGTTAACGACTGCAAGTATGTCCTTTTCAGACAAAAGAACATATTCATCGCCGCCAAGTTTTATGTCAGTGCCGGCGTACTTGCTGTAAAGAACTTTGTCGCCAACTCCTACCTCAGGAGCTTGACGAGAGCCATCATCATTGCGCTTACCAGGACCTACCTGAGCAACTTCGCCGACTTGAGGCTTTTCTTTAGCGGTATCTGGGAGAAGAATCCCACCCGCAGTTTTTTCTTCTGACTCAGAGACTTTGACGAAAACACGGTCTCCGAGAGGCTTTACGGTGGAGACGCTGAGAGAAACAGCTGCCATGGATGAATGCAAGAGCAAGAACAGGGTGCAAAGCACCTCAAAAAACGACTGAGCTAGCACTCAAAGCCGATGACTGCCAACCTATTCGTTTAAGCAGTTAATCGACCATAGGGGTTCTGTGCGGTTGACCGAACCGAATGCATCATCAGCATGCAGAGTGGTAATGTTGCGCCGCTCTGCGAAGTGCAGCGCATTTTTAGCGCTCCCTATTAATTCTTAGTTTCTTATGGCCGCTGCTGCTACCACCTCCGTCGGCACCAAAGGCATTGTGCGTCAGGTTATTGGACCAGTTCTAGATGTGGAATTCCCTGCTGGAAAGCTTCCAAAGATCCTCAATGCTCTTAGGATCGAAGGCAAGAATCCAGCAGGACAGGATATTGCTCTTACTGCTGAAGTCCAACAACTTCTAGGCGATCATCGAGTTAGAGCTGTCGCTATGAGCGGCACTGATGGCTTAGTTCGAGGAATGGAGGCTCTAGATACAGGTGCTCCAATTTCAGTGCCTGTAGGTGAAGCAACACTTGGACGAATCTTTAATGTCCTAGGAGAGCCAGTTGACGAACAAGGGCCTGTATCAACATCTGCCAAAGCACCAATCCATAGATCAGCTCCTAAGCTCACTGATTTAGAAACCAAGCCAAAGGTTTTTGAGACCGGAATCAAAGTGATCGACTTACTTGCTCCATACAGGCAAGGAGGAAAGGTCGGCCTATTTGGTGGAGCAGGCGTTGGTAAAACAGTTTTAATTCAGGAGCTAATCAACAATATTGCTAAAGAACATGGTGGTGTTTCTGTCTTTGGAGGAGTAGGCGAACGTACTCGTGAAGGTAATGATTTATATGAAGAATTCAAAGAGTCCGGAGTTATCAATCCCGATGATTTACCTAAATCAAAGGTTGCACTTTGTTTCGGACAAATGAATGAGCCGCCAGGTGCTCGCATGCGCGTTGGCCTTTCGGCACTGACAATGGCCGAGCATTTTAGAGATGTAAATAAGCAGGACGTTCTTTTATTTGTAGACAATATCTTCAGATTTGTACAAGCAGGTTCAGAAGTTTCTGCTCTTCTAGGACGGATGCCATCAGCAGTTGGATACCAACCAACTCTGGGAACAGACGTTGGAGAACTTCAAGAAAGAATTACATCAACTCTTGAAGGTTCAATCACTTCAATTCAAGCTGTTTATGTTCCAGCAGATGACTTGACTGACCCAGCGCCTGCGACAACATTTGCTCACCTAGATGCGACAACTGTGCTGGCTCGTGCACTAGCTGCTAAAGGGATCTATCCAGCTGTCGACCCTCTCGATTCAACAAGCACAATGCTTCAACCATCAGTAGTAGGTGATGAGCATTACCGCACAGCACGTGCAGTGCAATCAACTCTTCAGCGCTACAAAGAGCTTCAAGACATTATTGCGATCCTAGGTTTAGACGAATTGTCTGAAGAAGATCGCAAGACTGTTGATCGTGCAAGAAAAATCGAGAAGTTCCTTTCTCAACCTTTCTTCGTCGCAGAAATCTTCACAGGCATGTCCGGAAAATATGTGAAGTTGGAAGAAACAATTGCAGGCTTCAATATGATCCTGGCAGGGGAACTAGACCATCTTCCCGAGCAGGCTTTCTACTTGGTGGGCAATATTGAAGAAGTAAAAGCAAAAGCCGAAAAAATCGCTTCTGAAAGTAAGGCTTAAATAATTAATCAAAAAGAGGGTTTATGAAACCCTCTTTTTGATTAATTACTGTCAATTTCAAACCCTTTTTCATCCCTCCATTCCTGCACCAAATGTCTCTCACCCTTCGAGTGCTGGCTCCTGACCAAAGTGTTTTTGATGGCACTGCTGAAGAAGTAATTCTTCCAAGCACCACAGGTCTTGTAGGCATACTTCCTGGACACATATCCATGGTGACCGCAATAGACACAGGAGTTCTAAGGGTTTTAAACAATGGCAACTGGGATTCAATTGCCTTGATGGGAGGGTTTGCTGAAGTAGAAGCTGACGACGTAACCGTCTTAGTTAATGGAGCAGAACTAGGAAGCAATATCGATGCTTCCAAGGCCGAAGCAGAGCTGGAAAAAGCTAAAACTGATTTCACTCAGCTAGAGGGACAACCGAACTCACCAGAAAAGGTCAAAGTTCAACAACAGCTCAATCGAGCCAGAGCAAGATTCCAAGCAACAAAATCTGAATAAACAATTTGCAACTAGGTGAGCCTTAATCTTCTTCTAGACAATGCAGATCCTAGTGAATGGGGAAAGTGGCTAAAAAGTGGGATCTTTAATGGCGTAACAACTAATCCAACCTTGTTAAAGAAAGCAGGCCAAAAATGCTCGCTGACGAATCTAAAAGGTCTGTGCAAAAAAGCACAAGACCTTGGCTGCAAAGAAATCCATATTCAGGCCTGGGGGCAGAATTCCGACGAGCTTGCCAACTGTGGACTAAGTCTTGCAGAACTTTCAAATAAAGAGATAGATGTCTATGTAAAAATACCAATAACAATTGAAGGAATAAAAGCAGCCAGAAGACTTTTAGAGCATGAGGTTAATATTACTTTTACAGCTTGTTATGAAGCAAAGCAAGTCCTTATTGCAACTGCCATTGGAGCTAAATATATCGCGCCTTACATGGGAAGAATAAATGACTTAGGTAAAGATGGAAGGCAAGAAATAACTTCAATGCAAAGAATATTGGAAGGCCTGGAAAGTCATTGCAAAATACTTGTTGCAAGCATAAGAAGCTGCGAAGATATCAATCATCTTGCTGCCAATGGCGTTTGCACCTTTACACTTAGTACTGATATTGCTTACAAGCTTTTACATTCAAAAGAGACTGCTAAAGCAGCAAAAATCTTCGAGAAAGATTCAATTTCTAATTGTAATTAGAAGAGAAATATTTATCTCTTAGGCTGTTCCACAGAAGGTGACATCAGGGAACTTTGATTTTGCCTCTTCAAGGGTCTTTCCCTTTCCTTCTTCTTGCCAATAATTAATTACTTCAGTTGCTTTATTCAATACCTCTACACGTTCATTATCAGTAATCCAACTTTTACCTTCTAGTTCTCCTTTTAGAGTCTCCCACGCATCTTCTCTCGGCCAAAAGAAATATGCAGTAAGAGGACTAGGACCCCCTCCAACTATCTGATCCACAGCCAAAGCGACATTGTCTGGCAGCCAAAGGATCTTCAACAGAAAACGACCTTCATCAGCCTTAGGGGTATGCCCTGTAGGAACCCCATCAGCGTCAATGGTTGCTGTTGCAAGAGCTGCAGTACCTCCAAGAGCCCCAGGCCTACCAGCTTTAGGCTGCTCTGAACCAATCTCCTTGCTTTGGGTTCCTGTTTCTTCTGAGCCCTCAACAGGCACAGATTGTCCAAGTTCAGCTGAAGTGTCTTCAGAAACCATCATGTTGCCAGCTATCAAAGAATTTGAATAAACAACTAACCTAACAGCCCTACTTCAAATTCTCTTCTTTTAGCTTGAAAGGATTCCTTCTCTTTGACATCGACGGAGTTATTCGTGATGTAACTAACAGCTATCGGCTGGCAATTCAAGAAACCGTAAATCACTTCGTTGAATGGCGGCCAAACATGGAGGTAATAGACACGCTCAAAGCAGAAGGATGCTGGAATAACGATTGGGAAGCCAGTCAAGAGATCATAAAAAGAAGGTACAAAGCATTGAAAGCATCTAAAAAAGAACCAAGCTTTGAAGAGATTGTAAAAATATTCAATGGTTTCTATTTTGGCGGTGAAGAAAATGGCGACAGCAGGAATTGGACAGGATTTATAAAAAACGAAGTCCTATTAGTCAAAAAAGACTTTTTTGAAGAATTAACCACCAAAGATTTTGCATGGGGATTTGTAAGTGGTGCTGAAGTGGCCTCCGTAAAGTTTGTCCTGGAAAATCGTTTAGGTCTAAAAGCACCAAATGCACTGGCAATGGGGCAGTCTCCAGAGAAGCCAGACCCAACTGGTCTTTTAGAAATATCAGCCAAACTTGCAGGAACAAATTTAGGTAATGGCGTGGCACCTATTGGCTACTTGGGGGATACAGTTGCAGATGTGATCACAGTTAAAAATGCAGAGAAAGCTATTCCTGAACAAAGGTTTATAAGCTTTGGCATTGCACCACCACACCTTCATAAGAGAGACAAATTAATAGCAAGAATGGAATACGAGAAAGAATTAATAGCAGCAGGAGCTGATCATATCTTAGAGTCAATAGATGAAGTAATTAGATATGCAATAAAATGGTAAGACACAAAAAGAAAGCATTGTTCAAGTTTAATTAAAGGGGTCAAAGCATTTTCTTAAGCACCGCACTTACAAGAGAAGGTTTTAGAGTAATTAACTATAGATATATTTTTGATGGCAACAAAAGGGGCTAACACCGATGAATTTTATTTTTAGAGGAAAAGGGTTAATGCTCGAGACTATCTATATCTTTTTTTGCCGTGGAGCTTAAAACTTCAGGATCACTTAGTGTCACCAAAACATCATCCTCTATCCGGATACCAATTCCTTTCCAGTGTTCCCCTATCTGCGGCTGTCCTTCTGGAACCGCCAATCGATCACTTACATATAGACCTGGCTCTACGGTCAAAACCATGCCCTCTTTAAGCTGCACGGGGTAATCGCCTAAACGGTAAGCGCCTACATCATGTACATCTAATCCAAGCCAATGACCTGTGCGATGCATATACAAATGGCGATATGAGCCGTTCTCAATCACACTCTCTACAGAGCCTTTAAGCAATCCAAGATCTATCAATCCTTCAACTAAGACCTGCAACGCAATTTGATGAACCGATTCAGCATTTTGGCCAGAAACCACAGAAGCCACAGCCAATTCTTGAGCTTCTAAAACAATTTCATAAAGAGCTTTCTGCTCCGCATTGAAACGTCCATTAATTGGAAAAGTGCGAGTTATATCTCCGTTGTAATAATCAGGCAAAGCGCAACCCGCATCAATAAGCAATAAATCACCATCTATCAGCTGAGCATTGTTAGAGGTGTAATGCAGAACACATGCATTATCTCCACTTGCAACAATCGATCCATAAGCAGGTCCCCTTGCGCCTTGATCAAGGAAATATTGCTCAATTACAGCCTGGATTTGCCTCTCGTTCATTCCCGGGCGAACAGAAGCACGAGCCAACTCATGAGCTTGAGCAGATATTCGAGCTGCTTCTCTCATCCGATCTATTTCACATGGATCTTTCAGAAGCCTCAACTGGTGGAGTAATGCATTAGGTGACAAAAGTGCAAGCGGGGAGGCCCCACTGCGTTGAACTCCATCCAGTTGTCTAGCTAATACTTTGAGTACAACAGGTTCAATCTTTGGATGCTTTCCTATTCGAAAGGCAATTCCTGAAGAGCCTTCAAGGTAGTGACCTAAAAGTTTTGGAAATTCCTCAATAGGATGCGCAATATCAGCACCAAATAAAGAAACCGCCTTCTCCACACCAGAGCGCAAACCAGTCCAAACCTCCAAACTCGGATCACTAGGCAACACAAAAAGGATGTATTGCTCACCTAAAGGACGGTTAGGTAAAAACAGTGCGACTGCATCTGGCTCATCAAATCCAGTTAAATACCAAAAATCACTGTTTTGTCGAAAAGGGTATTCACAATCAGCATGGTGAGGAACCAAGGAAGCAGCAGGAATGATTGCTGCATTGCCTTCTAATTGAGCCAAAAAGCCAGCTCGGCGCTTACAAAAGCTATTTTGATCAATCAAAGGCATTTATTCTCTTTAGAGTTTCAAGATGTCAGTTGGCAACCATTTTAAGAAATTTTTTCTGAAGTTTTGCAAGCGAAGTCTCAAGGGAACGTTAATGAACTGCTGGACATCAATGTAATTACTAGTAAGGATTGGCTAATTCTTTTGTTAATCAACCTACCCTTCATTACCTTCTATGAACTACAAAGAGACTTCTGAAGAAACAAAAAATTCTTGATTTAATGGTCCTATACAACAACACGACAAGCCTTAAGGCATGAGTCCTGATCTTATTTATCTGGGCCTACTCGTACTAATAGTCTTAGTAGGATCAGCTTTTTGCTCTGGGATTGAAGCGGCACTCTTAACTGTCAATCCTTTGCGTGTGCATGAGCTAGCCGCAAGGTCAAAACCCGTTCCAGGAGCTCGAAGGCTTGCAAATTTAAGAAAGCGCTTAGGAAGAACACTCACTGTTCTTGTAATAGCTAACAATGGTTTCAATATCTTTGGCAGCCTAATGCTGGGCAGCTATGCCACTTATGTCTTTGAGCAGCGAAATATCCATGGAGTGGCTTTGCCACTGTTTTCAATTGGGCTAACAATTCTGGTGATTTTGTTAGGAGAAATATTGCCAAAATCTCTTGGTAGTCGCCTGGCAATAGAGGTTTCACTGGCAAGTGCGCCGATACTTCATGCGCTAGGCCTGGTAATGCGTCCATTATTGCTTCTACTAGAGCAATTATTACCAGTCATTACTGCAGAGAACGAATTAAGTACGGATGAAGAAGAAATACGTCAGATGGCCAGACTGGGATCCCAAAAAGGCCAAATCGAAGCCGATGAAGCCGCAATGATTTCCAAAGTTTTCCAATTAAACGATTTAACAGCTAGAGACCTTATGACTCCAAGAGTTTCTGCTCCCACACTCGATGGATGTACTGACCTCATTTCACAAAAAACAAATCTATTAAAAAACAATGCGCAATGGTGGGTAGTTCTTGGAGAAGAAGTCGATAAAGTTCTTGGTGTGGCAAATCGTGAGCAATTACTAACAGCCCTGCTCGAGGGTAATGGTCAGCTCACTCCTGCCGACTTAAGCCAAGCAGTTGAATTTGTCCCAGAAATGATTCGAGTTGATCGATTATTAACAGGTTTTAACGATGACAAGCGTGGAGTAAGAGTAGTTGTAGATGAGTTCGGTGGATTTGTTGGCTTGATTGGCCCAGAAGCAGTGTTGGCAGTTTTAGCAGGCTGGGGGATGGAATCGAAGTCATGAGATCACTCCCATCTACACCTGAGCGATGCAAATTGCTACTTAATCAGTGGAGAGATCAATTAACTCTGACAAATAAAGAAAAACATCTTCTGGCTGGAGAGATAAAAGCACTAGATCGACAACTAGATCGCTTATTGCATAGCCATCTTCGTATTGCTGCTTTTGGGAGAGTTGGTGTAGGCAAGTCAAGCCTGCTAAACGCCTTGCTTGGCCGAAAAGCTTTTTTAACTGATATAGCCCACGGTTGTACTCGACACACCACCGCAGTTGAATGGGATGAGCCTATGGCTCCACTGGAAAAAGTGGAGTTGATTGATACTCCTGGGATTGACGAAGTTGCAGCTGAAGCAAGGACAAAACTCTCAGCTCGAATAGCACTCCAGGCAGACCTAATACTTTTTGTGCTTGATAGCGATATCACAAGTGTCGAACTCGAGGCCCTAAGCACACTGACAAAAACTGGAAAACCTCTTTTGCTAGTGCTTAATCGGTGTGATCAATGGTCAAAGAACGAATTAAATGATTTAAGAAAGAGCATCCTTAAACGTCTCCCTATTAATGCACGAGAAATAGAGCTTCATCTAGTTGCTGCAGCTCCTCGTATAGGCCAGGTTCAAAGGGATGGTCGAATAAGAAGCCAAATATGTTCACCCAGAGTTGAAGATCTTCAAAGTTCATTAAAAGCACTGCTAAGAGATCAGGGAGAGCTTTTTTTGTCTGTTAATTCCTTGAGACAAGCAGACCACTTTTATCAACAGCTCAAACTCGGACGGCTAAAGCGAAGTCGTTCCGCAGCTCAAGGGCTAATAGGAAAATTCGCTGCTATTAAAGCTTCTGGTGTAGCAATTAACCCTCTGTTAATGCTTGATCTTGCTGGGGGGCTTGCATGCGATACAGCTTTAGTTCTTCAACTCAGCAATCTATATGGGTTGCAAATGAAAGGACATTCTGCAAGAAAGTTATTAAGGCGCCTTTCTTGCTACAACGCCTATCTTGGAGGAGCACAAATAGGAGTACAAGTCGCCTTAGGTGCCTTAAGGCAAATACTTTTACTTGCAATCCCTATCACAGGAGGGTTAAGCATTGCACCAGCCGCACCTATTGCTTTAGCCCAAGCAGCATTAGCAGTACATACAACCAAATTGACAGGACGCATTACGGCTCAAGTACTTCTCACAGGGAGTCAAAACAAAGAAGCTCAACCTTCTGTCATTTTAAAAAGGTTAGTCAGGCAAGACCCTGCATTGAAAAACTGGTTAAATATCTGGTCAGAAGCAAGGTCCAACGAAAAAAATACTCTGCAAGCATTACTTCCGTGAAAGAGACCTATGGCCTTATAGCACTCTTAGGAACAAGTGCCGACCCTCCCACCTTGGGGCACCAAGCACTTTTAGAAGGCTTGCTAAAAATCTTTCCTAAAGTCATCACCTGGGCCAGTGATAATCCACTAAAAACACATAGTGCACCTCTTGAAATACGGTATGAACTTCTAAATGCACTAGTAAGTTCTATTGCAAATCCTCAACTGGAAATAATTCAAGATCTAAGCAGTCCTTGGAGCATAACAACCCTCGAGAAAGCAGCCAATCGCTGGCCTAATAATGAATTCATTTTTGTCGTTGGTAGCGATCTTGCGTGGCAAATCCCAAGCTGGGCAAAATCAAAAAACCTATTGCAAAAAGTTCGCATTGGAATTGCCCCTCGCGAAGGTTGGCCGATCAAAGATGAGCATTTGCATAGCCTTAAAGCGTTAGGTGGGCAAGTGGATATTCTCCCTTTAAAAATCCCTGCCAGCGCCAGTTCAGAAGCACGCAACAATTTCGCAGCTTCTCAAATCCCTCCGGATATTCTGCCTCTAGTGCTCGAGAAAAACTTATACGGCCTCAGCAGATATAAAAAATGAGGTTCTTATTAGCTCAATTAAATCCAATCATAGGGGATTTCAAAGGAAATTCCTTAAAAATTAAACATGCTTGCAAAAAGGCAACTTCTGAGGGTGTGAATGTTGTACTAACACCAGAATTATCACTCTGGGGATATCCACCCAGAGATTTGCTTCTGAATCCTCAATTTGTCAAAGAACAAAATGAGACGCTTCAAGACTTGGTGAACTTTTTGAAATTAGAGACTTGTAACTTATCAGTATTTGTTGGGATCGCTGAACCTTCAGCAGACCTGAAATTACCAAACTTATTTAATTCAATTGCTTTAGTTGATGCCACTGGATGGGAAGTCATAGCACGCAAACAATTGCTACCTACATACGATGTCTTTGATGAAAAGCGCTACTTCCGAGCACATACAACTTCTGGAACTGTAAAGATAAAAACTAAAACAAGGTCTTTGCAGATAGGTATCACCATTTGTGAGGACCTCTGGGTAGACGAAACAATTCAAGGTCAACGTCTTTCAGGACCCGATCCAATAGCCCAATTAGTTTCAAAAGAAATTGATTTATTAATCAATCTTTCTGCCTCCCCCTTCAGCCATAACAAAGAATCTCTGCGAAACCGTCTAGCAGAAAAAGCAGCTAACCGGCTCGACTGCCCTGTGATTTATTTGAACCAAGTTGGTGGTAATGATGAGTTGATTTTTGATGGTGCAAGTTTTGCAATTAATTCAATAGGGGAGACAACTCTCAAGCTTCCTAGATGCCAAGAATCTATAGCGATATGGGAGCCTTCGTGCAGGGTTTTAGAAAAACAAATCAACATCGCAAGTGATGAAGAGAGGCTTTTCCAAGCTCTTGTACTCGGAGTGCATGACTATGCCAAGAAATGCAAATTCAACTCTGCATTAATTGGACTCAGTGGCGGCATTGATTCTGCTCTAGTTGCAATTATTGCTGCAGCTGCACTAGGAGGAAAACAAATTTCGACAGTCCTTATGCCTTCACCTTGGAGCTCCTCCAATTCAATAAAAGATGCTCTTGCACTAGCCCAAAGGGTTGGAACTGAGGCAAAGATTTTGCCTATAGGAAAACTGATGCAAAGTTACGACTTCGAATTATCAAATACGCTAGGAAAACCACCCGAGGGAATTACGGCAGAAAATCTTCAATCACGAATCCGAGGGACACTGCTTATGGCATTAGCCAATCATGAAGGGCACTTACTTCTCTCTACTGGTAATAAATCAGAGCTTGCCGTTGGCTACTGCACTCTCTATGGAGATATGAATGGAGGTTTGGCCGTAATAGGGGATCTTTATAAAACTGTCGTTTTTGCTCTCTGTAAATGGTTGGATAGCACAGCTTCTTCGAAATGTAGAAAAGATCTGGGACTACCTCATGAAGGCGAACTTATAGGAAGTGCAATTCTTGAAAAGCCCCCAAGTGCTGAACTTCGCCCAGGTCAACTAGATACAGATTCTTTACCAGATTATGAAGTTCTAGATCCAATACTTAAATCGCTTATTGAAGAAAGAAGCTACCCTGAGGAACTTATTAAGAAAGGGCATGACCCAAATTTAGTGATGCAAATAAAATTGCTCTTAAAAAACGCAGAGTTCAAGCGTCGACAAGCTCCACCACTACTTAAAGTAAGTAATCAAGCTTTTGGAAGTGGCTGGAGAATACCAATAGCCGCTAAATGATCACAACAAATCATGGTCAAGTTGACCTGACATAGCCAACCTAGTAGAAGGTGCTTTAATTCATGCCCGCCTCAGTTCTATCGAGTCCGATGGCTAGCATCGGAATCCCAACCGAAATCAAAGCCGATGAACTGCGAGTAGCTCTAACGCCAGATGGGGCAAGAGAACTCGTTACTCAAGGGTTAGAAGTGCGTGTTCAATCTGGGGCTGGGGATGGAGCTGGAATCGAAGATGAGTCATTTGCTTCTGCTGGAGCAAAAATCGTTTCTCGAGAAGAAGCTTGGGCAGCCCATCTAATTGTGAAGGTCAAAGAGCCTCAAGAAGAAGAGTTTGCTTTCCTTAGAAAAGACATGGTGCTATTTACATACCTACACCTTGCTGCATATCCAAAAGTAGGAGAAGCCTTAATAGCTGCTGGAACAACCGGAGTGGGATATGAAACTGTCCAAATGGAGAATGGAAGTCTGCCTTTGCTCGCTCCAATGAGCGAGATTGCGGGTAGATTAGCTGCTCAAGTCGGAGCACATTTACTCGAAAGACCACATGGTGGAAGTGGAGTTCTCATAGGAGGCTGTACTGGTGTCCGGCCCGCAAGAGTAATAGTGCTAGGAGCAGGAACTGTTGGCTGGAATGCCGCCAGATTAGCTGCTGCAATGGATGCAGAAGTCATGTTGTTAGACAGATCTCCTGAACGCCTCCGCAACCTAGAAGCAGATAGAAGAGGGAGGTTAATGAGTGTTGTCAGTAGCAGAGGATTGCTTGAAAGACTCATTCCAACGGCTGACCTTCTAATAGGCGCTGTACTTACACCAGGAGGGCGTGCTCCAACCCTGGTTGACGAGCAAATGGTTAGGCAAATGAAATCCAACTCTGTAATAGTTGATGTCGCGATTGACCAAGGTGGTTGTGTGGCTACCAGCATTGAGACCACTCACACCAATCCAACTGTGAGGATTCATGGAGTTCAACATTATGCCGTTGGGAATATGCCTGGAGCTGTACCCTTTACGTCAACAGAAGCGTTGGTAAGTGTGACTCTCCCCTACATCCTTGGCATGGCAGGTAGAGGCTTAGAAGAAGCAGTAACTGAACGTCCAGAACTATTATCTGGACTTAATACAGTTCGTGGATCTGTATGTCATCCTGGAGTAGCCAAAGCACTTAATATATCTCCAAGACACCCTATGGCATGTTTACGCTAGCAATTGGTCTATATAAAGATTCCACACTTATCCCTTCACGCAACAAGCCTAATAAACCAGCGGCTTCGACATAATTGGTCGCCTTCAAAATTCTCACATCATCATTTTTGTGCAATTCGTCCTGTATTCCTAAAGACTCCTTACTAACGCTAAGCAAGCTTGGGTTGGCTACCACTATTAAAGGAAGGTTCTTTTCTAAACATGCCAAAACAGCTGCTCCCCCAAGTGCTTCTTGAGGTGCAACAACAGCTCCTAAGTCTTGAACAGTAAGGTAGTTATAGCATCCATTTTTAAGCAAAAGATGTCTTTCATCAATAGTTAAAAGGTCTGGAGCTCGGCTCAAACCCACTAATACAGAAGGCAGAAAAGTATGACCTAGTTCCTCCGCAGCAGCCCGAGGATCTAGATCAACATTGATGGGTAAACCCGACATTGCAGGCGCATGAGCACAAGGCAGACATAAATGACTCACTAGCAAATGACTAATAACAGCTTCTGCTCCCGCAGAAGCATCGACTCCAGTACCTTGACGATATTTTTCTAGAGCCTCTAAATCACTTCCTTCTGGGAAACGTGTTACTACAGCAATTGCAGTTGCACCTTGCCTCTTCAAACTTTCTCCAGCAGTTAATAAATCATTTACATTTCCAACCTCTCCCCAACTGGAGCCACTAGAGCCATAATTCAATGTAATTTCTAAGGGGTTATCTGTAATCACTACAGGACCTATTCGCAATCCCAAACTTGCCCGACAAGCATCGATAACTTGTAAGTGCCGCTGTTGCAAGTCAGTATCCAGACCTGCATCTAGAAGTAAGCCAATCTGCTGTTGCCTTACTGGTCGCAAAGCAAGATCACCTGCAACAAAACGGTCCAAGCTCAAACCCTCTACATATTGAATTCGTGGTTCGTTCCAATACAGCGCAGCACCATTCATCACATTAGGATGAGTGATTAAACAACCAGATACAGAAGCTAATAATCTTGCGGCAGGTATTGCATCTCCGGCATATCCACCAACTGAACACCTTATTCCAGTAGGAATAATCAAAACAGTGGGAAGCACTGAAGTATATGGGCTAACTTCTAAGAAATGTTTATGCACTATTTTCTAGCTGGTCCCATAAGAGTCATGAATTAACCACTACTACTGCCTCAATCTTCAATTTTCTCCGAATTTTTTTGATGCTTGATGGTTGAGTATCAGTGATAGACCAACGTAAAGGTTGTCCATAGTCACTCAAATGTTTTAACAACCATAAACGGAGCTCCTGCACAAAAACGTCTTCTGGCCAGTTCAATTCAATCTCAATAAACTTCAATTTCATTTTCTAATAGCTCACGTTATTAGCTATCAAAACTGAAGTTTAGGAGAACCACTTTAATTAAGCACAAGCTCCCCCAACCACTTCCAATATTTCTTGGGTTATGGCTGCTTGACGGGCTTTGTTGTAATCAAGAGTCAATGTCTTAGCCAATTCCTTTGCATTGTCACTGGCATTATTCATTGCTGTCATTCGACTGGCCAGCTCTGAGGCTGCCGATTCTTGCAATGCACGCAGTAATTGATTCTGTAAATAAAGTGGCAAAAGAGCATTGAGAAGTTGCTCAGGACTCTGTTCAAAAACTATGTCAGAAGGTAATGCTGGTTGCTCATTCGCAGGTCCCACTCCCTTCTCAACTGTAAGGCGACTATCTTTTGTGGTAAGCCTAAAGATTTCATCATCAGCTTCAGCAATCCCTTGAGGGTCTAGAGGAAGAAGAGTCTGAACTACAGGATTGCAACTAACTAAGTTGATGAATTTGGTGTAGATAACTTCCACTCTATCTGTACTTTCAGAAAGGAATTCAGCTAAGACTTCGCTTGTAATTGATTCTGCATCTTGAGCAGTGGGAACTTGTTCAAGTTCTTTAAAAGTTGCTCTGATATTGAATTGAGCTGATCTGTTCTGAAAATAAGTAATAGCTTTTCGGCCAATCAACACAAGGTCAGGATTAAATCCTTGGTTTTGCAATTCTGTATATCGCTGCTCTGTTCTTTTAATGATATTTGAGTTATACCCGCCACATAATCCTCTGTCGCCTGTCACAGCTAGAAGAGATATGGTCTTGACATCTCTAGTTTTGAGCAAAGGGGCATCTGCTGCTTCAAATTTCATGCGCGATTGAATGTTCTCAAGCACTCTTGCAAGACGATCCGCAAAGGGACGACTTCTTAGAACTTGTTCTTGCGCACGCCTGACTTTTGCAGCTGCGACTAAGCGCATTGCTTCTGTGATCTTACGTGTGTTCTTGACAGAAACAATTCTGTCTCGAATATCCTTAAGATTGGCCATAAGTTGATTTCTCCTTTAAACCGTAAGGATTAAGCCGCTGCCAGCATCGAGGATTTAACCTCGCCAATGGCATCTTTAAGTAAGGACTCAGCATCCTCATTTAAAACTTTCTCAGAAAGCACCTTATTAATAAATTCAGCTTTATTGGTTTTCAAGTATTCTCTCAACTCCCTTGCAAATTGTGTCACCTGCTCTTCAGGTACATCATCTATTAATCCTTTAACACCTGAATAGACAATAGCGACCTGTTCAGCAAGGTTAAGAGGTGCAAATTGAGGCTGTTTCAACAGCTCTCTTAAACGCTTACCTCTGCCAAGTTGCTTTTGGGTAGCTTCATCAAGGTCAGACGCAAATTGAGAGAAAGCTGCCAGTTCATCAAATTGAGCCAACTCAAGTTTTAAGGTTCCTGCAATTTTCTTAATAGCCTTAGTTTGAGCAGCACCGCCTACACGGCTCACTGAGATACCCACATTAATAGCAGGGCGTAAACCTGAATTAAAAAGGTCAGAACTTAAGAAAATCTGACCATCAGTAATAGAAATTACATTGGTTGGAATATATGCCGAGACGTCACCTGCTTGTGTCTCAATAATCGGCAAAGCAGTCATAGAACCACTTCCCATTGAATCAGATAGCTTGGCAGCTCTTTCAAGTAATCGACTGTGGCAATAGAAAACGTCTCCTGGATAAGCTTCGCGTCCTGGTGGACGACGCAAAAGAAGTGACATTTGACGATAAGCCTGTGCTTGCTTTGTTAGATCGTCATAAATAACTAAAGTTGCTTTGCCTTTATACATAAAGTGCTCAGCGATAGCAGCACCGGTATAAGGAGCCAAATATTGAAGTGCTGCAGCATCTGATGCACTTGCATTGACAACAACTGTGTAATCAAGTGCTCCCTTTTCCCTAAGGACCTCAACGACATTGGCTACAGAGGCTGATTTTTGACCAATCGCTACGTAAACGCAGATTACATCTTCTGATTTCTGATTAATGATCGTGTCTATTGCAATTGCAGTTTTGCCTGTCTGACGGTCTCCGATTATCAATTCGCGTTGACCTCTGCCAATAGGAATCATTGCATCAATGGATGTAATTCCTGTCTGCATAGGTTCATGAACAGACTTCCTCTTAATAATTCCTGGAGCAATAGCTTCTATTAGACATGAGTCATTAGTAGAGATCTCACCATTCCCATCCACAGGTTGTCCTAGAGGACTAACTACACGTCCCAACATTGCTTCGCCAACTGGAACAGAAGCAATCTTTCCAGTTGCTTTGACAGTACTACCTTCTTGAATGCCAATGCCCTCACCCATTAGCACAACACCTACATTGTCATCCTCAAGGTTTAATGCAATACCTTCTGTGCCATCCTCGAACTCAACAAGTTCACCTGCCATGACCTGCTCAAGGCCATAAACACGAGCAATACCGTCACCAATTTGAAGTACTGTTCCGACATTACTCACTGAGACAGACTTGTCATAATCAGCTATCTGCTTTTTAAGAATTGAGCTGATCTCGTCGGGGCGTATGGAAACCATGAGAAGGGTTGCGAGTGAGGTTGAAATTGAGGTGGTAGAGAAAAAAGACTAAATGAGTCAGAAAAACTAACTCACTTTTGCCAAAGAAAGTCCTAATCGACGGACCTGCCCGGAAAGGCTGGCATCGATGACCTTTGAGCCAACACTGACTACGAAGCCACCGATCAAATCAGGGTCAACCTTCAGATTGAGCTCCAAATTATCTGTGCCAGCAACAGCTTGAATCTTCTTGAGAAGATCTGCTTGCTGCGCCTCATCGAGTGTCGTTGCAGAAGTAACAGTTGCCAAAGCAATATTGCGCTGTTCACGATAGAGCTCAAGCATCCTTTCTAGAACAGAGTTCAACAAGCCTATTCTTTGGCGATCTGCCAATAGTTTTAAAAGGTTGAGAAAAGAAGGAGAAACCTGATTAGCAAAAAGCTTTTCAAGAGCATTCTTTTTAGATTCAATCTCTAAAACTGGTGAGGCCATCGCCTCACTAAATTCAGGGCAATCATTCCAAAGACTTAATAAGTCTTTGGCCTGATCAACAACCTGATCAACTTCCTTATTGCTTTCGGCCACCTGGAGGAAAGCCTCTGCATAAGGAGTGGTAATAGTGTTTAGTAGAGGCATCAGGCTTTACCCATATTCTTAATTGATTGGCTAAGAAACTTGGCTTGAGTGGCTTGATCTAGCTTTCCAGGTAATGCTGTCAAAGCTTTGTCTATAGCCAATCGAGCCGCTTCTCGTCTTAATTGAGTACTGACTCTGGCTGCTTCAGCATTTAAATCAGAAGCTGCACCTTGCTTGATGCGGGCCATTTCTTCGACAGTCCGCTTTTCACTTTCTAGGCGAATAGCTTCAGCTCGAGACTTGCAATCATTCCTTATTTGGGCTGCTTTCTTCTCAGCAGAAGCAAGTTCTTTTTGAGCCGTCTGGAGTGAATGCGAAGCCTCAAGAAGACGATTCTCAGCATCTGTGAGATCTGACAAGATTGTTTCTCGTCTGCGTTCCAGCATTCCTCCTAAAAAATTAGGCAAGAATTTATACAGTCCAAAAATTACAACCGCTAAGTTAAGAACATTAGTCTCAAATAAATTGAGATTGAGGCCAAAGCCTTCTGCGGCAAGGATTAAAGGAAAAGTCATTTGGCTGCCAATAGACGTTCTACGATCAAATCACCAAGCTTCTCTGCATCAATCTTTAGTTGATTCATGGCAGATTCCTTTTGGGAATCAATCTCTTTTCTTGCCGCTTCTCTTGAAGCATTTGCCTCTGCGGTAGCCAAAGCCAAAGCCTCTCGATAAAGCTGGTCTGAATCCTGCTCTGCATCATTGATAACTTTTTGAGCTGCTTGACGTGCTTCCTTGAGTTGATCCTTTAATTCAGCTTCAAGTTTTTGAACCTCAGCAAGCTTTTGCTTTGCTTCAGCACGACTTGTAGTTATATAACCCTCTCTTTCTTCAACGACCCGACCAACGGGCTTGAAAAAGAGAGCGTTAAGAATGAATGTGAGGAGCACCACTTGAACCGCCATAAGCGGCAAGGTGGCATCGAAGTCAAAGAGACCTCCCTCAGAAGCACCGAACAGAAAAAGACTGGGCATGTAGCAGGATTGCGAGCGATTGAATCAAACCGCAGAGCTGAAAAGAAGAGCCGTTTAGAGATTTAAATCTGCTTTTTTTCAGATTTATGACCAAAAGCGAAGCAATGGTCATTTCAATCCCAAACGGAAAAGCTTCTATCAACCTGCAAAAGGATTTGCGAAAAGCAGAACCAAAGCGACCACAAGGCCATAGATCGTTAGTGATTCCATGAAAGCGAAAGAAAGCAGCAAGGTACCTCTAATTTTGCCCTCAGCTTCAGGTTGGCGGGCGATACCCTCAACTGCCCCTTGTGCAGCACTACCCTGGCCGATACCTGGGCCTATAGCGCCAAGGCCAACAGCCAGGCCAGCGGCTACAACGGAAGCTGCGGTGGTAATGGAATCCATGATTGAGGTAAGTATGTGAAGCGCTTAAGAAGCGCGGAGAGTAGGGACCGGGAGTTTATACCTGCGACTGGGACATCTCAAAACTTCTGAGATGGGCCCGGAATATATCCGGACCTGCGCGCAAGGGTTTTTGCCAAATCCTCAGTTGAGAATTGACAACAAAAGTTTGTTAATGATGCTCTTCAACGGCTTCACCTATGTAGTAAGCCGCAAGAGTGGCAAAGATCAAAGCTTGAATTGCACTAGTAAAAAGACCAAGAAACATTACTGGCACAGGCAACACAAGAGGGACGAGGAAAACGAGAACTGCTACAACCAATTCATCAGCCAAAATGTTCCCAAACAAACGGAAGGAAAGAGAGAGAGGCTTTGTGAAGTCCTCAACAATCTTGAAAGGGAGCATGATTGGGGTTGGATGTACGTAATACTCGAAATATCGCAAACCCTTGTTACTCAAGCCCGCATAGAAATACGAAAGTGAGACTAGAAGAGCTAGAGCCACTGTGGTGTTTATATCAGCAGTAGGCGCTCCAAGTTCACCACTAGGGAGACGAATCAATCTCCATGGGATTAAGGCACCGCCCCAATTGCTGACAAAGATAAAGAGAAAAAGCGTACCTATGAAAGGCATCCAATCTCGGTAAACCTTTTCGCCAATTTGAGTTCGAGCCAAATCACGTATGTAGTCCCATAAAAACTCCAAAAGGTTTTGGACACCTTTTGGATCTCGGTCCATCTTTTTGGTTCCAATAACCACAAGCGCAAGTAATGCACCTATAACGATCCAGGAGGTCATAAACACCTGACCGTGGATCCTTAAATTCCCCAATTGCCAGTAGAGATGTTGACCAACCTCTAATTCGGCAAAAGGCATTAATAAAGGCAAAGAACCCATTTGAAAGAAGTTCAGAGAAGCTAATACGTCTGGAGTAAAAAGGGCCGAAATCTCGGCAACTAACTTGATACTGATTTGGCTTGAATCCGCGACTCAAGCAAAACCTGAAGCATCAAAGAAGGCTTGTAGAGCAAGAAACCCAATAGTGCCGGTAAAAAGTGAAGCTCTGACAGTTTTAAAGCTGCTAGAACTAGTACTACTGGAACAACTAATTGGATTTTGCTTACTCCCTTTGAACTTCGTCCAAGTTTTCCGATACTGCGAGCTAGTAATCGCAGATAGAGAACTCCTGCAAAAGCGCCAATCAGCAAACTAATGGCAGCTGAAAAGTCAAAGAAAATAGCCGTGAATGAAGCCGCAAAAGCGGAAACAATCAAAGTTGCAAGGAATAAGCGCTGCTGAAGCTGCACATATTCCTCTTCAGAAGAACCCAAGGGAAATTCGACTGATACAGGATTTAGATTACGCTCGGGGCTTGCGGAAGCCTCCGGTGTTTTTGCCAGCGCTGTTGAACCTCCCTTAGAAGGATCAATATCAGGCTGGAGCAGCGGGGATGCCGACAAAGGCTCCGAGGCTCTCTATAAAGGCTCGCGGAATCTATCATGCAGTAGAAAATCACACGGGATAAAGCAGTAAGACCTGCTTTTTATGCAAATCCCTTGCCGTAGAAGCGATAGTTGATTTATCGAGCCCTATTTTCAAGTCACCCAAAGGCTTCCTAGGTTGACTTTGGATTTCGTGTAGAAGTTTTAAACTGTTTTGACTAAGTTCAATTTGATTCATTTCAGAGTCATATAAATTTTTGCCAGGCCACCCGTATAAGCAGGAACTAATTTTTCCAGAAGTTGCAAGCAATAATTCTTCCTCTTCCCAAGGAAAATTTTGCAGAACACCCTTAGAAAGAAAAAATTCGAAATGACTAATATCAGGATTCAATAGCTCTATTAATTTAAATTGTTCAACCATTGGCATGGATTTGGCTTTGTTTAAAAGCTCTCCATGCAAATAATTATCCAATTGCCAAATGTTTGGATTAGAAAAGTTGACAAATTCAAGACCTGCTGAAGAGATTAATTCAAATAAACCTTGCAATGAGAAATATGTCTCCCTTGGGTGCATATACATATCAGCAAAGTTCACATCAGATTCACAAGTATCTTTCCTTAGCTCTTCATAATCTTTTCTCAATTTATTATTCGAAGGCAAATTTAATATCAACTCTCTTGCTTGCATTATGCCCTTTTTATTGCGTTGAATATCAATACTTTTAAGCACCTTATGAATACGTTTTATAGCCGATCTACCACTCTCTGCATAAAGATAAATATGGATAATTCCGCCTTTTTTTAAAAGCGATGCCAATATTTTTAAACCAGCCAAAGGTTCCTGAAGATGATGAATCACTCCTATCGAGTTAATGTAATCAAATGAGGGTTCTTTAAAAAGATCAAAAAGACTACTATTTCTAAAAAGTACCTTTGCAATTTTGTCACCACCCGAACGCTTTAATCTCTCTCGTGCAATTTCTAGAGGTCGTTGCGCAATATCTACAGCCAATATATTTGAACCAGGGTTTAAATGCGCCAAATAATCTGTGCTAACTCCAGTTCCGCAACCTGCATCAAGAATCTTCCATTCTTTTTGGGGAGATACTTGACCAGGAAGAGCACCTGTACAAAAAGCCAAGCTTTCTTCTACTGACCATCGCCAATTAAAACCAGGAGGCGGACCATCCTGAACAACATCTATGGGATATGGAAAGCAATTATAAAATTGACTTACTTTGGCAAAGTCTTCTGGAAAGCAGATCTTATTGGAGAGTTTCATTTCAAAGCTCTATCAAATGTATCCATAGATTTAACAAGAGAAGCTAAGGGAAAAATATTTCCATCCTCTCTTTATTTCTAGCAAGACTTGGCAGATTGCTTTCCACGCGGCTCAATAGGAATAATTAATTCTTTCCTCTCCGTTCCTTTTGAGCAGCTTCTCCGAGATCAGGTCAGATTTACGCCAATCCAGGCCTAGGAAATCAAAGAGTCTTTCTGCAATTGATTCCCGAAAAATTCATATATGGGAAAAGCTTCTCCCTCTCCCTTGGGATGATTGGCCCCCTGAGGGCAGACTACTTATAGCTTTAATTAGTTTTTGGAGTCTTGCGGGATTATTTGTACTTGGATCAGCAAGTTGGTGGGTAGCTAGTAGAGAGATGGGAGATGGTGCATATTACTTGAAAAGGCAGATAATCTGGCTTATTACAAGTTGGAGTCTTTTAGGATTGGCAATTTCCACCAATCTGCGAAGTTGGTTGAAATGTTCTGGTGGAATGCTTCTAATCGGCCTATTACTTATATTTACTACGCATTTCTTTGGGGTCACCATTAATGGATCAACTCGTTGGCTAATGATAGGAATAATTCAAATTCAGCCGTCTGAACTTATTAAGCCTTTTGCAATCTTGCAAGCGGCCAATCTTTTCTCTCAATGGGACAGGATCAATACAGATCAGAAGGTTTTTTGGTTGACTATCTTTGGGATTTTATTAGTTTTCATACTTTTTCAACCAAATTTAAGTACGGCAGCGCTTTTAGGGTTTTTACTTTGGTTAATAGCCTTAGCCGCAGGAGTTAGGTTTCGTAGTTTATTTCTTACAGCTTTAACAGGAATCTCAATTGGGGCAACAAGCATCTTGCTAAAGGATTACCAAAGGATGAGGGTGATTTCTTTTCTAGACCCTTGGCAAGATCCCCAAGGGAATGGATATCAACTCGTTCAAAGCCTCCTTGCTATTGGCTCGGGAGGATGGTTTGGAGAAGGTTATGGATTATCAACGCAAAAGCTTCAGTACCTGCCTTTTAGAAGCACTGACTTTATTTACTCAGTATTTGCAGAAGAATTTGGGTTTTTGGGTTCTGTGATGTTTTTATTATTCCTAACTCTCTTTGCATTTCTAGGTTTACGAATAGCCCTTCAGAGTCAAACTAATCAATCCAAATTAGTTGCAATTGGTTGTTGCACAATTCTTGTAGGGCAATCTGTGATGAATATATCGGTTGCATCTGGGCTAATGCCTACCACAGGTTTACCTTTGCCTCTAATGAGTTATGGCGGGAGTTCTTTAATCTCAAGCCTTCTGATAGCAGGGTTACTCCTTCGCTGTTCTCTTGAGTCAACCGGTCTAGTGGGAGGTTTAGAGATTCGGAAGCGAAAAAATCAAATTAGACCAAACAATTAACGTGAATGAAGCGCTGCCAGCCATTCAAATCTCTTCCTTCGACCTGGTGATTTCTGATTTAGCTCATCAAAGTGAGCAAATCATCGTCAATGGACTCAATCATCCAAGTCCATTAACTCTTCTGCTTGTCTTTACAGGAGGGCTACTCACCAGCATTGGACCATGTTCACTTTCGCTGTTACCTATAACCATTGCTTACCTAGCTGGTTTTAAAAATCAACAGTCTCCATTTCAACGAAGCATAATCTTTTGCTCTGGAATTGTTCTTGCATTAGTGATATTGGGAGGCCTCAGTGTTTTTCTAGGAAGGATCTATGGCCAAGTTCCACTACTTGTCCCAACCTTAGTTGCCCTTTTAGCGATATTCATGGGTTTGAATTTGTTAGGAGCAGTTCCACTTTCACTACCTGTAGGGCCAGATCCAGAGATATGGAAAGAAAAAGTTCCTTCCTCACTAGGAGCATTGGCTGCAGGACTTGCATTTGGCTTAGCTGGTTCTCCTTGCACAACTCCTGTTCTGGCAGTCTTATTGGGATGGGTTGCACAAACCAGGAATGAAGTCTTAGGAATTCTCTTTCTTGCTTGTTTTGCTTTTGGACAGGTACTTCCTTTAATCCTCGCAGGAACAGCAGCTGGGAATATCCAAAGACTTGTAGCACTTCGCCCTTTTGTTAGTTGGGTTCCCCCATTAAGTGGAGTGGTTTTGCTAATCACGGGAGTATTAACTCTGCTGGCTCGCTGGGTTTGAAGATGTCTATTTTACGGCGAATACTTACTTGGATATCGAGCCTAAAAGTTGCGATTTTCCTGCTCTTCCTGATTGCGCTTGCAAGCGCAATCGGAACTGCAATTCCTCAAAGTCAAAACCCTGAAAGTTATCTAAAAGGGTATGAAGAAGAGCCATGGCTTGGTTTCATTTCAGGTCAAATAGTTTTATTACTCCAATTAGATCACGTTTATTCAAGCAATTGGTTCCTTGGACTACTTGCCTGGCTTGGCTTCGCATTAATGATTTGCAGTTGGCGAAGGCAATGGCCTATTTTGCAGGCAGCTATGCGTTGGACCGATTATCAAGACCCGAAACAAATAAGTAAGTTGGCAATAGCTGAGACAATCAATGTCAAGCAAACAAAAGAAGCACTTGAGAGTTTAACTATTTATCTTGAGAAAGAAGGTTGGGAAGTGAAAAAGCAACAAGGACGAATAGCGGCCCGCAAAGGAGTCATAGGCCGAGTTGGACCTCCCTTAATTCATCTTGGCCTAGTCTTATTAATGTTTGGTGCAGCCTGGGGAGCAGTAGGGGGGCAGCAATTAGAGAGGTTTTTAACTGCAGGAAGTTCATTAGACCTTTTGAATCCAAATGGATTGCAGGAAGCAACACTCACTCTGCAAAAGTTTGAAATTGAGCGAGATCCAGCAGGAAGGCCAGAACAATTCAGATCAAATATTCAATTGACCGAACTAAATAAAGATAAAACTGCTCTAAGAGAAACAAGTGTGAATCATCCCATCAGGTTCCAAGGGATAACTATTTATCAAGCCGACTGGTCTCTTGCAGGGATAACTTTGCAAGTTGGTCAAAGCCCTCCTCTCAGATTGCCATTGCGAGCATTCCCTGAATTAGGTGATCAGATTTGGGGATTAGTTCTGCCAACCAAAGCGGATGGTGGAGACCCTATTCTTTTGAGCGTTTCAAATGAAAATGGTCCCATTAAGATTTTCGATAATGATGGAACTCTTCTGACCAGCCTTACCCCTAGAGGAGAAGCTCAAAAAATAAAAGGTGTAGAAGTCAAAGCAATAGAAATTCTTCCTGCTAGCGGACTATTGATTAAGCATGATCCAGGCGTACCAATAGTTTATAGCGCATTTGCAATTACCTTAATTGGTGGTGGTCTTAGTATCTTGTCAACAAGTCAGCTTTGGGCAATAACAGATAAGGCAAAAACCGCTTTGCATATTGGTGGGTTATGCAATAGGAATTTGTTTGGCTTAGTAAATGAGCTCCCAAATCTTATAAGAGTTTTATCAGACCAATAATCCTTCAAGTTTCTATCCCATAAGCCACTTTCACAACCATATGTACATTTCCTCTGGGATTAAAGTCAGCCTCTAACTTCATCCAAGTCGGGTTACAAGCCTTAATTAAATCATCCAAGATTTGATTAGCTGCCTCTTCATGGGAAATTTTTTTATTGCGATAGCTGTTTATATACAGCTTGATTGCTTTTAATTCAAGAACCTTTTTATCAGGTTGATATAACAAACGTATGACTGCGAAATCTGGATATCCAGAGAATGGACAAAGACAAGTAAATTCTGGAAAATCTATAGAGATTTCATAAGGTCGAGAAGAGTTTGGGTTATCAAAAGAAATCAGTTCTGCATCTTTGATCTCTCGCTCTCCATAGAGAGGGGTAATGGTTTCAGAAACTTGTCTTGTCACTTAAAAGATCTTCTCTAAAAAAGCTAATACTTGGAGAATACTTTCTCTTGGGACATGTCTCTATTCGTTTCATGGCGAGTTCAACTCTCAAACGAATCGAATTTAATCAAACAAATCCCTGAAAGAAAGGCAAAAACAATGATGAAGAAGCTCCAGAAGTTCCTTAAAAACGAAATTAGTAACAACAATCACAATCAGGATTCATCTTTTACCCCCTAATAGGTTTCAGCAATGAAGAATTCATGGACATTTGGCTTATCCAGACAGAAGAAGGTGCTCAAATCCGTCCTGAGAGTATCCATGGGATGCTTTGGCTTCAGACTCATTTCGAAGATGCCTATTGGAATGCGCTTGCATCAAAGCAAGTTTGCATTTCCTTAATTGATGCGAAAGACCTCTCAGAAGATGCATTGAAAGCAGGTCTTAACGTGAATTACCTTCCTTCTTTTTCAATCACAGCAAAACCCTAAACTTTTTTATTAGGCTCTAAGCAAAACTCATTAAATCCCTCATGAAGAAAGTCGAAGCAATTATCCGCCCCTTCAAGCTCGAAGACGTAAAACTAGCTTTAGTCAATGCTGGAATCGTAGGCATGACCGTTAGCGAAGTTAGAGGCTTTGGCCGACAGAAAGGTCAAGTCGAACGTTATCGAGGTTCTGAATTTACAGTTGAGTTTCTTCAAAAACTTAAAATCGAGGTGGTTGTTTCAGATGACAAAGTAGATGCTGTTTTGAAGGCAATTGCCGATGCTGCAAAAACAGGAGAAATTGGTGACGGGAAAGTTTTTATATCTCCTATTCAATCCGTCGTACGGATCAGAACTGGTGAGATTGACGAAGAAGCTCTCTAATTCAATGTACTTGCTACAAGTTGATCAATATTAGGCATAAAGTAGTTACTGTTTTTTCCTAGCCAAAGCAAATACTCATGGTTGCCGGCCGGGCCAGTAATTGGTGATGCGATCAACCCTTTGGCCTCCCAGTCCAATCCTTCTGCTGCACTTAGAACGCCTTCTATGGCATCAATATGTGCCAAAGGATCTCTAACCACCCCTCCTTTCCCCACACGACTCTTGCCGACTTCGAACTGAGGCTTTATTAAAAGCAGTGCTTCAGAAGCATCGTCTTTTAAAAGAGCTCTAATTGCAGGCAATACAAGCCTTAAAGAAATAAATGAGAGATCTATTACTGCAAGATTCGCCCATAAATCGAGAGGCTTATATAACTGGTCAGGGGAAAGAAGACGAAGATTCGTCCGTTCCATCAGAACTACCCGCGAATCATTTCGCAACCTCCAAGCGACTTGTCCATATCCCACATCAATTCCATAAACTTTTGATGCGCCATGTTGTAAGAGGCAATCAGTAAATCCGCCTGTAGAAATGCCCCCATCCAGGCAAATCCTTCCAGGAATTTCTATCGAAAAGTGAGTTAAAGCCGCTAAAAGCTTTTCCCCTCCACGAGATACAAACCTAGGGGACTCCTTAACTTGAATCTCCAGATCATTTGACACTTCATGCCCAGGCTTATCAAGAACTTTTCCATTAAGGTCTTGAACCATACCGGCACGTATGAGTTGCTGCGCTTTTTGTCGAGACTCGGCGAAGCCTTTAGTCAGGAGATGAAGATCTAATCGGATTTTTTGAGGCATTTAGTAATAAAAGCAGACAAGAAACCGAATAAAAACCGCTGAAGTTACTCATTTCACTAAATAACAGAAGAGGATCTACAAACTTGTCACTCGACTAAGTGTCTGACAACCCTCCAGCTTCAAACCATAAGCAAAGATTTCGCACCAAGAAGCATCTTCATTTGGTTCCTTCTTTAGAAGCAGGAACTGTATTAGAACTCTTGCCTCCTGGTAGCTTTGCAAAGCTCAGAAATCAACCAAATGATCTCCCTCCTTTTCAAGTAATTAATTGCAAGGGAGGTCGTTGTTGGGTAAGGCAACAAGCCTGGGGAAGATACGTTCATTGGGAAGTAGAACATCATCGCCTTAAGTCAGCTTGAGCAAAAAGACTTAAGGTCAACTCCTCCAAGCAATTTCTTTCAGCCGTTGATCGAACGATACACATTGCCCGAAATGGGCCAAATCTGGACAGACCGAGCCAAATACCAAAGCTGGCTTGATGTTGAAATAGCAGCTTGTGAAGCCAATTGCAAGCTTGGTCGCGTCCCTCAATCAGCTATGCAGCAAATTCGCGAAAAGGCCGCCTTCGATCCAGAGCGAATTCTTGAAATCGAGGCCGAAGTCAAGCATGACGTGATTGCTTTTCTAACCAACGTGAATGAAAACGTTGGAGACGCAGGGCGATATATCCATGTAGGGATGACAAGTAGCGACATCCTCGATACAGGCCTTGCATTGCAATTAAAAGCTTCTATACAACTTCTGCGGAAAGAGATCACAGAGCTTGATACAGCGATCGCCTTATTAGCTAAAAGGCATAAATCAACTGTAATGATCGGTCGTTCTCATGCCATACATGGAGAACCAATTACTTTTGGATTCAAACTCGCTGGTTGGCTAGCAGAAACCAGGCGCAATAGAGAAAGACTTGAGCAACTCGAAAAAGATATTTCCACAGGTCAAATCAGTGGTGCCATGGGTACATATGCAAATACAGACCCAAAAGTAGAAGAATTAACTTGTTCTACTCTTGAACTCAATCCCGATACTGCAAGCACGCAAGTAATTTCTCGAGACCGCCATGCAAATTATGTTCAGACACTTGCACTAATTGGCTCCTCGTTAGATCGATTTGCTACTGAGATCAGGAATCTACAGCGCACAGACGTGCTTGAAGTAGAAGAGAGCTTCACAAAAGGGCAAAAAGGTAGTTCTGCCATGCCTCACAAGCGGAATCCAATTAGAAGTGAAAGAATTAGTGGTCTTGCGAGAGTACTCCGTAGTTATGTAGTGGCAGCTCTTGAGAATGTTGCCCTCTGGCATGAAAGAGATATAAGTCATAGCTCAACGGAACGAATGATGCTGCCAGACACCTCAGTTACTCTTCACTTCATGTTGAGAGAGATGACTGAAGTAATAAACACTCTTGGGGTTTATGAAAAAAACATGCTCCGCAATATGAACGTATATGGAGGAGTTGTTTTTAGTCAGAGAGTTCTTTTGGAATTGGTAGACAGTGGAATGAGCAGAGAAGATGCCTATAAAGTTGTTCAGAGGAATGCCCATGCAGCCTGGAATATTGAAGGGGGCAACTTTCAGAAAAACCTTGAATCAGACAATGAGGTGACTAGACGGCTAACCCCAGATCAGATATCCAAATGTTTTAGTCCGGAAATGCACCAAGCAAATTTAAATGTGATCTGGGAACGACTTGGGCTATAAACCTCAACATATAATCTGTGTAAAGAGAATTCCAATAGCATCCACAAATGCTTAAGCACTTAGGAACCTGCATGCAATGAAATGATCCATACCAATTCAAAAATCTAAGCATCCCTCTAAAGAATTGCTGTGAGTAATCTCCATCCCTCAAAAAACGAGATGACTAATCTAGTTAGAATTGAATATGACAGCATCGGCAGCATCGAGGTACCTGCCGATGCTCTTTGGGGTGCGCAAACACAAAGATCTTTAATCCATTTCTCAATTGGTAAGGATCGGATCCCTTATGAATTAATTTATGCATTAGCCAATATCAAAAAGGCAGCCGCAGCAGTTAATCATCGATTAGGAGTGTTAGATAAAGAAAAGCGAGAT
>QCFX01000002.1 GCA_003280105.1 Prochlorococcus sp. AG-363-N20
GGTAAATGGGTCTGATGTTGTAATACATCGCGGAAGTGCTATCTCACCACCAAGTGACAACAACTTTGAGCAGTATTAAGTTCATCACCATCAGATGGACCATAACTTTGTCTTAACAGGAACTCGAACTTTTACGTTGCTCAACCCCTAGTGGAGTGAGCCGCATCATGTCATTTTTTTGCAACGTGAAATGGGCGCACTAGAGATTCTCTCGGGACATATCATCGGTCAATCTCTGGTCCTGAGGGCAGCCTTGTGCTTAATCAATCAGTGAGAGATGGAGAGTTCGATCCCAACCAGGAATTTATTCCTGTCAGTCTGAGCACTAGAGATGATTTGCGTAAGGCACAAGAAACTGAACCAATCTTATGGTTATGGGATGGGAAAAGAATCAACCGATTGAAAGCAGGTACACTTTCTTCGAGTTCAAAACCAAGGCCTGCGCAGAAAGAGTCAATCTTTAAACCAAAGTGCTAATCCACCTCCTCTACCTCGTGCAGAAAGCCATCTTCGACTCTCTTCCATCGCAATCAGGAAAAAAAAGGGCCTATTTTTTTCTTCTGGAATTTCAAGCGTACGGCGAAAAACAACGCTGCTTCCAAATTTAAGCTCTACTCGTTCAAAAAAGAACGACAAAAGACTTTGACTCTCTTTTAATTGGCCTAAGCCAATAAAGCTAATTGACAATGCTCCAAACTCAATTGAATTCATTATTTCAAATGTAAAAAGCTCTTGTTCGATTGGATGTTTTGTAAGCTCCAAATGTGCAGAAAAAAGCCTTAGCAATGAGCTGGCTAGTAAATCTTCCTTGTCTGTTCCGGGCTTCCAAACAAATGCAAATTTCCAAAGACCAATTAAGGAACCAAACTCAATCCCACTACCTTCTTTTCTCGACAATTGCTCAAGTTCTAAAAGCTCTTGAAGACTTGGAATGATTATAGGATTTGGGTTCAGGGTCTTGTTGTTATTCAAGTTTCCTAAAAACAATGAGCGGCTTTTACGAGCTTGAAAGATTAGCCACAAAGGAATTGCTAGGAGTACAACAAGTCCATCCAACAATAGAAATTCAAAGAGAGTCATTCTGCCTTCTGGTCTTTAAGCCAGGCCTGTTCAATCATTTTCCATCAATAGTAATCATTAGGTCACTAGATAAAATGAACAATGCATTCCACGATCAAAGGGAAAGCAACAAACCCAAGCATCACAAATATTCTGTTCCTCTAAAGAGCAATACAATTTGCACTCAGTAGGAAGAGTTTGGACTCATTTTCATCAAGTTCTTGGGCCTTGCGATTCTCACTTCTAGTGGCAAAACCAAGCGCTGTAAAAAATATGGTAAGCAATGAAGCAGACAACAGCAGCAACAACCCAATCCCTATAGGTGAGTTGAGGGCTTCATTAAAAGCTATCGAAGTCAACTGCAAGCTTATAAGTGACTCTTAAAATGAGTATTAGTTACGAGGGCAAATGGCTAGAAAAGGCGTTTATATAGATCGAGCATGAGACATCATCACGCCCTGGGTCTGCACAGGGCGTTTTTTATTTTTATTGCTTCCAAAGACAGGTGCTAAAAGAATGCTTCTTTTTTTTGAAAGCTATTAAACATAACCGATTTGGAGTGGAATCGTTATAGGAGAAGGCATTAATCTCTAGGCACCTAAAGCAAAAGCATCTTAAAATGGAATCACTTTGGTTCCTCAACCTAAAAAGCCAAAATAAAAATCATGTTAAATATATTTTTAGATCTAACCTGGCGAAATCCAATATTTATGGCTGTCGCCCTAACAATTATTTGGTTTATGCCAGGCATCTTAGCAAAGAGACTCGCAGAAAAGAGATACAATGCAGCCAAAGCAGACAAGCAAGCAAAAGCAATAGCTAAGCTATATCCAAAAGAAATGGATTAATTTATCTACATTTTAAATAGCCTTAAATATCTTTAATTGGAGAGTTAATTCGACACTTAACTCACTCGGCTTTTTCAACCGTCTTTTCATGCAAGTGCATGTAATCAATGAAAATTTAAAGTTGCGTGCTTTAAAGCTGAACAGGAAGTCCTCTTTGCGGTCACCAGGAAAGAACAAGTCTTTGAACTATCAGAGTAGTCAATACTCCTTTAAAAAAAACAAGCCAAAGCAACCCATAATCACTCAGACCAAGCTTGGCCTTATACCAACCAATAAACTTCTTATGTTCACTTATTAGACTCATTAAAACTTGAATATAAAGAGCTTCTGTTTCCCTAGAATAAGATTATGAGGGCATGGGTTTAGCCACCATGGCAGGAGAAAACACCCATCACAAAACCATGAAAAGGTGGGAACGCTCTATCCAAGCCCCAGAAAAAAATACCAGTAGAAAAAGTAGTAATTGCAGCTTTCTGAGCCCAATGAAGACTTTTTTGTTGTAAGGCGGATTGCAAAGTTGAATTCATCCTCGAATTCATAATTCCAGCCAAGATAACTTGCTTTAGGAAGAAATGGTCTTAGATGCAACAAACTTCACCGAAGTCAGTATGTTTTACTTAATGAATGCAGAAACCCAAAAAACAACAAAGCACTAAGCTGAAATTTCAACCTGATTTTGCAGAAATCGACCATAGACTGGCTTGTGGTTGGCATGTAGAGATTGAAGGGAGTGGACAACGGAAGCGCTATCTAAGATCTGTCAATGCTGAGAAAGCAGCTTGTGAAGGTTAGAGCTCAACCCCATATTGTGTCGCTATCCCTTCCAATTCTTCCAATCCAAACACCGAGAAAAATCTAACCAAAGAAACTATAGAGTGTTCACTATGTAGTTCCCTATTAGTTTCTTTCAAAAGGAGCTTTCTAGAAATCTGCCAAACAAGTTCTTGATGAGTCACAGTTCAAGCAGCCTCCTCGTCTTCCTCAATCAACTGATCTTGAAGTTTGTCCCAGCCGTCTAGCAACATCTCAGCCGCCAACTCAAGGGCCTGGTCTAATTGAAGTTTTTGCCGAAACCTCATTTCAACTGGCATTCCTTGAGAGGCAATCCATTTGTCAACCAAAACACAAGCATCTCCACCCAAACTTTTTGAATCCCTACAAAACCGAAAGCACCAATTCCCATCTGGACTGATCAGCCATTCGCATAGTTCGTTTACAGCCCTTAAAGCCATAGCATCTGTGCAAGTACATACGTACTAGCTAAATACTTTAAACTTGTCAATCGCTTCTTAATTCAAGAAAATGGGCAATTAGGATTGGGCATCATGACTAGAAAATATGGAAAGGAGCAAAAACTTGCGACGATCAAAATCAAGCAAGAGCTAGTGTCTGAATTGCAAGAGATTTATTTAACCGCTTTCCAAAAGCTCAACACAGCCGGGCTTGGAGATGGAGCACTTGCCAAGCTCACCCAATTAATTCTTCTTTCAAGGGACGGAGCAATAAGTCCTTTGCAGAATTCCATTGAAAAAACCAACTCAGAATTAAGTCATTGAGAAGATAAATACAAGCCAAGCAAGCACTACCAACCTCAAAGCACTACGAATGGTGTATCCCCCAAGCTTAAAAAACACTATTTATGGGGGGGGGTTGCATTGTTGCCTTCCTTCGCCTAGAAATAAGCTCCCCATCACCCAGGCCCGAGCGCTACGCGCAAGGGTCTTTTTTGTTGAAATCAATTTGATCAAAGTCTTGATTGAGGGACTTCCTTGCGCTAGCGCCATCTTATTTTTTCAGGATTGTCCTTCTCAATTCGTTTCAGGAGCAAAACAACACCAAGAATTGCAAGAGGTCCGATAATTGCTGATAGCTCTATAAACAACTTGATTTCCGAACTAAGAGCAATGAAGAAACAAGAATTCATTCAGCAACCCCTTGTTAATTTTCCTTAGGAAGCGAGAGAAAGCAAAGCAGTTTCATTCTTCCTCCGAATTTTTGCCCTTAATGTAATTCGCCACCAAAGCATAAGCAGCTCCAAAGAGCCAAGAGCCAAACAAGACAGCCAAAACCACAAGTGCTATTGAAAGTGCACTCGCTCCAGCATCATTGGGGCCATAGTGAAGAGCAGGGTCAAAAGGGTCCATCTCAATTAACTCAAAAGAAGAAAAATGGTCGCGAAAGCACTCATGTAAGCACCTAGCAATCTGTCATCTCGGCCAAATGGCCCAATCAGTAAGCCATTTGGAAATAATTATCGCCTAGGTTTCTTAAAAGGGATATTCCTGTCTATTTTAAATTGAAACTTATAAAGTTTTTGACAAAAGTCTTTCGAAAGTATCTTTTCGAAACCGATCAAACCATTTCATCTGATTTTCTACATCTTTATTAAAGAGACAATTGATAATGAGGTTGTCTGCTCTTTGAGATTTCTGTCAAAACTATTTCTAAGAAAAGAAATAGTCCAAATCAGCAACGGAGAGATGAATACAAAAGAAAGCAACAATGCCACAGCTTGATTTAGTCTCATCCTTTGCTCTTTAATTAAAGGGTCACCACAATTCCCACAAATCAGATTCCCTTCAGGATCCCGTTTCTGAATCTGATAGAGAGGAGAGCAGTAAGGACAATAATATCTAGCCAATATGTAGAGAAGGATTAACAATAGAAGGTTTATAATTGATAGTGGCATAAATACAAGGTCAACGATCTTTTCCCTTAAGGAATAAATACATCTAGATTCTCTTCTTCTATAACAATACAAGACTGAGGGCCTAAAGTGGTTGAATTTGAATCAAAGTTACCCAATAAGAAGATTTTCTTGAAAGATCTCGTATCGAGCTTTAAAGAAGAACTTAAGCTTCTGTTTAAAACAATTGATATTGCCTTTGTATTTTCATTTCTTGTTAATAAAGCTAGCAAACCATCTTTACCAATTGTCTTCCACTTAAAATCAGATTTAGCAACTTCTAAAACTTTTTGCCTAAGAGAAACTAGCGAAAAAATATAAGACGAGAGTTCGGTATTCAACAAATTATCCCAAGGGAAAGATTCTCTGCAGAAAGGATCCTTTCCACCAACAAGACCAGCTTCAGTTCCATAATAAATACAAGGTGCACCTGGCTGAATAAACAATAAAAGCAGAGCAATCTTTAATGATGCTATATCTCCCTTAAGTGTATTTAAAGCTCGTGGGACATCATGACTATCTAGAAGATTTAACTGGCTATTATTTACCTCTCTTTGATACCAGCCAAGAGTCGTCTCAATGATATTGATAAAACCTTTACCATCTAGTTTCTTCAGAGGGTAATAAGGGTTGCGATAGCTTGTTCTTAAATTATTTCCTGCTGCCCAAGACAAGGAGCTCCAGCCAATTCTATAATTCATTACTCCATCAAAATGCTTCCCTTTTAACCAAGGTCTAGCATCTCCCCAAATCTCTCCAATAATCCAGGCTTGTGGATTAATTTCCTTAACTTTTTTGCGAAAGATCTCCCAAAATTCAAATGGAATTTCATCAGGTACATCTAATCTCCATCCATCTATACCCTTCTCCATCCAATATGTAGCTACTTCAAGTAAGTAATTCCTAACAGGCTCATGTTGGTGATTAAACTTAGGTAATGCTGGGTTATTCCACCAACAACTATAACCACAATTCTGACCTTTCTTTGGGTACGGAAAAATAGGCCATTGATTTACAGAAAACCAGTTTTTATAAGGAGAAGTCTCGCCATTTTCTAAAAGGTGATGAAAGGCCCAAAAACCTCTTCCACAATGATTAAATACCCCGTCAAGAATAATCCTTAGTCCTCTAGAGTGCAATGCATTAATTAATGCTTCCAAAGCCTTGTTTCCACCAAGTATTGGGTCCACTTGAAAATAGTCATAAGTGTGATATCGATGATTTGCCGCTGAAGCAAAAACAGGAGTCAGGTAAATGCAATTTATTCCAAGAGCTTCAAAATGATCTATTGAATCCATTACTCCATATAAATCACCCCCATGAAAGCCTTGAAGAGAAGGGTCACTTCCCCACTCTTGAAGCTCTAATTGCTCTTGGGCTTTTACAGAGTTGCTTCGCCTAAATCGATCAGGGAAAACCTGATAAACAATCGCATTCTCAACCCATTCAGGGGGACGTGAAAAGGATTTGATCTTCTTCATTCCTCTTTGCATTCCTTGAACCTATCGCTAGCACTAGGTAAAGAGAACAGCCATGGTGAAACAACCACTTCTTCTAGCCCTTGATCAAGGCACTAGCAGCTCACGAGCCGCCATTTTCACTACCAGAGGTGAACTATTAACTAGTGCAAGTGCATCTCTAGAGATCGAATATCCCGCTGATGGATGGGTTCAACAGAGTCCTATCGACATATGGGAGAGTCAAAAGCAAGCAATGGCCTCCCTTCAGAAGAAACTCTCATCGGAGCAAATTGCCTCTGTAGTTAGCTGTGGGATTACAAACCAGAGAGAAACAACTGTTTTATGGCGAAGAAGTAATAGCCAACCTTGTGGACCTGCTCTGGTATGGCAAGACGGGCGGACTACAGAAATTTGTTCCAAATGGAAGTCTGAGGGTCTTGAGAAGGTGTGGAGGCAAAGAACTGGGCTGCTGCTCGATCCATATTTCAGTGCCAGCAAAATTAACTGGCTTTTACTTAATTCTCCTGAAGCATCTAATGCATTAGCCAACCATGATCTTTGCTTTGGCACAGTAGAAAGTTGGCTTTTATGGAACCTCACAGCAGGGAAAGCTCACTGTTCAGACATGAGCAATGCCAGTCGAACCCTCCTAATGGACTTAGACCGAAGGGAATGGGTTGAAAGTTTTTGCGACACAATAAATCTTTCAATGGAAGCTCTTCCCCAACTAGTACCTTGCAGAGGCAACTTTGGAAAAATAGAACAAGGCATGCCCTTTGAAGGAGTGCCTATTCAAGCCTTACTTGGCGACCAACAAGCTGCCACTTTGGGGCAACTATGTCTGAAACCAGGCGAAGCAAAATGCACGTACGGGACTGGGGCATTTCTGGTAATCAATACAGGGGACACAATATGTCGCTCTGACAAAGGTCTCCTAAGTACTTTGGGCTGGACAGATGAAAAAGGGGTGCCAACTTATTGTCTTGAAGGAAGCCTTTTTAATGCAGGCACAGTTGTTCAATGGCTAAGAGATGGTCTACAGATCATCGAAAACGCTGAACAAATTAATACTCTTGCCAATGAAGTCGACAACTCTGGAGGAGTCATGCTAGTTCCCGCCTTTACAGGTTGGGGCACTCCTTACTGGGACCCTCAGGCGCGTGGTCTGATTATTGGGCTAACACGAGACACCTCAAGAGGTCACATAGCACGAGCCGCTCTTGAAGGTATTGCTCTCTCTGTTGCTCAATTAGTAAAACTGGCTGAAGAATGTATAGGTCATGGGTTAGAAGAATTGGCTGTAGATGGAGGAGCCGCCGCCTCGAATCCACTACTCCAAGCTCAAGCAGATAGTACTGGGGTTAGGGTTAGGAGGCCAATCAACTTAGAAAGCACTGCAAAAGGAGTCGCGTTAATGGCTGGATTACAAGCAGGGGTGATCTCAGAACTGAAAGCACTAAGCATAGAAAGAGAAAATGGAGCCGAATTATTTATTCCTAAAATAACTCCATCTCTACGTGAAAATTGGCTCAGTAGGTGGGATGCAACTGTACGAAGAAGTCTGCAATGGCATGAATAGTCAAAAAGTCGACCTGCTAATTATTGGAGCAGGAGCCAGCGGTGCATGCATTGCATATGAAGCCGTTAAAAGAGGACTGAAGGTTGGGCTGCTGGATCAAGGTGACATTGGGGGCGGCACAAGCTGTCGAAGTACCAAGCTTCTTCATGGTGGAGTGCGCTATCTAGAGCTTGCCTTTAAGAACTTTGACCTAGCACAATTAAGGTTAGTTCGTGAGGCACTTATTGAGCGAGCTTATTGGCTAGAAAAAGTGCCGTTCCTCTCTCATCGACTTGAGTTGGCTCTTCCCACGGAAGGTTGTTTTGGCAAAGCATATTACAGAGTAGGTTTAGGGATTTATGACACTCTCTCAGGCAGAAAGGCTATAGGGAGTAGTCGTTTACTTCAAAAAGCCGAGCTGAGTCAGGCTTTGCCTTTATTGCGAGATGGGTTAAACGGGGGAGTGGCTTATAGCGATGGGCAATTTAACGATGCAAGGCTAAATCTCTTACTTGCTCTCACTGCAGAAAAAAAGGGTGCTATTTTGCGAAACTACTGCAAAGTTGTCGAACTCAAGAATCAACCGAGTGGCCGTTTATGTGGCGCTACAAGCATTAATAGTGTTGGCAAAGAAGAATATTGGGAAGCGAGTGTAATTGTTAACGCAACGGGGATTCATTCTGACAAACTTCGTCAAATGGCCGACTCAAGTGTGCCTACTCGTATAACAACTAGTCGTGGAATCCATCTGATTCTAAAAGAAAATCTTTGTCCAAGAGGAATCGGCTTGCTATTACCATCTACGGATGATGGAAGGGTTTTATTTCTCTTGCCTTTTTATGGCCATACTCAGGTAGGGACAACTGATACGCCATGCAACCTATCAAAAGCTAATCAGCCCTCAGACTCTGAAAAGGAATATTTAATCAAACACATCAAACACTGGTTCCCTTCTTTGAAAAACCTGGAAGTGAGTAGTTATTGGGCAGGAGGTCGCCCTCTCCTCTCTCCTTCAAATAATGAGCTAAGCAGCAGTCAAGTAGTGCGAGAACATGAAATAGAGACTCTCCCATGTGGACTGATTAGTGCAATGGGAGGTAAGTGGACGACATGTAGAGCAATCGCAATGGACACGTTGAAAGCAATAGAATTGGTTTTGAAGAAGCCACTCCCAAAAGCGAAGCAACTTCAAATTATTGGGGTCAATGAGCAGCCATCAAAAACCAACTATTTACTCGAGTGTCAACGGGAGGAGATGGCAAAGCATGTCCCTACATCTGCCATTCAAAGCAAACAGATTGCCCATTTACAAGCCAACTATGGGCTAGAAGCACTGCCAATCATTTCCGATGCCCCTTCCAGTCAATTAGAGCCATTGAGCAATGTGATCCCTCTATGTGAAGCAGAAATTCGCCATTCAATTGTTAATGAGCATGCAAAAACCGCTAATGACATTCTGAGTAGACGATGCCGTCTTTCAATGGTCGACTTAAGTGAAGCAAAACGAGTATTGCCTGTTGTTAACAAGCATTTAAGAGATGCTGGATTAGAAGCTTCTCCACTAGACCTGAAAAACTGAGTAAATCAATCAATTTTTTTGCCCACCTCCTCCATAGAGAGGTCTGTTTCTTCAACTTCTCCTATTAGCCACCAACTAAACCCATAAGAAGGCAAATAAATAAACCAATGGTCATCAGCCGGAGGGTACTCACAGCCCCAAAGAACTTCTCTGGTTCGAGAGCCATTCCATTTACTTAGGTTCAAATGCAAAGAAGCACCTGCACCAGAAAGGTTCGCAGCTATTAAAACGGTCATCGTCTCACTAGACCGGGTATAGACAAGAACGCTTGGGTGCGTTGAGTTCAAAATTTCAAAATCTCCACAACGCAATGCCGGTAAAAGTCGGCGACAAGTCAGCATGCGCCGGTGCCAATTCAAAAGAGAGCCGGGAAGTCCTTTTTGGACTTCGACATTAATAACTCGATAGTCATATCCAGGAGCAGTTATAGCTGGAAGAACTAGCAAAGGGTCTGGAGCACTAGAGAACCCTCCATTTCGCGCTGGGGTCCAAGCCATCGGAGTCCGGTTTGGGTCGCGGTCTCGCAAACCAGGCCAATCGCCCATACCCAGCTCGTCGCCATAATAAACACAAGGCATTCCAGGTAGGCTATAGAGAAGTGCATGAAGAACGCGATTAGCTCTTGGGTCTCCATTAAGCAACGGAGCCAATCTTCGGTTAATGCCCCAATTCAACCAATGTCCATGCCCATTGTGTAACCCAGAACGAATGATTTGAATGACATCCTCAGGGACAAGGTGGCCATCTCCAAGCCAAAGCTCATCATGGTTTCGAAGAGGCAATGCCCAACGACAGCCAGGCACTACTTTCTGTGCCTCTGCAAGACATAATCTCAAGTTTTCGCAATCTCCACTCGCGACAGCAGCAAAGAGTTGCGCCGTCAGAGAGAAATTAAAAGCACAGTGCAATTCATCATCGGCTAAATAGGGTGCTGCCTCTTTAACGGGTTGAATTGCCTCAGCTAAAAGCAAAATCTCACGATCATGCTCTTCAACTCGTTTACGAACCTTGCGAAGGAATTCATGTGTTTCAGGCAAACCTTCACATCGGCTACCGTCAGCCTCAAAAAGAAATGGAACAGCATCTAAGCGAAAACCATCTACCCCACGCTCAATCCAGAAATCAACAACACTAAGCATTTGCTCCTGAACCCATGGGTTCTCATAATTCAGGTCCGGTTGGTGTCGAAGAAATCGATGCAAGTAATACTGGTCTGCTACCTCATCCCATTCCCAATTTGAGTTTTCAAACTTACAAAACAGAACGGGAGCCTCTGAATAACGTTGAGGGTCATCACTCCAAACATAAACATCTCTTTCTTGACTACCTTTAGGTGCCCAACGTGCTCTTTGAAACCATGGGTGCAAAATACTAGTGTGATTCAATACAAGGTCAAGAATTACCTTGATCCCATGGCCATGAGCAGACGTCAAGAGACGATGAAATGCAGCTAAATCTCCCAATTCAGGGTGAATACCTTGAAAGTCGGTAATGTCATAACCACCGTCTTGCAATGGAGAGGGATAGATAGGGGTCAACCAAATCGCTTCCACTCCTAGCCAGCGCAAATAACTTAATCTGCTTGTGAGGCCCTGAAGATCTCCTATCCCATCTCCATTACCATCAGAGTAGCTACGAGGAATCAACTGATAAATGACAGCACCCTGCCACCAAGGTTCTCTTGATTTCATTCCTCCTGTCTCATCCATGCCACTCCACCACTGCTAGACAAGCATTGCAATGTCGTCAGCCCCTTGAAACAAGAAAGTTTCCTGCTTAATACACTTCGGACTCCAGTCCTAGATGGTCAAACCAGGCCAGAAGGCTGGCGCAGACTGCAATTACAGAGAATAAGCTCCTTAATAGAAAATCACGAAAACCAAATTCTTCAAGCACTTGCTTCAGACCTAGGCAAACCCCAAACAGAAGGGTTCTTCGAAATCGTTGCTCTTCAACAAGAGTTAAAACTAGCCAAAAAGAAATTAAATGATTGGATGAGGCCAAAAAAAGTAAAAGTACCTCTTTCCTTTAAACCAGGAGAGGCTTTTATAAAACCTGAACCACTAGGTTGTGTCTTAATTATTGGGCCTTGGAATTATCCATTTTCTCTCACGTTACAACCACTAATCAGTGCATTAGCTGCAGGGAATACAGCAGTACTCAAGCCATCGGAGCACGCACCGGCCACCTCCGCTCTGATTGCCGAGCTATTTCCTTCTTACTTTCCAAAGGAAATAGTCCAAGTTTTTGAAGGAGATGGCACTGTCGCAGCAGAATTGCTCAAACATCCCTTTGATCACATCTTCTTTACAGGAGGAGGAGAAATTGGGAAAAAAATTATGCGTGCAGCTGCTACAAACTTAACTCCAGTAACACTTGAATTAGGAGGGCAAAGTCCTGCAATCGTTTTAGAAGGAGGCGATTTAGCCGTAACCGCAAGAAGATTGGTTTGGGGGAAAAGCCTAAACGCAGGACAAACATGCATCGCACCAAACCACTTACTAGTTCATCAAAACCTTAAAGATGCTCTTATCAAAGAACTGAAAGCATCAATTGAAAATTTCTATGGGCAAAGCCCTCTTGAGTCTCCCCACCTTGCAAAAATCGTCAATGAAAAGCAATTCACAAGGCTTAATAACTTACTAAATGAAGCCCAAAAGAAAGCGCAAGTTATTTTCGGAGGAAATGTAGATACTAAAAAAAGAAAGATCTCACCAACCCTTATTGAAATAGACAACTTCCAAGACCCTCTAATGAATGAGGAGTTGTTTGGACCTTTAATGCCTATTTTGACAATCCCCAACCTAAAGGCAGCCATTCAATCAGTTAATTCTCAGCCTCGACCGCTTGCACTGTATTTATTTGGTGGCGAGGCGAAAGATCAAAACTATGTCTTAGACAAAACCAGTTCGGGAGGAATTTGCTTCAACGACGTAGTTATGCAAGCAGGAATACCAGAACTGCCATTTGGAGGAGTAGGGCCTAGCGGAATGGGTAGATATCATGGAGAAGCAGGCTTTGAAACCTTTTCCCATCAAAAATCCATTTTAAAACGCCCTTTTTGGATGGATCTCAAGTTGCGTTACCCCCCTTACAAACTCAATATCTCCATGCTCAAAAACCTTCTTAGTTAACTAGACAGTCAAAAGTTACTTTCCACATGAAAGTTCGTCTGAGAAGACTGGCGAAACTACAGAAGAGCATTAAGGTTCATTCAGTCTTAAGAGAAAGCATGCTTCGCGCTGTTTTTGCCATACTAGCCATTTCCACTTTTATTCCATCACCTTGTTTTGCCGCAAAGGTAAAAATACAAGCGGGGGAAACACTTTCTGAAATAGCCCAGAAATATAAGATCTCGGTCGATACACTTATGCGCATAAATAATATAAACAATCCCAATAAGATAGAAGTAGGCCAGGAATTATCTATCCCAAATTCATCTGGAACCGAATATTCATTAGATCAAGAAGTTCATACAGTAATTCAAGGAGACACTCTCAGTAAAATTGCTTTAATGTATAAAGTTAGCGAAAAGAAATTAGTCAAGTTAAACAATATAAACTCCTCTGACTATCTATACATTGGGCAAAGAATCACAGTTAATTCTAAAAAAGATTTCCAAGCAAAAGAAACTTATCTAAACTATGTTGTTAAAAGTGGAGATTCACTTAGTCAAATCGCTCTAAAATATGGATTAAGTCAGCAAGATCTAATTAGCCTTAATAATCTTAGAGGTGCAGATTATTTATATCTTGGTCAAACGATTCGCATACCCGTATCTCAATCAAAAGAAATTTCCTATAACGAGATTAAGCCTGAATATCATATTGTTAGGCAAGGTCAAAGTTTATCTTCTATTTCTAAGTTATACAATCTTTCGACTCAGAAACTTATTGAAATAAACAATTTAAGTAGTCCAAACAAACTACAAGTGGGTCAAAAATTATCTCTTGTTCAAACGAGAAAAACAGCATTTCCTATCAAAAAGATAGCTCTTAATGAGGAGGGAGAAGCAAATGAGGTGGCTCTATCTCTATGGCGCAATTATGGTCCTCTTCAAATTGATTGGTCTGGCTGGAAATCTATGAATGGTAGCTATGTAGCACCAACTCTACATAAGAATGGGAACGCTTTATACGTCGCAATCAATTGTCCATTAAAGAAGCTTAACTCTACTAGAGGGAATGGTTCATGGAGAAGCTGGATTTCGCCAGAAGAGAAGTTTGAACATCAGTTAGTCGATGATCGTTGCAAAGAGAATTCTCTATAATAAATATGAGGTTGCATAATTTAGAGGCCAAGGATCTTTCAAGAATCTGCGCCCACTTTCTTTAATAAAAAGTGTTTGTGTACCATCATTACTTTCTTTAATTAAGTTTTCTTGAACCAATCTTCTGGCTAACCAACTCCAGTTTTCATCTGCTTTCAGATTCTCATCAGGCAAACAATCAACAATATTTCTAATATTTTTTCCATCATTATTCTGCAAACTGTCAAGCAAAGCCTTCGCCTTCAAAGACCAGTTTTGCTGAGAAGAAAAGCTTTTACAGCGATCGCAACGCCCACAGGGTGGAACCAACTCTCCAACCGATAGCAGAAGTGATTGTTCCAAGCAAATGTCTCCTTCCGCAATTGCCTCCATTCGACGTAATTGCTCTTGAGCCATTTCACGCCTGTCCTCTTCTTCTACGAATCGACTAGAAGATGAGCTTTCTACTGCAATGGGTTTCAGGGCCCAGCCCAATCTGATTCGATCACCCGGAGAGAACCAAACCATGCAATTAGCAGGCAAACCATCTCGACCTGCTCGCCCTGATTGCTGCAGATAACCCTCTGGAGTAGAGGGCAAGTCAAGATGCAGAACTAATCCGACATCACTTCGATCAACTCCCATACCGAAGGCTACTGTTGCAACCAATACAGGCTTGTTTTTTTTGATAAAATGGCTTAAAGCATCTTGTCTTTGCTGGTAGTTAAGGCCAGCATGATATGGAATTGCGGCTATACCTTCATCTTTTAAAACCTCTGTCCATTGTTCAACAGATCGACGAGTACGCACATAAATCAAAGACGCGCCTCTGGTTGAAGCAAGAGCTTCTATCAGCTCAGGCAATGGGTTATTCGACCGTCTACGCATGGAATAACTCAGATTCTTCCGTTGAGCGGAGCAAACCTGCATAAAAGGTCTACTAAGGGATAAAAGTCGAATAATATCTGCACGAACTTGAGGTGCTGCAGTAGCACTCAAGGCAACCAATGGGACGCCAGGGCAAATATTGCGAATTTCACCAAGCCTTCGATAATCAGGCCGAAAATCATGTCCCCAAGAGCTAATACAATGCGCCTCATCAACTGCAATTGCAACTATTTCCTTTTGATGAGTTTTATCGTTTAATAATTTTCTAAGAGATGCATTCCTAAGTCTTTCAGGAGCCAAATACAGAAGCCTCAAGCGATTTTTTCTTAAAGAATCCATCACTTGTTTTCGATGCTGAATATCCAAACCAGAATGAAGGCAATAAGCCTCAATACCAATATTTTGCAAATACCTAATTTGATCTTCCATCAGTGCGACTAAAGGCGATATGACTACAACTAAACCCTCACGCATCAGTGCAGGAAGCTGATAACAAAGTGATTTACCTCCTCCAGTGGGTAGAACCACTAACACGTCCTCTCCCGCAAGAATCGCTTCTATAACTGGCCGTTGTCCCTGCTTAAAAGCATTCCATCCGTAATATTTGCGAAGTGCTGAGATCAGTGGATCCACAAAGCACCAGTCATTGATTTCAAAAGATAGCCATAGAGACGTAAAAGAGCCAGCTTCAACGAATAACAGGAGGGTCTAATTGCTCAGGAGACTCTTCAACTATTTGCAATCGAACTCTTTTACCTCCGGATAATTCTCCTAAAGAAACCTTCATTGTTGCTCCGCTAAGAGTTTGCAAAACAGCTAGTACATCTCTCAAATAAGGGGTACTGCTTCCACTTTCCAACCAAAGTCTTTCATGCAAGCCTCCTAATCTGCGCCAAGCTGTATGCAGCTTGAGCACTGATGCTTCAATTGCCTGAGCTTGGCCAAATGCATCAGCCAATAATCCCAAAGAATCAATTCGATTCGCCTCCTGCACAGCCTTTTCAAGGTCCAAATCTCCAAGCTGAAAAGCCCTTAAAGACAAAGATGCATCCATTGATTTACTGATCCACTTTGCGGTACTAGTTACATCTTTAATGCAATCAATTTCTGGCTCTGCCTTTAAAGCAGTTCGCAAATCCTCCTGCTGAAGTGCAGGCAATTTTGCCAATTCTCTGACTAAGGGAGCCACAACCCGAGAAGGCAACAAATTAGATTGAGTTCTTTGACGTATTTCCTCTGGCAAAAGAGAGCTTGTAGATGCCGTGAATTCATCTGACAACCGTCTTACTTGCCTCCTAGTTATTTCTTGCCCTTCATTAGCTGCCTCTGAAATCATTTGCTGCACTTCCGGAGGAGCCTGCGCGGTTTCAATAAATGCGCGCCTTGAAAAATTATTCACACTCATTTCTTCTAGTATTCCCCCACCCACAAGATCATCTGCAGAATCAGCAAGTTGAATCAAGTTATATGCTCGAGTTTTACTTATCTCTCTGTCAGCTAGCCAATTCAAAAACCCAGCGCCTCTTCCTTCTCCGCCACGTTTTTCACGATCTCTTACAGCTCTTAAAATCCTCCCTCGCCAAATTTCTGTTTGCAAGTCAAAACGGTCGCAAACTGTCCATGCTTTTTCTAAGCGATCAAGAAATTCAATTGTACTGAGATCATCCTTCGCAGGGTCAGGTACATCCAACTGAAGCAGTGAAGGGTCAGGATTAGCTATTGGGCTCAAAAGGAATACAAGGGAAAGTTTTAAATGAAATTGTTTTTAAAACAGCAAAGCTGATCAAACGCAATGAGTCTAATCAGAGAAAAGCAACAACCTAAAGTGCTAATACTGGCGGGAGAAGTGATCAGAGCATCATTTCGCTAAAAAGGCTTTCTCTAATCCTGTTTTGAAGGGCAAATTAATAGGATGATCAAAAATGGGACGACATTCTGTGACTTTGAAGGGAAGTAATACAGTCTCCGCTATACGATTAGAGTTGAAAGTCTTCTTCCGGCATAGCAATGGCGATCTCTAGAGGTGACATGGTGCGCATCAAACGCCCTGAGTCCTATTGGTTCAATGAAGTTGGGAAAGTAGCCTCCGTTGACCAATCTGATCCTCCTATCAAGTATCCAATTACTGTCCGCTTCACCAAAGTCGATTACAAGGTATATAGCGGAGTTGACGGCGGCATCAATACGAATAATTTTGCCGAAAACGAATTAGAGAAAGCTTAATTTTTTGCCTGAGCTCCCTGAAGTTGAGACGGTCCGAAGAGGTTTAGCGGATCGTCTTAATGGATATTGCATAGAAAAAATAGAAGTTTGCAGAGAGAATGTAATCGCAAGTCCAGGAGGTGCGACAGAATTCATCGCAATGATGAAAGGCGCACTTGTAGGGAAATGGGCTAGGAGAGGAAAGTATTTATTAGCTTCTTTATCTAGAAAACAAACGAATCAAAACCATAAATCGATTGAATCCCAATCTCACTATGGATGGTGGGGAGTTCATTTACGAATGACAGGGCAATTTCAATGGCACGAAACAACAAGCTCACCATGCTCACATACCAGGGTTCGTTTCTGGGACAAGGAAGACAGAGAGCTTAGGTTTGTTGATACTCGAAACTTTGGACAAATGTGGTGGATACCCTCAGATAGTTTTCCCGAAAAAGTTATCACCGGATTAAAGCATCTTGGGCCAGAACCATTTAGTAAAGCCTTCAACGCTTCTTATCTTCAAAAAAAACTGAAAGGGAAAGTTAGATCTATCAAATCTTCCTTATTAGATCAATCTCTTGTTGCTGGAGTAGGAAACATATACGCTGATGAAAGTCTTTTTGCTGCAAGAATTAATCCCAAAAGACATGCTGGCTCGATAACAGAGAAAGAGCTTGAAACTCTTTGCAATAGCTTAATAGAAGTCCTACGGTTAAGTATTGGGGAAGGAGGAACTACCTTTAGTGACTTTAGAGATTTAGAGGGTCTGAATGGAAATTACGGCGGTCAAGCTTGGGTTTACAGAAGAGGCGGTAAACCATGCAAGCGCTGTGGAGGGATTATTCAGCGAGAAAAAGTTTGCGGAAGAAGTACTCACTGGTGCTCCAATTGCCAGGAGTAATGGTTCAGAATGATTGGCAAAAAGAGAAACAAGTAATGAAAGATCTCTACTAGAAAGAAGATTTGAGGATAAAAACCAATAAAAAAGCCACCTAATTGGTGGCTTTTAAAGCAATGACTTTCAATTCTCTGACATCATTACTCCATTTGAGAAAGTTTTACCTGGCATTGAGCTATTTTCTCAGGGGGCTACCCCCCAAATATCTTCGCCGCTGCTGCGTTTCACAACCGAGTTCGAGATGGATCGGAGTGGTTCCACAGCGCCATGAACACCAGGATAGATACTTCTCAAGAATTGAACCTTGAGAACTGCATAGGTTTACTCCAAAAGGAGAAGAAATCTGAATAGAACAAAACTCTTTAAATGAAGCAAGAACCAAAATATGGTCAAGCCCTCGGTCTATTAGTACTCCTCCGCTGCACCTGTTACCAGGCTTCCACGTAGAGCCTATCAACGGGTGTTCTTCCCGTGACCTTACTGGCTTATGCCATGGGAATACTCATCTTGAGGTGGGCTTCCCACTTAGATGCTTTCAGCGGTTATCCACTCCGCACATGGCTACCCAGCGTTTACCGTTGGCACGATAACTGGTACACCAGAGGTGCGTTCCTCCCGGTCCTCTCGTACTAGGGAGAAATCCTCTCAATATTCCTGCGCGTACACCGGATATGGACCGAACTGTCTCACGACGTTCTGAACCCAGCTCGCGTACCGCTTTAATGGGCGAACAGCCCAACCCTTGGGACCGACTTCAGCCCCAGGTTGCGATGAGCCGACATCGAGGTGCCAAACCTCCCCGTCGATGTGAACTCTTGGGGGAGATCAGCCTGTTATCCCTAGAGTAACTTTTATCCGTTGAGCGACGGCCCTTCCACGCAGAACCGTCGGATCACTAAGGCCGACTTTCGTCCCTGTTCGACTTGTAGGTCTCACAGTCAAGCTCCCTTCTGCCTTTGCACTCGACGACTGATTTCCAACCAGCCTGAGGGAACCTTTGCACGCCTCCGTTACCTTTTAGGAGGCGACCGCCCCAGTCAAACTGCCCACCTGATACTGTCCGCTCCCCGGATAACGGGTGAACGTTAGAACCCTAGCTCTGAAAGAGTGGTATCTCACCATTGACTCAGTAGCACCCACGAGCACTACCTCAACGTCTCCCACCTATCCTGCGCATTCAGAGCCCGGGCACAATACCAAGCTACAGTAAAGCTTCATAGGGTCTTTCTGTCCGGGTGTACGTAGTCCGCATCTTCACAGACAATTCTATTTCGCCGAGCCTCTCTCCGAGACAGTGCCCAGATCGTTACGCCTTTCGTGCGGGTCGGAACTTACCCGACAAGGAATTTCGCTACCTTAGGACCGTTATAGTTACGGCCGCCGTTCACCGGGGCTTCAGTCGCCAGCTTCGCTTACGCTGACCGGCTTCCTTAACCTTCCGGCACTGGGCAGGCGTCAGCCCCCATACATCGTCTTGCGACTTAGCGGAGACCTGTGTTTTTGGTAAACAGTCGCCTGGGCCTCTTCACTGCGACCAGCTCTCGCTGGCACCCCTTCTCCCGAAGTTACGGGGCCATTTTGCCGAGTTCCTTAGAGAGAGTTATCTCGCGCCCCTCGGTATTCTCTACCACCCCACCTGTGTCGGTTTCGGGTACTGGCGATTATGTCTTAACGGGTATAGGGCTTTTCTTGGAAGCATGACATCACCAACTTCGCTGCCGTAGCAGCTCGTACTCACGCCTCAGCTCAGAACGTTTTCTCCGCTCCTCAAAGCCTTGAACGCTTGAACCAGTAACCAACATCTGGCTTGGCTAGCCTTCTCCGTCCCCCTTCCCAAAACATAACCGGTACAGGAATGTTGACCTGTTGTCCATCGACTACGCCTTTCGGCCTCACCTTAGGTCCAGACTAACCCTCCGCGGACGAGCCTGCCGGAGGAACCCTTAGGGTTTCGGGGCATGGGATTCTCACCCATGTTTTCGCTACTCAAGCCGACATTCTCACTTCCATGCAGTCCACGCCCGCTTCCGCTAACGCTTCACCCCACATGGAACGCTCCCCTACCATTTAACAAGTTAAATCCGCAGCTTCGGTACAACACTTAGCCCCGTTCATTTTCGGCGCAGGATCGCTCGACCAGTGAGCTATTACGCACTCCTTTGAGGATGGCTGCTTCTAGGCAAACCTCCTGGTTGTCTGGGCAATCCCACCTCCTTTATCACTTAGTGTTGATTTTGGGACCTTAGCTGGCGGTCTGGGCTGTTTCCCTTTCGACTATGGAGCTTATCCCCCACAGTCTGACTGCCTAGTTACACACAGGGTATTCAGAGTTCATCTCGATTTGGTACCGCTCTCGCAGCCCGCACCGAAATGGTGGCTTTACCCCCCTGCTGGAGCACTAGACGCTACGCCTCAACGTATTTCGGGGAGAACCAGCTAGCTCCGGGTTCGATTGGCATTTCACCCCTAACCACAGCTCATCCGCTGATTTTTCAACATCAGTCGGTTCGGACCTCCACTTGGTATCACCCAAGCTTCATCCTGGCCATGGTTAGATCACCCGGGTTCGGGTCTATAAACACTGACAAACGCCCTATTCAGACTCGCTTTCGCTATGGCTCCACCATTCCCGGTTTAACCCGCCAGTGCCTATAAGTCGCCGGCTCATTCTTCAACAGGCACACGGTCACCCGATAAGTCGGGCTCCCATTGCTTGTAAGCTCACGGTTTCATGTTCTATTTCACTCCCCTCCAGGGGTTCTTTTCACCTTTCCCTCGCGGTACTGTTTCGCTATCGGTCACACAGGAGTACTTAGCCTTACGAGGTGGTCCTCGCAGATTCACACGGAATTTCACGTGCTCCGTGCTACTCGGGATACAGCTAGGCCAACTCTCCTTTCGATTACGGGGCTTTCACCCTCTATGGCGCGCCATTCAAACGCTTCTTCTAGGTTTGTTGGTCCACGTTACTGTCCCACAACCCCGACAGTCGAAACTATCGGTTTAGGCTCTTCCCCGTTCGCTCGCCGCTACTTAGGGAGTCGTTTTTACTTTCCTTTCCTCCAGCTACTAAGATGTTTCAGTTCGCTGGGTTGGCTCGTTCCAGCCTATGGATTCAGCTGGCCGTTCTAGGGGTTGCCCCATTCGGAAATTCCCGGATCAAAGCGTGCTTCCAGCTCCCCGAGACTTATCGCAGGTAACCACGTCCTTCGTCGCCTCTGTGTGCCAAGGTATCCACCGTGAGCCCTTTGTAGCTTGACCATTTATCTCTGTAATTTAATTTCAATGAAATAAATACATTGAAATCAGTTAACAGAGTCTCGGCTCTTGCTCAAGAATTAAACATTAAAAATTTAGCCAAACAATTACTTGCGTTAGCAAATAAATCATTCAAGCTAAAAAGATAATGCATCCATGAGATGCTTTATTCTTTTCCAGACTCACCTATGCAGTTGTCAAGGTTCTGCTGAATTTCACTGTAATTATCTAATTACAGTGAGCCCAGCATCTTATCAACCAAATTTAAAAAATTAGTTAAATCAGGAATGATAGGAAGCTAGGTTCCTCCAACAAGAACAAGTCTAAATCACATCCATATTAAAGATATCCTGCATTCATCCTCAGGAGGTCGATCAGTGGAGGTAAGCGGACTCGAACCGCTGACATCCTGCTTGCAAAGCAGGCGCTCTACCAACTGAGCTATACCCCCAAAATCGAATGGGCCATCCTGGACTTGAACCAGGGACCTCACCCTTATCAGGGGTGCGCTCTAACCACCTGAGCTAATGGCCCAGGAGTACCCATCGTGGGTGTGACCTAGACAAGTTTAGGAACTGAAAATTAATCAACCTAAAAACTGAAAAAACAATCTCTAGAAATTTCAAATTTGAGGTACCGATCGACCTAAGGTGACAGGATTATGGCCTAAAATTTAATTGATTTAGGCATCAAAATCAGTTTTGTCTCCCTGTTAGGAGGTGATCCAGCCGCACCTTCCGGTACGGCTACCTTGTTACGACTTCACCCCAGTCATTAGCCCCACCTTCGGCGTCCTCCTCCACAAGGGTTGGAGTAACGACTTCGGGCGTGGCCAACTTCCATGGTGTGACGGGCGGTGTGTACAAGGCCCGGGAACGTATTCACCGCAGTATGCTGACCTGCGATTACTAGCGATTCCTCCTTCACGTAGGCGAGTTGCAGCCTACGATCCGAACTGAGCCACGGTTTATGGGATTTGCTTGCCCTCGCGAGTTTGCTGCCCTTTGTCCGTAGCATTGTAGTACGTGTGTAGCCCAGGATGTAAGGGGCATGATGACTTGACGTCGTCCACACCTTCCTCCGGTTTATCACCGGCGGTCTCTCTAGAGTGCCCAACTAAATGCTGGCAACTAAAAACGTGGGTTGCGCTCGTTGCGGGACTTAACCCAACATCTCACGACACGAGCTGACGACAGCCATGCACCACCTGTCACTGCGTTCCCGAAGGCACCCTCCAATTTCTTAGAGGTTCGCAGGATGTCAAACCCTGGTAAGGTTCTTCGCGTTGCATCGAATTAAACCACATACTCCACCGCTTGTGCGGGCCCCCGTCAATTCCTTTGAGTTTCACACTTGCGTGCGTACTCCCCAGGCGGAACACTTAACGCGTTGGCTACGACACCGAGGGGGTCGATTCCCCCGACACCTAGTGTTCATCGTTTACGGCCAGGACTACAGGGGTATCTAATCCCTTTCGCTCCCCTGGCTTTCGTCCATGAGCGTCAGTTATGGCCCAGCAGAGCGCCTTCGCCACTGGTGTTCTTCCCGATATCTACGCATTTCACCGCTACACCGGGAATTCCCTCTGCCCCTACCACACTCAAGCCCAACAGTTTCCACTGCCCTGATGGAGTTAAGCTCCACGTTTTAACAGCAGACTTGAAAGGCCGCCTGCGGACGCTTTACGCCCAATAATTCCGGATAACGCTTGCCACTCCCGTATTACCGCGGCTGCTGGCACGGAATTAGCCGTGGCTTATTCCTCAAGTACCGTCAGATCTTCTTCCTTGAGAAAAGAGGTTTACAGCCCAGAGGCCTTCATCCCTCACGCGGCGTTGCTCCGTCAGGCTTTCGCCCATTGCGGAAAATTCCCCACTGCTGCCTCCCGTAGGAGTCTGGGCCGTGTCTCAGTCCCAGTGTGGCTGATCATCCTCTCAGACCAGCTACTGATCGAAGCCTTGGTGAGCCATTACCTCACCAACAAGCTAATCAGACGCGGGCTCATCCTCAGGCGAAATTCATTTCACCTCTCGGCATATGGGGTATTAGCGGCCGTTTCCAGCCGTTATCCCCCTCCTGAGGGCAGATTCCCACGCGTTACTCACCCGTCCGCCACTAACCCGAAGGTTCGTTCGACTTGCATGTGTTAAGCACGCCGCCAGCGTTCATCCTGAGCCAGGATCAAACTCTCCGTAGTAGATCAGGCCCTATTGCAGTGAGTCTTTCAACTCGCTACTCAGACTGATTTGCTTCACCCACAAACAGCACTGGCGCACTGATGTAGTTGTTGCCTCCTTTTTTAAAGGGTTCTAAAGAGTGCACTTAAAAATTTCTTCTTAGTGACTTTCCAGGATCTCAGATCCGGTCGTTGCTTCCACCTGTAACACCTATCTCATAGATCTTGCTCGTGAAAACCAGATATATGCAGTTTTAAGGTTTCTGCAACTTATTTCTTTGACGGGACCTCACACTCTTATCGCATATCAATCCAGAGATTCAACGCCTAAGGCATATGAAAACTCTGAACGCGACAAAAGCGTCAGTTCCTAAACTTTTTAGTTGTCCAGGTTCGTACCTTTAACTCCCATAAAGGAAGCAAAGGCTCTGCGGTCTAAGACCGCTTTTGCAACTTACATCACCGAGGATTACTCCCGAGGGCTCTGTAAGCGTCCACATATCTAGAGCAGAGTTTGTCTTCACTAGATATGAGGGATGTGCGTCAGAACTCAGTCTTTTGCACATCAAAACAACTTAGACCATAAACGGCCCCAGTTGCAACAAAAAAAGTCTGATTTATCTCAGTAATTGTTTCTGCTGCCCAATTTGCGAGTCATTACTAACTTTTGACAAGAGCCAATTAAAAACAACACATGGCAGAAAGGTTTAGTCAACAACATCAAAGAGTGCGTCCCAACTCAAATGAAGATCAAGTCATCAAAAGAGCAAAGGAGCATTTTGAGCGAAGTCTGATAGAGATAGCTGGAAGCACAGCTGGAAGTGTTGCAGCTCTAGAACACCCAGCAAACAACGAAGCACTGAACTATGGAGAAATCTTTCTAAGGGACAACGTCCCTGTCATGATCTACCTTCTGACTCAAAAGCGTTATGCAATAGTTCGCCATTTTTTAAGTGTATGTCTTGATCTTCAGAGCACGACATATCAGACACGCGGTGTGTTCCCAACCAGTTTTGTTGAAGAACAAGGTGATTTGATCGCTGATTATGGTCAGAGGTCTATTGGAAGAATCACTTCTGCAGATGCAAGCCTTTGGTGGCCAATACTCTGTTGGCTTTATGTAAGAAGAAGTGGGGATACAAACTTTGCTACCAGTCAACGAGTCCAAAGAGGTGTTCAACTTTTACTAGACCTAGTACTTCACCCCACCTTCGAAGGCACACCGGTCCTTTTTGTACCTGATTGTTCATTCATGATTGATCGCCCTATGGATGTATGGGGTGCTCCTTTAGAAGTTGAGGTATTGCTCTATGCATGCTTAAGAAGTTGTATTGAATTAATGGAGCTCAGTCGAAAGCACCAAGTCAGCAGGCTTCTCGACCAAAGGCTTGTTTTAACGAGGCAATGGGTGCATGACCTTCGTCAATTCCTTCTTAAGCACTATTGGGTTACCAGCAAAACCATGCAAGTACTAAGAAGAAGGCCTACTGAACAGTATGGGGAAGATCAACACCAAAATGAATTCAATGTGCAACCACAAGTTGTACCTTCATGGCTACAAGATTGGCTTGAAAATAAAGGTGGGTACCTAATAGGAAATATCAGAACTGGAAGGCCTGACTTTCGTTTTTACAGTCTAGGGAACTCGCTTGCTTGCATGTTTGGAGTGTTAACGGCGCCCCAGCAAAGAGCACTTTTTCGATTAGTTCTTCACAATCGACATCATTTGATGGCTCAAATGCCTATGCGGATATGTCATCCACCTATGGATGGGGCAGAGTGGCAGAACAAAACTGGTTCAGACCCTAAAAACTGGCCGTGGAGCTATCACAACGGCGGACATTGGCCAAGTTTGCTTTGGTTCTTCGGGGCATCAATACTTCTTCACGAAAAACGTTATCCACAAGCTGATGTACTTCTAATGGGGCAAATGCGAGCTCTGCTAGAAGAATGTTATTGGAGCCAACTAAATCAACTACCTCGTCAAAAATGGGCCGAGTACTTCGACGGGCCAACGGGGACTTGGGTTGGTCAGCAATCACGAACTTACCAAACTTGGACAATAGTTGGTTTTCTAATGCTGCATCATCTTTTAAGAGTTTGCCCGGAAGATGTTGTCATGCTGGACCTAGAAGAACTTATGAATGAGTAAATTATCGAAATCCAATAAGTACTGAGAGAGCACTAACTTAGATGTTTTTAAAACAGACCTAAAGTCAAGGATTTGTCTATAGGTAGACATGCTCCAATGCCAAGATAAATAGTTACTAAAGTTCCAAACAAGAAAACACTTGTTGCGATTGGGCGCCTAAAAGGATTACCAAACTTATTGACATTTTCAATGAAAGGAATAAGCATTAATCCCAAGGGGATCAATGTTTGCAAGGCAATGCCAAGAAGTTTATTAGGTACAACTCTAAGAATTTGGAATACAGGATACAAGTACCATTCAGGCAAAATTTCTAATGGGGTGGCAAAAGGATTTGCTTTATCGCCAAGAATCGCAGGATCGAGAACAGCAAGACCAACAACACATGCAATGGTCCCAAGAATTACAACTGGAAAGATATAAAGAAGATCATTTGGCCAAGCTGGTTCACCGTAATAGTTATGGCCCATTCCTTTCGCTAGCTTTGCTCGCAGCTTGGGATCAGCAAGATCAGGCTTCTTGAGAGTTGACATAGAAAGAAATTTTTAAAGAGCTTAGATAAAGAGGCTTGGCTTTTTCCGAAAAGAAGGTTGAAAAAAATGCTTAATCACAAAGGTCCAGAAATTCCTTGTTTCCTAATCATAAGAAAATGCATGAGCATGAATACTGCTAGAGCCCAAGGGAGAACGAAGGTATGCAAGCTATAAAAGCGTGTAAGAGTTGACTGTCCAACGCTTTCACCTCCTCGCAGAAGTTCAACCATGAAATCACCAACAACTGGAATTGCCGCAGGAACACCTGAAACAATCTTCACAGCCCAGTATCCAACCTGGTCCCAAGGGAGGGAGTAGCCAGTAACTCCAAAAGCAACCGTAATTACTGCCATTGTTACTCCAGTCACCCAAGTGAGTTCTCGCGGGCGCTTAAAGCCTCCTGTTAGATAGACCCTAAAAACATGCAAAATGAGCATGAGCACCATCATTGAGGCACTCCAACGATGCACTGAGCGAATCAACCAGCCAAAGCTGACATCCGTCATCAAATAACTCACTGAGTTATAAGCTTCGGCAACTGTTGGCTTGTAATAAAAAGTCATCGCGAATCCAGTCGCGAACTGAATCAGGAAACACACCAAAGTGATCCCTCCAAGGCAATAAAAAATATTGACGTGGGGAGGGACGTATTTTGAAGTGACGTCATCAGCTATGTCCTGAATTTCAAGACGTTCCTGGAACCAGTCATAGACAGGTGAGGAGTTCGCCATTTAATGAGGTGAGCTTTGATACACAGATTCTACTGAATGTGCTCCATGGTGCGTGCCAGGGATTAATCCAATGCCTTCTTCTGTTAAATCCTGGTCAAAGAGTTTTCATCGCATCTTTTTTGCGGTGATCAGTCTTGGGCTATCGATCTTCGTTGCAGTCCAACCTTCTATTGCTCTAAATGATGGCCAGCAGCTGGTATTAGAAAGCTGGAGCTTAGTTAATGAAGGTTATTTAAACCCAAAAAAATTCGATGAAGTGCACTGGCGAGGGCTCCGACAAAAAGCTCTGGAAAAACAAATTTCTACTAGTGGAGACGCATATTCCGCCATCGAAACCATGCTCCTTCCATTAGGAGATCCATACACAAGGCTTTTAAGACCAGCCGATTACACAGCAATGAAAGCAAGTAATTTAGGCAGCGAAATTAATGGTGTAGGGCTGCAGCTTGGTGCCAGAAACGAAGATGGGAAAATTGTTGTTATCGCGCCGCTTGAGGGATCACCTGCTGCAGATGCAGGCATTGTTAGCGGAACAGTATTAATTAAAGTTGGCGGAGAATCTCCTCAAATGCTTGGGTTAGAAGCAACTGCAGCAAGGCTTCGTGGCGAAAGTGGTTCTCAAGTGTTTGTAGAAATAGAATCACCAGAAAGCGAAAGGAAAGAGATAGTTCTAGAGCGACGAAGCGTGGATTTGCGGCCAGTTCGAACACGCAGATTAAGAAACGAATCTCATACGATTGGATATTTACGAATCACTCAGTTCAGTGAAGGGGTTCCAGACCAAGTAAAAGAAGCTTTAAAAGATCTTTCACAAAAAGATATAGAAGGTCTTGTACTTGACTTGAGAAATAATTCAGGAGGACTGGTTAGTTCAGGATTAGCTGTTGCTGATGCTTTCCTTAGCAATCAGCCAATAGTAGAAACACGCAAACGTGATGGGATAAGTGATGCAATTCCGGCGGGTCTTTCAACGCTTTACGATGGCCCCATGATCACCTTGGTCAATGGTGGAACCGCAAGCGCAAGTGAAATTCTTGCTGGCGCCCTTCAAGACAATGGTCGGTCTGAGCTCATAGGGAGTCGAACTTTTGGTAAAGGTCTAATCCAATCATTAAGCACTCTTAGTGATGGAAGTGGCCTTGCTGTGACTGTCGCAAGTTATTTAACTCCAAATGGAAGGGATATTCAAAACGAAGGGATAGAGCCTGATCGTGAACTGGAAATGCCAGAACCAATAAATCCTGGTGGCAGCGAAGATCGCTGGTTACAAGATGCAGAACTCATTATTGGGGCAGCGCTTGACAGAGAAAGTCTTGAAAAGTCTTCCATTGAAGAATCTCCTCCAGAAGCTAACCAAGAAGAAATAGTTCCAATAGAAACATTGACTCCACTAGATGTTATTTAATGAGCTTCAGGACCTATCACGACCCACTTCATCACGGAATCAGCCTAGACAGCGATAAGCCAGAAGAATGCATGGCAATGGAATTAATTGATTCCATGCCTTTTCAAAGATTACGCAGAATCAAGCAATTAGGACCTGCTTTCCTAACTTTTCATGGGGCAGAGTCGAGTCGCTTCACTCATTCCCTTGGAGTTTTTCATATAGCCCGGAAAGCCTTTAGAAGGTTATTGAAATTAGATCCGGGCCTAAAAGAATTCCAAGGAATTCTCTATGCAGCAGCTTTATTACATGACATTGGGCACGGACCTTTAAGCCACACAGGTGAAGAGATGTTTGGCCTGCAACATGAAAGATGGTCTGCATATGTAATTAAAAATCACCCTGCAATAAAAAGCTCTCTAGACTCATTTAGAGAAGGAACTTCTATAGCCGTTGCAGAACTCTTATGTAATGGTAATAGCAGAAATAGTATCATTAAGGATCTAATAAGTAGTCAACTTGATTGTGATCGACTTGACTATTTATTGCGCGACAGTTATAGCACTGGTACAAGTTATGGGAAATTAGATCTAGATAGGATCATTACAGCACTATCAATCTCTCCAGATGGAAAGCTAGCTATTGAACCGAAAGGTCTTATGGCCGTTGAACACTATTTAGTTGTTAGAAACTTAATGTACAGAAGTGTATATAACCATCGCTTAAATGAAGTTTGTAGTTGGATGCTTGAGCAAGTTATTCGTATTGCCAGGAAATTAGGCCCAAACCAAATATGGGCAGACAAACACATGGCAATTTGGCTTTGGCATCCAGATGAAATTGACCTTAAAACATTTTTAGCGAACGATGATAATAGAACAACCTATCATTTACTTAGATGGGAAGAAGATGCCCCAGAACCTCTTTCAACTATATGTAGACGATTTCTTCGAAGAGATCTTTTAAAAGCCTTAAATATTGATCAATTAAATAACGAAGAACAATTAGAAGCCCTCGCAAAGGCTAGGTCTTTAACAGAGAAACAAGGGGAAGACCCTGACTTTCTGTGCGGATTACGGCATCAGCAATTCCACAGCTATGAACCATACAAAGGAGGGTTGAGATTATGGGATGGGAATAATCTGCGAGCCTTAGAACAAGTGTCACCATTAATCCAAGGCTTAATTGATCCAGCACGATCAGCTTGGTTAATTCATCCAAAAGAGATTCATCAAGATCTAAAAAAAGAGCTAACAGTCTAGAAAAACCATGGAAAACTTAATTTCTCAAGAACGAGTAATTGCCCTCCCTTCAGCCCGTAAAGAAGATTGGCGAGAGGCAATTCCTCGTATACTTATAAAGGCTAAACCAGGCCTTGTAGAACTTGATTGTCGGGATTGGAAACTTAGTTGTAGAGACCTAAAGAAAATAATTTCCTTTTTCGAAAAAGCAGGGCTAAAGATTAATCTTATTCGATCAAATGTTGTCCAAACTCTTGTTAGTGCATCAGCATTAGGGCACCAAACAGTCTTACGGCTAGGAGAGCAATCTAAAAGTTCTTCTTATGAAGAAAATAATAATTCCAATATCACAAGAAAATCAAGTCTTTTGTTTCATGAAGGAACCCTCAGAGCAGGAGAACACTTAGAAGCCGATGGTGATGTTCTCCTGGTTGGGGATGTCAATCCTGGAGCCAAAATCTCGAGTGGAGGAAATGTAATGGTTTGGGGCAGGCTACGGGGTAGTGCCCACGCTGGAAAATTCGGAAATCAAAACGCCAAAATTGTCGCCCTGCAACTCAGGCCTCTTCAGTTAAGAATTGCCAATGAAATTGCACGAGGGCCTGAAGAGAAACCTCAAGAAGGTCTTGCTGAGGAAGCAATCATTGAATCTGGGCAAATCATAATTCAACCAGCAAAAACCAATCCCTTGCCTTAAAAGAGTAATGACTGCAAGCGGTTTGGAGGTTATCTTATTAAGCGTTAGGGTTTACTCCCTAAAAAACGCACAGATTTCCAGGAAGAATTAATCAAAATCTTCAACTACAAAGCTAGCTCCTTTATCAAACTCCCATTAAGATGCCTGGACTTCAAAGAAGTCCGTGTCGACTAATACACGCATCATTCTTATCTGCTCTGGCAAAGGAGGTGTTGGGAAAACAACCCTCACAGCCAATTTAGGAATAGCACTTGCAAGAACAGGTGTTCGAACTGCAGTTCTAGATGCAGATTTTGGCCTGCGAAATCTTGACTTATTGCTAGGGCTAGAAAATCGGATTGTTTATACCGCTCAAGAAGTGCTCGAAGAGAGTTGCCGGCTTGATCAAGCACTTGTAAAGCACAAACAAGAGCCAAATCTGGCTCTTTTGCCAGCAGGGAATCCAAGGATGCTCGAGTGGTTAAAGCCTGATGACATGCAGCGAATTGTTTCCATGTTGAGTGACCAATTCGACTATGTGCTGATTGATTGTCCTGCTGGAGTTGAAGATGGATTCAAAAATGCCGTTTCAGCATCTAAAGAAGCAATTGTTGTAACCAATCCAGAAGTATCTGCTGTTAGAGACGCCGATAGAGTTATAGGCCTTCTAAACACTAATGGTATCAACCCTGTTCAGCTAGTTCTAAATAGAGTCCGCCCAAAAATGATTGCTAGCCAAGAAATGCTCTCTGTTGATGATGTAACAGATATTCTTGCCTTGCCATTGTTGGGATTAGTTCTGGAAGATGAGCAGGTAATCGTAAGTACAAATAGAGGTGTTCCTCTAACTCTTAGTGGGATTAATTCCCCTGCAGCTCGCTGTTACTCAAATATTGCGAGTCGGCTACAAGGTGAAGAGGTCCCCTTAATTGATCCTGCTAAAGAAGGGTCAGGCATGCGTGACAAATTCAGACGTCTGATGCAAACCAAAATTTTCTAAACCAATGACATTGCGAGACATCCTCAACAAATTACTTCGGCGCCAAGAATCAAGCGCAAATACCGCTAGAGAAAGACTGCAATTAGTTTTAGCGCATGACAGAGCAGATCTAAGCCCTGACCTTTTGGACCAAATGAGAAAAGAGATTTTAGAAGTGGTTGCCAAATACGTTGAAATCGACATCGAAGAAGGAGCCGTTAGCCTTGAGACAGAGGATCGCATGACCGCCTTAGTCGCAAACCTTCCTATAAAAAGGCTGCCGTCAGGTGCAATCAAAGTAAAAGAGCATGGGGAAAGTTCAGATAACTAGTAAGAACAGATTCAAGTTCTAAGATTAAAGAAATAACTTGAAACTTCTTTCTAGGGAAACCTTTTAAACTCTTTAATGAAAAAATTCAAGAAAATTTTAGGCAGCTTCAAGCTCGATAAGTCAATTTAAAATACCAAGTAAAGGTATTGATGATTAGCAGAAAAATTGTTAAACGTGCTTTAAGTCCCCTCAAACCAAGCCTTTCAAGAAAACAAAGTATTTCATCACTAACCCAAAAGTGTATTTTGTACGCGCAAAGTTAAGATTGAGCCACTGCCGGCTTAGCTCAGTGGTAGAGCAGCGCTTTTGTAAAGCGAAGGTCATCGGTTCAAATCCGTTAGCCGGCTTATCGAAGAAGACTCTCAGAAACCTTTGAGCAATTAACGTGAAACGAATAGAAAAGACTTATCGGCATAAAAGCGAAATGTTCTAATTTTTGCCAAAAGCTTTATTCGTTACTCCCGCCACTAAAAAGCCATATTGCTAAGAAAAAAATTACTAAGCCAAAACCTCTGGCTTCAAAAACTGGACTAGAAAGAATTATTGCAGGCTTTAAAAGCCAATAGAAGAATGCCTGCAAAAGAAAAACAAGCCCAAAAAGCGAGATCATGGTTTAAAGGTTTTCTGGAAGCACAGCTCCTCTGCGCCGAATATTCCAATTGCCTGGGCCATCCCAGACAATCAAAGTACTTGCTAAACCTGATGGAATCGGCCAAGGAACTGGTCCTAACAAAGGCAAGTCGGGAAAAGTTTGGCGAACTTTTTCCATATCCAAAGCAGTTGGCAAACCTGAAAGATTTGCACTCGTGGTTGCCAATGGTCCAGTTAAAGAAAGCAAATTAATTGCTGCTTCACAAGCAGGAACTCTTAAGCCGAGTGTTTTAGCCCCTGGATTCAGAAAATCAACTCTTTGATCTGAAGTTGGCAAAACCATAGTTAGAGGGCCTGGCCAATATTTCTTTGCGATCAAATGTGCATCATCTAATGCTTCTGCAAAAACCCCTTCTAACAATTCTTCGGTATTTGATCCCATAAGAATGAGAGGTTTGTTAGCGGGTCTCCTTTTTAAATCCCAAAGTTTAGAAGAGTTTTCAGGCGAGGATGCCAGTGCTGGCAATGTGTCGGTAGGGATCAAGGCAGCAGCGCCAGCATGAATTCTTAAAGCCAAAGAACTCGAGTCATAGATATTTGTTTTGTTGAGAAAAGGTTCCATTAGTTTTAAAAGTCTCTAACAACGCAAGCCCATCGCGAAGCGTTTTATTCCTGCTAAATCCTTAGAAACTTCAAGATCAGCAAAACCAGAGCTGGCCATTAATTCAACAACCAAGTCACTCTGGTCATGATGATGTTCCAAAATCAAGAGACCTTTCTCTCCAAGGGCATTTATTGCACCGTTAATAATTTGCCGACAGGAAGTCAAGCCATCTGCCCCTCCGCAAAGAGCAAGCAGGGGTTCATGCTCTCGAATTGTGGGATGCAATTCATCTATCAGTTTGGCAGGAATATATGGAGGATTCGCCACAGCAAGCGCAATTGACCCCCACCACGGGCGCAAAGGCTCCCACCAACTACCTAAATGAGTGCATACTTTATTCCCAGGTGCAAGTCTTTTTAAATTTCGTTCCGCGAGAGTCAAAGCTTCCTTGCTGCAGTCAACCGCATGCCCAATAGCATTGGGGAATGATCTGGCCAATGCAACAGCCAAAGCACCTGAACCCGTTCCTAAATCCACCCAAGGTCCAAGAAAATCCTTAGGCAGTTTATCTAGCGCCAAATCCACTAATAGTTCTGTTTCTTGGCGTGGAATCAAAGCAGAAGAGCTAACTTCTAATTCAAAGTCCCGCCAAGGGCATCTTCCGATTAGATACTGCAATGGTATGTGATCAATTTGATACTTCCACCAAAGTTTTTCCAATTGGTCTAGAGAAACTTCAAGTTCTACAGAGCCTCTTGGGTCTAAATGTAATTTCTGCAGAACCGTCCATCTCAATCCCCCACCTACATCCAAAAGCCAATCTAGATCTGCGGAACTTCCCCCTTGAGAAAGAAGTTGTTTTCTCCATATCAAAAGAGCTTCTGCTGAAAAGATTTTACTCAACATGTCAAAGGCAAAAGAAGATCATTGAAAAATTTTGTGGGTAAACAAGTCCTAAATAGTCTTTCCATAAAAAAGAGACATAAGCTTCATATTAGTATTTAACTAATAAGGATAAACCGTATAACTTTATAAATGCCTTTATCTTTTTTGGAGCCTATCTGAAACTAATTTTCTCAATTTGAGGGATTGTGCAATTTCATTAGCAATTTATTTAATGAAGGAGGTATATTCCTAATCAAATGATGGTTTCCATCAACTTTCTTAATCAATACCAAGTCCACCTTGGCCTCTGCAACGAGTTCATTTCCCTTTTTTAAAAACTTCGTATGCCAATGCCATCTGACTCCTTTTCTAGGGAAAGACCAACTCCGAAGAATAACCTCGTCACCATGTAAAAGTGTTTTTAAGTATTTAATTTCCAGAGAGACAACCGGCATTTCAAACCCTTGTTCGGAGAGATCCTTATAAGGCAAGCCAATTTCAGACAAAGCTTTAACTCTGGCCTCTTCGAGCCAATTCAGATAGGAGCCATGCCACATAACACCAGCATGATCTGTATGCTGTGGCAAAACTTGCTTGTAAAGCTCCCAATAAAAATCTATTGATCTATCCAAAACAATTGAAATACTCTATTCGATTAATCAATGTGCTTATAAATAATTAATTGAAACTACAAGTTAAATATATACATCAAAGATTTGAATGATTTAAAAATCACACTGAAATTTTTCCCAATTAAAAACTGGGTCTTAAGAAAGGAGAATCCACCCTCCAACAATTAAAAACTAGTAACTAATGGGAAGTAAAGCCTTAATTGCGTTAAACGTTGGGGCCAATTTTTCCCTTGCCCTTAGCCGAGAAAAAGCTCGACTTTTCTCCATCACTGGTCGAAATATAAAGACCAACAAGGAAAATTACTGGGACAGCTACGAAAAGAAGGGTGGCAGCAGCGCCAAAATTGGTGGTTTCCATAACTGCAAATGGTTGCCTAAAGAAGGTATCACTGTCAGATCATTTATATCCAATTCATCGAGTGCCTCGTCATTTGACTTTGCAAAAAAGATACAGCTGTTTTCAACAAAACCTTTTGTTCAATACTTGTCTTCCCTTTCATGGCAATGGATTATAAAGAAGTGTGAGCCTCAGGGTTCATAGAAAACCTTTCTGGATTTGTGAAGGATTGTTGATGTCTCAGCACAATCCCACGTAGCCGCCGAGCGATTTTAAGAAATTTTCGAATTGAGAAATACTTTTAAAAGATTGGTCTAAGAGCAATTAGCAACCATCTCCCAAGGAAGCTTTTCCCAAAAATTCGATGAGCAGGACTAAACCAATTTCTAAAAATTGAATTTAAAAGTCTTCGAAGCCATCCTTGAATAAGCAAAGAATTTGATTCGGCGGAACGAGAAATGACTTGATAAAACACATGAAACTTGCGGCATTGCGATTTGTGACCAAAATCTTTGCAATGAGCCCACTTCCCGAAAGCCATTGCCGCAAAAGGGTTCAAGCTGTTTCTCAGGCTTTTTGAGTATCACTAGACGTTTCAGGTGACGACAACTTCACCCTTAGTGCAAGGCAGAAGCTTTACGATCGTCGGGTCTGGCTGTTTTAAGCAGCTTCGTTCACGAAATCTGACCCCATGGGATTGCCCTGGTATCGGGTGCACAGCGTCGTTCTAAACGACCCCGGCCGACTCCTGGCCGTGCACCTCATGCACACAGCTTTGTTAGCCGGTTGGGCCGGCTCCATGCTCCTATATGAATTAGCGATCTTCGATCCATCTGATCCAGTCCTGAACCCAATGTGGCGTCAAGGCATGTATGTCATGCCGATGACTGCTCGCTTAGGTGTTACAAGCAGCTGGAGCGGATGGGATCTAACCGGTGGAGTTGGATCATTCGATCTTGATTCATTAGGTTTTTGGGGCAAGGCACTTCCTTATTCAACTTTTGAAGGAGTTGCAGTAGCACATATCTTCCTCAGCGGCCTATTGATCTTGGCTGCCATCTGGCACTGGACCTACTGGGATCTAGAACTCTGGGAAGACACCCGGACAGGTGAAGCAGCACTTGATCTCCCCCAAATTTTTGGTATTCACCTCACACTCGCAGGTGTTATTTGCTTTGGATTTGGACTTGGCCATTGCTCATTAATAGGCCTATGGGTCTCCGATCCATATGGATTAACTGGCCATGTTGAAAAAGTCACTCCATCTTGGGGTGCACAAGGGTTCAATCCGTTCAACCCTGGAGGCATAGCTGCCAACCACATTGGTGCAGGGCTTCTTGGCTTTATTGGTGGTCACTTCCATATGACCAACCGGCCTGGAGAAAGGCTCTACCGGAACCTAAGGATGGGAAGCCTCGAAGGTGCACTAGCAAGTGCCCTAGCTGCTGTTCATTTCGCAGGAATGGTAGTAGCAGGAACCATGTGGTACGGCACAGCCAGCACTCCAATCGAGCTCTATGGTCCAACTCGTTATCAATGGGATAACAACTACTTCAAGACTGAAATCAGTCGGAGAGTTCAATCAGAGGTAAATGGTGGGGCTTCCAAAGCAGAGGCTTACGCATCTATCCCTGAGAAGTTGGCTTTCTACGACTATGTAGGAAATAGCCCAGCTAAAGGAGGACTATTCCGTCCAGGAGCCATGGTCAATGGAGATGGCGTGCCAACTGGCTGGCAAGGTCATATTGCTTTCACTGACAAGGAAGGTAATGAATTAGAAGTTCGCAGAATTCCTAATTTCTTTGAGAACTTCCCTGTCATTTTGGAAGACCAAGATGGAGTTGTTAGAGCCGACATCCCATTCCGTCGCGCAGAAGCTAAGTACTCCATCGAGCAAACGGGCGTAACCGCAACCATCTATGGCGGGGAATTAAATGGACAAACATTTAAAGATCCTGTTGTAGTTAAGCGTTTAGCTCGTAAAGCTCAACTAGGAGAAGCCTTTAAGTTCGATAGAGACCGTTACAAGTCAGACGGTGTTTTCCGAAGTGGTCCTAGAACTTGGTTTGCCTTTGCTCATGCGTGCTTTGGCTTGCTGTTTATTTTCGGACACTGGTGGCATGCTGGCCGAGCTCTGTTCAGCGATACCTGGACAGGTATCGATCCAGACATCGGCGATCAAGTGGAATTCGGTCTATTCAAAAAACTTGGAGACGACTCCACACGACGAGTCCCTGGGCGAGCCTAAATCAGGCAAACCTTTAACTCAGGCAAACAAACCTAAGAATCTTTATGGCAGCTTTCACTTACACACTTATCACCGCATTAGCGCTTGTGACCTTGTTCTTCTGTGTCGCTTTCCGCGATCCCCCGAAGTTCAAAAGCAATCGATAAAAAAAAAGCCCCGCTTTCGCGGGGCTTTTTTTATCTGGAAAGATCAAAAAAAGTGCTCTTTTGACTATTGAATTTTCTTTATTTGATTTCCGAAAAAAAAATTTCAAGAAATCTATCCCAATAAATAACTAAGCCCCTTCTCATATCACAAATCAATGTATAAAGTAAGAATAATTACTTTTCTATGAATAGGGCAGTATGCAATGCCCCTCATGCCAAAACACAGATAGCAGAGTTCTTGAATCAAGAGCTGCAGACGCCGGCAGAAGTGTCCGTAGGCGTCGAGAATGCCTAAATTGTGATTTTCGTTTCACTACATACGAACGTGTTGAGACTGTTCCCATAATGGTTTTAAAACGTGATGGCAATAGAGAAATATTTAATAGAAGCAAGCTAATAACTGGATTGACAAGAGCTTGCGAAAAGACTTCTCTTAAAACCAGTCAAATAAATATGATGGTCGATGAATTAGAGCTTCAGTTACAGCAAGGAAATGTCAGAGAGGTCAATAGTTCAGAACTTGGCGAATTAGTTCTTAACCAGCTCAGGAACCTAAATGAAGTTGCATATGTTCGATTTGCCTCTGTTTATCGTCAGTTTCATGGCATCAATGATTTCGTGGCAACTTTAGAAACTTTTAAGCCTGACAAAGGCCAATTAGCAACTGTTGGTTAAAGAAGAAGAGGTCTATCTGTAGAGTGGCAAACAAACTTCCAAAAGGTCGGCGGGCCCTATTGGAATCTTTCGCACTGCTCATGGGCAGACCGCCATTGCATCATGTCAACTAATTCAAAGGAAACTACTCAGGAATTAAGTGCAGATAAAGAAAATCTTGATTCTGCTGAGAGTTCTGTTGATGCAAATCCAGAATCTACTGAAGATTTAAGTATTCCCGCCGAAATACCAACAGCCGATGATCCCTCTAGTCGTGTCAAAAAGAAGGATTTAGATGGCGCTGGATTCACCATTGATGAATTCGCATCGCTTCTAAGTAAATACGACTACAACTTCAAGCCAGGGGACATTGTTAACGGAACCGTTTTTGCTCTTGAGTCAAAAGGAGCAATGATTGATATAGGCGCGAAAACAGCAGCCTTTATGCCTATGCAAGAGGTATCCATAAATAGAGTTGAGGGATTAAGCGATGTCCTTCAACCATCCGAAGTAAGGCAATTCTTCATCATGAGTGAAGAGAATGAGGATGGACAACTTGCCCTGTCAATCAGGCGAATTGAATATCAAAGAGCTTGGGAACGTGTCCGGCAGCTGCAGAAAGAAGATGCAACAATCTATTCAGAAGTTTTTGCAACAAACCGAGGTGGCGCACTGGTCCGAGTAGAGGGGCTTAGAGGCTTTATACCTGGATCTCACATAAGTACCCGTAAAGCCAAAGAAGAACTTGTTGCTGATTTTCTTCCATTAAAGTTTCTTGAAGTTGATGAAGAAAGAAATCGTCTCGTGCTCAGCCATAGACGAGCACTAGTTGAAAGAAAGATGAATCGTCTTGAGGTCGGTGAGGTTGTTATCGGAACTGTTAGAGGAATTAAACCCTATGGAGCATTTATTGATATAGGTGGAGTCAGTGGCCTCTTGCACATTTCAGAAATAAGTCATGAGCATATTGAGACCCCTCATTCAGTTCTTAATGTTAATGACCAAATGAAAGTAATGATTATTGATCTAGATGCAGAGCGAGGGCGAATTTCATTGTCCACCAAAGCCCTAGAGCCAGAACCAGGAGACATGCTTACTGATCCCCAGAAAGTATTCGAAAAAGCCGAAGAAATGGCAGCGCGATATAAGCAAATGCTGCTTGAACAAGCTGAGGAAGGAGAAGACCCAATTGCAGTTATGACTGTCTAATCAATTCGCCAAAGCAATGTCTAGGCTTCTGCTGAGAGGAGATCCCGTTGGCGAGATCAAAGCTGTTCTATTAGATAAAGATGGGACCCTTTCTAATAGTGAAGATCATCTTGTAAGAGTCGCAAATCTAAGGATTCAAGAAGCCTTAAAAGTTTTCCAAGCAAATAAAGCCAGCCAAAAAAAGAAAAATGAACTCAAACATCTGCTTTCGAAAACGTATGGACTAACAACTCAAGGTCTTAGCCCAGCCGGAACAATGGCCATTGCATCACGCGAAAGCAACCTAATTTCTACGGCTACTGTCCTTTGCCTGCTAGGAGAGACTTGGCCTAGTGCTATAGATTTGGCAAATCAAATATTCGATTTAGCAGATGTCTTAGATAATCACCAAGCGTCACTCAAGATAGACAGGGTTCTTCTCCCAGGCGTTTTAAACGCTTTAGAACATTTTCAGAATGAAGGATTGATCACAGGATTGATTAGTAATGACAGCCCAAAAGGTATCCACAGCTTTCTAAATAAAAATAATATTGAAAGTTATATTGCAGCCTCATGGAGTGCCCAAAATACACCTCCCAAACCAAATCCAGCAGCAGTCAAAGGACTTTGCAAAATTCTTAAGATCGACCCTAAGGAATGTGCGCTAATTGGAGATGCTGACTCTGATCTACGAATGGCTAGAGAAGCAGGTGTAGCAATAGTTCTAGGATATACATCGGGATGGGCTACCCCCCCCGAATTAACACAACACCAACATCTAATTCACCATTGGGATGAGATAAGAATTCAATAAAACCCTAAAGTTCCAATCGATATGAATTCACTATGAGCAATTACGTCTTTACTTCCGAATCCGTCACAGAAGGCCATCCAGACAAAATTTGTGACCAAATTAGTGATGCAGTTCTTGATGCCCTTCTCACTCAAGATCCTCATAGCAGGGTTGCATGCGAAACAGTAGTAAATACTGGCCTCTGCCTAATCACAGGAGAAGTAACCTCAAAAGCCAAAGTTGATTTTATAAACCTTATCAGGGAAGTAATTAGCGAAATTGGTTATAGCGGTGCTAGGGCAGGAGGTTTTGATGCAAATAGCTGCGCAGTCCTTGTAGCACTTGATCAACAATCGCCTGATATTGCTCAAGGTGTCAATGAGGCTGATGACCATGACGGTGATCCTTTGGACAAGGTCGGTGCTGGTGATCAAGGCATCATGTTCGGCTATGCATGCAACGAGACCCCTGAACTTATGCCTCTCCCCATAAGCCTTGCACACAGGTTATCCAGACAACTTTCCATTGTTCGCCACGATGGCTCATTGAATTACTTATTACCTGATGGAAAGACTCAAGTCAGTGTTGTTTACGAAGACGGTTACCCTGTAGCTATAGATACCATTTTAATTTCCACTCAACATACTAGCGACATTGACGGAGTTTCTAGCGAGGAAGGAGTTCGAGCCCGAATTACAAAAGACCTCTGGGAACATGTAGTGATACCCGCAACATCTGACCTTCAACTAAAGCCAAATGCAGAGAAAACTCGCTTTCTAGTCAACCCCACTGGAAAATTTGTAGTAGGGGGACCACAAGGAGATGCAGGCCTGACTGGAAGAAAAATAATTGTGGATACTTATGGAGGGTATGCTCGTCATGGCGGCGGGGCTTTCTCCGGAAAAGATCCCACTAAAGTTGATAGATCAGCAGCATATGCAGCACGTTATGTTGCAAAATCCATCGTCGCTGCAGGCCTTGCGGGAAAAGTCGAGGTACAACTTAGTTATGCTATTGGGGTTGCCAACCCAGTTTCAATCCTTGTTGAAAGCTTTGGGAGTGGAACAATTTCAGATGTATCTCTAACCGAATTAGTCAAAAAGCATTTCGACCTTCGACCAGGGGCAATTATTAAAGAATTCAAGCTAAGAGAACTACCAGAAGCTAGAGGAGGGCGTTTTTATAGAGATACAGCTGCTTATGGACATTTTGGACGTCCGGACCTGAACTTACCTTGGGAAAACGTATTGGAAAAAGCTAAAGAGTTGAGAAGTTCTCCGACGTAAAAGACTCTTTAAAATATGATGAGATCCCAATGAAAAGTACTGATTTGTTCCTAGGCATTGATCTTGGAACAAGCGGGGTTCGAATAGTAGTTATTGATGCAAATAAAACAATAATCCATAGTGATAACATCTCCTATCCATCAGGCCTAGCCGTCTGCTCAGACTGGGAAAGTTGCTGCATAAAGCTGATCACAGAGATACCAAGTTCAATAAGAAATAACCTTAAGGCTTGCTCTATAGATGGAACTTCTGGGACTTTAGTTTCCTGTCAAAAAAATGGGGATCCAATATCAGAGGCCTTGCCTTATTACATGGAATGTATTGAACAAAAGGCAAAAATATTACAGCTTGTACCTGATAATCAAGTTGATATGGTTGGTAGTAGTTTTGCAAGAGCTCTTCAATTAATATCACAAAATGGTATGAATTCTATATTGCGTCATCAAGCAGATTGGATGAGTGGATGGTTCATTGATGACTGGCGATATGGAGAGGAATCTAACAATCTCAAACTTGGATGGAATCCTATTAAAAGTTGCTGGCCAAAAGCTTTTGCAAATCTCGCCTGGAGAGAGAGTTTGCCTAAAGTAGTAAAAACTGGACAAGTAATTGGCAAGTTATCTTCAGCAAAAGCAAGAATACTAGGCTTGCCTCAGAGCATGTTAATTATTGCTGGTACAACCGATTCAAATGCTGCTGTAATTACAGCTAATCCAACACCTGAAGAAGGCATAACAGTCCTAGGAAGCACAATTGTTCTTAAGCGTTTTGTGGAAACGCCATTAAAAGGTGCAGGAATTACGAATCATCGTATTTGTGATCACTGGTTGGCAGGAGGTTCTTCGAATGCAGGTGGAGCTGTTCTTAAAAAGTTTTTCTCTGAGCAACAAATTAAAGAATTAAGCAAACAAATCAACCCAGAAGTAGATAGCAATATAAAACTTCGTCCACTCCCCTTTGCAGGAGAAAGGTTCCCAATTAATGATCCAACTTTACAGCCAATTTTAGGACCAAGACCAGTCAGTGATTCTCTTTACTTACATGCACTTCTCGAAAGCCTTGCAGAAATCGAAGCCCAAGGATGGCGCAGATTAGTAGATCTAGGAGCTGAAATGCCAAAGAGAATAGTGACAATTGGAGGTGGCGCATCTAATCCACAATGGAAGAGGTTAAGGGAGCGAAAAATTGGAGTGCAAATTAGGAGGTCTACAAATCCTCCTGCTCAAGGGGTAGCGATGATTGCATTAACAGCTATTTTAAATAGATCTATTTTGAACGATGCAAAGAACTCCTAATTAGAGCTTGTATTAAAATTAGAATTACTATATTCCCCTATATATTTAACACTTTCTTTGTCTAATATGCATGTCGAAGTCAATCTGATAAAGCTTTAATACTCTTAGCCCTATCCCAAATTATCAGTTAAAGTCTTATTGTATGAATAGGCATAAACTATATATATTGGCCTGTTTTTGATTACGAATCTTATGAACTCCGAGCCTCTCACAGATGAAGTAAGCAAAAGAATTTGCAATCACATGAACAAAGACCACAAAGATGCTGTCATTTCCTATGCCATTCACTATGGAGAATTGCAAAATCCAATTGAAGCAACAATGCTGGCAATTAGCCCTCTTTCAATGAGATTGGCTGTAGATGGTATTGAAATTGAGATCCCTTTCGATCACAGGCTTGTTGATAGTGTGGATGCTCACAAAACCTTGGTTGCCATGATTGGAGAGGTCGCAAAGAGGCCTTAAGCCTCCGCAGCAGCCCTATCAATCCATTAAAGACCCAACTCAATAGGCATATAAGAAAAGCCCTCAGGAATAATGGCATCAACGATCTCCACCCCACTCACACTGTGATCTAAAATCTATTGGTTGAGCAAAATCATGCCGGGATAGCTCAGTTGGTAGAGCAGGCGACTGAAAATCGCCGTGTCCCCAGTTCAAATCTGGGTCCTGGCACCTCTAATACTATAAGAATCGCTTGCTTCTTCTAGGAGAAGAGTTTAGTTGTCTCAATACAGACAGATGGGGAACAAAATTGATGGATTGGCAACAAGAATCTATGGGCTTTTCTCTATCTACTGCAAGCCAAAAGGAACACCTTTCAAAGCCTGAAACTATTAAATGACTGTATTAGTTACTGGTGCTGCTGGTTTTATTGGTTTTCACCTCAGCAAAAGATTAATTGAAAGAGGAACACCTGTAATTGGTTTCGACAATTTAAATTCTTATTATGATCCTAGGTTGAAAGGAGCTCGATTAAAAGAACTAGAGGCAGTTGCCAATAAAACCGGGAATTACTTTTCCTTGATCAAAGGCGACCTTGAAGACCAAGAAGCTGTAAAGGACGCTTTCACCAAAAACAATCCAAGAAAAGTAGTAAACCTGGCAGCTCAAGCGGGAGTTCGATATTCAATTGAGAATCCTTCTGCATATGTAAATTCAAACCTCGTTGGATTTGGGCATATTCTCGAAGGTTGTCGAGCCAATGAAGTTGAGCATATGGTTTATGCAAGTAGTAGTTCAGTGTATGGAGGGAATACCAATCTCCCTTTCATCGAAAATCAAGGGGTTGATCATCCGGTTAGCTTGTATGCCGCAAGCAAAAAGGCAAATGAATTAATGGCTCATTCATATAGCCACCTTTACAACTTGCCCTCGACAGGCCTCCGCTTTTTTACTGTCTATGGGCCATGGGGACGTCCAGACATGGCCTTATTTCTATTCACTAGAGCAATTTTGTCTGGCGAACCAATTCAAATATTTAATCAAGGGCAAATGGTTCGAGACTTCACATACATAGATGACATTATTGAAAGTCTCATCAGAGTCTTGGACAAACCAGCAACTCCTGATCAAAATTTCAACCCGAAAACCCCTAATCCAGCCACAAGTTGGGCTCCGCATCGAATTTTCAATATCGGGAATTCGAATCCCACACCATTAATGGATTACATCAGTGCTGTTGAAGAGGCTCTTGGGATCAAAGCAAAAAAAGAGTTCTTACCTATGCAACCTGGGGATGTTCCAGCAACTGCAGCAGACACAAATGCTTTAGAAGCATGGACAGGCTTCAAGCCCAATACGAGTGTGAAAGAAGGCGTTGCAAAGTTTGTTGCTTGGTATCGTCGATTTTATTCACTGTAAGTCGTTTAAATTGTTAATTCACTAAAGACGCTATGGGGTTACCTGCACACAAAAACTGCACTGTAGCGATCATAGGACTTGGCTACGTTGGACTCCCTTTGGCAGTTGAATTTGCTAAACGCCAAAATTGTGTCCGGACTGGAGAAACTCTGACCCGAAAAGTGATTGGTTTTGACATAAACAAGGAAAGATTGGCTGAACTTCGAGATGGATTAGATAAAAGCAATGAAATAACCAAAGATGAGCTTGATCAAGCTATCTATTTAGAGTTGACCAATGACACGTCACTACTAGCAACAGCAGATATATTTGTTGTTACTGTGCCAACCCCTATAGACCGATCAAAGCGCCCAGACCTCAAACCTTTGGAGATGGCCTCTTCAACGGTTGGTAAAGCCTTGCAAGAAAGAGCAAAGTCTCGCTTATCAAAAGGCAATTTATCAATTCCTGTGATTGTTTATGAGAGCACCGTTTACCCAGGAGCTACTGAAGAAGTGTGTGTACCTATTCTAGAAAGCGAGTCCGGGTTGGCGTTTAACAAGATTGACTCATCTAAAGGTTTTGTATGTGGATACAGTCCTGAGAGAATCAACCCAGGAGACAAGGAACATCGTCTCACTACAATTACAAAAGTAACCAGCGGAAGCACCCCTGAAGCAGCACAATGGGTCGATGACTTTTATGGTTCCATTGTAAAAGCAGGAACTTTCAAAGCCCCGTCAATAAAAGTTGCGGAGGCAGCGAAGGTTATCGAGAACACTCAAAGAGATCTAAATATCGCTTTAGCCAATGAATTAGCAATTATTTTCAGACGACAAGGAATCGATACTCTTGATGTACTTGAAACAGCCGGAACTAAATGGAACTTTTTACCCTTTAGGCCTGGATTGGTTGGAGGGCATTGTATTGGGGTCGATCCTTATTACCTCACCTACAAAGCTGAACAACTCGGCTATCACCCCCAAGTTGTTTTAGCGGGGAGACGAATCAATGATGGGATGGGAGTTTGGATTGTTGAACAACTTGTACTTTCTATGGCCCGTCAAGGGCTAATCATTGGAGGGACAAAAGTTCTAATCCTTGGACTCAGCTTCAAAGAAAATTGCCCTGATTTACGCAACACAAAAGTCATTGATGTAATTCAAGCGTTGAGGTCTTATGCAATGGAACCAATAATTGTGGACCCTTGGATTGACCCTCTGGCAGCAAAACATGAATATGGCTTAGAAGTATTGAAAGAAATTCCTTTTGGCCCTAAGTATAAAGCTATAATTGCTGCTGTTGCTCACTGGCAATTTGCCCAGATGCCTTCTGAGCAATGGCAACTAATGATTGATGAACAATCACTCTTAATAGATTTAAAAGGTATGGTCCCAAGAGAATTGGAGCCCATTCGATTGTGATCAACAATCCAGAGTTATATATATTTTTTGTTAGTCCTTCTTCTAAGAAGCCTGGATGAGCATTCTCGTCACAGGGGGAGGTGGCTATATCGGCAGTCATGCTGTTAGAGCCTTACAGAAAGCAGGTAAGAAAGTCATTGTGCTTGACAACCTTGTTCATGGTCATCGTGAGGTTGTGGAAAAAACACTCGCTGTTCCTTTAGTAATAGGCCAAGTAGGTAACAAGAGATTATTAACTGAGTTGCTCAGAGGTAATTATTCAGAGCTAACGAGTAAAAAAAATGGTCTTAATGAACCAGTTGAAGCAGTAATGCATTTTGCCGCCTATGCCTATGTAGGAGAAAGTGTTACCAATCCTGCCAAGTATTATCGAAATAATGTTGGAGATTCACTTGCCCTTTTAGAAGCAATAGTCATAGAGAATCAACGTCGCGAGAGTCTTGCCAATCTTCCAAGCATTTCTATTGTTTTCTCCAGCACATGTGCAACCTATGGAGTCCCAGAAAAACTGCCGATTTCTGAACTAACACCTACAGAACCAATAAACCCTTATGGACGGAGCAAGAGAATGGTAGAGCAATTATTAGAAGACTTTGGAGTCGCCTATGGTCTTAAAAGTATCATTTTCCGTTATTTCAATGCAGCTGGGGCTGATCCCGAGGGAGATCTTGGTGAGAGCCATAGTCCTGAAACACATTTAATCCCTTTAGTTCTAGATGCGATCACAGGCCGAATTCCTGAAATCAAGGTCTATGGTGATGACTATCCAACAAAAGATGGAACCTGTATCAGGGATTTTATACATGTCACTGATCTAGCCAATGCACATTTACTAGGGTTGGAGTGGCTGAACAAAGAGCCCTCCCTAAAAAGCTTTTCTCCTACGATCTTCAACTTGGGCACTGGCAAAGGGTACTCGGTTCAAGAAGTGATTAATGCTGCTCAAGAAATAACTGGTGGTATTCTCAAAACCAAAGTAAGTTCCCGTCGAGCAGGAGATCCACCGATTTTGGTTGCATCGTCAAACAAAGCTTATTCAACACTAAATTGGAAGCCAATATATAGCGATCTCAATACAATTTTGCAGCATGCCTGGAGATGGCATTGCCAAATCCACTCATTAAAGGCTAAACAGTAATCTCATGCCATCTTCAATAACTCGAAATTTAGTCACAGGTGGTGCGGGGTTTGTAGGCTCTCACTTAATAGATAAACTTATGAAGTCAGGAGAGGAAGTTATATGCCTAGATAATTATTTTACAGGTAGAAAGATTAATATTGAGCATTGGATTGGGCACCCTCGATTTGAACTTATACGCCACGATGTTACTGAGCCAATACTATTAGAAGTTGATCGTATATGGCATTTAGCTTGTCCAGCATCACCAGTCCATTATCAGTACAATCCCATAAAAACTGCAAAGACCAGTTTTTTAGGAACATATAATATGCTTGGCCTTGCAAGAAGAGTAGGAGCAAGGTTATTACTCGCAAGTACTAGTGAAGTGTATGGAGATCCAGAAGTGCACCCCCAACCAGAAAGCTATAGGGGTTATGTAAATACTATTGGGATTAGGAGTTGTTATGACGAAGGAAAGCGTATTGCTGAAACGTTATGTTGTGACTATCAAAGAATGCATCAGGTGGATATTCGGATCGTGCGAATCTTTAATACATATGGTCCTAGGATGTTGCCAGATGATGGACGAGTTGTTAGTAATTTTATTGTCCAAGCTTTACGAGGTGAGGAAATTACACTCTATGGCAATGGAGATCAAACTAGAAGTTTTTGCTATATAGAAGATTTAGTAAATGGCATAAGACTTTTAATGGATGGAAAGCATTCAGGTCCTATAAATATAGGTAATCCAGTAGAGTTTAAGATAAGAGAGTTGGCAGAAATTATTCGTACAAAAATAAACCCTCAACTTAAATTTGTTAATAAGCCACTACCTGACGATGATCCTCTTCAAAGAAAACCTGTTATTGAACTAGCGCGTAAGGAATTGGGATGGCAGCCCAAAGTAGAACTTGAAGATGGACTTGATGAGACCATAAGTTATTTTAGAAAAACAATCTCATGAATCCAATCAATATAAAGGTCAAAAAAAAAGAAAAACTTTTGATGCTTACAAGAGTCAAGGCAAATCATTATCGGCTAAAAGAATATAGCTTTTTAATACCGGAGGATAATTAATATATGCTCAGGGAAAAAAGCAAGCTAACAAATTCTAGTGTTCTTGAATTGGTAATAGAGCTTTGGCATAAATTGTATAAAAAAAGAAAGAGACAACTTTATATACTATTTTTCTTGATTTTATTGAGCGGACTTTCAGAGGTTTTAAGCCTAGCGACTGTTCTACCTTTCCTTGCCGTATTAGCCAATCCAAATGCAATCTGGAGTAATAGTCTAGTTCAACAAAGTGCAAAGGCGATAGGGATAGATTCACCTGGGGAGTTAATCCTGCCAGTTACACTATTGTTTATTTTTTCAGCAATAATATCGGGAGCAATACGTATTCTTAATCTGTGGCTTAGCGGAAGAGTTGTTGCGGCAATAACCTCTGACTTAAGCTCTGAAGCTTATAAAAGGATTCTTTCGCAGCCATACTCCAGTCATATAAAAGTAAACAGCAGTGAGCTTATAGCCTCTTTATCACTAGACATGAATACCCTGAAATATCAGGTCCTTATCCCCCTATTAACATTAATTAGCTCTGGCACTGTAGGACTCAGCCTAATAATTACATTGTTATTAATAGATTTCAACTTAACATTTTCACTAGGCCTATCTATTACTATTCTCTACTCATTGATAATTTATTTAAACAAGCGTTCTATAGAGAGACTGAGCCAAAGCCAGGTGTATTTAGAAAGGAATTTAATTAAGACATTACAAGAAAGTCTAGGTAGTATTCGCGAGATAATACTTGAGAGCAATCAGGTTTTTTTCTCTACCATACACTTTAATACTGACCATAAGTTGAGAAGAGTTCAAGCAAAGAAGCTCTTTCAATCAGGTTTTCCAAGGTTCATACTTGAACCATTAGCAATGGTTTTAATAGCAATTGCTGGTTGCTGGCTAGTAATGAATGGTGGAGTAACAAAAGCCCTACCACTATTAGGAGCCTTGGCTCTTGGTTCACAAAGATTACTTCCAATGGCACAGAAATTTTACGAGAGCTCTGTTGCCTGTAGAGGCTCAAAGTCAAGCTTGGAAAATGTCATTTGCTTAATAAACAAACCTTTACCAAATAACTACTTAAAAAATGGCTTTAAGAAACTCTGCTTCAAAGATCAAATTAGTTTCAATAATGTCAGTTTTAAATATGATGCTGGTGCGAGCGATATCCTGTCAAACTTTTCATTAAAAATAAGGCGAGGTGAAAAAATTGGGGTCATTGGCACGTCAGGAAGCGGAAAAAGTACTGCTATTGACTTACTTATGGGACTCTTAGAACCAACCAATGGAGAGATTCACGTAGATGGTAAAAACCTTCATGACACTATGAATAAAGAATTACTCTCTTCATGGAAAGCTGGACTTTCTCATGTTCCTCAGAATATTTTTCTGACCGATACAACCATTTCGGAAAATATAGCCTTTGGCATTGATCCAAAAAATATTGATATGAAAAGGGTTGAATATGTTGCTAGTAAAGCCCAAATTGCTGGCTTTATCGAATCATTGCCCGATGGCTACAATAGCTCAGTTGGGGAAAGAGGAATCTCTCTAAGTGGAGGGCAAAGACAACGAATTGCAATAGCTCGTGCTCTCTACAAAGATGTCTCTCTTTTAATACTTGATGAAGCAACAAGTGCTCTCGACAATCAAACGGAAGCACTTGTTGTAGATGCTATTACCAGCATGAAGAAAGATCTCACAATAGTTATGGTCGCTCACCGTTTATCCACACTAGAGAAATGTGACCGTGTGATTGACTTAAGATCTAGTGAATAAGTTGAAAAAGAGAAGACCCAAACTGAAGAGCTTTAAAAAGGGATTTGACTATAAGTTATTATCTACAGAGTGTTTTAATCATAAAAACAACTCATTCTAATATTCAATAATTGATGAACTTTCTCTATAGTTTATTTCTGATTTCAAAATAGATTTGACTAGATTTCTGGTTTGTTTAGTATCAAACTCCTCATACTTGAATAAGACATTTTAGAAGCTGTTGCACTCGAAATTTCACCTTTTATAGAGTTATCGAAATGGTGATTGAATTTCAACAACAAATAAGGTGTGCCATCTAAAATAATTTCCTTGGTCGATGAAGCCTCAAATTCACTGATTAACACTTCATCAATCTTATCTCCTATTCGCCTTTCGATTTGCTTGTAATCAACATTATGCAATTCCTTCCACACCTCTAATAAGTCTTTTATTTCTACACTATTCATATAAGATGATAATATACCACCCTTTAACATGGCCCTATGAAGCAAACTAGTCTTTACTAGTTTTACTGCTTCATTAATAGAAAACATAAACCTCCTCATACCTAATCCAGTGGTCTCTACAAGCATTTTTTCAGTAGTCATTCTTTGCCATAAGGGGAGTACAGAACCAGTAGACCAAGCTATATTTCCAAATCTTACACAGGTAAATATGGTATCACTATATGTATCTAACCCACTAAAAAGTCTCTCCATTATTGCCTTGGAATGGCCATAGATATTTCCTATTGGTGATGCTGCTTTATCTGTGCTTATACCTATTACTGATTTAATACCATTTTCAATTGCCAATCGAGCAACATTCTGAGTGCCAGCGATATTTATGTCTATGCATTCAAATGGATTTTTTTCGGAAATGTCGACAAATTTTGTCGCAGCTGCATGAATAATGTGCTGAGGGTTATATCTCTGCAAGACATCCTTAATTGAAGAGACACTAGTTATATCCATTGGGGCCACCTGACAACCCGTCGTATCTGAGGCAAGATAATTTATCCCATTATTTCGAGAGCCCAAAACTATATTGAAATCTTTGCGCAATTCTAAAGCTAGGTTTCTCCCTAGAAATCCAGAGCCTCCTGTAATTAGAATAGTTTCTTTGAGCATAAAGAATTGAACGATTATCTTTATACAATAGCAAACTATGCTAAAAGAGCTTTAGGGAAAAGCTAATACTTACGCAGTATTAATCAATTACTTCTTTTAAGAATTAGAGATTTTTATAATAAACTCGATAATTAACTATTCATTCGTCTCTGAAATTATGCTATTATAATAATATATTGAAAACAAGGGTAATATTCACCTGAAAAATGAGTACGCACCCATTCTTCTCTGTAGTAATACCAACTTACAATAGGAGAGACCTCCTAGAAATCACTCTGAATTCAGTACTTAATCAGAATTTCGCATCATTCGAAGTAATTGTCGTAGATAACTGCTCAAATGATGGAACAGATAATATGATCGTGAAATATTTGAATGATGGCCGAATAACCTATATAAAAAATGAAAAGAATATGGAAAGAGGTTACTCTAGAAATAGAGGAATAGAGTCTTCAAAAGGTGAATTTCTAACCCTTCTAGATGCTGATGATATTATGTATCCCGATTGCCTAGAAGAAGCCTATAAACATGCGATTACTAATTCATCTTCGTTTTTTTTCGCTCCTAAGTTTGATAAGTTCAATTATTCTGGTATAGATAAGGTACATTTCAAAAAGATTAATACAAAAAATCAAACACTAGAGATATGTAAGGGGAATTATATTTCATGTATAGGCGTGTTCCTTCATCGTAAAATTTATCAAACTTTACGCTTTACAGAAGATCCTTTAATGGTTGGCTCTGAAGATTACTTGATATGGTTTGAGATCCTTACCATGTACAATTTCACTAGGCTGCCCGTAACAACTTGTGCTACAAGAGAGCATGCAGGTAGATCTGTATATAGCGAAATGTATTCAAATCTAGAATACCAAAGATCTTTTATTATAAAATATATAAAAAGCCGGAAAAATCTTGTTAGAAAATATTCAAAATACCTACACCTAGTAAATTCAAATTACTTCTACCATCAAGCACTCTACTCCTTGAATAAAAAAAATAAATCCAAGGCTTTCAGGCTTCTAATTCAAGCGATTGGAATTAATCCTTACTTTATTTTTTCTAAGAGGTTTATAGCCTTGTCAATAAAGATTGCTCTATAGTAAAAAAGAGTCGAGCTATTAAGATCAGGTCTTAAATACAAAAGAGTACCTCTCCTTAAAATAAACCCTAGAGATGTCAAAAGAGTATTTACTAAATCAATTAGATGTTTTGGAACCCGCAAGAATGTTTAGACTTAAAAGAAAAGGTTTCATGGACATTGAACTAAGTCCTATAATGAATTCAGCCTATGGTCAATATAGTGGTCAAAAAAATAACATATGCGCTAATAATGGCCGCAGGTAGAGGCTCAAGAATGATGCCATTAACCCAAAATGTACCTAAAGCAATGGCTCCATATGATGGTTCCACCCTTATTTCTCAAGGGATAAAGAAAGTAAAGTCAGTTGTGCCAAATATATACATAACAGTAGGCTATAAAGGTGCTGTCTTGGCACAGCATGTAATAGATATAGGGGTAAGTGGTCTGTTCGATACCTCTGGGAAGGACAATGCTTGGTGGATATTTAACACACTTATGAAAGAATTAGATGAACCTGTATATGTGCTTACTTGCGATAATATTATAAAGTTAGATTTTGACTTAATTGCAGACGAATACTATAGTTTTGGATCTCCTGCAGCAATGGTTGTCCCTGTAAAGCCAATAGAAGGTTTAGAAGGTGATTACATATTTCACAAAAACAATCTGATAAAGCGATTAAGTCGTAATGAGCCATCAGATATATATTGTTCTGGCATTCAAGTTATAAATCCAAAAAAAATAAATAGTCTAATAAAACCAGCTGAAAACTTCTATTCAATTTGGTCATCATTAATAGAAAAAGATCAATTATATTGTGGAGATATCTATCCTGATGAATGGTTTGCCGCCGATACTATAAAACAATTAGAAATGATTCCCAAAGGCTACTAACTGCAAAAATGCACTAATCCAAAAAGATTAAATCTATTCAATTTAATTATTTTTCTTATGAGTAAACTAGATTTTGTGACCAAACCTAAGAAGATATTTTTCTTCTATCTATCGAATAAACGGACAATTATGATTGAGACGCAGATACTTCATCTAAAACGACTTGGATATGAAGTGACATTCTGCAGTATTGATGTGCCTGGAGAACTTCATTCTTATCTAAAGGAGTGTGGTGTTAACTCTTTTTCTCTGAAGCCACTTCCAAATAATGGAATCAGAAGATATTTCTTAGGAGCTTTACAACTTTCTAAGTTAATTCGAGGCAAAAGTTTTAAACTTGTAATCTCTCATCTTCAGCAAGCAAATATGATATCTTCTTTAGCATTTAAAATATTCAATTTAGAACCCAATTTAATCACATTTAGACATCATTATAAGCCTTTAAATATAAATTCATATATTGGTGATTTTGTCGTTAATCTTCTAAGTCCTCTTCAGGTCGTCCCAGCATTATCAATTAGAAATCGCATGATCAAATATGAGCGATTAAAAAAGAGATCTGTATCTCTTCTTAGATATTCCTACGACTTCAAAAAATATCCAAATATCTCGCAGGAACGAGTGAATTCTATACGTGAAAAATATAAGGGACCTTTATTAACAATAATATCTAGGTTGGTACCAGAAAAAAGGCACCTATTAGTTATTGAGGCTTTATCAAAACTCAAAGAGAAAGGACTAGATTTTAACTGTCTTATTCCAGATACTGGGCCAGAAGAAAATAGCTTGAGAAAAGAAATTATAGAGAAAAAATTGGGAGAGCAAGTCCATTTTCTTGGTTTTAGAAAAGATATTATGGAATTACTTGAAGCCTCTGATATCCTCCTTCATCCTTCTATTGCAGAAGCGAGTTGTAGTGTAATCAAGGAAGCAGGCTTAGTTAGATGCCCTGTCATTGCTTGTTCTGGAGTGGGCGACTTTGATGAATATTTACAAGATTCAGTTAATTCTCTTGTCCTTTCTCAAGAGGATGATTCAGAGGTCTGGTCGAAAGCAATTGCCTCACTAATAAATGACCCCTCTAGAAGGAAGAGGCTTGGCACTAATTTGCACAAATCTATATTGGATCGATTTTCAGACAACGAGGAAAGCAGAAGAGACCTTTCCAAGTTAATTTCCCTAGATTAAATTTAGATCTTAAGTTATTATATTCAGGTGAATAACTTATTCTGCTGTCCAGTTACAGGATCACCTTTAGTCAAGTCTGGAGAGAGTTACATCTCTGAGGCGACTAAGGAAAGATTCCCCATTTTAGAAGGAATTCCTAGGTTCTGCCCCATTGAGAATTATTCAGAAAGCTTTGGGTTCCAATGGAATATATTTGAACAAACTCAATTAGATATATATTCTAATTCTAGCCTTACAGAAGTTCGATTCTATGGGTCAACAGGTTGGTCACCGGATAAATTAAGTGGCGAAAATATTCTAGAGGTTGGAAGTGGTGCAGGGAGGTTTACAGAGGCCTTTTTACGAACTACAAAGGCAACATTACACAGCATAGACTTTTCTAATGCTGTCGAAGCAAACCGGAGAAATAATTTAAATTATGGGAGTCGACTTCAATTAGCACAAGCATCTATATACCAAATGCCATTTGCAGATAACACGTTTGATAAAGTTTTTTGCCTTGGTGTTCTCCAACATACTCCTTCATTTGCAACATCGATAAAATCTCTTATTCAAAAAGCCAAGGTAGGTGGTGAAATAGTTGTTGATTTCTATCCAATAAAAGGATGGTATACAAAAATCCATTCTAAATATATCTTTAGACCTATAACTAAAAGAATGCCTAAGAGACTTTTACTTAATCTAATTCGCCTAAATATCAGATGGATGTTGATAGCATTTGACCTACTTTGTGCTATTGGTTGTAGTCTTCTAACACGTTTTATCCCTATTACTGATGTGCGATCATTGCCGCCTACTTTGAGTAGGTCACAAAGACGCGAGTGGGCAATAATGGATACTTTTGATGGATTATCACCTGAGTACGATTCACCACAGAGGGTTGAAGATGTCAAGAAAATGTTTACATCCAATGGGTGTGATATCTCATTTGCTGGTGTTGTAAATTACTCAGGAGGCTCTTCTACAGTGGTAAGAGCAATAAAACGCAGTTAAAAATATGTGTGGATTGGCAGGCCTTTGGAGATTTCATAATACATCTGAGGATGATCTACAAGAGAATGCAAGATTAATGTCTCGCAGTATTTCTCATCGTGGGCCGGATGATTTTGGTGAATGGCATGACGCTGAGAAAGGATTAATACTTACGCATCAACGTCTTTCCATTTTAGATCTTAGCCAAGCTGGTCATCAGCCAATGATTAGCAATTCTGGTAGATATGTAATTGCATTCAATGGAGAAATATATAACCATTTAGATCTTCGAAAATCTCTTCTTATAGAAAATCAAGCCCCTCCATGGCATGGCCATAGTGATACAGAAACACTTCTTGCGGCTTTTGAGGCTTGGGGGATCGAAAATACTCTTAAGAAAAGTGTGGGAATGTTCGCTATTGCTCTATGGGATAGAAAACAGAAAATATTGCATTTAGTCAGGGATCGTTTTGGAGAAAAACCTCTTTATTATGGATTTACTGGAGATAGTAATGAAAAGTCTTTAGTCTTTGCCTCTGAGCTTTCGGCAATTCGTTCAATTCCTGCTTTTAATAATACAATAAGTACCGAATCATTAACTCAATTACTTCGTTTTTCTGTATTAGCTTCGCCGAACAGTATTTATAAAAATATTAAACAACTTTGCCCAGGGCAAATAATTAGCTTTTCATATCCAATTCAAAGTATTATGCCTAAGCCTAAGTCTTGGTGGTGCTTTCGTTCGATTTTAGAACATAGCAAAGAAAATCTTTTCCTAGAAGAAAAAGAAGGCTTATTGCAACTAGAGAGTACTCTAGCAAAAACTATCAATCAACAAAGTCTTGCAGATGTTCCATTGGGTTCTTTCTTATCTGGTGGCATTGATTCTTCTTTAATAACTGCTCTTTTGCAAAAAAATAGTATGCAGCCTGTCAGAACTATGACAATTGCTTTTGAAGAAAATAGTTATAACGAGGCACCATATGCTCGGGCTGTTGCTGATCACTTAGGCACTGATCATACGGAGACCATTCTTACTGCAAATGATGCATTTGAATTAATCACAAGTTTGCCTAGGATCTATTCAGAGCCCTTTGCAGACTCTTCTCAATTACCTACGCATCTGGTTTGCAGAGAAGCACGTAAAAAAGGCCTAACAGTTGCATTAAGTGGAGATGGTGGGGATGAGCTGTTTGGAGGCTACAACCGATATTTCTGGGGACCAAGAATATGGAATCAACTTTCTTGGCTGCCTATAGGTATAAGACATATTTTAGGATCTGTGGTTAACAGCATCCCTCCTTCTCGCTGGGATTGCATAGGGCATTATTTACCAATAAATCAAGTAGGTCACAAAGCACACAAGCTTGCAGACAGACTGGTCAATGTTCGAACATCTGATGAACTATATCGTTCTTTAGTAAGTGAGTGGAGAGATCCAAAAAGCATGCTGCTCAATAGAGATATTTGCGAAGCCTCCTCCCCGATTGATTGGTCTCTACCAGAAAGTCTTTTAGGAGATCCAGTCGCTCGCATGATGGCTTATGACACTCTTAATTATCTCCCGAATGACATTCTTACAAAGGTAGATCGAGCAGCGATGGCAGTTGGACTCGAAACCCGATCTCCTTTTTTAGACCATCGAGTGGCTGAAATTGCTTGTCGCCTTCCAATGAAAATGAAAATCCGAAAAGACTCTGATCAAGGACAAAGCAAATGGGCTTTAAGGCAAATTTTATATAAATATGTTCCACAACATTTAATCGACCGTCCAAAAGCTGGCTTTGCAATGCCTATTGGGATGTGGTTGAGAAATGAGCTTAGACCATGGGCAGAAGATTTACTTTCAAATTCTTTAATAAGAAAGCAAGGCTATCTGCAACCAGAGCTAATTCAAAAACTTTGGAAGCAGCATTTAAGTGAAAAATTTGATCACACTAATCGACTTTGGACAATTTTAATGTGGCAAGCATGGTTACAAGAATGGCATGGAAAATAATTTGTTATTAAATAGCCTATTTAAGAAGTGATATTAAAAAGTCTCTTTAATTATATCTTTAAAAAATCAACAAATTTGTTAAAGTTGCTATCAAGCTTTGCAAAGCAGGCCTGCCTTGCTTTCTCTCCTCTCATACTCTTTGATATGCTGATTTTTGAACTGGATCTTTATAGGAGCATCTACTGAGCAGCTGAAATAATCTATAAAAGTGATATTTTGATAATAGAAAATTGTTGATATGAAAGCTGTCATCTTGGCTGGAGGTCTTGGAACTCGCATAAGCGAAGAGACACTCGTAAAGCCGAAGCCAATGGTTGAGATTGGAGGGAGGCCAATACTATGGCATATTCTCAAAGTATATTCATACTATGGAGTAAATGAGTTTGTAATCTGTTGTGGTTACAAAGGCTATGTGATCAAAGAATATTTTGCGAATTATTTCCTTCATATGTCCGATGTAACATTTGATTTAAGCCAAAATAATATGATTGTTCACAATCAGAAAGTAGAACCCTGGAAAATCACATTAGTTGATACTGGAGAAGCCACAATGACTGGAGGAAGATTGAAGAGAGTTCGTGATTATATAAATGATGAAGATGCATTTTGCTTTACCTATGGTGATGGATTAGGTGATGTCAATATTCAATCATTGATTTCTTTTCATCAAGACCATGGGAAGTTGGGTACGATCACAGCAGTAAGTCCACCCGGAAGATATGGAGCAATTCAACAAGATGGGAATTTAGTACTTAATTTTTCAGAAAAACCAAGAGGAGATGGTGGTCTAATTAATGGAGGCTTTTTTATTCTTAGCCCAAAAGTGATAGATCTAATAGATGGTGACTCAACATCATGGGAAGACGAACCTTTAAATGCATTAGTTCAGAAGCAAGAATTAATGGCATTTACACACAATGGTTTCTGGCAGCCAATGGATACTTTAAGAGAAAAGATCTTGCTAGAAAAGCTTTGGGAAGAAGGAAATGCTCCATGGAAAAAATGGGAATAAGCAATCAACCCCCTAACCTCAACTGAATGACTACACTCTTCAACAATACTTATAAAGGTAGGCGTGTTCTTATTACAGGGCATACAGGCTTCAAAGGAAGTTGGCTTACTTTATGGCTAAAGGAATTAGGTGCGGAAATATGTGGCGTCTCTTTAGACCCAGAAACCACGCCTAATCATTGGGATTTACTTAATTTAGAAATTAATGACTGCAGATGCGATATAAGAAAAGGAGAAAAATTGAAAGAAATCTTTTCCAGCTTTCAACCTGAAATTGTTTTTCATCTTGCTGCTCAACCATTAGTTCGTAGATCTTATTTATTACCTATAGAAACTTGGACAACAAATGTGATTGGAACAGCAGAGGTTTTGGAGGCATGTAGAGTAACCAGTAGTATTAAGTCAATATTATGCATTACTAGTGATAAGTGCTATTTAAACAATGAGTGGGAATGGGGCTATAGAGAAACAGACACTCTGGGTGGGCATGATCCTTATAGTTCTTCAAAAGCATGCTCTGAGTTACTAATAAGTAGTTATCGTAAGTCGTTCTTCAATCAGCAAGGAGAAATACTAATAGCTTCTGCAAGAGCAGGCAATGTAATAGGGGGGGGAGATTGGTCCGAAGATCGTCTAATTCCAGATGTAATTAGATCTATATATAAAAAAAATCAATTGATAATTAGAAATCCAAATTCAACAAGGCCATGGCAACATGTCTTAGATTGCATCAGTGGATACCTTTTATTGGGTCAACGTCTAATTGAGAAAAAAGAATGGGCATCAGATGCATGGAATTTTGGACCAGGGGATGAGGGAAATTTCACAGTAGAAGAAGTTCTTACTAAGGTTAAAAGTTTTTGGCCAGAAGTGAGCTGGAAAAAAGAAACTCAAAAAAACAATGCTCATGAAGCATCCTTTTTAAAACTAGATTGCTCTAAATCATCTTCAAAATTATCTTGGAAACCTTTATGGAGCTCTGAAAAAGCAATCTATAAGACAACGCAATGGTACCGAAGATTAGCCGAAGAAGACCACATTAGTAGCAATCAAGATATCTCTGATTTCTGTAAAGATGCCTTCATAGAAGAACTTACTTGGATTAAGTAATGGAAGTATTTACTACACCTATAAAGGACTTAAAACTTATAAAGCTTAATTCTTCTGAAGACTTAAGGGGATCATTTGCTAGGTGTTTCTGCGACGAAGAGCTTTCCGAATTTCTACGGGGAAGGAGCATAAAACAAATCAATCACTCAAGAACTAAACAAGTAGGGGCAATAAGAGGGCTTCATTTTCAGAAGCCACCTTTCTGTGAGATGAAATTAATAAGATGTTTAAAAGGCTTGGTATGGGATGTAGCTGTTGATTTGCGGTCAAGCTCAAAAACCTTTCTTCAATGGCATGCAATAAAACTTTGTCCATCTGAAAAATTTCTATTTGTTATCCCAGAAGGTTTTGCTCATGGTTTCCAAGTGCTAGAGCCAGATAGTGAATTGCTATACCTACACACCGCGCAATACAAACCTGCCTTCGAAGGTGGGATATCCCATAATGACCCTCGTCTTGGAATTCAATGGCCCTTAGATGCTCAAGACTTATCCATGAGGGACTTAAGCCACCCTTTGTTAAATGATCAATTTTTAGGAATTAAGCTATGAAATGTCGCAATTGCTTTTCTGAGTTAAACGAAGATTTTATAGACCTTGGATTTGCTCCACCATCAAATGCATACTTAAGAAAAGAAGATCTTGCTAAAAAAGAGAATTATTACCCTTTAAAAGTAAAAGTTTGTGATAAATGCTGGCTAGTTCAAACAATCGATTATTTACAGGAGAATGAATTATTCAACTCTGAATATGCTTACTTCTCCAGTACATCTAAAACTTGGCTAAAGCATTCAGAAGAATATTCAGAAAAAATCATCAATCTGTTGAGCCTAAATAATAATAGTCTCGTAATTGAAATTGCCTCTAATGATGGATATTTGCTAAAGAATTTTAAAAAAGCCCATATTCCTTGTATTGGAATAGAGCCTACCGAAGCAACAGCTTTATATGCAGAGTCTAAAGGTTTAGAGGTGATACGAGACTTCTTTGGGGAACGGATGGGGAAGGATCTAAAGAATAAAGGGAAAAGAGCTGATTTACTTATAGGAAATAATGTATATGCACATGTTCCTAATATTGTAGATTTTACAAAGGGACTTAAAGAGGTGTTAAAAGAAGACGGGACAATCACATTAGAATTTCCCCATCTAATGGAACTTATAAAAAACAATCAATTTGATACAATATATCATGAACATTTTTCTTACTTGTCTTTATACTCTGTATGCAAGATATTCAAAGAATGTGGGCTCAGGGTCTGGGACGTCGAGCGGTTGAATACACATGGAGGTAGCCTAAGAGTATATGGATGTCATTTAGAATCAAAGCGAAAAAATATACATAGAGTAGATAAAGTATTAGAAGAAGAGAAAGATCTGGGATTACTTAATATCAATACATATAAAAGATTCTCGAAGTGCGCTAAGGATATTAAATTAGAGCTTTTAAATTTTCTTGTAACCCAAAAACTTTCTGGGAAAAAGGTGGTTGGCTATGGAGCTGCTGCTAAAGGTAATACATTACTAAACTTCAGTGGTGTAAAGCCTGATTTAATTCCTTATGTATGTGACGCAGCGCTGTCAAAACAGGGTAAGTATATGCCAGGGAGCCATATACCTATAGTTTCGCCAGAGGAATTATTTAATAACCCTCCTGACTTTGTCTTGATTCTTCCCTGGAATATCGCAGGTGAAGTTCGGAGCCAACTCAAGGACTTGGAAGAATTTGGAACAACGTTTGTAGTCGCAATTCCAAAATTATTTATGTACAGCAATAAATAAAGAAGAAAATATGGTTGATCGCATTCTAGTAACTGGTGCCAATGGTTTTATAGGCAAACAAGTAATAAAAAGGCTAGTAAAGTATGATGTAAATATTAGCTGCTTAGTTCGTGAGAGAGTTGATTTAAATAAAGAATTAAAGTCTGATTTGATCGAAAAGGTAATAGTTGAAGATTTATTCGATACTTCAGACCCTCAGGTTAAAAAATCTCTAAAAGATTCAGACACTATAATTCACTTGGCTTGGTATGCAGAGCCTGGCAAGTATTTAAGTTCTGAAAAAAATATTGATTGCCTAACTGGAAGTATTAATTTAATCAAAGAGTTTGTGAAACTTGGGGGTCAAAAAGTAATCGGAGTGGGAACCTGTGCTGAATACCAAGAAACTGAAGAAACTATCACAATAGACACTCCATTAAGCCCAACCAATCTATATGCAAGTTGTAAAGTTGCTTTATTCTATGCTCTTTCGAGTTATTTAATGAATAAAAAGGTTGACTTTTCCTGGTGCAGATTGTTTTATTTATATGGTGAAGGTGAGGACAAAAGAAGGTTTCTTCCTTATTTAGTAAACAAGCTAGAATCAAATCAAGAGGCTTTACTTACAAAAGGAGATCAAATAAGAGACTTTCTTGATGTTCAAGAAGCTGGACGAAGAATTGCAGATGTCTCGATGAGAAGTAAGTCTGGGGTTTTTAATATTTGCTCGGGTGAGCCAATTACTATTCGTGAGTTTGCAGAGGAAGTGGCAAGGAAATATGGAAAGCAGCACTTACTGAAGTTTGGAGCAAGGCAGGAAAATATCTTTGAACCTAAGTCTGTCGTAGGTCTTCCAAACGATTTGTCTGTTGATATATAGATGATTAAATATTATTATTGCTATAACAAAACAAGGAATTCATTTGCTTGGTCCATCTAAAAATATGAGCATACTTTATCTTAGTTATGATGGAATCTTAGAACCATTAGGTCACTCACAAGTTCTCTGTTACATCCAAAAGCTATCAAAAACAAATAAGATACTTTTGATTAGTTACGAAAAAAATATGGATATTAACGACAGGAAGAAAAGGTCCTTGATAAAAAAAGAATTAGAGGGATATGATATTTCATGGTTTCCTTTAACATATCACAAAAAGCCTCCTATTTTATCTACAGCGTATGACCTTTTAAGGGGTATATGTCTAGCCATCAAGTTGTCTATAATAAATCCTATTAGGGTTGTACATGCAAGGGGTTATCCTGTTTCTATAATTGCTTTATTTATAAAGTATTTATTTGGTGTTAAGTACTTATTTGACATGCGAGGCTTCTGGCCCGACGAGAAACTAGAATCAGGGTGGAATGCTAAAGGAGTTCCTTATAAAGTTACTAAAATATTCGAAAAACTTTTCTTATTGTCAGCTGATCACATTATTTCACTTACAAATGCAGGGTCTTTAGAGTTACAGAAATTTCCTTATTTAAAGGGAAAAGTTCCTCCAATTACAGTTATACCAACATGTGCAGACTTAAAAATATTTAAAGTAAATAAAACACTTAATAAAAAAAATAAATTTACTGTTGGCTATATTGGAACAGCTAGTAATTGGTATTTATTTGAAGAAACTGCACTATGTTTTGCACTGATTCTTGAAGAAATACCGAAGGCTAGTTTTCTCATCCTCAATAGAGGAGATCACAACTATATAGAAGAATGCCTAAGCAAAGTAGGAATAAAAAAAGATAGCTATAAGATCCTTGAATGCAGTCGATACGAAGTGCCAAAATATCTCTCTGAACTTAATGCTTCTGTTTTTTTTATAAAGCCAGTCTTTTCAAAAAAAGCATCCGCTCCTACGAAACTAGCGGAGTTATTAGGATGCGGTATACCGTGTTTAACCAATACTGGAGTGGGAGATATGGATTCGATCATAGAGCATGAAAAGGTTGGGACTTTGATAAGGTCCTTTGATATCGACTCAATAAAAAAGGCTATAAAAATATTTTTGAGCTTAGCGCTAGAGGTTAATATCCAAGAGAGGTGTCATGAAACAGCCGAAAAATACTTTTGCTTAGAGCAAGGAGCAAGTAAGCTAAATGCCGTATATGAATCTCTAGCAAAGTTTAAATGAAGGCGCTTAAAAGGTATGCCCGTCCAACCCCCCCCTCTACTGCTTTCATCAGCAAAGATCGCTTACTGTCCAATGAGTCCAGAGCTTTCTGCCCCGGGCGATAGAAGAAGGTTTTGTTTTTTCGCTAACCAAGCAGGGGTCAAATATGAAATTTATAACCCCCAGAAAAAATATGATCTAGTCGTCCTAACTCAGAACTCAGACATTAGCTATTGGTCGAGACTTGAGAAAGGAACAGCAATCATTTTTGACTTTATTGACTCTTATCTTGTAGAAAACAGAAGTATAAAGACTGCATTTAGGGGGTGGGCAAAATACATTTCTGGTCAAAATAAATTTCTTGAATTAAGTTATAAATCTGCTTTGAAGAAATTGTGTTCTCGCTCTCAGGCAGTGATATGTTCTACTTTGGAACAATCAGATTCAATAAAACCATACTGTGAAAATACACACATAGTGTTTGATGCCCATTTCAATGATGCTCTCGTAAGTAAGTCTAACTATGAAAGTCATGAGCCATTTCGATTAGTGTGGGAGGGACTTCCATCAAACATTTACCAATTAAAAAGCATAACTGAATTAATTGCTTCAAATAAATTCGATATACCTATAGAGCTTCATATAATCACTGACAGAGTCGGCAGAAGACTTCTTAACAGGTATTTTTCTGTAGATATACCAAGATTTTTAGAAAGTCTTCCTATAAAAACTTATTTCTATGAATGGTCAGCAAAGAATCTCTCTACAATTTCTCTCGATTGTGATTTGGCAATTATTCCAATAGACCTAACTAATCCTTTTGCTTCTGGGAAACCAGAGAACAAGCTACTTCTTTTCTGGAGAATGGGTCTCCCTGTCCTTGTTTCAGCTACACCGGCTTATATACGTGCAATGAACTCTTCGGGTCAAATTTATTATGCATTCAATGATGCTGACTGGATAGAATGTATAAGAACATTAATGGAGTCAAAGGAAAAAAGACAAGAAGCAGCAAAGAAAGGTAAAGATTTGGTCCTGGAAAAATACTCTCAGGAGATACTTTTAAACAAATGGAGAAGTGTATTTACTTCAATTGGGTTTAGTTGCTGATATATTAAAGAATATAGTTAATGTAGCTAAAAGCTTTTACTGATTATTGCGAGTATACTAAATATAATCTCTAATTAGACCGATTCGAAACCTTGATATTCTACTGGATACTATTTTTAATACCTGCCTTCAAGGCTCTAACAAAGCCTAAAGAATCATGGGGGCCTAAAACCTCTGTTTTGATTTGGATTTCATTGGTTTTTTCTGTAGGACTAAGGCATGAAGTTGGATGTGATTGGTTTAGATATCTAAACCTATTAGATAGATATGATGGTATGAAGATGCAAGAAATATTATTTGGAAACGAGTTGAGTTTTGTAGAGCCGTTTTATGATTTTATAAATTGGTTAGCTGCGAATAACAACCTTCAGATATATGGGGTAAATACAATATGTGCAATGTTATTTAGCACGGGATTAATTATATTCTGTAAAAGCACACCTCGTCCATGGCTTGCGTTAACAATTGCTGTTCCATATTTAGTTTTTGTTGTAGCAATGGGCTATACACGCCAAGCAGTTTCAATTAGCTGCTTAATGGTTGGCTACCTCTTTCTAAGTAATGGCAAGGTCAGAAATTTCTTGATATTATGTGGCATAGCTGCAACATTTCATAAAGCAAGTGTTGTCGCATTACCATTTGCATTACCTTATCTAAGCTCAAAGAATAGACTCAATACTTTTGTTAGATACCTAATAATATTGCTTGGGATATATGGGATGGCAGATATATTTATATTAGATAGATTGGATTTCTTGATCTATGGATATATTGAGAATAAAATGAATTCAGGGGGAGCTGCAATAAGGGCAATTATGAATATATTGCCTTCAACTATTTTTCTAATGTATGGTAATAGGTTAATGCTAAAAGACAAATCAATAATCACCTGGAGATGGCTGTCTATCTTGTCTATCTTATGTGGGATCGCAATTCTGACTGGCGCTCCTTCTACTTTTATAGATCGATTAGGTCTATATGCTTTACCAATACAAATTTTTGTTTTTTCGCGTCTTCCTGACTTTAAAGTATTTAAAGGAGTTAGTCCTCTATTATTGAACTCGGCAGTAGTATTTCTCTCTCTATTGACATTATTAGTATGGCTTTTTTGGGGAAATGTTTCATTCTGCTGGATACCCTACAGAAATTTACTTGCCTTATAAAGATTAATCCTGGGATCTTCCTTCTATTTAAAATAAAAGCCTATAATTGTATTAATGGCTAATCGAGAGGGCAATTTAAGCAATAAAGCTACTGCTTGTAGCCCTAATAATACCTTAGTGCTTTTAGTGGCAAATACAAGCTGGTATCTATACAATTTTAGGCTGCCTTTACTGGAATCCCTTCGCGATAATGGTTATGAAGTTGCTATTGTCGCGCCTCATGACTTTTATACAAGTGTCCTTGAAAAAGAAGGATTTAAAGTGCATTCTTGGCTTTTAGCAAGAAGTTCTATTAACCCTTTTCTTGAGCTTAAGGCTTTAGTCGATCTAATCAGAATCTATCGGAGAGAGCAGCCTGTTCTAGTCCACCATTTCACCATCAAGGCCTGCTTATATGGAACAATTGCCGCAAAGTTAACTGGTGTATATAGAGTCATTAATGCTATTACAGGGTTAGGGCATGTTTTTCTTGGGAGTCGAAAACGGAATCGACTTCTGCGAAGAGTTTTAAGGCCTTTGTATAAAGCTGTCTTTATGGCACGCAGATCAACTGTTGTTTTTCAAAATGCAGACGATCAGGAAAGTCTTATAAAGCTTGGCATAACTGATGGGTCAAAATCAAGACTGATAAGAGGTTCTGGAGTTGATATTAGCTATTTCAGTCCAATAAGAGATGCCTCTGGAAATTTCAAAATACCTTTCAAGCTTCTTTTCCCGTCTCGACTGATTCGAGAAAAAGGTTTTGATGAACTTTTAAAAGCTTGCAGAAAGCTTTGGGATGAACAAAAGGTTATTGAGTTACTTATTGCTGGTGAACTAGATGATGGGAATCGAAGCTCCCTAAGTGAAAACGAACTTTTACGGCTTAGAAACGATCCACGTATCCGTTTCCTTGGACATGTTAAAGATATGCGCAAACTTTATGCAGAAGTAGATCTGGTAGTGCTTCCGTCTTGGAGGGAAGGTCTATCACGTTCATTAATAGAAGCTGCAGCTATGGAAAAGCCTATTGTTACTACAGATGTTCCAGGATGTAGGGACGTCATCGACCATGGTCAGTCAGGACTGCTAGTACCTGTTAGGGATGCAAATGCCTTATGCTTGGCTATTAGTTTGCTAATGCAAAATCCAGATCTCGCTAGGAGGTTTGGTAAAGCAGCAAGAGAGAAGGTCTTATCAGAATTCCAAGTCTCTTTAGTCAATAAAAACACCCTGGAGCAATACAATTTGATCTTAAACAGACCTAACAACTTCAGCAAATAAGAAAAGTTAATTTACCTTTAGATATTGGTTAGACTTCTAATAATCTTCTCTAAAGCTTAATATGTTTTTATTATCTAAATTATTACCTTTATTTGTTCTCCCACTAGGGGTAACTAAAATACTCTTAAGCCATAATATTATTACGGGAAAACGATCAACATCAATAGCCGGGTTAGTAATTTTATGGATATTCTCTACCCCCTTAACAACTCAAAAGTTATGGCAAGGACTTGAATACCCATTTGAACGCAAGACTTTTAATAATGTGTTCCATTCTCAATTAAATGACACCCCAAAAGCCATAGTTGTTCTTGGGAGCATGCGTCATCCAGCGCCTGGTTCTGCTCAAATAAGTGAATGGGGTGATGCTGATCGCTTCTTTGGGGGGCTAGAAGTTTATTCATGGCTTAAAAACAATCACAGAAGATCTAGATTGATTTTTTCTGGAGGTTGGCGACCCAAAGATTCGAAAATACCTTTAGAGGGAGAAGTCCTAAGGATTCAAGCAATTAAAATGGGGGTCCCTCCTCAGGATCTGTCAACAACTGGTTCTGTAGAAAATACAGCCGCAGAGGCAAAAGCAATATCAAAAATCATTCCAAGAAACAGCAAGCTAGTACTAGTCACATCTGCCTTTCATATGGCTCGGGCTTCCAAATTGTTTGAACAAGAAGGATTTGATATCACACCTTTCCCTGTAGATTTCCAAGCAAAAGGGGGATGGGCTGGAAACCCTCTTAAAAACCCTCTTAATTACTTCCCATCCGCCTCTGCATTACATGAAAGCAGCAGAGCCTTAAAGGAATATCTTGGAAGAACTATCTACAGAGCATGGAATTGAAATGACATTTCGCTCAATTAGCTACTAAAAAACGCATAAAAACAAAACTTCCACAAGTTTTTTCAACTCTTGCCATCAATCTTGGGCTAACTAAAATTCTCTCGAAGAGGAATTTCCTAAGATTGCCTTACATCGGAGCATCTTTGTTTTTTTCGAGCGGCCCAATTATGCTCACTGCGACTAATTTTCTAGTAGCAGCTGCAATTACTTTCTTAATCACACCTAAGATCATGCAGCTTGGGATGAATTTAGGCGCGACTGATCAACCTAATTCTCGAAAACAACACACTACTCCGATGGTTCGACTAGGAGGCATTGGAATACTAGTTGGTTTTTTTGTCGCTATCTTCTCAAGCTCTTTAATCAATAAGTATCTATTAGGCACTTCTTACATAAGTAATGACCTAGCTCTTCCAATACTAATAACAGCTTTTTTTTACTTCCTGATTGGCTTGTCAGATGACCTGTTAGGGCTATCACCTTGGCCTCGCTTGGCTTTTCAAACTATTGCAGCAATTGCCCTATGGAGTTATGGCCTGAGAATAGAAGTAATTGATATGGGTTGGCTCTTTGAATCTCAAAGAACCACCTTATACCTACCATCCTTTATCAGCCTAATAGCAACAGTTATTTGGTTAGTTGGCACAACAAATGCAATCAATTGGTTAGATGGCTTAGATGGTTTAGCTGCTGGGGTTGCAAGCATTGCGGCATTTGGCTTGATATTTGTAAGCTTTTCACTAAATCAAATCCATGCCGGTTTGTTGGCAGCTTCACTTACTGGCGCTGCAATTGGATTTCTTCGGCACAACATATATCCTGCGCGCCTGCTGATGGGAGATAGCGGTTCTTATTTTCTTGGTTTCACCTTGGCAGCGATAAGCCTCATTGGATGCTCCCAAGCAACCAATCCCCTACTCCCAAGCCAAAGTGGGCCCTTCTTGTTTTACCTCCCAATTCTCCTTTTATTTATCCCACTAACAGATATGACAGCTGTTGTAGTAGCTCGCATTAGAAGAGGTAAATCGCCTTTTTACCCAGATCGTAATCATTTTCATCATCGTCTACTGAATACTGGTCTAAGTCATCACAAGGTAGTTCTTTTAATATATGCATTGGCGCAATGGTTTGCATGTCTTGCTTTAGTGCTAGCACAAACCAACTTCGATTGGATCTGGTTTGCTGGCTCTTCCCTAATCCTATTAGCAACATTGATTCGTTCTTATAGTCAATTCAAACAATGATCAAGTAATTATGTCATTTTCATTTTCCAGTAATAAGACAGAACGGGTATTTAATAATGCCGATAGTTTTGCAATTGCATTTGATAAGGAATGGGAGGATCAAAAAAGTGCACTAAATTACAACGTCAATGACCAAGAGGAAAACATAAGAATAGTTCTGAAAACTCTTAAAGATCATCCTTTTGTTATTCACTCTCCAAAAGAAGCAGAGCAAGTTGCACGTTTTCGCATCAGACTTTTAGGATTGGATTGAGAAGAAAGCTTTCTTGTAAAGCAAAAGGGTCATTCATTCAAAAGGCCTATAATTACTAGATTATATTTTTCTAAGAATTCATATCAACTGCAAAGCCTTTTCTAACTTTCCTCTAAATTAATAATTTTAGAAGTATTGGTTTCCTCTAGATGTGAAAGCCTCTCTTCAAGATGGATAATTTTCAAAGTCAATAACTCATTCAATTTACTCATTGAGTGAATTTGCCGACTAAGCTGACGGTAAGCTCCAAAATTTTGCTCTTTTAGTGCCATCAAAATGGCCTCCTAGAAGTAATCTTGTTGATCGTATCGTTGCTTGAACTTCTGTCCATATAATTTGCCTTTTTTCAAGGCAAGAAATGGGGTTTTGAAGTTTTGTTCAATTTTTAACACTACTCTGGATGATTTTGCCTTGAACCAGTCCCAAAAGTTATCACCACTCAAACTTGCAAGACTTAGCTTGTTTCAGGGTTGTTTGGGCTGCTTAGCAGTGATATTTGCGGGCATGCTCAATCGAATAATGATCTCTGAATTAGCTTTCCCCGCAATCTTGGTTGGCGGTGGGCTTGCGTTTGAACAATTAATGGCTCCTTCAAGAGTACTTTTCGGGAACATTTCAGATAGTTGGCCAATTAGAGGAAGAAGGAGGACACCTTACATATGGCTTGGAGCAACTGGATTTTGTCTTATGGCAGTTTGCTCTATCCCTCTTATTTTCATTACAGAAAAAGCCTTAAGGCAAGGAGAACCCCTAGCCATAGCTCTCTGTTCTATCGCTTTATGCATCCTTTTTTCTTTATACGGGTTGGCTGTTTCAATGGCAACTACCCCATATCTTGCGCTGGTCATTGATCTAACTACAGAGAAGGAAAGACCCAGGGCAGTTGGAGTTATTTGGTGCATGCTCACTTTAGGAATAATTGTTGGAGCAATTGCGATATCTATTACTACGAAAGGACTTGATGGAGTGACAGATCCTTCCATGTTGGAACCTGCACTGCAAAAATTTATGCTATGGGTTGGAGTAATTGTTTTATCTATCTCGATTTTTGCTTGTTGGGGAATTGAGCCAAAGAAAAGAAATTTAGGCGTTAATTTAGAAAATAGTTCACAAGAAATAGGCTTAAAAAAAGCCTGGAAAATAATAACATCTAGCAGACAAATATTTATCTTCTTTTGTTTCTTAATCCTATACACTCTTGGTCTTTTCCTTCAAGATCCTATTCTGGAAAGTTATGGGGCAGAAGTATTTAATTTACCAATATCAAAAACCACGCTTCTCAATGCCTTTTGGGGAGGAGGAACATTATTTGGTCTTCTTCTTGGGGGACTTTGGGTAACTCCTAGACTTGGTAAATTGTCAACAGCAAGAATAGGTTGTTGGATGATAATTGTCTCTTTAGTTCTATTAGTCGCTACTGGTATTACAGCAGACTCTCAAGGTCTATATGGAGTCTTAATGATCTTTGGAGTGGCCGCTGGACTCGCTACCAATAGCGCTCTCTCCTTAATGCTCGATCTTACTTTACCCGAAATGGCTGGGACTTTTGTAGGAGTTTGGGGACTCGCTCAGGCTCTATCTAGAGCCATGGGGAAGGTGTTTGGTGGAGGTTTATTAGATATAGGTCGATCATTAAGTGGGCCACAGAATCCATTTATAGCATTTTCATTTGTCTTTCTTCTTGAATGCATCGTGATGATTCTTGCTATCTATGTCTTAGAGAAAATCAGTGTAAGTCAATTCAAGAAAGATACAGCTGCGAAACTAGAGACGATGATTATGGCAGAATTAGATTCATAGTTTATTGACTATTCTTGATCAAAAAAATCCATGCAAATTCCTGAAGAAGTAAAAATCAAACAATTATTTGAACAGCATAATGAAGCAGGTGAGTTACTAGTTGAATATAATGATGAAGTGTTAAGAATAGATTTAATTGAAGATGATATGCGTTTATGGGTAGAAACTTTGTCTAGATATAAAAGCCCATATAATCTACTACTTGCTTGCGAAAATGATAACTGTGAATTAAAAGATACCCAATTAACATGGGTTGTAGGTTCTGCAATTAGGCCTTTCCTTTCAACCAGCTTAGAAGAAGCGAAGATCCTTCTCATTTCTCTAGGCGTTAAGCCATCAATTGCGTCGATTGCTGAAAAACACTGTCCTGGCTTAGGAACAAAGGTGCCATGGGCCTTCTATCGCCAAAGAGATGGGAGAGTAACAGCTTCGCCCATAATTGATACTAAATAGGTTAAATTGATCAAATTAATATTAGAGTAGGTTTGAATATCTCTCTAATACAAGAAAGGTATCAAGACAACATTATCTGATAAAAAAAAGCATATGCCTTCTATCCCAGTAATTGCTTTTAAATTTGGGGGTCTTGACCTCAATAATTATCCTGTGAGTTATAGCAAATCAAAAGTCTCCAGAAGTACAATAACCAGCTATATACTTCACCCCAAAGGTGGGTGCATGCCTGGGCAGCCTGAAGTATTTATTAAAAATGGGAGAAGCAATCCTGGACTAGGTTCTGGATTGCTTGCGAATAAAGTTATAAGTGCATTTAAGCGAGAGAAGAATCAAAATTCCAAGAAAACCTTTGGTCCTAAATATTCAGAACTACCTTTAGATAACTTTAACTTCGAAAGCTTCCATCCTCATGATGACGAGACACGCTCCATAGCAATCAAAGCAGCGTATAGGCAAATATATGGAAATTTTCATCTAATGGAAAGTGAACGGCCTATTGATTTAGAAAGGCGTCTAAGAAATGGGGATATCAATATCAGAGAGTTCATCAGAGGATTAATGAAATCTGAATTTTATCGTTTTCACTATTGTGAAGTAGTAAGTCAGACTAGATTAATCGAACTCACTTTGAAGCATCTTCTTGGTAGGCCACCAATAAGTCAAAAAGAAATTGTCAAGCATATAGAAATTCTCAATCAAGAAGGCTTTGAATCTTATGTGGATTCTTTAATTGACTCACAAGAGTATGAAGATAATTTTGGAGCACATGTAGTTCCAAAATCTCGATGTTGGGACTCACAATGCGGACTTCGGACATCAACATTTTTAAATGGATCCGCATTAGCAAGGAGCTTTTCGACTAGTGATAATGCCATACATGGAAGAGCAACTCTTGCCGATGCGGCAGGTGGAAAAAGTCAGCTAGTTCAGAGTATGGCAGAAAGGAATGCTATTAAAGTTAGATTCCCGGAATATATCGTCTTCTAATCAAAAGCATATTCCTTTAATGCTTTCCAGGGGAAATTTATAGCGTCAAGTGAAAATGGGCTGAAAAGTTTTCATATCTAAGCAGACATGCTAAATAGATAAGTAATAGTCTATTTTAGGAAAAACTTGATCTCTGATCCAAAACTCTAAAGCCTCTTCATTCCTAGAAATTGAATCCATGTCTAAGTTTCAACAGCCTTCCGACCAAAAGCCTGGTGATCAATCATCTATAACCCCTTCTGGCAAGAAAATTCCCATGGCAATGTCCATGATGGTTGATTCAATGGTGCGCATGATACAAAAAGGGAATAAAAACGAGTTAGATTTAAACGTTCAAGACTCATCAGCAGAAGGAATTGATGGAAATTGAGCAATTTGTTGCTCAAAGTGAAGGTTTTTGGAGGTCTATGAGGAGCGGCCATTCGCTAGCTTTTAAATATTTTGATAATTTAGTCAGCCAAGTCACAGTAAAAAAACTATTGCTTACCGATCCTCAAGTCACAAAGCTTTTGAGCTCTCATCAAAATATTAATAGTAAACCGATTTCTCCATTTGAAATTTCTTGGAGAATAGAAGATGACTGGATAGGCGAGGATTTAAATCAACCAAAGTCTGGGTCAAGTATCTTTATTCCAATACCTACTTCTTCAGAAAATGGAGATATGATTAGGAGCAGAGGGTATGCTGAGACTATTGAATCAGTATCAAATTATAAATTCCATTCTGATGGGACGTTCTATCTTAAAAGCGTCTATGGAACAACATTTGCAGAAGAAAGGATCTGGTTCATTTCTGAGAATCTGAGGTGTCGGTCATCAGTAATAAGAAACTCCAATTCTCTAGCAATTCTTCAGACCTCTTTTGCCTCCGAAATTAAATTATTAAATAATTCATAGAAATAATCCTTGAATACATGTCCCATACAAAATCATTAATTTTATTTGCCGAGACAATCTCTGGAAAGTTTAGCAATGCAAAGCAATCCGAAACTTCACCTAGGGATTTTGCTCATATCAATATTTACTTTAGACCAATACCTTGGAAATTCTATTCAGGTCCTTGGCTTTATTCAGAACAAAGTTATGAGTTTGATCGCTGGAGTCCTTATAGGCAAGCAATTCATCATATAGCAATAGAGAAAGAGAAGATTGTGGTTAGAAACTATAAACTTTCAGACCCTATAAGACTAGCAGGGGCTGGATTTGAACCTATGCTTTTAAATGAGCTAAATAAACAAAATCTAATAGAGAGAAAAGGCTGTTCAATGTACTTCGTAGAAACAAAAGATGGCCATTATAAAGGTGAAATTGAGCCAGGCAGTTCTTGCTTAATTCCTTGGGGAGGGAAGATTAGCTATTTAAACAGCAAAGTAGAGTTCGATAGCTTTATATGGAAAAGCATAGATATCGGTTTTGATATAGAGACAAATAAAAAACTATGGGGATCTGATAAAGGAGCTTTAAGTTTTAGAAAAGTTCTATGTTTTCATGATGAGATAACAGGAAGTTGGAAGTTATAAAAAATCATCTATCTAGTTTTATTAATTTTATCTATCACAAAAGACGCTCTTGCGTTAACAAAAAGGTGGGTATCTATTTCATTAGATAATAGTTCGAAAATTTCTGGATCTAATGTCTTGCCATCAATGAAGTGATCTAAGCTCATGACAGCAGCATATCGACTAGCCCAAAACGGTGTCTTTGATTGACTTAAATAATCAGGAAGCCTTTGAAGGAAAATATCTGGCTGAAACTTCATAAGAGTGATTATCGCTGTTGGCTTAAATTTAATGAAGTCTGGCCATCTACTATCTAATGCGTTTAATGCGAACTCTATTATGCTTTGGTAAGAAGTTCTTGGCCAATCATCCTTTAAGTTAAATAAAAGAAGGAAAAAATAAATAGCTCCATAATCTCTACTAGCCCGATCAAGTATTCCATTTAATAGAGGGAAGAGAGTCGAGGCTTTTCTACTCTTAAGTATTTCTATTGCGAGATAGGATCTATTAAAGTCAGTAGAGAATAATTCTTGCAAAAGCAAGCCATCTGAAGGTTCTGATTTATAAGGATTTAATAAGTTTAAGTGACTTGGAGAATCACTAATTACAGAATCAACTGTTGATATACATTTTAAAAAATTTGCCTGAACAAAATCAATTGTCCAAAGTGAGTTTAATGCCTTCAATCGGAAAGAAGGCGCTACGGGTGATTTTAAGACTGATTCAACTAGAGAATATTCCTGTGCATCTATTACATCTTGAACAGCGCATTGTCTTGCATTTTGATTATCTAAAAAAAGAAATTTTTTTAGATCAAGAATATATTCTTTTGAACCAGATAAATTTGCAATCGCAGCAATGCAGGCTCCTCTAACAAAGCTATTTTCTGATGGGTCATCAAGGATATGTCTTATCTTTGACAGTTCTGAAATCGCATCCATTTTGGATAAGCACTGAATTAAAACCCTTTTGTTATCGGCAAAAGTATCTAATAAAGAAGAGACTTCTTTAATTAAAGAAAGATCCTTGCATTCAAGTTCAGCCAAAGCCCAAACAGCATTTTCCACTAAGTAATTATCACTGCTTCGCAGGCATTTTCTTATTGAAGGTATCGCTCTTTTACAAGAAAATCGACCCAATACTTCCACTGCTTTTCTTCTCGCAATTCTTATACATTCTTGATTTGAGTCAGACTCAACAATCTTTAAAAGTGCATTTTCCGCCTCTTCTCCAGGATACTTAGCTAAGTGAAAAACTGCCTTATAATAATCACTTGCTAAATTCAGCTGACTAGCAGGCTTTTTAAGAATCCCCAATGCCTCCTGTTTGCTCATGTAAGGAAGATTGTCAAAGCGGCCTATTGTCACGGTAATAGGAACAAGTGTTTCCTCTAAAAGTAAAGTAAATCTGCTAACGGCAGTATAATAGCAACAAGAGTTTGCCTTTAAAAAATACTTGCAATGTTAGAAATGCTTAAGAAAAGTTGCTTTTTCAAACTATTTAAATTCAATACCCTCATTGGGTAAAAATTTCGTTTTTATCTTCTGCTAAATTCTCAGCAGATTCGCTATCCATAAGGATAGGAAATAAACTCATAGAGTGATTAGTTTGACTCAATACTCTCAAAACCGAATAGTAAAAGAGGCTATAAAGCTTAGTGAAGAAGAAGCATTTAAACTTGCCGAAGAATTAAAAGCACAGTTACAGAGCAATCAATTTCCCGAAATGGGAAAAGCGAAAATCCAACTAATAATTGCAGGACTAGGTGATCAGCGAGGCCTTCTAAGGCGAACATTCACTGAAAGTCTTGGGAAAGTAGGACCATCTGCCACCCCACTCCTCAAAGATGCTCTTCTCTATCACTCAAATGTGACTGTAAGGCGCGCAGCAGCCAAAGCTCTTAGGCTTGTTGGGGATCAGGATGCATTGCCTGCTCTTTTGCATGCATTGATTAATGATAAAGATCCCGTAGTACAAGGTTCATCTGTTGGTGCAATGGCTGCTTTAGGGCCAAAAGCTCTTGATCATCTTTTTAAAGTATTAATCAACCCCAAAAACAATGCTATGCAATGTGGATTGGCAAGTTGGGGGATTTCCATGATTGGAGCAGAGGCACCTGATGCAATTCGAAGAGCAGCTCAATCTTCAAATGAGTTAATTCGCGCTTCTGCAATTTCTACTCTTGGTGAACAAATTCAATATGATAAAAATGAAGAAGCAAAACAACTAGTCATAGAGGCATTAGAAGACAAAGCAATAGAAGTGAGAATAGAAGCAACAGTTTTGCTAGGAAAATTTCCCGATGAAATATGGGCATACCAACTCCTGATTAAACGGTTAACTGACAGTAATGAAGAAATCAGAAAGAAAGCCGCAATATCTTTAATGCAAATCAAAGCATTCAAATCAATTGATTCTATTGAAAGATGTATTCAAGAAGAGAATGACAAGAGTGTTAGAAAGATACTTCAATTAGCATTATTTCAGCTAAGAAAAAGCGAGGAAGTTCACCAGGCTAGAAATTAAGTCTTATTATTCTTCCACAAACTCTAATATGCTCAAACGAATTAATTGGTCCAATTGATTATCCAAAAGTAATTCTTTAAAACTATCTCTAATCCAAGGAGAGTTCATTTCTCCTAGAGCAGTAATTGAGGCTTTGGCCTTTAAAATATCATTGCCCTTTGCTAGTTCAAGAAGAATAGGTATTGCATCTTCCCCTATCTGTCTTAAAAGCGATATTACAGTAAGAATAACTTCAGGGGCATCCTCTTGAAGGGCAATATCAATGACATCAAATACTTTACAAGGGAAAGTAGAATTTTTCTTTGCTGCCGCCATCCTAACTAACACCTTTAGACAGGAAGTGCGAACTGTTCTTGTTTCAAATGTAAAAAATGTTTTAAAGACTGCATCAAGAGCGCAGTCATCAAAGGCAGCCAAAGCCTTAATCGATTTTCTTCTCAGATCTACTTCTAAGCTTTCTTTCTGTAAATTCCTTATCAACCTTTCTATGGAAGGTTCAGGCCAATAATGAACCATCTCCTGAATAGCTTGCTTATTAATATTAGGGTTTGGATGCTCTAAGTCTTTAAATAGTTTCTCGATAGAAGGCTTGTTATTTAACTGTTCCTTCATATGAAATAGTGACCATTAAAATCCTTATAAGTTAAGAGGCTAGTAAATACTTTTAGAAAAGCTAAAAGAGTGCCTTCGGGCCCGTTCAGGAAAGTGCGTTAATTAGGTAATCAAGAAGAGATTTAAATTCAGCAGCTGCTTGAGGACTCATATCTCTTGGGACACAGACTCTATCTCTTATATGAGTAAAAGCCTCGATGTATGCAGCAGTAGGCAAAACCTGAGCTCTTATAACTTCTCTCATTCCAGCTATACCCCATTCATCTAGAGGGCCTGTACCACCAGTAACCAAGCAATAATTAATAAGACGCAAATAATGATGAATGTCGCGAGCACATTTATCTTTATTTGCCTGATCATAAGAACCTTTTCCATACACAGCGTCAATAGCATCAGCAGTAACCTTATCTATTCCTGCAGCTAGCTTTTCAGCAGCTTCCATTCTTGCAGTAGAACGATTAAAAGACCCTTTTACCGCCTCAATATCACTCATGCTTGGGAATCGACCAGCTGCATCTGCAGAGGCAATAACGGTTGTGATTACTGATTTCATTGTGAACTACCTCTTAAAAAGTGAGATTGGGGCAATAAAGGGTTGGTTTAAGAACTAACTAATTGCTTTGATAACACGGTCAAAATAAGAGGCTGCTTCAGAAGCAATCTCTTTGCACTGAGCACCTGATCCAGAGTTTATTCCTTCAAACATTTTTCGGCCTGTGTTGGTTTCAGTCATAATTGCAACTGAGGCAATTTTCATGATTTCAACTGCTCTAACTGCATTGGCAATAGGCACGCCTAATGCCAAATATGTTTCCTTCAAACCATTGAGACACCTATCATCCAGAATAGAAGGGTCTCCAGCTAAAAGGGCATAACTGACGTATCTAAGAATTATCTCTCCATCACGCAAACACGCAGCCATGCGCCTGGTTGGATAGCAATTCCCCCCTGGCTGGGTCATACCTGTATTCTCGCAAACCATTCCGGCAACAGCATCGGCTGCAATACAGGAAACGTTTTGAGTAATGGCGAGAGTTGCATCTATGCGCTTATTAGCGTCTGCCACATACTTCCGCAGAGCTACTAAGTCTGAGGTCCCAATAGCCGCACCTTTGGAATCGGCACTAACTACAGCTCGAGAGAATGCATCTAGCATTGAGAAGTCGGAAAACCCTACACAGGAGGGATAATTGATAGGCGGGTTTGAACCTCTAAGGCAAACACCGTTACTCAACCTACTTCTTGTATTTGCTGGGCTTGTCGATCCTCCCTGACTCCGAAACGGTTCGTAACCGAACAAGAGACAGGGGTTCCTAAACAGATATAGCTCATCAGCCTTATAAAAGTTTTCCTATGGAAAAAGTTAACGGTCTTTCCTTCTTTAGTTGGCAGGTAGGTATGTAGCTTTAGTTGTTGTTTTGCAGGACCAAATTAATTACTGAGCTATTGTACTAAGAAATCAAAAAATCAATGTCGGATCCGACAAAAAGCGAGCTTAATGAATCAATTGAATTACTTTCTGCTTATAGCGATCGACTAAAAAAAGAAGTCACTTCAATAGCTCAAAAGCTACAATTACCCCCAAATAGACTCAAAGCAATTCTCGAAGAACATTCAGAATTAAAAAGTATAAAAGAATTATTAGTAAAGCTAACGAAGCAAAGGGACTTGCAAGTCTAAGGCACGAAAAAATCGAGTCTTTTTGCTACAATTTTATAGAAGATCTAGTCTTCTATAAAATTAAAAGTTCAGTTACAAGAAGGGTGTTCATAAGATAATCATTATATGCAGATAGTAATCTGCTTTTTCCCTAACCCAATAAACCAGTGCATAAATCTGTCATAATCATAAGTCTTAGAGCTTTCTGAGTTTTGGCCAAAAATAACTATGGTGATTAGCTAATTTCTTTATGAGTTAAGGCTGTTTTATAGGCATAACTCCTGCAATCGGTTTTAAGACTGGCTCTCCAATAAGGAAATATGCCTCTTCTAGACATAAATTCAAAACAGTGCTCGGGGCTTGAGTGCCACTTCTCAGGGGCAAAACGGTTCAAAGGCTTAGACGCTTGTTGCGGGTAATCCCTAGCAAACGCGTTAAATCTTTCTGTGCAACAATCCCACTTTCTGCTTGTAATGGGCTTCTTGATCTTGGGACTGTTGCGGTGGCAGGGAGACTCGCTGGCAGTCTAGTTGGTAAAAACCTGAACGATTCGATTCCAGGAGTCCAAGTTTTCAGAGGAAGCCAAGCAGATCAAGTTCTAATCTTGGTTCTTTTATTAGTAATACTTAGCTGGTTATCTTCTTCAACAAAGCTGATTCTTAGGGTTACCCAGGAGAGGCTAAACGCTCAAGTTTGGCGCGATATGTCAGATAGAATTTTAGGAAGAATAGTAGGCCAGCCTTATGAATACTTTCTTACCGCAAAAAGTTCTGCTATATCTGCACAAATAATGGCAAATATGCAGAAATTTTCAGAGCTTATAATTTATCCAATACTTCTAATAACTTCTAGCTCTATTTTAATAATTTTCTTGGCAATTGCCTTATGTCTAACTCTTGGGATTAATGGTCTAATACTTTTAGCTCTTCTTGGGATAGCTTTTCTTGGCATTTCATCTCTAGTTGTTCCTTATTTGCGCCATGCATCTAATCAAAGGGTAAGGCTAGACGTTCTTGCAAATTCTTTATTAAATCAAATTTTCTATTCGATAAGAGACATCCATCTCACACAGACAGGTAGTCATTTTGAGTCAAGATTTATTAAAGCCGGACAATCAGCCAAATCCTTTGAATGGATGTCAAGGCTTTTACCTGATATCCCAAGATTAGTAATTGAACCACTTGCAATTACTTTGATTTTTGCTGTTGCATTAATACCAAAGTTAGGGAGCTCAGGTTCTCAAGAAATTGCAATTACCTTAATACCTTTTGTCTCCACGTTCATAGTTGCTTCTGTGAAGCTAACACCTCCTTTACAGGACCTTTTCAGATCGATAACTCAATTAAGAGGTGCATTACCCCAAGTAGATTCTGCACTGGATTACTTAGAGCTTCCAAAGCCCAAAAGAGCATTTATTTCTAACAAAGGTCCTTCTCCTGATGGGATTTTCCCAAGACGAGAAATTTCTCTATACAAGGTGGGCTATAGGTACCCAGATTCTGAGCAAGCAGCACTTAGGTCTATTTCAATTAATATTCCCGTTGGCTCTAGAGTAGCCTTAATGGGTCCAACCGGAAGTGGGAAAACAACTCTCTCTAGCATACTGCTCTCGCATCTAGAACCCACTACAGGTCAAATCAGATTAGATGGAATTCCACTAGCAGAATCAGATATTTCAGCATGGCAAAGATGCTGTTCAGAAGTTCCACAAAATATCAGTTTGCTTGATGGAAGTATTCTAGAGAATATCGCATTTGGCCGACCTGAAGAGGAAATAAATTATGATGAAGTATGGGATGCAATTACAGCTGCTCAGTTATATGAAACTATTACTGATATGCCTCATGGGCTATATACATGTATAGGGGAAAATGGGGTTAATTTCTCTGGTGGTCAAAGACAAAGGCTTGCACTTGCGAGAGCATTTTACAGAAAGACAAGGTTCTTAATTCTTGACGAGGCCACAAGCTCCTTGGATGAGAAAACTGAGGCGGATGTAATTAACTCTTTAGAAATTATTGGCAGAAGGTGTACAACAGTTGTAATCGCACATAGGCTCAATACACTTTCGAAATGTGATCAAATCTATGAGATTAAAGATGGGCTTGTTGCGTCATACGGTACCTATATGGATCTCTGTGATCCTTCTCATCCATTAGGAACTAGCGTTAAAGGCTCAAAGGATGTGGTTATATAAATTCTGTATATTGAACTACAAAGAACCGATCTTAAGAAGTTTTCATAAGGTTTCTTTGTTTAAACTGCTCAAAGAATTTCTTCAAATTAAAGGTCAAGTGGAGACTTAAATGGATAATAACAAGAATTCCTTTTTAGATGGCTTAAATGAAGCTCAAAGCCTAGCAGTTAATCATCATACAGGCCCTTTACTTGTTGTCGCAGGAGCAGGTAGCGGTAAAACTAGAGCCCTAACTTATCGCATAGCTAATTTAATTGCAGTAAAAAAAGTTGACCCTGGAGAAATACTTGCTGTAACTTTTACGAATAAAGCCGCTCTGGAGATGAAAGAAAGGCTTGAAATATTAATGGCGGATATTCTTTCTATAAGCCAATTTGGTCAACCATGGAAGACACTCCCATTTGTTGAACAAAGACAATTAAGAAAAAGAATATATGAGAATATAACAAAAGAGCTTTGGATTGGAACTTTCCATGCACTTTTTGCAAGGCTACTTAGATTTGATATTGAGAAATTCAAAGACCCTGAAGGTCTGAGATGGACAAAACAATTTTCAATTTATGACGAATCAGATGCGCAAACACTGATCAAAGAAATAATCACTCAGGATCTTCAAATGGATCCAAAGAGATTTGAGCCAAAAAAAGTAAGGTGGGCTATCAGTAATGCTAAAAATCAAGGACTTCTGCCAAAAGATCTGGAGGAGAATGCTGAAGGTCAACGGGGGAAATTAATTGGGCAAGTTTATCAACTGTACAGAAAATCTTTAGCTGCTAATAATGCCTTAGATTTTGACGACTTGCTTTTATTTCCAGTTCAATTATTACAACAAAATCAAGATGTAAGGTCATATTGGCATAAAAGATTTAGACATATACTAGTAGATGAATATCAAGATACAAATTGGACGCAATATGAATTACTTAAACTGCTTATAACTAATGGCATTAATCCTGTATCTTTTAATGATTGGGATAATAGATCTATATTTGTAGTTGGAGATGCAGATCAGAGTATATATAGTTTCAGGGCAGCTGATTTTAGAATATTAATGGGCTTCCAAAAAGATTTTGGAGACAAAGGAAGGGAAGACAATACTTCAACAATGGTGAAGCTTGAAGAAAACTATAGATCTACATCTAATATTCTTGAGGCAGCTAATTCCTTGATTTCTAACAACACTGAGAGAATAGAAAAGGTTTTACTAGCAACAAGAAGTGAAGGAGAGTTAATTACCCTAACTAGATGTGATGATGAAATCCATGAAGCAGAAGCTTTGGTCCTTCGCATGAGAAAACTTGAAGCAGAAAATGAAAGTTTAAATTGGCGAGATATAGCTGTTCTATATAGAACAAATGCGCAATCTAGAGCTATCGAAGAATCATTGGTCAGATGGGGAGTTCCATATGTAGTTGTTGGAGGCCTTCGCTTCTATGATAGGCGAGAGATAAAAGATGTTTTAGCATATTTGCGCTTATTAATTAATCCTTCAGATAGTGTTAGTCTGCTAAGAATTTTAAACGTTCCTAAGCGCGGAATAGGTAAAACAACTATACAAAGAATTTCTGATGCTTCCACCCAGCTGGGAATTCCTTTATGGGATTTAATTTCTGACGAAGAAGCTGTGCGTTCTCTTGGAGGAAGATCTGCCAAAGGCCTGATTCAATTTTGCGAACTAATTAATCTTTTAATGCGTAATTTAAACACCTCTAAACCTTCAGAGTTAATACAATTAATTTTAGAAAAAAGTGGATATCTTAGTCATCTCATTGCTAATGCAACAGATGAATCAGAAGAAAGAAGAAGAAACCTACAAGAACTGGTTAATGCAGCACTTCAATTTGAGGAGGAAAGTGAAGACTTCAACGTTGAAACTTTTCTCGCCTCAGCAGCTTTAGCAAGTGATGCTGACTCAAAAGACACCGCTTCAGATCGAATAACACTTATGACATTGCACAGCAGTAAAGGCTTGGAATTTCCTGTTGTATGGCTTGTTGGTATGGAGCAAGGACTATTCCCAAGCTATCGATCCTTAGATACGCCGGCTTCTCTTGAGGAGGAAAGGAGGCTTTGCTATGTAGGTCTAACCAGAGCAAAAGAAAGGTTATATCTATCTCACGCTAATGAACGTCGCATGTGGGGAGGAATGCGCGAGCCTGCTTTACCATCTCTATTCCTATCAGAAATCCCTGAAAACCTTTTGCAAGGTGATATCGGATTAATAAGTGGTGCCGCTTTAAGACGTGAAAAGCGGCTTGATCGACTGACAAGGCTAGACCGCAATTCAACTAATAGATCGCTCAACTCATTCAATATCGCAAGTAATGCTGTCAGAAAAAAACATTCTGGGCCAACTCCAGGAAAAAGCTGGAAAGTAGGAGATAAATTAATACATTCAAACTTTGGTTTGGGAGAAATAACTCATACATTTGGCTCTGGTGAAAAGATATCCATAGCTGTTAAATTTGCTGGCATGGGTCCCAAGATTCTTGATCCAAGACTTGCCCCTATAGAGCCATTAGGAAAAGATTGAATAACTCCCCAAGCTACTCATGATATTAAATTAATTCCTATACATAAAAATGGGTCAAAAAATTCCTAAAAAACATCCAATTGATTTAATTGGTAGCCAAACAGATTTACTAATAGAAATTAATTCTATTGCCACAAAAATAGGCATACACAGAGTTGCAATAGTTGGGGGATTAGTTAGAGATAATCTTATTAGCCATTCAAAGCAAAAAGAATATTCTTATCCAAAAGATATAGACCTAATTATAGAAGGTGGAGAAGATTCGATAACCAGTCTAGCTAAAGCACTGGAGGAGAATATGGGTAGTGAGAGGATACAAGATATTCATATATATAATGCTTTTAGAACTTTAGATATGAAGATAGATGGAATTTCAGTTGATATCGCAACTGCAAGAAAAGAAATTTATCTAGAGCCAGGTGCTAATCCCATAATCACACCAAGCATAATAGAAGATGATTTAAAAAGAAGAGACTTTACTGTAAATTCTATCGCACTTGAACTACCAGGTTCAGAGCCAAATGATCCATTCAATGGAAGAAATGACCTAGCCAAAAAGGAGTTGTCTTTATTGCATGATAAAAGCATTGAAGATGATCCTACAAGAATAATCAGAGCAGCACGTTATTCAGCAAGGTTGGACTTTACATTAAATGGCAAAACCTTAGACCAAATTAAATCAACTTTAATAAAATGGCCCTGGAAATGGTTTCATGGAGACAGATTATCCTTATGCCCTCCAGCACTATCAACACGTTTAAGATTGGAATTAGAGTTACTATTTTCTGAAGAATCTTTTGAATTAGCACTTGAGAGGCTTCAATCTTGGGGAGGGTTCAATTTATTTGACAGAAACCTTCAAAATGATTACAACTGGAAGCTTCGCCTTAAGTGGGCATCAAGACTAAATCTCAGTCTATTAACAGCATTTTTAGCAGGTTCTAGGGATGCAATGATGATTGCCAAGAGATTACAAATTCCACTTAAACAACAAGAGTTGCTACTTGAAAGCAATGAAGTGCAAAGAATCCTTTCTGAGATTACTTTTGAAGAAAAATTTAATGAATGGGCTCCTTCCAGGTGGACTAATGAAATAGAAAGTAGGTTTTGGGAGGAAGATTCAGTTGCATTAGCAATATGCAACGACAGTATATTCTCTGGTCAATTATTTAGTTGGTACGACAAGTGGCGGCATGTAAAGTCACCTATCTCAGCCAATGATCTAATCAAAAATGGATTAGAGCCAGGACCTAAGTTAGGAGAGGCTTTAAAAAGTTTAAGGCTGGATGAAATGGACAAAAAATACTTTAATTCCTAAGTATTTTGAAAGTAAAATTTGACAGTGTGCTCAGAACTAATGAATTCTAATATCACCTATTTTCTTCCAAGGACCTAGCTCAACTAACTCTTTTGCAATATCTTTTTCACATGAAATCACCAAAGGTCCACATGTCTGGGGATCTACAATTAAATCCTTAATCTGTTTATATTCTTTACTGCCAATAGTCATTTCTCCAAGAGATAATTCAACGGGAGCGTTTTCACAAGTTGATGGCTCAAGTAAATCCCACGCAGAGCGATTAGCAGGTGCCAAACTACTTGAATATCCAGAATCGAGCAAACTTAATGCACCAGGCAAAGCAGGAATCTTTTCCAAATCAAGCGTAATTCGTAATAATTTATCCCCTGCATTTTCACGCTTTATATTACTAGTTTTTAACATTTCCCCTAGGTGTGCAAGAAGACCAAAACCAGTTATATCAGTACATGCATGGACGACTCTTCGGCTACTGTGAGCCAGCTCCATTTTGCGAAGAGAGTCAAAGATTTGGTATTGGCTAGTGAAAAGTTGTTCCACCGCAAAATCAAGGTCTTTGGTACACGCTTTACCTATCATTGCTGCGTTAAAAAGAACTCCAGTTCCCAAACTGCGGCTAATTAATATCACATCTCCATCCTCTAATCCTGATTTAGACCATTTACGGTGCGTAACGCTAAAAATGCCATTTACAGAAAGTGATATTTGAATGCCCAAACTGCAAGGTAAAGGAGACGAACTTCTCGATTCCAAAGTATGTCCACCAACAATTTTTGCTCCTTGTGGCTCTAATGCTGATTGGATTCCAGAAAGAGATTGGACTAATAGTTCTTGTTGAATAGTTGTCTTTTCTTTAGGAAGCGTTATCACAACTTGAGCAGAAGAAGCAGCCAATCCACTAGCCCACAAATCAGAACAAGCATGCAGTGCTGTTATACGGCCATTAAGCCAAGGGTCGCTAATTAAAGCAGGGAATCCATCAACACTTTGATAAACATGTTCTCCTGAGACGGAAGATGCAATTAAGGCAGAGTCTTTAGGTTCTGTTCCTAATAGACCAAGGCCTACCTTTTCAAGAGAGTTGCTTAAGGTTTTTGCGCCTATTTTTGCTGCACAGCCTCTACAGTCCTGAGAGAAATCTTGATCCCGACTATTTATATTTTTCATTACTGCATTAATTAAAAATTTAGCCATAAATCTTCGATCAATGGCTTCTTTCAAGTTCCAAAGAAAGGAATAAGGCCCTAAAACGAATCCACCCCAAAAAGCTAAAGCAACAGGAGTCTCACTGTTAATTTGAACCCCTCCTAAAAGTTGCAAAGCTCTTTTCTGAGGCCGCCATGCCAATGGAGCTCTACCTTTACTGCATCTTTCAAGATTCTGTGCCAATGGCTTAGCAGCACGGACAGCCCAAACTCCAGATGGTGGTCGAAAATCACCTTGAATGACAGCACAATCCCCAGCCGCAAAAAGATGGTGATAATCATTTAACTGAAGAGTATCTTTTGTAAGTACTCGTCCTTGCATATCAGTAGATAGACCACTTGCATGGAGCCAAGCAGGAGCTGAGCTTCCAGTGCAAAAAAGTGTTGGGCCTTTTATTTGATCATTTATTGAAAGTAAATCTATGCTTGCTTCAAAAAGTGTACGAGTTAAGTTTTTATTTAATTGAGCAATATCTAACTGTAACTGGAGCTTCCTAAAAGGCCATCTGCGACGCAATGCTAAAACAACTTCTATGCCAGTAAAGCCAGAGCCAATTACGGTAAAAGGATGAGATTGATTGCTTTTGCTATAAAAATCCTGCTCTTTAATAAATTTAATTGATTTTTCTAAAGGCCTTATTGGAATTGCATCATTCGGCATGTTTCCTGATATATGTCTCCCTGATTTAAAAGTTTCGGACCCAACATTAAGACTTAATCTTTCAAAGTTCATAAAAGGGCGGTCCTTCAAAAATAAACAGTTTTTGATAGGGTCTATGCCTTGAATTTCTGCTCCAACAAAAGCTACGCCCGAAGCATTTGCCAAACCTCTCAAGTCTAGAGAGGCTTCACTCTCATGATAATAACCAGCAATCAAACCAGGAACCATTCCTGAATAAAGAGTTCTAGAGCTCCGATTGACCAAAGTAATTAAACCTTGAGGCCTCAAATCAGGCTTCATAGCCCATCTTCTCAAAATCAAAGCATGAGTATGACCACCTCCTGCCAAGATCAAATGATTATTAGGCATTGGCCTCAAAAAAGACTTATGCTTAGCTAAAGGACTTTTAAATGTCTTAGCATACTTTTTAGAAAAAGAATTGATATTATATTGATATAAGAAATAAAAAAGAATATAAATATTAATTGGAAGGTAAAAGAGCATTCATTCCGTCTTTTGTGCAAGGTAAAACTCCTTTGTCCGTAATTAAAGACGTAATCAATTTGGCTGGTGTTATATCAAAGGCAGGGTTGAATGCAACAGTGGATGTAGGAGAAAGATTGACTCTCGATATTTCAAATCTCTCGGTAGTATTTATTAGCTTTCCTTCTATTTGAGTCACTTCATCTTGAGCACGTTTCTCAATAGGTATCCCATGAAAACCATTTGAAGTAGACCAATCAATTGTAGATGATGGCAAAGCCACATAGAAAGGTATATTGTTTACTTTTGCTGCCACTGCCTTTAAATAAGTTCCAATCTTATTACAAACATCACCACTAGAAGAAACTCTATCTGCTCCAACAATTACTGCATCAACTAATTGATTTTGCATTAAGTATCCTCCTGCATTATCTACAATTAAAGTGTGAGGGATTCCTTCGCAGCCCAGTTCATAAGCCGTCAAACGGGATCCTTGATTGCGAGGCCTTGTTTCATCGACCCACACATGTATATCAAGACCCTCTCTGTGTGCCTTATAAATAGGTGCTAATGCTGTACCCCAATCAACAGTTGCCAGCCAGCCGGCATTGCAATGGGTCAAAACATTTAATGGCTTATTAGATTGATTTCTATTTCTTCTTTTAAGAAGTTGATGAAAAACAGACAGTCCATTTAATCCAATCTGCTCACACATAGCTACATCTTCTTTCTCTATTAATTTAGCTTCTTCCATTGCAGCAGAAGCTCTTTGCTGGATCTCTACCGATCTAACTTTCTTCTTAACTCTTTCTACTGCCCACCTAAGGTTAATTGCTGTAGGCCTTGTAGCAATTAATTGATTTATGGCCAAGTCTAGAGAATGGTCGCTTGGATCTTTCTTCATAGCAAGCATTACTCCATAAGCACTAGTTACACCAATAAGAGGAGCACCACGCACAACCATTGAAGTAATAGCTTCGGCAACTTCCTTGCATGTGCGAAGTGATTTAGTTGTGAATTGATAGGGAAGCTTAGTTTGATCAATGACACATATAGAAGAATCTCCTTCTTCTAGCCAAATACTACGCCAAGCTATTCCATCAATGTTCATTAATCGAAGAGAAGAGTATCGGCAGTTTCACAATACATGAATTATACCTTAGAGAATAACTACATTACCTTGAAAGAATTGAATTAATAAGACCTTAAAGTTTATCGCAATTTCTTAAAAAAGTATCATTTAAAACTCCAGACTTAAAGCCTTAAAGGGGTCTTTAAATTAAGAGTAGAGCAGGTTTTTAACGAGAGTTAATCACTAAAGATAATTAGAACTAACTTTAATGGAATTGCTATCAGGTGTAAAACAACTGTACATATACATTCGAAACTCCAAGCAGCTAGGATAAAGAGAACAAATATGCCAGAATCTAATTGCAGCCGTCTAATGATTACAGTCTTAAAGAGGCCCGTCTTGGGATCTTGGGTGGCAGTGGCCTTTACTCCATAGAAGAACTTACGGAACTGCAGGAATTAAATATCGAGACTCCTTTTGGAAAACCTTCTGACAAATTGCGATTAGGGAAATTAGGTGGAATGGAAGTGATTTTTCTGGCACGTCATGGAAGGCATCATACGTTTACTCCAACAGAAGTTCCTTATCGTGCAAATATCTGGGCGCTGAGATCACTAGGTGTGAGATGGATTCTTTCACCATCTGCAGTTGGCTCACTTCAAGAGCAAGTAAGACCTCTCGATATGGTCGTCCCAGATCAATTTATTGATCGAACCCATCAAAGGCCTCTCACTTTTTTCTCAGATGGGGCGGTCGCTCATGTGACTATGGCCGATCCATTTTGTCCAACACTTTCGCGAATTCTTGCTGAAGAAGGAACAAGGCTTATGCCAGAAGGAAGACAGCTTCATAAAGGGGGTACGTACTTAGCCATGGAAGGTCCTGCCTTCTCAACACGCGCCGAATCTAATTTATATAGGAACTGGGGATGCACAGTGATTGGAATGACAAATCACACTGAGGCACGTCTAGCTAGGGAAGCAGAAATAGCCTATGCATCATTATCTATGGCGACTGATTATGATTGCTGGCATGAAGAACATACAAATGTCACTGTTGACATAGTCATTGAGAATCTACGAGCAAATGCAGAAGTCGCCAAAAAAATTGTAAAGGCAACAGCCGAAAAGATTTCCTCCCTAAGGCCAATTAGCGCAGCTCATCATGCCTTAAAAGATGGACTAATGACAGCAAAGGATAAAATTCCTGATCAAACAAGAATGAAAATTGATCTATTTACAAGGCCTTATTGGGGGGAGTTCAAACCCCATTAATTACTTATTGCTCAAATCAACCATTCATTAAAAAACCAGCCCTTCAAACCTAGAAAGGCTGGTTTTGATTGAAGGCTTTTTATTCTAAGAAGCCTTCAACAAATGCTGAAATCATCTATGAACTTAAGTCTGTCAACTTAAGTAATTCATTGTGTTATAGGAACCATACATGAAGATTCCTAGAACAAAAATTACAGCCAATCCTCCCGCAGTAGCTATAAGCCATAAAGGAAGTGCACCTTCTGTCCAGCGACGTTCCCAGGAAACTGCTGGTCTTCCATCTGGCAAACGATCGGGGATACGACCATCTGGGCCCTTAAGTTTGGTACTCATGATTCTGAGGGTTCAATTAAAGAAGTAGCTGGAGAACAAAATTCCCATGACAAAAACAAGCAAAAGCCCTAAATAAAGGCTTGTGCGGTTTAATTCAACAGGCAATTTGTTGGGATTGGGGTTGACTTGCATTGAGATTAATGGTGATTAATCAGCGACGAATGAACTGCATGGCAGCAATCGCACCTAGGAAAAACACCGTGGGGACACCCAAGGCGTGGACAGCAAAAAATCTAACCGTAAAAATCGGATAGACGCGTTCTGATTGAAGTGGGGCAGATTGAGTCATGGCTTATTGCAGACGCAGGTCTAGTTGGGATTTGGATTCAAAACGCTGGCTCACAACTGGAGCCTTTGTCTCGGATGCCTGGAAATAGGCGTCAGGTCTTGGAGTCCCGAATGTGTCATAGGCAAGACCTGTGGACACAAAAAGGAAACCAGATATAAAAATAGCTGGCAGGGTTACGATCTGGATAACCCAAAACTTAATGTCGGTAAGGATCTCAAAAAACGGGCGTTCACCCGTAGAGCCGGCAGCCATAACCTCGTGCGTATCAGCTTGATGATCTTATCAAGATTGCTGCTTAAGTACGTGGATAGTTACCAGGCTTGGTTACAGAGAGTTGTGCATTGTTAGAAAAATCGCTGTTTAACCTATCCAACGAAGCAAAGTTCCTCTCTCTCCAAGAACAAATCCCTTGACTTGACCCTCGGAAGAAATCGGATCAAATAAAACTCTAAGCAAGTTAGAAGGTTGTTGATCCCCAACCGGATCTACCTCCCAAGAGTTACCTCCATCATTACTAACCAAAAGAGTTCCATTGCCACCTGCTGCCCAAACACTCCCTTTCTGGTCCCAGGCCAAATCCAAATAGTTATATCCATTAAGGATAGGGACAATAGGTTTGCTCCAGATATCCACATCTCCTCCCTGTTCGTTAAAACGAATTTCTGCGCCTCTAGAAAGCATCCAAAGATCTCCATTAGGTTGGTAGCCCATGGTTTGAACTCTTTTACTGCTTGCCCTTTGATGAGGCTGCCAAGTGTCTTGACCTAAATCTAAAGTCGCAAAAAAGTTCCCGAGACTGCTCACACTTACATAATTTCCATTTTCAGCTCTCCTCATATCTCTAATTCCACCAGAAGCTTCATTAACTTTCCCTTCCCAAGTCTTTCCGCTATTAGTTGTCCGATAAACAGCACCTGCAGTTGTTGCAAGCTCTGCAGAATCTTGATTTAGCGTTTTGATCAAATAAGGCTCTCCTGGTAATTTTTCTCCAAGACCTATTCGCGTCCAATTCTGACCAGCATCTGATGTATGCATAACTAACCCTGGCTGCCCAGCTAACCAACCTTCATCCCCAGAAAAATCGACGCTTATCAACCTGAAATTTTCTTCGCTAGAAAGTTCGAGGCTTCTTGCCTCCCAAGTATCCCCTCCATCTTTAGTTTCAAGGATCAAGCGATTAGTTCCTACAAGGAAACCGTGATTTGAATCAATAAATGAGATATCCAAGGGATTTGCTTGACTGTTCAAATCAACCTGCTCCCAAGGGCTAGAAGTGGCCACTGGCAAGCGGGTAGTTACACAACCGCCCAGCCCAAATGCAATAAAAATCGCAATTAGAACGTTGAAAAAATTTGAATAGAGTCGGTTCATAGGATTAATCGTTCTCAATGCAAGGAGTACAAAGAAAGGAAACAAGCAAAAGCGAATGCTAATCCTCCAAATATCAATACATTCTTCTGTCCTGGTGTGAGGTTATTAATTCCAAAGCCGTAATTTAGGTTTTCCTCAAATCCACTAGGTTTAAATCTAGGGCCAATATCTTTAAATGCTTCTATAGGTGCTCTACATACAGGGCATTTAAATCGAGAAGGGTCTAGATCCAGGAAAGGGGTTTCGCTAGTTATACCAAGCTTCTTTATCCCTTCTTGAGGGTCATAGACATAACCACAACTCCTACATTCGAAAAGATGTGTACTTACATCAGGTTTTACATTTGATTCGTCCTCTGCTCGCAGAGAACTTACCTGTTCGGAATCATGTTCCGTTTTACTGACATCTGTCATGCCATTTATAGGTTTGATGTCATCTATCACGATGTTCTCCGGCACAAAACAACTCTATCGGTGAAAATACTGGAAGGCGAATGCCAGAATTAGAATTAAATAGGCACATTTATGTTTTCCCTGCCAGGTTATGACGCCTTTCTAGGATTTCTACTCCTAGCTGCAGCTGTTCCAGTACTGGCTTTAGTAACAAATAAGCTTGTATCTCCAAAAAGCAGCCAAGGAGAGCGCGAATTGACATATGAGTCAGGAATGGAACCAATAGGGGGGGCGTGGATTCAATTCAATATTCGTTACTACATGTTTGCACTAGTCTTTGTGATTTTTGATGTAGAGACAGTCTTTCTCTACCCTTGGGCAGTTGCCTTTCATCGTCTTGGTTTATTGGCTTTTATAGAAGCACTTGTGTTTATTGCCATTCTTGTTGTTGCTTTAGCCTATGCATGGCGCAAAGGTGCTCTTGAGTGGAGTTAATCCCTTGACTGAATCACCCTCCATCCGTGCTGTAAAAGATCTACGGTCCGCAACTTGTGGGCCAGTAGGTGCTCCCACAGTGACAAGCGATCTCAGTGAGAACATAATTCTCACAAGCCTTGATGATCTTCACAATTGGGCTCGTCTGAGCAGTCTATGGCCATTGCTCTATGGAACGGCTTGCTGCTTTATAGAATTCGCAGCTCTTATAGGGTCAAGGTTTGATTTTGACCGATTTGGTTTAGTTCCACGCAGTTCTCCTCGACAAGCAGATCTATTAATAGTTGCTGGAACTGTAACCATGAAAATGGCTCCAGCTTTGGTCAGACTTTATGAGCAGATGCCTGAGCCTAAATATGTCATTGCAATGGGGGCCTGCACAATTACTGGAGGAATGTTTAGCGCAGACTCAACAACTGCTGTACGTGGCGTAGATAAACTCATTCCTGTCGATCTTTATTTACCTGGATGCCCTCCCAGGCCAGAAGCAATTTTTGATGCCGTAATTAAATTAAGAAAGAAAGTAGGAAATGAATCAGTAGCTGAACGTAGAAAAATTTCTCAATCCCATCGTTATTGCACTGTTCGCCATCAAATGCTTCGGATTGAGTCGCAAATTACCGGGGCGTATCTAACTGCAGATTCTCAAAAAGCAGCTATAAATCCAAGTATCAGTCAGCCGATTGATGAGCAATCACCCCAGAAAGAAACAATCCCAATTTCTTCTAAAAACTAAATAACTACTTTCCAATGCAAGAAGAAACACAAAAAACCGAAGACAATAACAAGGATGAGCAAATTGCTGAACCTTTACCGGAGAGTGGACCAGTCAGTAAATGGCTTTCAGAAAATGGCTATAAACACAAAGTTCTAGAACCAGACCACCTTGGAGTAGAGATGATTGGAATAGAGCCGATGTATTTATATTCCGTTGCTTCAGCTCTTAAGAAAGAAGGCTTTGATTATTTGCAATGCCAAGGTGGCTATGACGAAGGTCCTGGAGAAAATCTTGTGAGTTTTTATCACCTAATTTCAATCGAAAATCAACTACAAGAAACTGGAAAACTTAAAGAAGTCAGATTGAAGGTTTTTTTAGCGCGAGATGGAGACCTAACTGTTAAAAGTCTATATAAGTTGTTCCAAGGAGCAGACTGGCAAGAAAGAGAAACCTTCGACATGTTCGGAATCAATTTTGAAGGACATCCACACCCCAAAAGACTATTGATGCCTGAAGACTGGAAAGGATGGCCTTTAAGAAAAGACTATGTTCAACCAGATTTTTATGAGATGCAGGATGCTTATTAATGATCTTTTTTATATCTCCGGTAAAAACGCATAATTGCTAAAGACAGACTTCTTGGGTCGTGACGCAATGTTGGGGTTGAACGAATCCCTTGCAATTGTGCCTGAATGACGTTATATCCTCCTGAATTAAGTGATCTGAGGTCACAAGTAACTGGTTCAGCCCCTCTTGCTCTGTAGTAATCAAGCAAAGGAGAAGGAGCAATATCATCCTGAGCAAGGATTGAATTAAAAATCCTTTTACTAATTCCCAAACTTGCAAGTTGAGCTTCTATCGCCCGGACATGTCCCCCTACATCTAACCCATCTGTTTCTCCTGGTTGAGTCATCAAATTACAGATATATAACTTAGGCGCACTACTTCGCTGAATCGCATCTACCAATTCTGGAACGAGTAGATTTGGTAAAAGAGAGGTATATAAACTTCCAGGCCCCAAAAGAATTAGATCAGCATTTGAAATCGCCTCTAAGGCTCTTGGAATTGCAGGGGGTTGAGAAGGTGAGCATCCAATTCTGACTATCGGACTAGGTGCTTTCCCAATGGCTGACTCTCCTTCAATGCGTTGTCCGTCCTCCAACTCAGCCCATAGTCTTACGTCAACATTGGTCGCAGGAACTACTTGCCCTTGAACAGCAAGTACACGACTGGACGCCGTAATGGCAGTTTCAAGATTTCCAGTAATAGCAGTTAAGGCTGAAAGAAAAAGATTGCCAAAACTATGGCCTTCTAAACCTCTTCCTGAAGAAAAGCGATATTGAAATAAGCGTGTTAGTAGTGGGGCTTCTGTTGAAAGAGCTGCTAAACAATTTCGAATATCACCCGGTGGTTGTACTCCTAATTCTCTTCGCAGAATTCCACTACTTCCTCCATCATCTGCGACAGTAACGATTGCTGTGATTCGACTGCTGTAACGCTTTAATCCACTGAGAAGACTTGATAATCCTGTCCCTCCTCCAATAGCAACAATATTTGGACCACGATTTAATTTGCTCTTTGCCCTAAGTGCATCTACTAAAACAGTATCTTTATCTGGAACTAATGCTTGTTGAATTGATCCAAAGCTTCGACTTTGACCCCATAACAACAAGGCTGCGCCAACCAAAAGTACTAATGGTCCAGTGATACTTCTAGGCAGAATGGTTGTAATAGCACCTAACAACCAGAAGAGAGTTTCAATGCTCCAATAAATTGGTCTCAAATCAGCCCAGATAGCTGCCCCTATAAGAGCTAAAAGCAACCCCAAACCAGAGGTAAGCATCCAGCGTTTAACTACCAATCCAGGTAGAAGCCAGCGAACAGCTCTAACTGAACGCATCATCAAATCCCTTTGACGGGCTTTTTTTAAAGATCCTTTACGCCTCCTTAATGCCATGCGCTTACGCATGCGACTTTGAGGTGACGATGATTTATGCGAGGTCAAATTCGCTAGGGGAACTCCCAAGAATGCCTTTTTATAACTCTAAAGAAGCTTCCCTCCTTGGACATCCCAGGCATTATGAGGTAAATAAATTTCATTGAGCTAATTCTCGTGCCTAAAGCCACAAAAGTGGTCGAAATGGACAATTTGTCCATGCAATGGGGAGCTTCCCCAGTGCTAGACAAGCTTAATCTAGAAATGAGTGCAGGAGAAAGGCTTGCAATCGTAGGGCCATCAGGCTCTGGGAAATCAACAATTCTTCGTCTCTTAGCTGGTCTTCTGCTACCAACTGCCGGAGGCCTGAGAATATTTGGCGAAAAACAAACCTATCTCAGACTTGATCAGAGCCATCCTCCAGATGTGCGGTTGGTTTTTCAAAATCCAGCGCTACTTGGATCTTTAACAGTTGAAGAAAACGTAGGTTTTCTTCTAAAAAGACGCGGACAACTCACTGACGAATCTATTCATAAAAGAGTAATGATAGCTCTTGAAAAAGTTGGACTTTATGATGTTGCAGAGCAATTCCCAGGACAGCTAAGTGGAGGGATGCAAAAAAGAGTAAGTTTTGCGAGAGCGTTGATTAATGATTCTGTTAGGGAAGAAAATGTAATGCCATTACTTCTCTATGACGAGCCAACTGCTGGCCTCGACCCAGTGGCATGCACACGAATTGAAGATTTAATTGTAAAAACAACCAATCTGGCGCAAGGGTGTTCAATCGTGGTTAGCCATGTAAGGAGCACGATCGAACGATCGGCAAAAAGAGTTTTGATGCTCTATGAGGGCAATTTTCAATGGCAAGGATCTGTTGAAGAATTCATAGAAAGTGAAAATCCTTATGTAAAACAGTTTCGAACAGGTAGTCTTCAAGGACCTATGCAGCCTGCAGACCATTGACTTCTATGCGTCGCAGTTTTCGTGATGCCATTGTTGGCTTTTCACTTATTGGAGGGGTGGTTGCATTCGCAGCCACAATGCTTTGGTTGCGGGGAGTTCGAATAAGATCCAATGCGTGGGAAATAACCGCGAATTTCAGTGATGCAACCGGACTAGCTGAACGCTCTCCAGTTACATATAGAGGCATTTTGGTCGGTTATGTAGATGAGATAAGTGTAAATCCTGAGAATGTTCAAGCTACTCTCAAGATTGATAAAAAAGATCTTTTACTACCTCTTCCTGTTTTTGCGAAAGTAGTAAAAAACTCTCTTCTAGGAGGCGATGTGCAAATCGCACTAGTAAGTCGTGGAAAGTTAACTTATAAGAATCCACCATTACCTTCATCTGAAGAATGCTACAAAAAAGGAATTCTTTGTAAAAATGATCAGATCAAAGGGGAAGCTTTAAGCAGCATATCTAATCTTGCAAGTGAAATAGGTCGCATAGTAAAGAAAGCAGAAGAAGAGGATATAGTAACTAACTTAGTGGACTCAACAAAGCAATTTGATAAGACTCAGAAAGAATTAGAGGAGTTAATATTACAAGCAAAGCAAGAACTAATAAGAGCGCAACCCACTATTAATGAGTTGAATTCCGCAAGTGAGCATTTAAACAATATATTAGCTGCAATAGACAACCCTAAGACTCTTAATGACATTCAAGAAACTGCCAGTAACACAAGATCTCTATCAAAAAAAATTGACTCTTTAAGTGGAGAAGTTGAAAAAATGATGCAAGATGAAGAACTTATGAATGCCGTCAGAAATGTTACTATTGGTCTTGGCGAATTATTTAGCGAGATTTATCCTGCAAAGACACAAAGATAAGAGTTTCAAAGCAGCAAAATAACATTCATTTACCTTTCTTAGATATATTCTATTTAGTTAACTTCACCTATCGCCTCCATCGCTATCGCTGCGATTGCTTGATCACTAGCTTTGGGTAATTGTACATATTTACCACCAGCTGCTTCTGCTAATTCTTTTCCCATCCCACTTCCTATAAATTTCCTTTCAGTATCTATTACTAATAATTTAATTCCAATTGTTCTATAGCGAGTTGCAACGTCAAGGACTTCTTGTTTCAAATCAATCTGTTCATGATCGCCTTCTAGTTGAGGCTGCCCGAGAGAAGTGCCTAAAGGAACATTTCCACGTCCATCAGTGATTGCAACAACAACAACTTGTCCTATATCACCAGTTGCCAGAGCATTCGCGCCTACTCGAGCCGCTTGCGTCAACCCATGTGCCAAGGGGGAGCCTCCTCCACAAGGCATCGTTTCCAATCTTCTTTTAGCCGCAGTAATAGAGCGTGTAGGTGGCAACAAAACCTCAGCTTGATCTCCCCGGAATGGGATAAGAGAAACCTCGTCCCTGTTCTCATAAGCCTCAGTCAGCAAACGAATAACTGCTCCTTTCGCACTTTGCATACGATTTAATGCCATAGAACCACTTGCATCCACAAGAAAAACCACTAAAGCACCAGCCTTTCTTTGCAAAAGCTTGGCCCGTAAATCACCTTCCTCAACAATGACTTTTCGCTCTGGTTGCCTTTCGCGACGAGCCTTTTGATAGGGGGCTGCCGCTCTCAAGGTTGCGTCTACTGCAATTCTTCTAACGGGTCCTCGAGGAATGACTGGCTTCACATAACGGCCGCGACTATCACTAAATACAGCTGATCTACTTCCACTATTACCACTCTTCGATTTAGCGGAAGCAAAAAGTAAAAGCTCAGGATCTATCGCACATGCCTCAGGATCAAGCATGAACTCTTCAGGGACTGGAGGAGAAGATTCTTGATCAGGAGTGTCCTCATCTTCTTGGTCTTCTTCTTTCTCCTCATCTTCTTCTGAATCATTGTCTTGAGGTTGCTCTGGTGGGGGTTGCTGCTCCTCAGGGGGTGGGGGCTCCAATTCTTCTTCTTGAGGAGGCAATTGCAATGCCCGGGGTGCAATAACCAATCGAACAGCTACCTGTAAATCTTCAGCATCAACTGAATCTCTTCCACTTAAAGCCGCATGCGCCTTCGCAACACGAACGGCATAAAGCTCGGATCTATGTCCTTCCACCCCTCCTCTAATTGCCTCCATAACAAGATATTGAATCTGGGCTTCACTTATTTGCACATCTGGAAGCCATTGCCTTGCAAGCAATAATTGAGTAGCTAAAGCTTCTGTTTCTTGAGACCACTTTTTAGAGAATGTCTCACTACATTGGCCATGCGAAAGGACAGCCTGGGTAATTTCAACTCGTTGCTCATTAGTAATTATTTGGTCAGCCGAAAGAACAATTGCAAAGCGATCTAAAAGGTGATCTCGAACAGCACCTTCTTCAGGGTTATAAGTTGCAATTAATAAGGGTTTACAAGGGTGCGAAAGGCTTAAACCCTCTCGTTCAACTTGATTTTCACCCGCACCTACAGCAGCAAGCATCAGGTTAATTATTCCATCATCCAAGAGGTTCAACTCATCGACATAAAGCACACCTCGATGAGCTTCGGCCAAAAGTCCTGGCTGAAAAACTGGAGCTCCACTGGCCAAAGAAGCTGTTACATCAACAGCTCCGACAAGCCTATCTTCGGTTATTCCTAAAGGAACTTGAACAAAAGGAGCGGGAACAACCTTTTTAGGCGCCTGTTCCTCTTGCAGGGCAGAGTCATTTGAAATCCCAAGCTTTTCTTTAACTAACTTCTTAGTTGATTCATCCCATTCTTCTGAGCGATTTGGATCAAGGTTTAATCCTGTAGGCCTTGGGCTGCCAGTATTTGAAGCGATATTTTCTAATACGTTTATATCAAGTATTTCAATGGGAGGTAATAAGGCATGTAAACCCCGTGCCAAAACTGATTTACCTGTTCCACGTCCACCAGCAATAATTACACCTCCTAGTCCTGGATCAACTGCTGCAAGTAGAAGCGCCAACTTCAGGGTTCCATGTCCGGTTATTGCCGCCAAAGGAAAGGAGCGACTGGCAATTCCTGCCACAAGTTGATCCCTAGGAATTGAGGAAGTATCAGTGGCGGTTGATCCGCTTACAAACATGGGGTTGTCTCAGCCCATCAATTTTTTCCATTCTGGCTGATCGACTAATGCACCCATCCAATACAACTGAGCCCTGCATGCTAGCCATAGCTCTTGGAGCAAATCTTGCAACCCCATCAGATTTACCGGTAAAAACTCTAATAAAAGTAAGACCTAAAGTTGAAGAAGTTATATGTAATTGGATTAAAATATATCTTAAAGAAGATGTAGTCCAAGACAGGCTTACCTTAACTTCTATTTTCCGCTGGTCTCCTTTATTTCAAACCGAACCAATGGGCGGACCAAGTAATCAACCGGAGTATATAAATGCAGTGTTGATTGTTGATGGAACAAGACTTTCATCTCTGAAACCTTGCGAAGCAGCCGCAATAGATTTGTTAGAAAGGTTTTTGAATTTAGAGAAAGCTTTCGGAAGAGATCGCCAGCAGTCCAGCATTCCTTGGGGACCAAGAACTTTAGATATAGACCTTCTAGCCTGGGGAGGTCTACAAGTTCAAAACAAGCAATTAACCTTGCCTCATCCAAGGTTAATAGAAAGAAGTTTTGTTGTAGTCCCTTTAGGCGAAGCTCTCAGTTCAAAATCTACTTATCCTCGAAAAATCCCTTCGCAAAAGGGCTGGCCAGAATAAAGCAATTAACGAACGAGATTGGATTGGACTTTTTCTCCAACAAAAAGTCATGCTGGTATTTAATTGCCTTTGATCTAAATGGCTCCTTTGCCTCCACTAGAGCCATCTCTTCTTTTAGAGACAACGGGGACTCTTGATTCGAGAAAAATTCGTTTTGAAGTGAGTCGCATTAAGCTTCCAATTGGCATAGAAGGAAGTTTTGGTGTAATTAAGCACCCTGGAGCAGCGTTGGCAGTCCCAATAACTGAAGAAGGTCAAATAATAATTTTGCGACAGTATCGCTTTGCAGTTTCCAGAAGAATTCTTGAGTTTCCTGCTGGCACCCTCGAAAAGGGAGAAGACCCTCTGACTTCAATGAAAAGAGAATTAGGAGAGGAGTCTGGCTATGAAGCCTCTACTTGGGATTCATTAGGGACAATGCTTCCTTGTCCTGGATACTCGAATGAAATGATTCATCTTTTTCTCGCAAGAGGTCTTAATGAAATGGTTGAAAGACCCTGTGGAGACGAAGATGAAGATCTAGAAGTACTGTTAATGTCAAAAGAAGAGCTCAATAGATGTATTTCTAGTGGCAATGAAGCATTAGATGGGAAAACAGTAACAGCCTGGTTTAGAGCTTGCCAATTCCTCGGCCTTTAAGCATTACATTGGGAGAAGGTGAGAGGTTGAAATAAAAGATTAGCTATTTACATTAATTATTTTCTTAGTTAAGAGTTCCTATTTCCTGAAAGAGTTCTTTGGAGAGTCTTGCAGACAAAGTTTTGCTGGTCCAAGCTTAATTCGGGGAAAATAGGGAGACTTAAGACTTCTGCACAGATCTTTTCAGTAATAGGCAACGAGCCATTTCTATAGCCAAGTGATTTATATGCAGGTTGAAGATGAATAGGTATTGGATAATAAATAATTGTATTAATTCCATTTTTAGCTAGATCATCTTTCAATTGATCTCTAGCTGAAGAAGAAAAACTTCCATCCATAGAATTAATACTAATGTCTTTCGACTCTAAAGAGTCACTTGAAACTCTTATAACATATTGATTCCAGGAGTTAAATACCTTATATTCCTTAGTTTTTTGAGGCAATTTAATCGCATCAATCCCCTTAAGTTCATCATGATATTTTGCAGCAATAAGTTGCCTTTTAGAGATCCATTGACTCAACTTTGGTAGTTTTATATTCAAAACTGCAGCTTGTATAGCATCCATTCTGCTGTTATACCCAATCTCCGAATGCAAATAGCGCCGAGGCATTCCATGAATAGCCAATTCGCGCATTCTTTTTGCAAGTTTTAAATCATTAGTTATCACAGCACCTGCATCACCAGCAGCTCCTAAATTCTTAGTTGGGAAAAAGCTAAAGCAACCAATATCTCCCCAAGCGCCTACAAAACGCTCATTCCATTTAGATCCAGCAGACTGAGCACAATCTTCTATAACTTTCAAATTATGTTTTTTAGCTATGGTCATTAACTTATCCATATTCACAGGACAACCAAAAAGATGAACTGGGATTATTGCCTTTGAGGCTGAAGTAATTGCTAGTTCAATTTGTTCTAAATCAATTAGATAATTCTTAGGGTCTATATCAACCAATACAGGCTTAGCCCCAACAGAGCTTATTGCTTCTGCTGTAGCAAAGAAGCTAAATGAAGCAGTAATGACCTCATCTCCTTTGCCTATATCAAGGGCTCTAAGCGCGAGTATCAATGCGTCCGTGCCACTGTTGCAACTAACAGCATGAGAAGCTCCAACACTATTAGCAAAAGCAGTCTCAAATTTTCCTACTTCCTGGCCGCCAATGTACTGTCCACTTCTAAGCACATTTAAAACAGCCTCATCAAGGTCCGTTCCAAGCGCGGAAATTTGCTCTGAAAGACTAAAAGGTGGCACTTGCATAAAAGCACCATAAGACTTGCTCGATTACCTATGAGGCCTCCCCTAATGCATTTCAAGCAAACCAAGGAGGTTCTTCTCCAGGATGCCATTTAATATTGCATCCAACTGAGGGTGTTTGATCCTTAAAAACCTCCTTCCCTTCTAAGACTGCGTCCAATGCGGCCCGTATATCCTCAGAAGTAACAGGCAAATGATTACCAGGGCGGCTTCCATCAAGCTGGCCTCTATATCTCAAATAATGTTTCCCTTCTACCGACTCTGAGAAGATAAAAAAATCTGGAGTACAGGCGGCATGCAAGGATTTCGCAAAATTTTGGTCAACGTCTATTAAATAAGGGAAAGTCCAGCCATTTCTGTTTGCTTGCTCAGCGAGAAAGGTTGGACCATCTTGAGGGTGTGTTTTTAGGCTATTACTAGAGACTGCAAGGATTTGAACACGATCTAAATAGTCTTCGCCCAAAAGCGTTATCCCATTCTCAATGTGCTTAACAAAAGGGCAATGTGCACATAAGACCATGAATAGGATTGGCTTATTGGAAAGCATTTTGCTAGTCAAGAATTTTGACTCAACATTTTTTTCTGCAAAAGCAATTCCAGGAACAATTTCCAACTCAAATAGCGGAAGTATTGAGCCCAATGGCATCATTGTTGATGAAGTTCGTACCATCATTCCCTCAAAGCAAGCAACTATCTTGCAACAAGATGAGCATTAGTAGCGATATGCTCGTCTTTGTGAAAGGCAGTGCACTGCATAAGAGAGAATCAAGAAAATAGTTTCCAGCCATTTTGTTCAGATGCTTCTAGATCTCAAAGGGAAAAAAATTCTCGTCACAGGTATCGCTAACAACCGATCAATAGCTTGGGGAATTGCTCAGCAGCTTCACGCCGCTGGAGCAGAGCTAGGCATTACGTATTTACCAGATGCCAAAGGTCGGTTTGAGTCAAAAGTGAAAGAATTGACGTCACCCCTCAATCCCTCCCTTTTCCTCCCTCTCGATGTTCAGGACAGCAGACAAATTGAAGAGGTTTTTAATTCTGTAGAAAAGGAATGGGGCCAATTAGACGGCCTAGTGCATTGCCTTGCTTTTGCGGGGAAAGAAGAACTGGTTGGTGACTACAGCGCCACAACTCCTGAAGGGTTCGCACGCGCTTTAGAAATCAGTGCCTACTCACTTGCACCTTTATGCAAGCATGGCAAAAATCTTTTCAGCCAAGGAGCAGGGGTTGTAACCCTTACTTACCTAGGAGCAGAACGAGCAATTCCTAACTACAACGTAATGGGTGTTGCAAAAGCAGCTCTCGAAGCCTCTGTAAGGTATTTGTCTGCAGAGTTAGGACCGGAAAAAGAAGTAAGAGTCAATGCCATTAGTGCTGGTCCTATTAGAACTCTCGCCAGCTCTGCTATAGGTGGCATCCTAGAGATGATTCATAACGTAGAAGAAAAAGCTCCTTTACGCCGAACTGTTACCCAAACGGAAGTTGGAAATACCGCTGCTTTCTTGCTTAGTGACCTATCTAGCGGTATCTCTGGACAAACCATTTATGTTGATTCGGGTTATTGCATAAATGGCATGTGAATTCCCTAGCAGCCTTTTTTAAATTTGATTAGGTATGACATCAACTCGTCAAGGAGACATTCATCGCATCACTGGAGAAACCAATGTCAAGGTAAATATCAACCTTGACGGCTCTGGTCAATGCAAAATTTCAACTGGCATTGCATTTCTGGATCATATGATTCAGCAAATCTCTAGTCATGGACTTTTAGATATAGAAATAACGGCCACCGGGGATACTCATATCGACGATCACCATACAAATGAAGATGTAGGTATTGCTGTGGGCCAAGCGCTCTCTCAATCCCTTGGAGATCGAAAAGGGCTAATTCGATTTGGACATTTCGTTGCCCCACTTGATGAAGCCTTAGTCCAAGTAGTTCTAGATTGCTCCGGCCGGCCTCACCTCAGCTATGGCCTAGATATCCCCGCCGCAAAAGTTGGTAGTTATGACACAGAATTAGTTAAAGAATTTTTCGTGGCAGTTGCAAACAACAGTGGCTTAACCTTGCACATCCGCCAATTAGATGGGACGAATTCTCATCACATTATTGAGGCATGCTTCAAGGCATTTGCAAGGGCTTTGAGAATGGCCACCGAAGTCGACCCCCGCAGGTCAGAAGCAATCCCCAGCAGTAAAGGGCTACTTGAGCAAGCTGGTACTCAGAACAAATAATCTCTTTTGAAGTTTTTTCTGCGCATTATCGATATTAATTCGCGATTATTAATTCCCATCATTTGCTAATCCTGTGAGAACATCTGCCTTGAAACCTTTTTCCAAAAAGGCAGGAGAGAAATTTGATAGAGCAGATTGGGCTAGTGCATACTGCAATGTTGAAAAAGAACTTGAAGAGCAAGAACTCAAACTAATTAAAGGAACTATTCCTAAAGAACTCTCTGGTTACTTCTATCGAAATGGTCCAGGCAGGCTGGAAAGAGATGGGCAATGGGTGCATCATCCCTTTGATGGCGATGGAATGATTGCAGCACTTCGTTTCCACAATGGGAAAGTAACCCTTACCAACCGTTTTGTTCGAACTATTGCATGGCAAGAAGAAGAAAAAGAGCAAAAATTTCTATATAGAGGCGTATTTGGGACCCAGAAAGAAGGAGGCTTTCTCTCAAACGCATTTGATCTGCGCCTTAAAAACATTGCAAATACTCATGTTGTCAAGCTTGGGGATCGCCTGCTCGCGCTCTGGGAGGCTTCAAGCCCTCACGCTCTAGATCCAGAATCTTTAAAGACCATTGGCCTATCAAATCTAAATGGGGTTCTTAAGCCTGGAGAGGCTTTCAGTGCACATCCACGTTTTGATCCAGGACATCATGATGTACCAAGAATGGTTACTTTCGGAGTAAAGACCGGACCGAAAAGCACAATTCGGTTAATGGAATTTGCTACCTCAGGGAAAGATGCTGGTCATCTAATTAGCGATCGAAAAGATACTTTCAAAGGGTTCGCATTTCTACATGATTTCGCCATAACTCCAAATTGGGCTATTTTTCTCCAAAACGCAATTTCGTTCAATCCATTCCCATTCATCGTTGGCAAAAAAGGTGCTGCTCAATGTTTGTCATCTGACCCTAAAGGCCGAGCAAAATTCTTATTAATTCCAAGAGATTCTGGATCATTCGCAGGTGAAGAGTCACGAACTATTAATGCACCAGATGGATTCGTTTTTCATCACTTAAATGCTTGGGAAGAAGATAAAACTTTAAGAATAAATAGCATTTACTACAAAGACTTTCCTACTATTGGCCCAGAAGAAGATTTTAGAGAAATTAACTTTGATTTGCTTCCGGAAGGGATTTTAAAGAGTTGCAAATTAAACCTTGAAGAAGGTACCTTTCATTCAAAAAGTATAAGCGAGCAATGTTGTGAATTTGCTATGGTTAATCCTAAAAAACAAGGTCTCAATGCTCGCTATAGCTGGATGGCAATTGCAGAACAAAAATCGGGGAATGGTCCTTTACAAGCGATAAAAAAACTGGACTTATTTAACTCAAAAGAGGAGATTTGGAGCTGTGCGCCAAGAGGGTTTGTTAGTGAGCCCTTAATGATTCCAAAACCCGCTTCTAGCAATGAGGATGAAGGATGGGTTGTCTGCTTAATATGGAATGGAGAGAGAAGAGGAACAGATTTAATAATCCTGAAAGCACATGATCTTAGCGAGCAAGCTATTTTGGAATTACCTATAGGGTTCCCTCATGGACTACATGGAAGTTGGGTAGCTAATTAGAATCATTTATTAATTTAATAAGTTCATGCAATGCAGGTTCTAACAATTGAAATGCCTTTCCTCTGTGACTGAATTTTTCTTTTTTTTCTCTCCCCATTTCCGCAAAAGTTAAGCCTGTTCCATTGACCTCAAAGATTGGATCATAGCCAAATCCACCTGTTCCTCTTGGGCCTTTGGTAATAACACCATCGCAATGAGCTTCCACTTCACAAAAAACATCGTTTTGAGAAGAAGAGATACATAAAGCAGCTGTAAACCGAGCAGTTCTATCATTAAATGGTTCTAATTCTTGGAGTAATCGAGTAATTCTTTGCTGGTCTGATTTTGCATATCTAGATGAATGAACCCCAGGCGCTCCATCGAGAGATTTAACACTTAATCCAGAGTCGTCAGCAAGCGCCCATTTACCGGTTATTTCTGCTGCTTTTAAAGCTTTAATTCTTGCATTTTCTACAAATGTTTGACCATTTTCGTCCACCTCAAAACCACTAGGAGGAGAAAGTATATTTAAGGAGTATTTAGATAATAATTTCCCAAATTCTTTGATTTTCCCTGCATTTCCGCTAGCAATAACCAAAGGTGCATTAGCTTTCTTTTGATTGCTCATATTCTTCAGCAAGAGTCTTTGCCCATTCAAGTCCACTAACAACCTCCTCTTTAGTTGGAGCTTCGCAATAAATCCTCAAAAGCGGCTCAGTGCCTGAAAAACGAAACATTATCCAATGAAGATTATCCAAAATAAGTTTTACTCCATCTGTTTTCACAACAGTTTTGACAGGCTTATTATTTATGAAAGAAGGAGGCGTGGATTGCAAAAAGGCTTCTAATTTCTTCCTGGAAGCCATACTCGCCAAGTGCAAATCAATTCGCTCATAGCTGCTCTTACCAAAACTGTCTTTCAAAGCATCTAATCTTTCACCAAGAAGGCGTCCATCTTCAGTTAAAGCTTCCAATAGAAGCAAAGAGGCAAATAAAGCATCTCGTTCTGGCAAATGATTCCCAAACCCAAGGCCTCCAGACTCTTCTCCACCAATAAGAACTTCTCTAACAAGCATTTGTTCAGCGATATGTTTAAAACCAACTGGTAACTCAAGTACTTCTCTTCCTAATTGCTCAGCAACTAATTGCATCAAATCAGAACCGCTAACCGTTTTAACAACGCATCCAGGAAGTTGCTTAACCCTTGCAAGATGGTCTATTAAAAGAGGCATAAGCAATTGAGTACTACAAAATCTTCCTGTTTCATCGATAGCCGCCAATCGATCACCATCCCCATCAAAGACCAGGCCTAATGCAGGCTGTCCGTTCAAGTTTGAGCTTCTGACTTGATTGATTAATGGTTGAACATATTTGGCCATTGGTTCTGGTGGATTGCCTCCAAAGAGAGGGTCCCTTTCAGAATTAATTTCCTCTATGGACTCTCGTGAGTTGTCTCGAAAAAGTTCTCCAATGCAACCTGCTGCTGAACCATGCATAGGGTCAACTATTACTTTCAAGCCCATCTGCAGCAAGCCCCTTCTGATACCAATCAGGTCAAATTTCTGACGCAAGCCATCTAAGTGTTCTTTTCTGGCATCAAATGTACTAGTGGGTAAGTCAATGGGGACTGTGATGCCGCCAGCAATCAGTCTCCGCTCAACAGACTCTGTGAAATCTTGGTCTACGGACCCCCCCAAAGGTCCTTTGATCTTTAGTCCTAGCCATTCTGGGGGGTTATGACTAGCAGTTACAACTAATGCACCTAATGCTTTATGCCTTACAACGGCCCAACTACAAGAAGGGGTTGGCACTGGAGTGGTAGTCAAAAGAGGCTGCAGCTCAGATCCTCTAACCGCATCTGCAATAGCTTCAGCAAATTCAGGCGCTAAGAACCGTCTGTCATAACCAATAATGACTGTTCGACTTTGTAATTCTCGGGGTGCTCGATATGCTAATTCCTGAGATGCAGCCGCTGAAACTGAAAGAAGCTTTTCCAGGGTTACATCAACACCAAGAACTCCTCGCCATCCATCGGTGCCAAACTGAATATGGTCAGTAGATAAATAAAATTTATTCATCACAATTACTAAGGGTTAGGAGAACTGGACCCAAAAGGAAAGCAGCGTAACGTCCTGACATGGGTATCACCATTTATAGAACCAATATGCTTACGGATCGATTATTGCGAAGTTGGATTCGTTGCAGACGAAAGGCATGGCTTGACCGCTTTGGGGACAATCATCAGAGACTCTGGACGCCTCATAGAACTCTTCAATTGGATCATCAACAAAGAAGTTTTGCTGCACTAATACCTCAAAAAGCTGGTAAAGGAATTGCAGCTTGCAAAAAAGGGGACGAAGGGGTTTTAGGAATAAGACTAAAAGGAAAAAGCCAGACAGGCCATTACATCGAAGCGCATCCCCCACTCATCCAACGAATTCATGGGAAAAGTATCTGGGGAGATTTTGAATATCGACCTGTACTTGCTAGGCAAGGTAAACGCTTTGGGCGAGAGCATCGACAGACTCTTGCACTTACTGGACACCTTTTAGAACAAGTGCAAGGATCAAAAGTTTCACAAGGACTTGTAATATCTCAAACTATTTTTGGCCTAGAGAAAGAGAACGTACCTATTAACAATCATCTTATAAATGAATTAGAAGATTCATTAAGAAAGCTAAAAGAAGACCTAAACAAGAATGAGCCTCCTCCCTTAACTTCAGATCGAAAAAAGTGTTCTATTTGCTCTTGGAGAGTTGTATGCAACTTAGAAGCAAAACAGAAAGGTCATTTAAGTGAAGTCATTGGTGTAGGCGCAAAGCGAAAAGAAATGCTCCAAAATATAGGTGTTAAAAATATAAAAGATTTAGCAAATAGTGATGTTTCTAATCTCGAACAATCTCTGAAAAAATTTGGGGAGCAACATGGACACGTTGCCAAAAAGTTAATTGAACAAGCCAAGGTCCAGGTTGATAAGATTCCAAAAAGAATAGAAAAGTCTTATGCACTGCCTGAACTTATAGATTGTCCCGGTGTGCTCATTTATGATATTGAGTCTGATCCAGATCAAAAAGAAGATTTTCTACATGGATTTCTTTGTCTTAGGAGAATAGAAAATGGCGATTGGGATTTGCAGAATTCAACTTATCATCCCATTTTAACTCTTCCTGAAAGAGGCGAAGTAAATGCATGGAAAAGAGTTAGTAAAAAATTAGATTCTTGCAAAGATTGGCCAATACTCCATTATGGAGAAACTGAGTTGATAACTCTATGCAGCCTTGCTAAAAGGCAAAAGATTGAAGAAGAAGAAATCGATTTAATTAGCAAACGTTTTATTGACATCCAAAGTAGGTTAAGAAAATCCTGGCACTTGCCAACTAATAGTTATGGACTAAAAGCAGTCGCTAATTGGACTGGTTTTGAATGGAGGCAGAAAGGAGCCGAAGGTGCAACTGCTTTGTTGTGGTGGCGCCAATGGAGACAAAAAAGGAATGGTTATGTAGGAAATAAGAATTCCTTAAAATGGATTTTTCAATACAATCAAGATGACTGCTTAGCAACATGGTCTGTTGCAAATTGGCTTTTGAGAGAAGACTCTTTTTAAGACTTTTAAGAACTCATAATCTTGGAGATGCCTTTAAATCCTTGAGGAACGCTAATATATACTTTTCTTGAATCTGTTTCTAAGAAGAGTTCATCTTCAGATAATGCTTTCTTTTTGATCATTGCAAAACCATAGCTTCTGCCTGAATTACCATTTCTAAATGAAGAAAGAATTTTTCCTGCATTTCTAGGCTTATCTATACTTTTTGGATAGTTAAATAAAGGACTGCCCACAGGGATATATTCATCTGCATGCCAAGCTCTTAATTGCTGCTTTACTTCACCCGCAATAAGAAGCTTGGCAAGTTTTTCTTGACCCAAGTAACAACCTTTATCTAATGCAATTAGATCATAAAAACCAAGCTCAAAGGGATTACTTTCTCCATTGAGTTCACCCATCTCTAAAGGAAGACCTTGCTTAAACCTCCATTCATGAAATTGCTCTGTAGTAGCAAGGTCTGCATCTTCAAATTTTTCAGGCAAATACTGCTGAGGTGAACCCCAGTAAATTTCATTAAACCTTCCAGCTTTCTTAGGCATAAGATTCTGGATTCTTCTCCTCTCTGGAAAACATTCAATATTAACTTTGTCAGCAGGAAAAATTACACGTTCAAAGCCTTTAAAAAAATTCTCCGCATCTCCTGCAAGAACAAGAATTTCTGCAAATCCTGAATTCAATTTGATCTCTAATAAAGCTTGAACTAATCCTGAATTATTAAGCCAACAGGTTTGAATAAGAGAATCATCATTTTTTGCTATGAAATCTCCAGTTGTTTGACCCTGAAGAAAAGATCTGTATCCCTCTCCGCTTAAACGGAAAAGAGGCATATTTTTTACCCATATGAGCTTTTTTAATATGCTCATTTCAAAAATGATTTGGAATAATTTGCAACTTCGTCCAGGAGAAAAAGACTAATCAACTCAATTCCAAAATTTTTCATTTCCAGATCAGCCCCTTCTTGTCGATTTACGATCGTGACAACTCTTCTAACCAAATACCCTGCATCTCGAAGTTGAGAAACTGCCTTTAAGGATGATCCCCCAGTTGTAACTACATCTTCTAGCACAGTTATTAATGATCCTTTCCTAGGTAGAGGGCCTTCTAACCATGCTTCGGTTCCATGCCCTTTAGGCTCTTTACGTACGATCAGAGCATCCAGATCTCTATCCTCTAAAGCAGCTGCAAATGCAACTGCAGTCACCAAGGGATCGGCTCCAAGAGTTAATCCTGCAACAGCAACGGAATCGGTTTCAATAGCTCTTAGCAGAGAGAAGCTCAGGAGCTTCAATCCAGCTCCGCTAAGGCTAACTGGCTTGCAATTAACGTAATGGTGGCTTTTTCTGCCTGAGGCCAAGGAGAAATCACCAAAACGATATGCTCGCTCCGCAAGCATTTTGAGAAGCTTCTCTCTTGACGAATCGTTGATCTGAGGTGAAAGTTTCATAAGGGCTTTTGCATCCGTGATGCGATCCCTAATTTGATTTACTAGGGTTTAATTATTATTCCTTGAAAGGTCTTTAACTATCATTCAAGAACTTTTAGATTCATAACTCAGGGGGTCTAGCAATCTGGTGAATGCACTCGACTCATAATCGAGGTGAGGCGAGTTCGATCCTCGCGACCCCCATTCAGCTCTAATTAATGCGAATACTTTATCTAGGAATATTGCTTGCCATACCAGCATTTTTTGCCGCTGGGGAACTATCCGTCTTACAACTTCGCCCAAGTCGAGTGCAAAGGCTAGTAGAGGAAGGCCAAACCAAAGCAAAAGCTATAAAGCGCCTGCAAAGGCGCCTCAGGAGAGCATTAATGGTCTCTCAATTAGGAGTAACTCTTTCCTTGGTGGCATTAGGTTGGATAGGAAAAGGTTTAGGCGAACGGTTCTGGTCTGACGGAGAAGTTATTAGTCGATTTTGGGATTTAGGTCTTTTCCTTGTATTAGTTATTTTTTCAACAATTTTCGCCGGCTTAATTCCTAAGGCCTTAGTACTCAATAGACCAGAGGTTTCTGCGCTTTTCCTCGCTCCCATACTTGAAGCAGTCTTGCGAGTCTTGTCTCCAATTGTGGCTCTTTTGGAAGCATTTGCCTCTCTTCTTCTTGGAGTAGTTGGACTAAATGCCAAATGGGATTCACTTGTTCCTGCATTGTCGGCAGGTGAATTAGAAACTCTTATAGAAACGGGAGGAGTGACTGGCTTACGCCCAGATGAACAAAATATCCTTGAAGGCGTTTTTGCTCTTCGAGATACCCAAGTTCGAGAAGTAATGATTCCCCGAGCAGGGATGGTCACACTACCTATCGAAGTTCAATTTGCAGATTTAATGAAAGCAGTTCATGAAACTCGACATGCACGGTTCTTAGTAATCGGTGATTCTTTAGATGATGTACGAGGAGTCCTTGATCTGCGACAACTTGCTGAACCAATAGCAAAAGGTGCAATGCATGCCGATACTGCCCTTGCTCAATATATGCAAGAAGCAAAAACCGTCCTTGAAACAAGCACTTTGGCAGAACTATTACCACTCATAAAAAGTGGTAATCCTCTGCTGCTTGTAGTAGATGAGCATGGCGGGACTGAAGGATTAGTCACAGCTGCTGATCTAACAGGAGAGATAGTAGGTGACGAAATTCAAGAAAACAATCAGGAACCTGACCTCCTTGAAATAAAAGAGTCCCCAGGCGAATGGCTCGCAACGGGGGAACTTGAAATCATCGAACTCAATCGGCAACTTAACCTTGAGTTGCCTGAATCAGATGACCATCACACTCTTGCTGGATTCCTTTTGGAAAAAATGCAACATGTGCCATCAACTGGAGAATTTCTTATTCATGAAGGAATAAAGTTTGTAATCTGTTCAATGAAAGGGCCACGAATCAATCGCATAAAACTAATCTTTTCGCAAGATTCCAATGATCAAATCAATAGTCGATAATCATTTGATAACCATAAATTCAGTGAGATGAACCCACCTATGGTTCCTGTCAAGGTTGGGGTAATCGGTGTCGGCAATATGGGCTGGCATCATGCAAGAGTTCTCAGCCTGCTCAAAGATGCTGAATTAATTGGGGTCGCTGACCCTAATGAAACAAGAGGTCAGCTAGCCAATGAGCAATTTGGATGCCGCTGGTTTAGAAACTATGAGGAGCTTTTAGGAGAAGTAGAAGCAATCTGCATAGCTGTCCCAACTTTGTTGCACCACAAAGTTGGACTAGAAGCCCTTCAGGCCGGCAAGCATGTCTTAATCGAGAAGCCAATTGCAGCAAGCCAAGACGAGGCCTCTGAGCTTATCCAGGCAGCAGCCAAGGCTAAAAGGCTTCTTCAAGTTGGTCATATTGAAAGATTTAATCCAGCATTTCGAGAATTAATAAAGGTGGTGAAGAAAGAAGAAGTAGTTGTTCTAGAAGCTCGCCGCCATAGCCCTCATGCCGATCGGGCTAACGATGTTTCAGTAGTCCTAGACCTGATGATTCATGACCTTGACCTTGTATTGGAATTAGCCAATTCCAATGTTGTCAAATTAGCTGCTGTTGGAGGCAGAAGTGCTGAAGGTCCAATTGACTATGTGAATGCCACTCTTGGTTTCAAAAATGGGGTTGTAGCCAGTTTGAGTGCTAGCAAAATGAGTCATAGAAAAATTCGAAGCCTCAGTGCCCATTGCAGAGATAGTCTCGTTGAGACCGATTTTTTAAACCATACCCTTCATATTCATAGACGCGCACATGAGTGGTATTCAGCAGACCATGGAGAATTGCTTTATCGCAATGATGGATTTGTTGAAGAAGTAAGCACAACTTCAATAGAGCCTCTTTACGCAGAGCTAGAGCATTTCCTCCAATGCGTCAGAGGTCGTGAAGAGCCTGCCGTTGATGGTCAGCAAGCCTCTAGAGCTCTTCACTTGGCAGACAGAATTGAACAAGCAGTTGATATATCTGCTGAACAAATCAATTTAAAAGAAGAACTATAAAAAAATATTCTTTTGCTGAATTAACCAATATTTATTGGTACAAAAATCCTAGCCTGCCAGTGAGACAAGCAAGCATTCCAAAACCACGCTGGCTTGAGCTAAAGGAAAGGCTTAGGGCTTTGAAATAGCCCTAGAACCAATATTTAGCGGAAACCTACTGCTGCTTGCCAAACAAAAACAAGCAAGAAGAAAAAGATTAGAATTAGTGGAAGAACGTCCACTGTTGGAGCAAAGACTTTGTATGCCTCAGGTAATTCCGCCAGCAAGTCGAGAGTTAAGGCTGCCATCCCAAAATTTATGGACGTTTTATAGACGGTACCACGTGTGGTGAGCCTTTGAGGCCGAATCCCAAGGAGCGAAATCCTCTGAAAAACATCCTTCAATAATTGCTTGCCTCATTGCAGAAGTAAAACGGATCAAATTAGTGATGTTGTGCAGGCTCAAAAGCGTTAAGCCAAGTAGTTCCTCACTACGAATCAAGTGATGCAAATAAGCCCTTGTGTGGTTTTTACAGGTCTCACAAGAACAAGTTTGATCCAATGGTTTGTGATCATTTCTAAAACAAGCATTCCGCAAATTCCAACGCTCTCCTCCTACCAAGGCAGTTCCATGTCGGCCCAAACGTGTTGGAAGAACACAATCAAACAAATCAATGCCATTAGCTACCGCTATTGCCATTTCTTGGAGTGTTCCGATCCCCATAAGGTATCTAGGGCGATTCTCGGGCAATAGAGGGGCTATTTGACGAACGATCTTATGCATTTCATTGGTTGGCTCACCAACACTCACACCACCAATCGCAAAACCAGGCAAATCAAAACTTGACACAAACTTGGCATTTTCTTCACGAAGCTTGGCGAAACAACCACCTTGGATGATCCCGAAAAGGGCTTGATCTGTTTTTTTATGAGCAGAAATGCATCTTTCAAGCCAGTTATTAGTTCTTCTTGAGGCATCTAAAACATCATTCTCAGTTGCTGGATACGGTGGGCACTGGTCAAAAGCCATTGCGACATCTGCTCCAAGACACATCTGGATCTCAATAGCTCTTTCAGGGGTTAATTCGATATGACTCCCATCTCTAGGGTTTCGAAAAGAAACCCCATGGTCATCAATTTTATTTAACTTAGCCAAGCTAAAAACCTGAAAGCCACCGGAATCAGTGAGTATCGGGCCATTCCAACCCATAAATTTATGGAGCCCACCTGCTTCTTGAACAATTAACTCTCCTGGTTGCAAATGCAAATGAAAAGTATTTCCAAGAATCATCTGAGCATCTGTTTCTTGCAATTGCGTGGGGGAAATACCTTTAACAGTTCCAAGTGTTCCTACTGGCATAAACCTTGGAGTGAAAACAGATCCATGCGGAGTCTGAAAACAGCCCGCGCGAGCGAAGGTATTAGCGCATTGAGAAGTAATCTGAAAACCAAACACAAGCAAATTTGCAAAATCGCCTAAACTTTTGGACTTGTAATAGTCACCCTCCTAGTTTGTGCGTTATTTGAAATGGAGGCTACTTAAACTGTTAATTCAAAATTGGCTAAGAGATTTCGCTGGATCTTTCATTTTCTATACTACTTTGCCTTGCTTGCCCTTCATCAAGCCTGAATTCAATCGCATTGCGAGATTCTCCCCTTTAGTTGGAATATTATTAGGGTTAATCCAATCTATAGTTTGGATCTTACTTTCAAAAATTGGCTGGCCCAAGGAAGGCATTGCACTTTTTGTTATCGCAATTGGAATTTCTATAACTGGAGGATTACATCTTGACGGACTAATTGACACTGCTGATGGAATTGGAGCAGGCCATTCTCGTCAATTAGAGGCAATGAAAGATAGCAGGGTTGGAGCAATTGGTGTTCAAGCAATTATTATTATTTTATTAATTCAGATTTCGTCATTAATAAGACTTGATTCTTATGCGCCTGTGGCAATGCCTATCGCCTTATTCTGGGGAAGGTGCAGTCAATTTTGGGCCATTAATAATTTCCCTTATATTCACAAAAATGGTGCTTCAAGCTTTCATAAAAATAACTGGATAGGTGCAAAAGAAATCTTGCCCGCCTTAATTACATTTATTCTTATTATTTGCATAGTAAGCTCTGGATTAATAATAGCAGATAGTAAATCAATTTCGATCTTATTACTTAGCATAGGGATACTACCTGCAATTACAATTCCTCAGTTGATTGGCAAGAAGATTGGAGGTCATTGTGGAGACTCTTATGGAGCATCTATTGTAATTGTTGAGACAATAGTACTTTTTTTCTTCGCTTTATTTCTATCCTATTAAAAAAGCAAATGCATTTCCAGATTTAGGAAGAGAGGCATCAAAATCACAAGGTGGAACTATTAATTTAAGCTCCCCTCCTAATTGTTCTGACAATTGTCTACCTAATGCTAAGCCTATTCCACTTCCAGATGACTCTTTAATGTTTTTCCCTCTGATGCCCCTCTCAAAAATTCTCTCTCGCTGATCATTAGAGATTGGACTTCCTCCATCCCAAACACAGATGCCCTTGTTATTTAAAAATAAGCCAACAGAACTAGAGATTGGACTATATCGAAAAGCATTTTCCAAGAGGTTAGCCACTATCTCAGCAATTACAGCATCTTCTGAATCCCTCGGCTCTATTGACCATTCAGGCCATTGTTCAGGACCACACCATTTACGCTCTTGCAAATTTGCTGTAGCAAATGCCCTAGCAATCAAAGGTTCCAATAATGACTTCACAGTCATCGCAGGACCTTTTTCTAAAACTGGTGGAAGTAGTAATGGAGATGAAATTGATTTTGATGCAGGTAATTCGATCTGACTCAATTCATCAAGTGCTGATAGGTATCGATTTAGTTGGTCTTGCTCAGTGAGTAAACCTTCTACTAAATCTCGATGATTACTATCTTTCCCAATTTTTCTCAACAAAAGTTGTGCATAAGTTCTTAAAGCGGCCAATGGATTACGGATCTGATGAACCATTAAGCCAACTTTTTCTCTTTGCTGAGTCAGTTCATCTAGCAATCTGACTCGATCTTGCTCTAGGCCCAAGCACTGAGCAAGAGCAGCAGCCGTTGCCTGCAAGCGTTGATCCAAAACTTTTGACCAAGATTCATCTATAGAAAACCGTTCTGCTCTAATAACCCCCATCAAATTCGCGCCTTCTTGCAGTGGATACCACCTGCGATCTGGAGATGGAGATCGCACTTCAAGATCAGCCTCAACTGGCGGCAATGCCTTGCCCTTAGAGGGCCATTGGCCAATAGCTTGCAAACTTGGGGCTTGCCCTTCTTTCGTCTGCGCGATATAAATCACAATTGATTTAATTCCTTTTTCAGATTCAAAACTATCCAGTTGCTGCTGGACTAAGCCCAAGAATCGTTGCGATAACTGCATCTTGCTCAGCCTCGATGGAAAAAGATAGGTGAAACGGGAGCTAAAAAACTTGAAAATTCAGAAAAAAGTATTAAGATATTGGGAAGGACCAGTGCAACGCTTCTTCCTGAACTGCTCACAAGGTCGGCCCAGCATGGTTGCACTCAAAGTGCACCAAAGCTACAGCAGAGGCCAGATAAATTGCCTCTATTCAGCAAGCTGAGTTGATTTCGAGTCAAATATTTTGTCGTAGATACTGCGGCAATTTTTTATTGACGGAGCTATGAAGTAAGTAGGTCTAAATTCTCGTGCTGACAATCACGAGGTCTTTAAAGGGTTGACATTATGTCGGTCCTTTATGAAAATCTCCCTCCTCAAGGATTCTTTATATGTCTAAGAAGCGCAAGCGGATCAGCCGCAGACGCCTAGCTGGCCAGAGAGTTTTGGCACATGTGTCAACATTTCATCTATCTACAGGACAGCACAAACCTGTTACCGCAGCTAGACGTTACATCGCTGAAGCTGGCCTAAGTTCACCAGCAATTATCAATGTTAGACGTAACGAGCACACAACAGATCGCTTTTTTTGGGGAGAAAAAGGTCTTTTCAGTGCGCAATATGCTGAAGAGAATCATTTTCTATTCCCTTCTTTAAGAGCCATAGTTGATGCAATCGGAGAAGAATTGATTTTTGAAGGACTAGAGCTAACAGCTGATGATTGGGAAGAAATTGAAGAATATGAATACGCTTTTGTTTAAAGAAAATTCAGTCCTTACTGAGAGAACCATTTGATTAAAGTCTTTTGAATCCCTAAAAGGGTTTCAAAGGGAATTTCATGTCCTCCATTAAATAAAAGCAGCTCAGCATCTACCTCTTCATCTTTCAACAAACTCAATAGTTTTTCAGATGCGCTCAAGGGTACGACTGCATCTTCATTCCCATGCGCCAACAATACTGGAGGGCAATTTTTAGGAGGGGACCAACTTGGATGAGGATATGCACTACAGGCAATGAGTCCCGCAAGCGGCAAATTACAACCACATCCCATTGCCATTGCTCCTCCTTGCGAGAATCCAAGCAAAACAGTTTTTGTTAACGGAATTTGTCTTGTTTCAAGTGCCTTAATTCGAATTTGAAGATCATCTATTGCTGAAGGAACTGCAAGCCAATCCGGAGGGAAAAGACCATACCATTGTCTACCCAGACCATCTGGATGCTTGCCTGGAGCATTTAAGGAAACCAATTCAATTGCTTTCCCAACCAGGCTTTCCAACTTTTGTCCTATAGGGACCAAGTCCTCTGCGGTGGCTCCCCATCCATGAAGCAAAACCAATCGATATTGAGCATTAGCAGATTTATAGCAAAGAAGATCTTTTTTCATTGAGCAATTGTCTGCGTGAGTACGTAGGTTGGGCCAAGCAGGCCTTTTCTTTTGTTATGGCTCCAATAGCCTTGTTAAGCGTTTCCAATAAGGACGGCCTATTGCCATTAGCCAAAACACTCCATGAGAAGCATGGATTCAAGCTTTTATCTAGTGGAGGAACTGCTAAGGCTTTAGAAGAGTATGGCCTGCCTGTCATCCGAGTGGCTGATTACACAGGGTCCCCCGAAATTCTTGATGGGCGAGTAAAAACTCTCCATCCACGCATTCATGGAGGAATACTTGCAGATAAAACTAATTCAAAACATGTTGCGGAGCTAACAGAGCAAAATATTGAACAAATTGATTTAGTTGTCGTAAACCTTTATCCCTTCCAAGAAACAATTTCTAATCCAAAAGTTAAGTGGGAAGAAGCGATTGAAAAAATCGATATAGGAGGTCCAACAATGGTACGGGCAGCTGCAAAGAACCATTCTTCTGTCAGCATTCTCACAAAGCCAGCGCAATACAAACTTTTTCTTGAAGCCTTGGATCAAAGATTAGTTGATGAGAAATTTCGTCAGCAATTGGCACTTGAAGCTTTTGAGCACACCGCCACCTATGACCTTGCAATAAGTAGGTGGATTTCAAGCAAAATTCAGCCAGAAAGCACTCCTTGGATTGAGGCTATTCCTCACAAGCAAACTCTCCGTTACGGAGAAAATCCACATCAAAGTGCCGTTTGGTATAGCCATGAAAGCGCAGGATGGGGAGGCGCAAAACAAATACAAGGTAAAGAGCTAAGTACAAATAATCTGCTTGATCTAGAGGCTGCTATTTCTACTTTGAGAGAATTTGGTTATGAGGTTGAGACTTCAAAACAATCCAGTTCGAAAGCTGCAGTTGTTATAAAACACACAAATCCCTGTGGTGTAGCAGTTCACAGCTCTACAAAAGAAGCCTTGAAAAGAGCACTTGATGCAGATCGTGTAAGTGCATTTGGTGGCATAGTTGCGATTAATGCTTCTGTAGATAAAGAAACTGCAAATCAACTAAATAATCTTTTTCTTGAATGCTTGGTCGCGCCTGCTTTTGAAGAAGAAGCATTAGAAGTACTATCTAAGAAAAAAAACTTGCGATTACTGAAACTTTCCCCCGATTCCCTTAAGAAAGCAGAGAGTAATCATATAAGAAGCATTTCTGGAGGATTCTTAGTACAAGAACTAGATAATCAATCAATTAACCAGGAAGAATGGCAAATAGCTACTAAGCGCTCCCCAAATAAGGATGAAATGCGTGATTTAACTTTTGCATGGAAGCATGTGAAGCATGTGCGTTCAAATGCCATTGTCGTAGCAACATCAGAGCAAAGCCTAGGGGTAGGCGCAGGGCAAATGAATCGTGTTGGTTCTGCAAAATTAGCTCTTGAAGCCGCTGAAGGGAAAGCAAGTTCTTTGGTACTTGCTAGTGATGGTTTCTTTCCATTTGATGACACAGTTCGACTAGCTGCTACATATGGCGTCAAAGCAATTATTCAGCCAGGTGGAAGTATCCGTGATAAAGATTCAATATCAGCTTGCGACGAATTAGGCATTGCAATGGTATTCACTGGCCGGCGTCACTTTCTGCACTAAATATATATAGATCTTTTTTTAAGAGTCAAAAAATCCATATGAACTATCGCCAATTAGAGCTAGATATTTAATTATTAGACTTAGGGTAATAGGTAATCTTATTTGTCTTTCTAAAGGCCGAAAGTCTTCCAGGGCCTGCACAAACAAAATAAAAGAATATTGCAGCATAAATAAATGACAACTCAAATGTATAGTTATGGCCTTCAACAACAGCCAGAGGGAAGCCTTCTAACCCTGTATCAAGAAAATGGAAGTACACCGCAAAAACCATCGTGGATAAAAGGCCTAATGCCGAGATTCTTGCAAAAATCCCTAAAGCAAGTCCTATCGGACAAACAATTTGAGTGGCAGCAGCTATATAAGTCCAAATCACTGGACTCCCAGGTAAGAATCCGAAGTATTTACCAACAACGAATTGTGCAAACCCTTCAGGGTCTTGAAATTTTTCCAAGCCATGGTGAATCATCATCACGCTAACAGCAACACGCAGAAGGAAGATTGCAAGTTCAGCAGTGATATTTACTTCGCCTTGAGAAGATGGTGACTCAACAACAACCTCAACCTTCTGAGGAGCCTGTGAGGCATTCAGTTGTGGAGAAGAACTTGATTGAGAGTCGTCAAATGTGTCCACGTCAGTCATTGTGACCAAGCCTTTGACCAAACATCTTAATTGCTTATACGAGATTCCAGGGGATTAAGGCTCATAAAGACTTAATCAACAAAAACCTTAGGCTTTACCTATTAGTAAGAGTTTTCTGCTCACTGAGCTTCATAAGCTTCTGAATCACATGCTCAACCACTCGATCTGGAGTTGAAGCACCCGAAGTAATTCCAACATTGATGTTCCCTTCTGGTAAAAAATTCTCTTCCGTTATCAAATCCTCGCCTAATGGTTTATGTGTAATTGTATTGTTTAATTCTCCAATTCTTTCGGGTGTATCTATATGAAAAGAACGAATACCACGTGTTATTGCGATTTCTTGTAGATGAGTTGTGTTGGAAGAGTTATATCCACCAATAACAACAAGCATGTCTAATGGTTCATCAACCAAAGAGAACATTGCATCTTGTCGCTCCTCGGTAGCATCACATATTGTATTAAAGGCAAGAAAGTGTTGATTTAAATCACTGGGGCCATATTTTTTTAGCATTGTAAGTTCAAACATACGACCAATTTCCTCAGTCTCACTTTTCAACATTGTTGTTTGATTTGCGACACCTATTCTTTGAAGGTCATTGTCAGGATCAAATCCTGGTGACGAAGCTTTAGCAAATCGCTCTAAGAAATCGTTTCTATCACCATTACCCAATATATAATCAGCAACATATTGAGCCTCTTCAAGATCCAGTACTACTAGATAAGTTCCCGCAAATGAGCTTGTTGCAAGAGTCTCTTCATGTTTATATTTTCCATGAATAATAGAAGTAAAAGTATGCTTTTTATGTTTCTCAACTGTATGCCATACTTTCGAAACCCAAGGGCAAGTAGTGTCAATGATGTGACACCCTCTCTCATGAAGTAATTGCATCTCTTGAACTGTTGCTCCAAATGCTGGCAAGATCACAACATCTCCATAATTTATTCCCGAAAAATCTTTTACCCCCTTTTCTGCAGATATGAATTTCACATTCATTTTTCGCAAATGATCATTAACTGAAGGGTTATGAATTATCTCGTTTGTTATCCAAATATTTTCGTTTGGATAATGTCTTCTTGTTTCATATGCCATTGCAACTGCTCTCTCAACTCCCCAACAAAAGCCAAATGCCTCAGCAAGTTTGACTCTCAATCTGCCATGCTCTAACAAATAATCATTATCTCTAATTGAAGCAATCAGACTACTTTGATATACCTCTTCTAAAGCCTGCGCACGTTTGGCTGGAGAACCAAATCCTCGTCTGTTGTAGCGATCGGAATGATGTAACGAGCGCTTGAAGGCTTGAGTATCCATAAGTAAGGAGCCTACAGCTATGCAGCTATTCAATTAAGAGCAGCTACAAATTCATAATAAAAAAGCCTGGCCAATATAGGCCAGGCTTGAGGATAAATAGATAGAAGTCAGTTTCCAGAGGAAGCAAAGTCTGGATAAGCCTCCATACCATGCTCACCTATGTCGAGTCCTTCAATCTCTTCGGACTCAGAAACCCTAATGCCACCAAAGAAGCTACCAATGACTTGCCAAGCAATCCAACAGGTAACCAAAGTCCAAATAGCATAAGCAGCACAACCAACAAACTGAACCCAGAGTTGGGTAAAGCCACCACCTACAAGTAAACCAAGAGCAGATCCATCACCTTGGATATCAAAACCCCATAGGCCTACTACAAGAGTTCCCCAGATTCCGCAAACTCCATGCACTGAGAAAGCACCAACAGGGTCATCAATACCAAGAGAGTCAAGTGCTGAAACTGAGAAAACAACAATTACACCACCAACCAAACCTGCCAACCATGCCCCAGCCATGGTGAGATTTCCACAACCAGCAGTAACGCTAACTAAGCCAGCCAAGATCCCATTAATGATCATGGTTAAGTCAGGTTTGCCAGAAGTCAATGTAGAGATGACTGTTGCACCAATAGCACCACCTGCTGCTGCGAGAGTGGTTGTGACAGCAACATAAGGAACCCATTGATCCATAGCCAACTGAGAGCCAGGGTTAAAGCCATACCAGCCAATCCAGAGAACCAAGGCACCAAGAGTTGCAATGGCCATGTTGTGTCCTGGCATTGCTTGAACCTTGCCATTGACAAATTTGCCAATACGAGGCCCTAGAAGCATTGCACCTACTAGTCCGGCCCATGCACCAACTGAGTGAACAATTGAAGAGCCAGCAAAGTCAATAAAGTTCATTTCACTGAGCCAACCTCCATTCCACTGCCAACTTCCTGCTATTGGATAAATAAATGCAGTTAGTACTAAGGAGAAAACTACAAACTCTCCAAACTTGACACGCTCAGCAACCAATCCGGAAACAATAGTTGCTGCGGTACCTGCAAAAGCAGCCTGAAAAAGAAAGTCAACAGTTGGAACTAAACCAGCTTCACTTATTAATTCAGGTGTAACAGCAGGGTCGAAGAAGAGACCATTGAAATAGAGCCAACCAGCTGCTATCGCGTCTCCATACATCAATGAATAGCCAACAAACCAATATGCGGTAACAGCAAGCGCAAAAACAAAAAGGTTTTTCGCAAGAATGTTTACTGCGTTTTTTTGCCGACACATCCCTGCTTCGACCATTGCGAAGCCAGCGTTCATAAAGATCACAAGGATCGTTGCTACCAAAAGCCAGAGATTGTTAGCAAGAAAAGCTGCATTCAATTCAGGCATCTCAGCCGCATGGGCTGACAAGTTAAAGAGGCCTAAACCAAAAAGAGCAATGGGCACGCACGCAAGCCACATCAAAGAACGATGTGAACTGAATCCACGAATGCTGCGTAGAAGAAGCATTGGCCCCTCCAAGAGACTTGCTTCTTGGAGGCGAGCCGTGCGTCGCCTAGGAGGCGAATGCAAAGCAGTGGTCATAGAAAATTAAAGCTGCAATATGCTCTGAAACGAAAATCTTTTCAGAGCTGACTGGTACAAGATGATCAAAATCTGCTCTTTTTCCAGTCGTCGTTGATACCAAAGCCATTCTTAACGCATGAAATCTTTAAGATCTTTTAGGTGATTATTGAAAGATCAAAGATTTGTTATTGGTCGAGTACCTTCCCAAGTGACTTTATTTCTATAGAAACCGAAGCAACAAGGAATAATTTCTACTCCTGAAGCAATAGCCTTGCGAAAAAGAACCCCATATTGAGGATCTGCTTCATCTCCTGGTGCAAAAGCCTCAACATCTGCCCTGCTCAGACAAGGGACCAAGACGGCACGCGAGCGAGGAATCACGCCAATTAATTCATTTAAGTGCTTCTGGCCTCGTTTAGTTACTGTGTCTGGAAATAAAGCCAATGATCCTTTAGCCCAGGTGGTATTTTTCACCTCTAGATAAATCTTTTTTGCATTAGTGCCATGACCTTGCGGAAAAAGCAATAAATCTATACGGCTACGACCATCTACGCCATATTTTACTTCTTGCTTAATAGAAAGTATTGGTCCTAAATGCTTTTTCAAGAACCCTGCTTCTATTGCAAGTCTCACTAATTTATTTGGTAAGGATGTGTTGATTCCAACCCAACAATCAGAACCTGTTTGACTTGTCACTTCAGCTTGCTCCCAACTCCAAGCAAGTTTGCGAGTTGGTGATGGGCAATATCGCAATCTGACCAAGCCACCCTTATGCAATACGCCAGTCATTGGGCCAGTGTTAGCACAATGAGCAGTTACTATCTCACCACTTTTTAATTCCACATCAGCCAAAAAACGCTTATATCTCTTAAGTAAGATGCCTTCTTCAAGGTCAGGGAACGTAAGCAATGCTTTAGGAGACATGTAAACCTAATCTTCCTTGAGATAGTTTGTCGCAAGTTTAATGATCAATTTTCTGATCAATGAAATGCCCTGCGTAAACACATGACAAAACAAAGGTCTCTTAAGCGCATTGCATTGATTGTCTCCTCTGGAACATTCATAAGCAAATTAGGTGGCCTTTTACGTCAACTAGTAATAGCGGGGGTATTCGGAATAGGAGCAGCTTATGACGCATATAACTATGCCTACATTATCCCTGGTTTTTTTCTTGTTCTCTTAGGAGGAATTAATGGGCCATTTCATAATTCAATGGTTAGTGTTTTAAGTAGAACAAACAAAAGGGAAAGCGCATATGTAATATCTTCTGTAAGCACAGTAGTTAGCATTTTTCTTCTGTTAATAACAACCTGCATCTTTATTTTTGCAGATCCTCTTATGCATCTTATTGGGCCAGGACTCAATGAAAATATCCACAGAATGGCTGTTAATCAGCTAAGAATAATGGCTCCAATAACATTAATATCAGGATTAATTGGAATAGGATTTGGAGCACTAAATGCTAATCAAGAATTCTTCATCCCTTCGATCTCTCCCTTAGTATCTAGCTTAGTATTAATAATACTTGTTGGCACAATCTGGTGGCGAGATGGTGCTTTAGCTACAGGAGAAAAAGGGGCAATATTATTAGCATTTGCGACTCTAATAGGAGCTTTAATGCAATGGATAATACAATTGCCAGCTCTAACTAAGAAACGACTTTTAAAACTAAGAATAAGTTTTAACCTGCGTCATTCTGCTGTAAAAGAAATCTTGCAAATAATAATTCCCGCCACATTTTCTTCTGGGATGTTGCAAATAAATGTATTTACCGATCTATTTTTTGCTTCAGGTCTATTAGGAGCAGCAGCAGGACTTAGTTATGCAAATTTCTTAATTCAAGCCCCTCTAGGACTTATTTCTAATTCTATTCTAATACCACTTTTACCTGCATTATCTGAGTTAACAAATCCGAATGATCGAAAATCATTCATAAAAAGGCTTCGCCAAGGAATCATGCTCACCTCAACCAGCATGATTGCTTTAGGAGCAATATATATATCTTTAGCAAGCCCAATTGTCGACTTAATTTATCAAAGAGGTGCATTTGATAGCAACGCTGTAAAACTTGTATCAGGACTTCTGATTGCTTACGGATTAGGCATGCCTGCCTATCTAGGAAGAGATTTATTAGTTCGTGTTTTTTATGCATTAGGAGACGCCAAAACTCCTTTCGTATTATCTTCAATTGGAATCTTCCTAAATATTATTTTTGATTGGGTATTAATAGGAGGACCAACACCATGGGGCAATCAATCACCATTCAATCTTGGTGCCCAAGGACTTGTATTAGCAACTATGTTTGTCAACTCAGTTACTTGTATTCTACTTTTGCTCAAATTAAATTCGAAATTAGATGGATTGCCACTTATAGACTGGATGAATGATTTCTTAAAATTATGTTTAGCAGGCTTTATTGGAGGAATTATTGCTCTATCACTCAAAACGGGTATCTTATGGCCCAATAATTCAATGGGCAGTTTGTTAAAAGTTGTCGTTCCAGGATTAGCAAGTTTCTCTATTTTTGGTCTTCTTGGAGGCAGATTAATGAGAGTCGCAGAGGTGCAGGAGATATTGAATCTACTCCAAAGAAGACTATTTATCTTTAAGTAAGATCTTTCTTTCTTCTCTGAGTTGTAGAGGAAGTTGCAAATACTTTCCATCATCCAATTTAGGACCTTGCACTGAAAGAATTCGAGCCTCAATTCCAAATTCCTGAA
>QCFX01000003.1 GCA_003280105.1 Prochlorococcus sp. AG-363-N20
AAACCAAGGTTTTAATTCAGTATGAAATTCACAACACCAGCCTTCTTGAGCATCTTCTTAAGAGGGATCAACCCATTTGCCATCTTCTTTTATCAAATCAACCAAAGCAATTACACCTTCGTCTTCAGGAACTTTACGAATTTCTTCTCTGCCACGATATAAAGCAATAACCCCAGGACCTTTCCCTACATATCCATAATCAGCATCAGCCATTTCTCCTGGACCATTCACTATGCAACCCATAACTGCAATATCAAGACCAGTGAGATGAGAGGTTGCATCCCTGACCTTCTTAACTACCTCTTCTAAGTTAAATAATGTCCTTCCACAACTAGGACAACTAATGTATTCAACCATAGTCTTTCGCAAGCCAACGGCTTGAAGAATTGAATAACAAACAGGTATTTCTTTTTCAGGTGCTTCTGTCAAGGATACACGGATAGTATCTCCTAAACCTTCAGACAATAATGTTGCTATTCCCGCAGTGCTCTTAATACGTCCATAGTCTCCATCACCAGCTTCTGTAACTCCAAGATGCAAAGGATAATTAAAACCTTCCTTATCCATTGTGTCAGCCATTAATCTATATGCAGCTAGCATTACTGGAGGCCTGGAAGCTTTCATTGAAATTACAATATTGTGAAAGTCTAATGAATCACAAATTCGCACGAATTCCATTGCTGATTCAACCATACCAAGAGGTGTATCTCCATATGAAAACAGCATTCGTTCAGCCAATGATCCATGGTTAACTCCTATCCGAAGAGCCTTATTCTCTTCTTTCAATAAGTTAACTAATGGTTCAAATCTCTGAGAAATTCTATTGCCAATTGCTTTGACTTCATCATGCGAGAACTCGGTTCTGTTGGGGTCCGGCTTCTCAAAAACAAAAAGTCCGGGATTTATGCGTACTTTATCAACATGTTTTGCAACTTCAAGCGCAATTTTCATTCCATTGTGATGAACATCAGCAACCAAGGGAACAGTTTGATATGTATTAGCTAATAGCTTGCGAATCTCTCCTACTGCCTTCGCATGAGCCAGAGATGGAACAGTCAGCCGAACTATTTCACAACCAACTTCATGTAATCGACGAATTGCAGAAGTTGACCCTTCAATATCAAGAGTATCTTCATTGATCATTGATTGAACTCTTACTGGATGATCACTTCCGATAGAGATATCCCCAACCATCACAGTCCGAGTGGCACGTCGCTGAATCTGAGTGTCGTACCTTTTCGACGACTTATCAAATGTATTAGATAAAGTGGCAGTCATTAATTCCCTCCTCTGTGTAAGTCAGCAATTTGATTGCAAGTTGAACTTTTGAGTTTCTCCAAGCGGCTTCTTACCTCAAGAAGATCTGCAAAAGTAAGGGCAATTGGAGAACCATCTGCCTTAGAAGGATTCCTCAAAAGATATGCAGGGTGAAAAAGTGGCATTACCATTATTCCGTTCCAAGAATGCCAAACACCTCGAAGTGTACTAATAGCATCCTTTATGCCTAAAACTGCTTCAACAGCTGTCGATCCTGCCAAAACAATTACCCAAGGGTCAACAAGCTTTATTTGTTGACAAAGCCAAGGCTCCGAAGCTTGGAGCTCGGTTTTAGTAGGCCGACGGTTTTTAGGTGGTCTGCACTTAACAGCATTGCAGATATAGACATCCTTCTGAGAATCAATTCCTGCGTCAAGCAACATTTTGTCTAATAAAAGGCCTGATCTGCCCACAAAAGGTTCTAACAAAAGATCCTCTTTCTCGCCTGGGGCTTCGCCAATCACCATTAGTCGGGCTGTTGGGTCGCCACGACTAACTACAACGCTTGGGGAATGATTCTCTAAGCCACAAGCACTGCACAAATTATGACCCTCTATGTAATCTGCCGACAAAATGATAGACAGCAAAATCGAAGTGATATTAACCGTATACAGGTCAAAGAGAAGGTACAAGAATTAAAAAACAATTTCCTTCGGGGTCTTCCATCCAAGATTCTGCTCCGAAGGCCTCCAACATAGGCTTTTCTAGTATTAATGCTCCCTTGTCTCTAAGTTTTAAAGACCATTCTTCAATTACCGAGAGCGGATCTTCCGCTGGTTCATGCTTAATACACAATGAGGTTGATCTTCCTTTCGCAGGCCAAGAGCGGCTTCTAGAAGGCTTATAGAAATTGATTTTCATCCCATCTGGATGAAAAATCCAATAATGATTGTCACTCCCCTCTGAGATGACACCTCCTTCTATTGCCCTGGAATAGAAGTCCGCAAGGTCGCTCGGAGAGCTTGTTGCAATGATCCATTCAACTGATTTATAAGACATTTTAGATCTTCGAATACATAGAAAGGTTGTTTAGAGCAAAACATCCGGCAGGATGTGTTTTTTATGTCCAATTCATCTAAGCAAACGGTGCTTTGCCGATGACAAACATCCCCCTAATATCCAAACGGACTCAAATCCTTCAGCCCTCTTTGACCTTGGCAATAAGTTCAAGAGCAAAGGCTTTAATGAAAGAAGGAAAAGACATCTGCAGTCTGAGTGCTGGAGAACCAGATTTCGATACGCCACAGTTCATTGTTGATGCAACTGTAAAAGCACTTCGGGATGGATTTACTCGATATGGTCCAGCTGGAGGTGACCCAGAACTAAGGGAAGCAATTGCATCAAAACTCACAGAGGAAAACAAAGTCCCCACACAACCCGAAAATGTTTTAGTAACAAATGGTGGAAAGCAAGCTATATATAACCTTTTTCAAACAATTCTCAACCCTGGAGATGAAGTCCTCATACCAAGTCCATATTGGTTGAGCTATCCAGAAATAAGTCGCCTAGCAGGAGCTATACCTAAAACACTTCCTTCCTCCCCCGAAAATGGATTTGCTATAGATATGGAGGCTTTAGAAGTTGCTATAACTCATAAAACTAAGCTTTTAATTATAAATTCACCAAGCAACCCAACTGGCCGAGTAATAGGAAAGGATGAAATGGAATCATTAGCAATGATTCTAAGAAGGCATCCTCATATCATGATAATGACTGATGAAATATATGAGTTTCTTCTAAATAGTGATGAAAGGCATCATAGTTTTGGTGCAATAGCACCAGATTTACAGGAGCGAATTTTTACGGTTAATGGGTTTGCTAAAGGTTGGGCAATGACAGGCTGGAGAATAGGCTATTTAACTGGGGCAACAGAAGTAATCAAAGCTAGCATTGCTTTGCAAAGCCAAAGCACCAGCAATGTCTGTAGCTTTGTTCAGCGTGGCGCACTTGCTGCACTAACTGGTCCAAGAGACTGCGTGAAAAACATGTCTCATACTTATAGTCATCGCAGAAAACTCTTAATCGAAGGGCTACAGCAAATAGAAGGGATTTCATTAGTGCCACCCAAAGGGGCTTTCTATGCCTTCCCTCAGCTCCCTAAAGGATCTCTTAGCTCTATTCATTTTTGTGAAATGGCTCTTGAAAAAGTTGGACTAGCTTTAATCCCAGGCGAGCCATTTGGAGATGATAGATGTATAAGAATCTCTTGTGCCGTTTCAAGCCAAACAATATCCGATGGTCTAAATAGACTTAGTGAATTTATAAGAAAATCCAATAAGCTATAACTTATACATTTTCAAGAAAATGATTAAAGGAAGAAATTACATCAAAGCCTCTGTTCTTTTATTGGTTAATATTTTGATGCTCAATAGTAGTGTTTCAGTTTCAGCGCAAGAGACATTAGTAATTGGAGCAATCCCTGATCAGAACCCTGAAAGACTTAATCGTCTATACGGATTACTCACTGATGAATTAAGCAAGTCACTAAAAGTCCCTGTAAGATATATACCAGTAACTAATTATCCGGCAACAGTCACTGCCTTTAGAACTGGCGATTTAGATTTAGTTTGGTTTGGAGGCCTCTCTGGCGTTCAGGCAAGACTTCAAACTCCAAATGCAAAGGTATTAGCTCAAAGAGATATTGATGCCAACTTCAGAAGTGTATTTATCAGTAATAAATCAAGTCAAATCCCTGTGATGAAAACAGAAGCAGATCTAAAGCGACTAAGTGGTAGACGTTTCACATTTGGGTCTGAAAGCTCTACTTCAGGGAGGCTCATGCCTCAACATTTTTTGCAAAAGGCAGGGGTCTCGCTTAATCAATTCAAAGGAGGAAGACCAGGATTCAGTGGAAGTCATGATGCCACAATTGCACTAGTACAAAGTGGTGCTTATGAAGCTGGGGCACTCAACAAACAAGTTTGGGATGCGAGAGTAAAAAAGGGAAAGGTCGATCAAAAAAAAGTTCAAATCATTTGGGTAACACCTCCATACGCAGATTATCATTGGCTAATACAAGGAGACATTAATGAACGTTTTGGGGAAGGATTTACTAAAAAAGTCAAAAAAACGCTTTTCGGTTTAAACCAGAATTCACCAACTCAACGAAGAATTTTATCTTTATTTGGAGCAACTCGATTCATTCCTGCAGAAGCCTCCCAATACAAAGATATTGAACGCATTGGTCGTCAACTTGGCAAAATCAAATGAGAACAATAGTTGAACTAAGAAATGTATCTATAAAAGGAAAAGGCCAATACCGACTCAAAAATATTCATCTAAACATTGAATCTCAAGAAAGAATCGCACTTTTAGGAAAAAGCGGTGCTGGAAAAACTACACTTATACAAGTTTTGAATGGCACTCTTGTACCAGACTGCGGAGAGGCAAAATGGAAAGGTTTAGAAATACATAGGTTGTCTCAAAGGAAAAGGCAATCGATTGGAACACTTTGGCAAGACTTAAGGCTAATAGAAGAGTTGACTGTCATTCAAAATATTAATAGCGGTTCACTCGGTAGGCACAATCTAATTTGGGCGATAGGGAACTTGCTTGGATTTATTGATAATGAACATGGTCTTAACTGTCTATCCGCGGTCGGGCTATCTAATGAAAAAATCCACTCATCAATCATGGAATTATCTGGAGGACAAAAACAGCGTGTAGCCATAGCAAGGCTTCTAAATCAAAAATCTGAGCTCTTACTTGCTGATGAGCCAATCTCTAACTTAGATCCAGTCCTTGTTGACGATATCCTCAACTTATTTCTATCTTCTGGGAGATATTATTCAATTGATGTCCCTGAAACGGCTATTGTCAGTCTTCATCGTCCTGACTTAATCCATAATTTTTCTCGTGTAATAGGTTTAAAAGAAGGCCAAATAGTTTTTGACCAATCTACAAAAAACATTTCAAAAGAAGACCTTAAATCGATATATCAATAGAAGCAATGACAGAAAAAGGGAAAAGCCTCTCAGCTCCAATCCTTGCTTTCCTACCAGCAATTGCTCTTATTCCCGTTCTTAGCGAGATTTTCAAAGAGGTTCATGGTGGTGGCCTTCATCTTTTAGGAAAATTTGCATTGGCCTCATTTCAACCCTCTCTCGACCCATTAATAATCCAACACGCATTCAGAGGTTTACAGATCACAATTGCTACAGCCTTAATCAGCTGGACAATCAGCATGTGCGCAGGCTCTCTACTTGGTGTATTGAGTTCGAATGTATTTTGGCGAAGTTATAGAAACTTAGGATGGCTAAGCTCAGTTTTTAATTCCTTAATAAGCATTCCTCGAAGTATTCATGAACTTGTTTGGGGGTTGCTTTTACTTCAACTATTTGGTTTGAATCCTTGGGTAGCAATAGTAGCCATATGCATCCCCTACTCCGCACTTGTGGCAAGAGTATTGCGTGACCAATTGGAGTCATTAGATCACAGACCAATGGTTGCAATAACGAAAAATGGGGCATCACCAATTTCAGCTTTCTTTACTGCATTAATGCCAGCGATGGTTCCAATAATGACAACTTATGGGAGTTATAGGCTTGAGTGTGCTTTACGTGGTGCAACTTTACTAGGTGTATTTGGTTTAGGAGGAATAGGAACAGAGCTACAACTAACTCTTCAATCTCTTGAATTTAATGAAATGTGGACTTCGCTGTGGATGCTCGGGGTATTAATGTTCGGCTTAGAAAAAACCATGGCCCAAATACGAAAAAGGCAAGCCAAGTCAATCAATCTACAGAAATTTTTGTTGCCTGGATTATTTATAATCATGGGATTATTTATACTTTGTTTTCTATGGCTACAAATTCTAGAAGTAGACATTCTATCAACACTTAGAATGCATCCAATTACTCTTCCGCAATCAAAAGAACTCATAAAGGCTATTTATTCATTTAAATATTTTGAACTCATTTTTAATACTCTTCTGATTATGGTTTTGGCAACAGGGATAGCAGTAGGACTACCTCCTGTAATGCTGATTTTGTTCCCAACAAAAAAATGGGTAACTGCTCTAAATATTCTTTGGAGTTTCCTGCGGTTGATTCCACCCCCATTATCAGCCTTACTTCTATTGTTAATCACAACTCCAAGCGTCTCAGTAGCAGCGCTAGCTCTAGGGATTCATAACCTCGGAATAATGGGACGATTACTTAAAGAAGGTTTGGAAAGTCAGAACAATGCACAACATCAAGCAATGCTTTCCGCCGGAGCAGGGATGAGAGGTGCTTGGCTCTATGGACTTTTTAGCAAGCAAAGTAAAAGTTATTTAGCTTATGGCGCATATAGAGCAGACGTAATTGTAAGAGAAACTTCTGTTGTAGGAGTTATTGGCGGAGTTGGACTAGGATGGCAACTGCAAGAGTCACTAAGCTCTTTTGGTTGGTCTGAAGTAATAGTCATTATAGCTATCTACATATTCATAACTCGAGGAGTAGAGACTGTGAGCAACAACATTCGAAAAACCTTACTAATAGACCCTACAAAAACTCAGATAAATAATGTTTTTCAACCTAATAGGTTTGTATTTCAATGATTAAAAAGCAAAAAACAATAGTAGTAGTTGGAGACAGTGGCGTATATGGTTGGGGAGATCAAGACGGAGGTGGATGGTGTGAAAGACTTCGTCAATCATGGATGAATTCCCCAGGAGCTCCTGCGCTGTATCCATTAGGAGTCCGTGGCGACGGGCTAGAGATGGTTGCCAATCGCTGGCAAAACGAATGGGGTTGTCGAGGAGAATTACGCCGCCAAGTTCCAGGGGCGACAATTATCGCTGTAGGCCTCAATGACACAGCACGAATAGGAAGACCTGATGGACGTCCACAACTATCAGCTGAAGCTTATCGATTTGGGTTGTTGCAACTTCTAAAAAAGGTAACAACCCAAACCAAGGCAATGGTTATTGGTTTAACAGCTGTCGATGAAACAGTTATGCCTTTTGCTGATTGTCTCTGGTATTCAAATCGAATGATCTCGATTTACGAAGCTCAGATAGAAGAGTGCTGCTTAGAACTTGGCATACCATTTTTGCCAATCCATCAAAAAATGCTTTCAAATGTAGATTGGCTTACTTGGATTGAACCTGACGGGATCCATTTAAATTCAAGAGGACATCAATGGATATATCAAAGAGTAAGCACTTGGTCTCCTCTTTTGGAATGGGCCGAAATGCAACCAATAGAAAACTTAATTCCATTACTTGGCTGATCCATTTAAGGAAGTATCAACCCAAAAATGGGACCAAGAATATTGCTATCAAGGCTGCCGTAGTTGTCTGTAATCCATTGATCATTTCATTAGTAAGCCAATGCATACGATTTTGAGCAATTGCACCAAAAAAGCTCTCAAGCAAAGTTGCCAATACTCCAACAGATGCCACGAGTAAAGCCAAAGATCCTAAAGGGATTAATTTCAATGCAACCATTGCAGTAGTCATTAAGACGCTGCCCAAAACACTTGCGAGTGTGCCTTGAAGACTAATTGCTCCATCAGTGCCCGCAGGAACAGGTCGAAAGTTAGTAATAAGGACTGTTCTTCTTCCCCATCGTTTCCCAATCTCACTACCAAAAGTATCTGCTAATTTTGCTGCAAAGCTAGCAGCAAAACCAACTATCAAAAGACTTTCCGAAGCAAAATCCGCTTTAATCAAGATCGCCAAAATCGCTCCTGTCGCAGCAGAGCCCCAAACATTTTCTGGACCCCGGCGACCTCCACGTCCTTCAGCCAAACCTGCTGCCTGCTTTTGCACAAAACCTATTTTCGTTACAAGTGTTCCAAGGATTAGGTATACCGCAACAGCCAGCCACGCATTCCACCCAAGACACCCCAATAGAATTGTTCCAAGCGCTCCAGCATGAACCCATCCCATTGGAGTAAGGAATGGAAGGCGTTGTGCAATAGCAATCAAAACGGCATTGAAAACAAAGGCTAAAACCCATTCGGATTCCATAAAATAAAAAGAGAGCATTCAAAAAGAAGTGACCTTCTTACACATAACCATGGTTTTTAATTTTCAGAAAGATCTCTTCTAAAAACGTTTCTAGTTCTTCGCCAATTGACCATTAGCTCGGTAGCCACAACAGCTGCTGTAGAAGTTCTTAGAATTAATTCGCCAAATGTAACTTCTTGACAACCTACTGTTCTAGCTATATCTCTTTCTTCTAAAGTCCAACCTCCTTCAGGACCAATTAAAACCCATACTTCTTTAGCTATCTCAGTAAATTCCTCCATCCATAGAGTTAGTTCTTTGGCTTCAGGCACCCTTGTTGTAGCCATCGCAAGGCATGAATTATCTTGCTGTAGATTGAGCCAGTCTTTTATCGAAAGAGTTTCTTTTATTTCTAAAGCCCAAAGTCTTTCAGACTGCTCAGCCGCTTCTTTAACAATTGTGTCCCAACGACGTCTTCTTACTTCTCGAAATTCTTTAACAACACTTCTTTCAGAGTTAAGCGGCTGAATAACATCTAACCCAATCTCGCAACTCATACGAAGTAGGTCTTCAAAACCTCTTTTAGGCAGAACAACTGCTAAACAAATCAACGGCTGAGAACGTGGTCTTTTTTGTTCTGGAGACTGAACAGAAGAAATTAGTTGTATAGAGTCCTCGTTGTGCAACGAGGCCTTCCAAAGGCGACCTTTTCCATCAATAACTTCAATCATGTCGCCTAAACCTAAGCGCAAAACTCTTCTTAAATAATGACTTTCATTCTTATTTAGAGTTACCAATGGATTCTTTCCCTTTGCAGAAGAGATCCTAATACTCTCTATCAGTAGTCGCCTATATTCTGCCATTTAAAAATCATTCATATTCTTAGGAAAAAATTGCATCTGGATGTTCTAGAACCTCCCAATCACTATTTACACCTCCAATAAATAGCTCGCTTAAACGAACTATGTCTAAATCAACTTGTCGTAATGCGTTTATTAATACATCTAGTGAAAGTGCATCGCTAGTTCCCAAATCAACCCAGCAACGAGCCCACAAGCCTTGATATTCCAACTGACTAACATTGTGCATTAATGCAGGCAAGATATTCTGAGCCTGATCGTTCTCATAATGCATCCAACTCAATTCATTAGACTCTTCATTTGCTTGGAGGTTTTGAGCATTAAATCCACCTAAACGGCCTATGACAAACCAACTGTCAAAAATCCCATCTATATAATTTTTCTCTCCTTGACTTGGAATCTCAGCAAATCTAAGCCAAACCCAACAATTAAATGGGTCCACCTCTCGAAATTGAACTTCCATACCAATCTCCTAAAAATTTTTCTTAGTTCAAGTTGAAAGAGAGCCAAGGCCAATCAAACAACTCTATAAAAAGAAATGCTAGAGCTAAAAGGTGTCCACTATCAACCAGCAATTTCTGATCAGCCAGTTCTTCAAGGCTTAGATCTAACAGTAAGTATTGGCAAACCAGCTCTGGTAGCAGGCCCGAGTGGTTCTGGGAAAACAACTCTTATTGAGATCATTAGCGGCATGGCACAACCTCAGAAAGGTCACGTTAGCTGGCAAGGCTCAAACCTTAATGCACGTCAAAGAAGGTGGCTTTGTGGGGTGGTATTTCAATTCCCTGAACGTCATTTTCTAGGGCTAACAGTTTCGCAAGAATTGCGTTTAGGCCATCGACGATTAGGCCATGAAGATCAAATCAAAGTGCTTAGGAAAGTAGGCCTTGCTGACATTAGTCTTCAAAAAGCACCTGAGAAATTGAGCGGTGGTGAGCAGCGTCGGTTAGCAGTAGCAGTTCAATTACTGAGGCATCCAAAAATCCTCTTACTTGATGAACCAACAGCAGGTCTTGATTGGTCTGTTCGGGATGAAGTTTTAAATTTATTGGCAAATCTAGCTCTAGATCAAGTGCTGGTCGTCGTTACACATGAGCCAGAGCTATTTAAAGAATTACCCATCTCAAGTTTTGAACTGAAATCAGGCAAATTACTACCGACGACTAGATTTAAATAAAATAGATTAACGATATGGGCGATTGCTTAGTTAGAGCAACAGCTGCGGAAGGTGGAATACGGCTGGTGGCAGCAATCACAACCGAGGCAACAAAAGAGGCAAGAAGAAGACATAACCTTTCTTACTTAACAACCGTAATGCTTGGGCGCGCGATGACAGCAAGCTTGCTACTTGCAAGTTCTATGAAAGTTCATCATGGGAGAGTTAATTTGAGACTCGGTTCAAATGGGCCCCTCAAAGGCTTAATGGTCGACGCTGGAAGAGATGGAACTGTACGTGGTTACGTAGGAAATCCTGGCTTGGAAATGGACCTAATAAAAGATGAAAGTGGTCACTATTCATTTGACTTTGAATCAGCCGCAGGGACAGGATACTTACATGTAGTTCGTGACGAAGGAAAAGGAGATCCTTTTACTAGCACTGTAGAGCTAGTAAAAGGTGGAATAGGAGAAGATGTTGCTTCATATCTTCTACACTCAGAGCAAACTCCATCTGCAGTTTTTGTAGGTGAAAGGATTAAAAAAGAAGGTCTAATTTGTTGCGGTGGACTACTGGTACAAATACTCCCAAAAGCAGCTAATGAGCCAGCCCTAGTATCCCTTCTAGATGAACGTTGTAGAGAGATCAACTGTTTCAGTGAGATGCTTGAGGTTTGCAAAAATGATCTCGAGAAACTTCTTGAAGATGTCTTTCCTGACTTAGACCCCAAACCTTTGAAGGACAATGACTCTTCACAAGATATCTTCTTTAAATGTGGGTGTTCAAGAGAAAGAAGTTATAGAGCTCTTAAACTTGTTGGGAAGAAAGAGCTTATTGAAATGCTAAAGGAAGATGGAGAGGCAGAATTAAGATGTCATTTCTGCAATACTAAGTACTTAATAGAGGGGAAAGAGCTTAATCAGTTAATCAACGAATTTGACTAAATACCAAGTAACTTTATTATTAAATGCAACATATTAAACAGCTTAAGCTAAGAATAGAGCCCCTAACCAAATAAGAAAAATCGCCGGTATAGATTCAATTTGTTCTGAAGACAAAAGAGTAATCAATTGAGATTGATCAACTGTTATTTTGACAATTAATTCGCCAAAGATTAAACCGAAAGCAAGCAATAAGATGCACCAACCCAAAGAGGGAATTGAACGGCGGCCTCTACGTATTTGACTAACAAATAAGCCGATTGTTGATAACGAAAGTATTATCTGAATACTTTCAGGAGGAGAAACTAAAAGGAGTACAAGAGCTAGCAATCCAAGCAAAAATCTAATTGTCAAACCCTCTCCTACAGGCAAAGAGAGCTCAGGGACAAAACCTTGACCAGATTCATTGGGTTTCGATTTGCCAAGTCCCTGTAAACGGGTTAGCAAAGGGGTCCCCATATCGCCTTGTGCTTCAATCTTCCTATCCTCTCTTTTTGAAGCACTTACAGCTGCATTACTGACTTTGCCTAACTGTCGCTCTTTAAGGCTGGACATCAATAAAGTGTCATATGAAGCTTCGATTTTCGCTTTGGCTAGTGGATCTTCTCCTACTTCGGCCAATCGCTTATCTCTTGCCTTCTGAACTTCTTCAAAATTACTATCAGGGTCCAATCCAAGAATTTCATAAGGGTCTGACGCCCCTGGATTCGAACTAGAGCCTTTGCTCGAAGCCATAAGAAATAAACCAACGCCTCTGAGCGTATCTATAAGAGCTCAAAAGAATGAACTATTACTTTAAAAGTTCAATCTTCAGGACAATTCAGATCTCATCTAACTTAAAGGCTGATGGGATCAACGCCACTTACGACAGGTGCCACAGCAGACAATTCCAATCCAGGATGGTCTTCATTCAACTGACCAAGATTCCAATCATTTTTAAAAAGCAAAACAGGCCTTGACCATGCATCCTGAACAGTCTTGCAATTAAAAATGCGTCCAATCGTCTCTAGTTCTGACCAGCCTCCACTAACCCATCTAGCCACCTGGTAGCCCATAGGTTCTAATCGTGTAGCAACTCCATATTCATTTTCAAGTCGATGCTGAACAACTTCTAACTGAAGTTGACCTACTGCAGCCAATATCGGGTCTCTTTTACTTTGATCTATGTCATAAAGGATCTGAACTGCACCCTCTTCTCTAAGTTCATTAACTCCTTTTCTAAAATTTTTAAAAGCGGAAGGGTTTGGATTCCTCAACCAACTAAATATTTCTGGACTAAAGCATGGTATCCCCTCGTATTCCAGACGTGGTCCTGTATATAAAGTATCTCCAATAGAGAACATTCCAGGATTATTTAATCCAATAACATCTCCTGGGAAAGCATCATCAACAACAGACCTATCCTGACCAAATAATTTTTGTGGTCTAGAAAGTCTAATAAGTTTACCTGTTCGAGCATGACGCACTGTCATATCCTTTTCAAAGCGACCACTGCATACGCGAACAAATGCAACTCGATCTCTATGCCTTGGATCCATATTGGCTTGTAATTTAAAAACAAATCCACTAAATTCTTTTCTTAAAGGATCGACAAGGCCATCGCTACTATTTCTAGCAACAGGAGCTTGTGCCATGGCCAGAAAAGAATCAAGGAAAGGTCTTACGCCAAAATTTGTCATTGCTGATCCAAAGAAAACAGGAGTCAATTTTCCTGCATGAATAAGCTCTAAATCCCTTTCTGGACCTACCTCTTCTAACAATTCAAGTTCTTCTAATGCCTTATCTAATAATTCTTTTTCGACAAAATCTTTTAGCAAAGGGTCATCAATTTTTAAATGTCTCTCTTCAGATTGTCGACCTCTCTCTGCCCGGGTAAAAAGGATTACATCACGAGTTTTTCTCTCAATAACTCCTCTAAATTGCTCTCCACTTCCTATTGGCCAGTTAACCGCCCAAGTTGATAGTCCCAACTCTGCTTCTATTTCATCTAATAATGCAAGTGGTTCTTGGCCAGGTCTATCCATCTTATTGATAAAAGTAAAGATAGGAATATTTCTCATTCGACATACTTCAAACAATTTTCTTGTTTGAGGCTCTAATCCTTTTGCTGCATCTTCAAGCATTACAGCATTATCAGCAGCCGCTAATGTTCTATAAGTATCTTCAGAAAAATCTTGGTGGCCAGGAGTATCTAAAAGATTAATCTTTGTTTGGAGATAATCAAATTGCAAAACAGTAGAGGTTATTGATATTCCTCTTTGTTTTTCCAATTCCATCCAATCCGAAGTGACTTTTCTTTGTTCACCTCGAGCCTTAACTGCCCCAGCCTGCTGAATAGCACCTCCATATAGCAACAATTTCTCTGTCAAAGTCGTCTTACCCGCATCAGGATGAGAAATTATTGCGAAATTGCGTCTTCTACTAATTTCCTTAGCAAGATCAAAAGTCAAACTTTCATCCTTAAAGGATGAAGGCTTTTCAGGAGAAGGGTTAACTAAACTCATCGATCACTGTTGTTTTACCAAGACTCACAGTGAGGCTTGCCAAAGATTCCAACAACTTCAAGATAACGATCTTCCAGCTCCAGAACCTTGAAATAATCTAGCCCTTCATTCTCAAGGTGAGTTTTGATTTCCTGAACTGAAAAAGCTGCATGCAAAGAAGCCAAATAATCATGTATAAGAATCTTTGGTGCCCTAGGCAAATAATTCTTTTGCAGATCTTTAGCTATATCATAAGATAATGGCCTCCGTAAATCTCTATGTAAATGAAGGGTGCCATCTTTTGAAAGAGATCTAATCGCTAGAAAGAACTTATCTAAGTCATGCAAATGGTGCATGAGACTATTACTTACAATTACATCTGCAGGCCGATTAAGAATTTGATTACCTTGAACAATAGAAGCAATGTCCAAACAAGAATAATTAAGTTTAAGCAACTCCCCATCAACCCTTTTTTGTTTTCTTCTTTCCCTTGCCAAGGCCAACATTGATTGGGATCCATCAATACCAACAACAGTTGCCGTTGGCCATTTAGCAGCTATTCGCTCAGCAATATTTCCAGGTCCACACCCGATATCAACAATCACAGAATCCGGGCCAATGCATTTTCCTGCTTTTAAGAGACATTCCTCAAGACGAAATATGAGCAAATTGTCACTAAAGGAAAAATCCGCATTTGAATAAGCCAGAACCTGATCCAGAGATTGCATCAGCTCTGGCTCGGTTTCACGCTTCAATGGACTTTGAAAATTCATTATATTTTCTTCCAACCACTGCAGATGGTGTAAATAAAAGTTGCCGGCCCTACAAGTGGCGTTAGCGTGCTCATACTTCCTGCATATTCCTGAACTTGACACTTACTCCTAACAAATCCGAAACCCCTGTGACAACCTTTGGAGTCGGGGACCATCGAGCTGACTTCCCTCCTACAGCACCAGCCGCTAATCCAGTTTTTTATAGGACTTATAGCCGACGGACTTCCTCAGGAAGAGAAAGCTGGAACGAGGTAAGCAAAAGAAATCTGGAAGGATTGCGCCAACTTGGGAAGCTGAGCCAAGACGAAATGGATCTTATGGCCCGTATGCAAGCGGAAAAGAAAGCACTCCCTTCAGGACGATGGCTCTGGATAGGAGGTACACCTTGGATAGAAAACAAACAAAATTTTTCAGGAGCTTATAACTGCACATCAACCAACCTCAGAGATTGGGAAGCCTTTGGCTTAATGATGGACCTCGCGATGATGGGATGTGGAACTGGAGCTGTAATTGAAGAGCATTTAACAAATCAACTCCCTGTTATTACTAATCCTATAAACATAAAAACAGTCTCAGAAATAGGACTAACTCCTGCACATGACAGAAAAGAAGGTACTAGTCACAAAATCGAAGGAAATCATGTCTCTATCAAGGTTGGAGATAGCAGGAGAGGCTGGGTAGACAGTTATCAAATACTTCTCGAGCTTTGCAGTGATGCAAGGTTCCAAGGACAAGAACTCCAAATAAGTATTGACCTTTCAGATGTAAGGCCGGTCGGGGAATCCCTCAAAGGTTTTGGAGGGATGGCAAATCCAGTCAAACTAAAAGATCTTTTTGCACGAGTTGCAAGGCTTTTGACTAAAGCAGTTGGAAGAAAACTTACTTCTGTTGAATGTTGCTTACTAATCGATGAGGCAGCAGTAACAATTGTTGCTGGCAATATCAGAAGAAGTGCTGGGATGCGTCAATTTTCAGCAAATGACGTTATGGCTATAGGTGCCAAGGAAAATCTATGGCAACAAGATTCTGATGGCAATTGGAGCATAGATCCAGAAAAAGATGCTCTGCGCATGGCTAATCACACTCGTGTTTACCACACTCGACCAAGTCTCGAAGTCATTCAAGAAGCAGTCACAAAACAATTCCACTCAGGAGAAGGTGCCATTCAATTCGCCCCCGAGGCAATAGCTCGATCAAATGCTGACCTTCTAACGACTCCGGAGTTAAAAGAAGAGTTTATCAACATCTATTGTGACCAAGGCAAAGAAGAAGCAGGTAATTGGTTACAAGAAAATTATGGTCCGATTCCTTCAGATGAGTTAGCGCATCGACTAGGAAGATATGGGCTTAATCCCTGTGGTGAAATTTTGGGAGCTGATTTTCACTGCAATCTTGCTGAGGTTCATTTGAATCAAATTGACCCTTCCGATGAACAAGGTCAATTTGATGCCTTTAAATCAGCTGCTTTATCTGTCGCTTGCCTTCTCAATCATCGCTTTGAGATTGAGCGATATAGACAAAGTCGAGCATGGGACCCGATTGTTGGGGTTAGTTTTACAGGCCTCTTTGATTTCTTCGTTCATGCATTCGGCACACCTTGGCTGAAATGGTGGGAAGCAGGAAGGCCCAACACCACTGAAGGTTCATATTTCAAGCAAAAAGAAGCTGAGTATCTTGGTCGTTGGAAAAAGGTAGTAAACGAAACAGTTTGGGAATATTGTGACCGGCACGGTTTACGCAGGCCAAACCGATGCACAACTGTTCAACCGGCTGGCACTAAGAGTCTGTTAACAGGAGCAGCCCCAGGATGGCATCCACCCAAGGCACAACGTTTCATTCGTCGGATAACCTTTCGAAAGAATGATCCAGTGGCTATGGCGTGCATGGATTATGGCTATACAGTCGTACCTTCTCAATCAGATAAGGATGAAAAAGGTCGCTTATTAGATGACCCATTTGATCCACGATGCACAGAGTGGTTAGTAGAAATTCCGACCCAAGTTAGCTGGGCCAACTTGCCAGGAGCAGATAAAGTCGACATAAATAATTTCTCAGCTCTAGCCCAATTTGATTTCTATATGCAGGTGCAAAGTTTTTACACGGAGCACAACACTTCAGCAACAATAGAGTTCCGCGAAAATGAAATCGAACCTCTTGCCAAAGCATTGCACAACGCAATCGACAAGAGTGAGGGCTATATCTCAGCGGCACTACTTGCTCGCTTTGATGCAAATGCTACTTTCCCAAGATTACCTTTTGAGCCCATTGATGCGACTACTTATGAATCTCTCCAATCAGAGGTATTTAAGAGAAGAGTAAGCACAGACTTCTTCGAAGCATTAAAACGTTATGACGAAGGGGAACTTACTGAAGCAGGTCCAGCCGGCTGTGATTCTGACAAGTGCTTATTACCACTCGCCAAGCCTAATAATTAGATAGGTATCTCAAGAGAAATCGACTTATTTGTATTCGACCTGTGATTCATTAAGAGCGTAGTTGTTCTTGATGAATCACAAAATCTCTTTTCATCAACACAAAGTAAACAATCTCTGGCACAAAAGAGGCAGCCATAGCTAATAGTGAGTTAGGGGTCGAGGAGACCAGCTTTACCGAACCCTTCACAATCAGCCATGACAACAACAACAACAAGGCCAGTAGACACGATGAGCAAAGGAGTGCGAGAAGCAATTGTCGATCAACTTAGAGCCTGTCAAACAACAGATGAAATTTTAAAATTTGAGGGTTGGTTTAATAAAGAAGCCAACTCAGGTCCTTTATATGCAGTTATTTGCGAGCTTCTACTTACAAGATCTATTTCAAGAGGAGTCGCAGTAAAATGGCTTAAGACTTTAATGAATGATAGAGAAACCAGACTTAATAAATAAGCCATAATCGCAATATTGATTGAGACTCAAAATTAAATTTCTAATAAAAAAAGACCCTTAAGTTAAATAAAAGGGTCTTTTTAGCTTCAGTAAATATTTTATTTAAATAAAAAGTTTGGCTATTAAATAAAAACTTAGAAAGGGAAAGGTCCCGCTTGACCTGAAGAGGCATTAAATCCAGACAATGCCCAGACACCAAATGAAAGAAGTGCACAGCCAGCAAAAAACATTAAGTGTGAGATGTAACGAATACGTTCCTTCTCAGTAATTTCACCTGACATAGGGAGGTCACCCAAAAAGCGAGACTGATCGCTCTTGCCACTGGAAGGACTGGCCATAAGAAGGAATTGATCTATGTAAGACGTAAATTATGACATATAAAAGGCTAAGTCATAGAAGTTTTTATCCTTTGTCAACTACCAAGAATCAGAGAAGAAAGGTCTTTAAGTAATTTTGATTTAAAGCAAGACCCATTGGATCCATAAGGTCACAGCCAACAAAGTGAAACCTGCTTTGCCAATATGACTAAAAGACAACGGAGAGTCCATTGAGAGAGGAAATCCATTCAATTAAGAAGGACTAAACATATAAAGCTTTCTATTTGAGTTTGAAATTGGGTGGCAAAACTTTCTTGATAAGACGGCTGTAGAATTAGTGTGTCGATTTTTATCGGCGCAAAGGAGGGGTGGTCGAGTGGTTGATGGCTCTGGTCTTGAAAACCAGCGACGTGAGAGCGTCCGTGGGTTCGAATCCCACCCCCTCCGCCTCAAAAAACAATCAAGTCTGTTGCATTTTCCAGGAAAGGGCTCTTAGGCTATTCCTTACTTTATATATATTCAAAGCAAATCAGAGGTACGAGAAGCATTGCTACGATTGGATTTCAGAGAGTGTTTTATTTATATTATTGAAAAGATGAAAAGGCTAGGCTGGAACTTAAGACTCTAAGGGCATGAAAATGCCGATCATTTTTGCGGAAAAATAACCAGTGAGGTACAGACCTAATCGCACATAAACGAAAAAAACATCATCCCAAAACCCGACCCGACAAGGGCTCGCGTAGAACTCAAAATGCTGAATCCAGGAAGACCCTATAGACACTCTATAGACATTCCCTATAGATTCGTTATTATTATTGCATGCGATTAGATCTATCGTGAGAGAGTGGGAAAAACTGGAAGGAGATTGGATTAAAAGGACTTCACTGCCTTCTGATCTCTCGAAATGGGCGATTGAAACAATAAGCCAAAAAGCTCAAGACCTCCATGACCTAGATGAAGTGTCACAGGATAAAGAGCATGTGGCGACAGAGAGGGAAAGCAATAACGAAGCTTTAAAGGTATTAAAAAAAAATATCAAGAATGCATTTACAGCTAGAGAGAATGCTCTAGATGATTTAAGTCTTAATGCCCCTAATTCATACAAGCTTCAAATATCTATACCTTCTAACTTGAACTATCTCATGAAGGCATGGGCAGCAGCCGAAGGAAGAGATCTCTCAAGTGTTGCATTGCAATGCCTAGAGACCGGACTAAGAGAGATGAAGGGGAAAGGCTCTATTCCAGCTGCTGCGTTAAGGCGATATGACAATGCTTGCGAAAAAAGAATCGCCTTGGCAGAAGTAAATCATTTATGGGAGGCATACGAAAACCTTCACAGCAAAGGAGGTCCTTAATTCATGAATTACAAATTAATAGAAAAAGCTTTAACTGCTCCAGTAATTCAATCTATATCTGGAATATCGTTGTTAACAAAGAATGATGAGATGCATTTAAATGGCTTTTTATATACTGCATACAACAATTCAAGTCATATGTTAAGAATAGGTTTCACTCGTGATGAAGATTTTGCAAAAAGAATTACCAGAGGTAAAGGCGCCAACTTTATTCATCATAGAAAAGGTTCAATAAGAGAAGAGAGGCTTTTAAAGTTAACCTTGTTAGAATTGGGCTTCTGCCCAGAAAAAAATACAGATGCATATACCTTTTCTTTTGGTTTAATTAAGCATTTGAAAGCTTTGGGCTGGCCAACAGGATCACTAGGCGAAGAGATGTACAGTTCTTCAAATTACAAAAAGGAGTTTAATTAACAGGTCTTTCTCAAGATATAAAGAATAATATAGCTTATAACGTTTTCTTCTTATGAAATGATCTATTAATATTAACTTGTATATATGCATACTCTTAATCATGAAAGCAATTAATGTTTACTTTCGCATATTATTAAGCCTCATAATATCAATCAATCTAATCACATTCATTTCATTCCCCAGGAAGGCTATGGCCATAGACTCTGTGAGCCTTAAGAATATATCTAAACTGGAAAATAAAATCGCTAAGAATTATTCATCTAAATTCTGCAATGCAATTGGGATAGGTATCTCAAAGGATGGAGCAATGAAACTTTCAATAAATGAAAATTTAGATCCTAAATTTAACAGCTCTTTGTGGTTAGAACTTGCATTTTCAGGCAAAGAGAATCTCAAGAAAATAAATAAAGAAGATTTAGCAGAGAAAATCTCGGAAAATGTTATAAGAGATTGCGGGGCTGCCATAGGGCTTTCTGGCCAAAATGGTGAGGTCAAATTTAAAGAGTATTTTGTCTCTATTAGAGATATCCTTGAAAATTCAAAAAATTCTAATAATTGAATACAGTTCGAACTTCTAGATATTGATTATTTAAGCAAAGTAGAGTGTTTTTATAATTTCGTTCATCTTTATAGGTTTTCTTTTGATGGGTCTTCGAAATACAGTTTTAACCCAAGAATTGTAGAGGCAAGTATAAAAGTTATTATATTTGCTATCATAACTGGCTTTGCATGGATTTCCCAACCATAAATACACCACAACAATACTCCAGTAATAAACAATATAAACATGACGATTGAGACATCTTCAGCAGACTTGCTCCTCCAAGTCTTGATTACTTGAGGAATGAAAGCTATTGTTGTTAAACTTCCTGCTATTAAGCCTAAGGTATCGGTTGAAGTTAAATAGTCAATTTGCATTGTTAAATGATTAATTTAATTCTCTTCTTAAAAAGAGATTTATCGTTGGAGTTTTACTAACATCCGAGTGTTTCGCTAGTAGTTCGTCCGGTAATTGGGTTGACCCCTTCTGCAGCAGCACAGAGATTATTCAACTCATCTCCTCTGATTGGAACATTTGTAAAATCTGCTCCAGTAATTTTTACATCCTTAAAGCGAGCATTAAAAGCAAATGCATCTTCTAAAACTGCATTAGTCAAATCAGTACCTTCTAAAATTGCTGAATCTAATGTTGCATCACGTAAGTTCGTATTGCTTAAGTCCGCTTCTTGAAGCTTCGCCCCAAACAAGCTTGCACCTTCAAGATCACTGCCCGAGAGGTTGGCTTTTAACAAATTTGTGAGATTAAAAGTAACTCCTCTCAAATCTCGATTAGAAAAATCAGACTCAATTAGAACTTGTTTTGCATAATCCATAGCAGACCTAGCCTCTTGAAGGGGTGCAAACAAAACAATCGCACAAGCCAAAATGACCATTAACCAAGACTTCATAAGGTTGTGGTTCCTTTTTTGAAAGATTGAAAAATTAAAAACCAATCTAATCAATTTTTCTAAACATACAAAGGTTTGTAGCACTGCTCTTTCATAAAAGAGGATTTATCGCTAATAAAAAAATAGCGAATCTCAATCCATGCTTTCGGCTTCAACACGTCTTCAAATTCAAGAGATCCTTATTCGTATAGCAAAAAGAGAAAGCATCTCCTTAAGGGAAAGGCTCTACATTGAAAAACATGCTGATTCTGACCCTACAGTCTCAACATGGGTTAAGAAGGCTTATCGAATTCAGCAAGAGAGACATGCATCAAATGCAATTGATCATTTATTAAATTCTCTTGACCTCGATTCACCAGACCCAGAATCCAACTTTCACCCTGAAGAAGATGATCTTGCAGAATGGTTTAAAGGGGCACCTTCTTGGTTATCCAGAAGCTAAAAGCATTAAAGAAAATCACCTTCTCATCATTTCCAAGCAAAGTTGACCAACCTTCAATACGAAGCGATAGTTATCGGATCAGGTGCAACAGGGGGTATAGCTGCTCTTACCCTTGCAGAAAAAGGTATAAAAGTTTTGGTGATCGAAGCAGGTCCAAAACTTTCTGCTCAAAAGGCCCTGGGCTCAGAGCCAATAAACATGCTTCGAAGAATTTCAGGGATTCTCAATGGTGAAAAACGCATTCAGGCACAGCACCCAGGTTTTTGGAAGACGAATCCATTGCTTTACCAAAATGAAAAAGAGAATCCTTATACCCATCCAAATGATCAACCTTTTATTTGGACTCAAGGACGTCAAGTAGGAGGAAGAAGTCTTACTTGGGGGGGGATTACATTACGCCTTTCTCAAAAAGATCTGAAAGCTGCTCAAACAGATGGCTACGGTCCTGAATGGCCACTCCAATATTCAGACCTCGCTCCTCACTACAGTTCAATAGAAAAATTTCTTGGAGTTCACGGTTTCTGCGATGGTTTAAACCAATTACCTGATGGTGAATATTTAAGCCCATTACCATTTACACAAAGTGAGGAATATTTCTCTAAACACGTATCTAATTCACTAAAATTTCCTTTTATCCATTCAAGAGGCTTTGGGCCACACCAGCCAGAAAATGAAGGGGATTGGCCTCGTTCTAGCAGTCCAGGAAGCACACTAAAAAAAGCATTAAGAACTGGGAATGTAACTCTATTATCTAATCATGTTGCTGAAAGATTGATCATTAATCAAGTTGAGAGTATTGCTAGTGGTGTTTTAGTTATAGATAAAAGTAATGGCTTAAGAAAGAAATTTGAAGGAAAGCTAATTGTAATTTGTGCTTCAACAATACAAACTATTCGTTTACTACTAAATTCAGAGAAAAAGCGACATTCAGATGGATTTTCTGACCCTTCTGGAAGGCTGGGAAGCTATCTAATGGACCATATATCAATTTGCCGTTTTTTTTCTCTTCCAAAAACACTTATAGAAAAATCATCATCAACTTCTAATAAAGATCAGGTTCTCTCAGGAGCTGGTAGCTTCTTCATCCCATTTGGTACAAGTTTTGAGAATAAAAAGAGAGCAAATTTCATTAGAGGTTATGGAATCTGGGGTGGTATAGATAGATTTGAACCTCCTAAATGGCTTAAAACAATGCCAGAGACATCCACGGGATTTCTAATAGGTCATGGAGAAGTATTGCCATACGAAAATAACAGGGTTACTCTCTCAGATAAGGTCGATAGCTTGGGACTTGCAATACCACACATATCGTGTAAATGGAGAGAAAATGAGATCGCGATGGCAGATCATATGACAAAAACAATTCATCAAATAATTGAATCTACTGGTGGCAAAGTTTTGCCTTTAACAAAGCTCATAAATCTTCCTTTTATAGATTTCTTCTTAAAAGATGCTGTTGCGCTTAAAGAAACAGCTCCTCCTCCTGGCTATTACATCCATGAAGTTGGAGGAGCTCCAATGGGCACAAATGAACAGACAAGTGTTTTAGATCCATATAACAGACTTTGGCGTTGCCCTAACGTTCTTGTGGTAGATGGGGCCTGTTGGCCAACTTCAGCGTGGCAAAGCCCAACGCTCACAATGATGGCCATCTCAAGAAGAGCCTGCCTAAATGCTCTTAACTCCCTGTAGTCGCAAAAAGATCATCTAAATACCTCTCAGTTACTGCTCTATCGTCACAGCCATTCTGAAATAAGAAGCTAGCCAAAGCTGAGCTCATAAGAGTGTATTGGTCCCAAGAAGGATTGCAGCCAATGAAATCCTTCATCCCCCTATAAAGAGCCTCAGGTATTTCAGCTTCAAGGCTGACAGAGGCCGCTGAGCCCTCTTCCTCTACTGCGGTTGATTCCAATCGAACAGTGGTTTGAAGGTGATTTAGTTCCATTAATTCCTGGAGGCTGATCGAATTTCCCTGAACAAGAATCCATAAAAAAGCCTTCTGAGTCAAAGTAGAAAAAGATTTAGGAAGATTTGCCAAGACAGAACAAGACTCATTTAACTGCAATGCTCTCTTCAATTTCTATGGCAATTGCCCATGGCAGGAAAGAAAACTCAAAAATTGTCAAGCATCATGTGAGACGAAAAGGAAAAACCACAGTTTTTCCGGTTTTATTGAAAGGTGAGGGAATGGCTCGTGGAAAACTCCCCATTTCCCTGTGGAAAGACCCTTGGAAAAACCTTTCTGCTTTTTATATTAGCCATGCTTATCTATCGCTAGTCTCATGCGTCGCGCATAAGAAGAGACTTATGAGTCATCTCATTAAATAGGTTTTTCTTTAGATTTCGAGGATTCCCGCAAGCAAAGCGTGACAGGACCCAAAGGGTGATCAGCATGTGGATATGTGGAATGTGTGTGATCATGCGAATGCTCAGGATGCTTGCTCGCTGCTTCTCCTTCTGAAGGTTCGTCAAAGACCTCTTGCTGACAATCTCCTGTACATTCTGCTTTGCAAAGAACACAGGATTCTTGAAGGCCCTCAACATGATGGTGGTGGCTTTCTTGTCGAAGACCAACTTCACTTTCAAACCCCAGAACAGTTGAGCGATACTTGCAGAGAGAACAGTTCATAGCATTATTCCCTGCTAAAACCTCATTAATTCTTTCTTGAAAAGTTCTAATTACTAAGGGATGTGATCCTAGATATCCAGCTTGCAAAAACTCAACTTCTGGATATTCATTAGCCACCCTTTGAGTGTGTTGCTTTATACGAGTAACTAGAACTCCTGAAAAAAGGAAATATGGAACAACAACAATCCTTTTAAAACCCAAGCGAATAGCATGCCTCAATCCAGGTTCAACTAATGGAAAGGTAACTCCTGAAAAAACAGTTTCGCCCCAACCAAATCCAAAACCCTCAACCAACATTCTTGTAATTTTGGCAACATTCGAATTTGCATCTGGATCAGAAGATCCACGTCCAACAACAACAAGGAGCGTTTTAGACAGAGCAACATTCTTAGAAGCAGCATCAATAGCTTCTTTTACCCTTGCCCCTACAGCTCCAATCATCCAATTATTTATCCCAAGTTCTCTTCCATATTGAATTTCCAAGCCTGTTTCTAGAGAATACTTGTTTAAAACGGATGGTATATCGTTTTTTGCATGGCCAGCTGCAAACAACATTGCAGGGACAGCGATAACCCTTTCAACAGATTGTTTAACAAGTCTATCTAAAGCCTCTTTAATTATTGGGCGAGCAAATTCCAAGTACCCATACTCAACTGGAACATTTTGCAAATCGACTCGCAAGCAATCGACCAAACCAGCAAATTCTTTTACCGCCAAACCGTTTCTACTCCCATGGCCGCATATCAATACTCCAAGGCGAGAGTCTTGATTTTTCAAAATTTCGGTAACCAAGGTGAAATGTCACTTATCAAGACACTATCTCGAAACAGGAGAATCTTTAATAGTGAGAACTAGTTAAAATTATATTTAAGGGTTCGTGGAAAAACATTCATAAACACATTTCAGTACCTAATTCGTTAGCTCAAGATTCCAGAGTTGCTGGTGTCTATAACGAAAAAGACGGCGATTTGAAGGAAATACTACTTGCAGCACAACTTCGTCACAAACCACTACTTGTTTGCAGCGGAGGGACCTCTAGTCGGTGTGCTGCTAATGATCATTGGACTCTGGATTTAAGGAAAAGATGCCATCAAATTAATTTTGACCCAACCAATAAGCATGTTGAAATTGGCGCAGGCTTAACAATGCGCGAGTTATTGAATGAGCTAGCCAAACACCAGAGAAGTTTTCCAATAGGTCTTTCAGGGATAACCGGGTTGGGTTACATCCTTACTGGAGGTGTTAGTCCATTGAGCAGACTTCAAGGATTGGCAATCGATCAAATTCTTCAATTCAAGGGTTACTGGGGTAATGGCGAGCAATTTAGTATTTCAAAGCCAAAATATTCAGATAAAGGTGAGAATTTTTTAAAATGGAAAGGCTTATGCGGTGCTGCTCCGTTCCTAGCTGTAGTAACAAGTATTACTGCAAAGACTTTTCCTCTAAAGCCCTTGCATGTCTTGCAAGCCACGCTTTCTCCTAAGCAATTACATGCCATAATTCTCCAAGCAGAAACATGGCCAAATAACTTTAGTTTGCAATGGTCTTGGGGTAGTGAAATTAGAGCATTTGTAGTCATTCAAATAGACGAAAATAATCCCAACCAACCAGTTAAAAAGATCTTAAAAGAATTACCAAATTCCATAGAGCTAAATAGCTCTTCTTTAATAGGTCTGCAAAACATGCCTAAATTTGGATTAGAAGATATCAAAGAAAATAATTCACAAAAAATACATTCCGAAGTTATTGGTTTATTGGGTCCTGGTTGGAGCAAAAACTGTGGGGAGATTATGAAGTCTCTTGAATTCCTAATCAAAAATCGGCCAGATCCAAATTGCCATATTGCCGCTCAGCAGATTGGAGGTGTGGCAAATAGTCAGAGTAAAGAAAGAACCTCATTCGTCCATCGAGAATCGATTTGGAAGCCTTGGATTACAGCAAGCTGGCCTTCTGGAGATGAAAAAGCAAGAGCTAAAAGTCTTTTCTGGTTGAAAAATTCTTGGAAAACACTTGAGCCTCATTGCCCTGGGATTCACTTAGCGCAAATGCATCCACATTTGTCTTGGCATAGAGAAGAAACAAAAGCCGCATTCGGTGATTGGCTCCCTGGATTGCAAGTGCTCAAGTCGCATGTTGATCCAAACGGTATATTGCCCGAACTTTGAGATTCGCCCTCTTTAAAACTTTTAAATGATTAGCAGTTCCTCTTCGTCTCTAAAAAAACAATGGTTTTCAGATCCGCAAAAGGATCTACTTTCCGGTCTTGTTGTTGCCTTCGCAATGATTCCAGAAGCAATTGCTTTTTCTGGTATTGCTGGAGTTGACCCCCAAGTAGGCCTTTTTGGAGCTTTTTGCTTATCAATAACCATTGCTTTCGTTGGAGGAAGGATGGGAATGATCACCTCTGCCACTGGTTCTACGGCTTTATTGATGACTGGTCTTGTTGCGACTGGGAATGCTCAAGGGGAAGGGTTGGGGCTCTCATACTTAATGGCAGCTGGATTATTAACTGGGGTTTTTCAAATCTTATGGGGCTATCTGCGGCTTGCTTATCAGATGCGTTTTGTGCCACAAGGTGTGCTGAGCGGGTTCGTGAATGCACTTGCATTATTAATTCTCCAAGCTCAATTCCCTCAATTAGGTTTTAGCTTCCACTCTGTTAAAAATGCCGGAGAAAACCACTTGGCTCATTCATTGCCAACTGGGATTCAACTACCAATTGTTTGGGGTCTAGTAATACTTGGACTTATTATTATTTATGGTTTGCCAAGGATTACCAAACTTATTCCATCTCAATTAATAGCAATAATCGTCCTAACATTAATCACAGTTGGGTTAAATCTTGATATCCCAACAGTTAAGGACTTAGGGCAATTGCCAAATGGTATCCCAAGCTTAACCATTCCTTTTGGACCTATTAGTGAAGGCAAAGTACCATTTAATTTATCAACATTTGGATTGGTTTTACCTACTGCATTGGCAATTTCATTAGTAGGCTTGATGGAAACTTTTCTTACTCAAAATATCCTAGATGACATAACAGATACTAATTCTGATAAGAATGTAGAAGCACGTGGGCAAGGTATAGCAAATATAGTGTCATCCTTTTTTGGAGGGATGGCTGGTTGTGCGCTAGTTGGGCAATCAGTAATGAATACAGAGAATGGGGGCAGGACAAGACTTTCCACATTTGCTTCTGGAATAAGCCTTTTGGCAATGATATTGCTTTGCAGACCTTGGCTTCAACAAATACCAATGGCAGCATTAGTAGCCGTAATGATAACAATTGCTTTTAGCACTGCTGATACATCAGGTCTCAAGAATATTGCAAAAATACCTCGAAGTGACAGCGCTGTCATGATAATGACTTTCTCAGTAACGATGCTAACCACTCCACATAATCTTGCTCTTGGTGTAATTGCTGGAGTAGCTCTTGCTGGCATCTTATTTAGCAGAAAAATAGCTAAAGTGATAAAAGTAAGTGTTAGAGAAATAAATCCAGATGAGCTTTATTATGAGGTAACAGGTCAACTATTTTTTGTTAGCAAAGTCTATTTCATTCAGGGTTTTGATATACACAATCATCCCAACAAAGTTACTATAGATATGTCGAATGCTCATATTTGGGATCAGACAGGCGTGGCAGCTCTAAATGAAGTTGTTAGAAAGCTATCGTTAAGAGGTTCCAAAGTAGAAGTTATTGGATTGAATGAAGAAAGTCTAAATTTATTCGAGCGTTTATCAGGCCAAGAGTCTTCTCATGGATAACCATGAATTATTCTTTAATATAGTAAGAACCCATTAAATCAATAATATTCTCTTAAGCACTGATTAAAAAAACTTTTTAATCAATACAAAAACCAGTTGTGCAATCTTGGTTAATCTATGACAATAAAATCTACCAGGATTATGCTTTTATGAAAAGGCAATTTCTAACATTGCTAGCTAGTATTGCTTTGATCGGCTCTGGCTGCGCAAAAATTGATGACCAAGGGAGTTCACGACTTGATTTAATTCAAAAGAGAGGGGAATTAAAATGCGGCGTTAGTGGAAAGATTCCAGGTTTTAGTTTTCTAAAAACCAATGGTCAGTATGAAGGTCTCGATATAGATATTTGCCGGGCGATGGCAGCTGCCATTCTTGGAGATCCCTCAAAGGTTCAATATCGACCACTTACAGCACCTGAAAGGTTTACAGCTCTTCGAACAGGAGAAATTGATCTCCTATCAAGAAACACAACTGTGAATTTAAGCAGAGATTCCTCCGGAGGGAATGGCGTTACATTTGCTCCTGTTGTATTTCATGACGGTCAAGGAATAATGGTCAAGAAGGGAAGTGGGATATCAAGTATAAAATCATTGTCTAATAGCAATATATGCGTTGGTTCTGGAACAACTACAGAACAGAATTTAAACGATGCTTTTCAAGAGAAGAATCTCTTATATAAACCTATTAAATATCAAGACCTAAATCAAGTTGTTGCAGGTTATCTACAAGGAAGATGTGAGGCTATGACATCAGATAGATCTCAATTGGCAGCTGCCAGATCTGGCTTTTCAAAACCTAATGATCACATTATATTAGAGGATGTCCTAAGCAAAGAGCCTTTAGCTCCAGCATCATTGGGTGGAGATCAGAAATTATCAGATGCGATGAGATGGGTAATATATGCACTCTTTACTGCTGAAGAGTTGGATATAAATAAGAACAATCTAAGAACTAAATTGTTAGAAGCTAAAAATGATAAGAGTTCTCTTTCTGTTAGGAGACTTCTTGGGATAGACGGTGGGCTAGGAAGAAAACTTGGCTTAGCAAATGATTTTGTCGTAAAGATTATTCAGAGCACTGGAAACTATGGAGAGATTTACAATCGTCATCTTGGAAAAGATAGTCAAGTATATATTCCAAGAGGATTAAATGAATCTTACCTAAATGGAGGTTTGTTGATTGCACCTCCTCTGAAATAAATAAATGAGATTATCAAAGAGTCTTATTTTTCAAGTTGTCTTTGGAATATTATTTATTCTTATAATTACACTGTTAATTAATAATCTATCAGTAAATCTTACTCGAGCAGGCTTGGGACTTAACTTTCAATGGTTGATGCATCCCGCTGGTTTTGCTCTTGCGGAGAGTTCTCTTCCATTCAAACCATCTGATAATTATGCCTGGGCAATTTTAATTGGATGGACAAACAGCTTAAAGGTCATAATTACAAGTCTTTTTCTAGCAACATTACTGGGATTATCTGCTGGTATAGCAAGGATAAGCTCTAATGCATTACTAAGAAAAATGTCCAGCCTATACGTAGCATTAATAAGACAAATTCCTCTATTAATACAACTTCTATTTTGGTATTTTGTTGCATTCCTAGGTTTATCTAAAACCCCAGTCAAAGTTTTGGGTGATCTAATAATGTTCTCTAATCAAGGTGTTAAAATATTTGGCCTAGAATTAAGCGTTGAATTCTCTGCATTGATTGTCGGCCTAACTGTTTTTACAGGTGCATCTATTGCAGAAATTGTCCGCGGTGGAATGAATTCAGTACCTAAAGGGCAATGGGAAGCATTTAGAAGTCTTGGGATATCAGATGGTGTTGGAATTCGAAATATCCTTGCTCCACAAGCACTTCCAGCAATAATACCCGGGCTTACTAGTCAATATTTAAATCTTGCAAAAAATAGTACTCTTGCTATCGCCGTAGGATTCCCTGACATCTACGCAGTCAGTGATACAACAATAACTCAAACAGGAAGGGCGATAGAGGGATTTCTAATTTTACTTCTAAGCTTTCTTTTTCTCAATCTAGTTATAAGTTTTTCAATGGAGTTGATAAACAAAATAGTACTAAAGGCAAATCGCATCAAATAAGTTTGTAGATATCAAGCTAATTTGAGAAAGAAATAAAAGTTCAGTCATTTAATGCTAAGCTAAAGTATAATGAGTTGAAATTCATAGAAGAGTTCATTTCACAACTTATTTCCTAATTAAATGCTTGTACGAAAAAAAATATTAGTCAATTCAATTAGAAAAAACTTCTTCTCATCCGTTACTGATGGATTCATAACCTTAATCCTAATTGCAATATTTATCTGGATTTTCTCAACTGTTATGCATTGGCTATTAAACAAGGCCGATTGGAATGTTGTGAGTGAAAACTTACGCCTCTTTAGTTATGGAAGCTATCCATTAGAGGAGCAATGGAGACCTAAGATTTGGATAGTCTCACTAATTACCCTTACATTAATTACCCTTTCAGGAAGAAGAATTCATTCACCAAGGAAACTAATTCCATCTCTATGGATTTCAATGGTCCCTTTGGGAATAGTCCTACTATCTGGTGGGTTTGGGTTAAGGCCTGTTTCAACTATTAATTGGGGTGGTCTTGTTTTAACAATAGTCCTTACAGTATGCAGCGGTTCAATTGCACTGCCAATGGGAATATTACTTGCAATAGGGAGGCAAAGCAATCTTCCTCTTATTCAGCAAAGTTGTAAGATATACATTGATATTATGAGATCTATTCCACTGATAGCAATATTATTTTTTGGCCAGTTAATGATTCCTCTTTTCCTACCTGCTGATATTGATATTAATAGAGTTATAAGAGCTATTTTTGCTTTCGCAATTTTCAGTTCAGCCTATATAGCTGAAGACATACGAGGGGGCTTGCAATCCATACCTTTAACACAAAAGGAGGCTGCCTCTGCTCTAGGACTTAACCAATTACAAATAATATATTTAATTACTTTGCCTCAAGCTCTTCGAGCAGCCCTGCCTGCACTGACTAATCAAGCTATTGGATTACTTCAAAATACAAGTCTAATGGCGATACTCGGACTTGTAGAGCTACTTGGCATTAGCAGAAGTCTTCTTGCAAATCCACAATATATTGGCAGATATCTAGAGGTATATGCTTGGCTGGCTGCTATTTACTGGCTGGTATGTACTGCGATGGCATTGCTGTCGAAACACATAGAATTTAACTTAAGTCCAAGCAGTGCAAATTATGAATAGAATTCGAATGGCAATTAAGGCGAATAAAGTAGTAAAAGCCTTTGGGAAAAACAATAAAGCCTTAGACGAAGTTTCATTAACAGTAAGAAGAGGAGAAGTGCTAGTAGTAATGGGACCTTCTGGCTCAGGTAAAAGTACATTAATCAGAACATTTAATGGTCTAGAATCAATTGATAAAGGAACAATTGATATCCTAGGGATAGAAATAGATGCAGTCCAAGACGAAAGAAAAATAAATGCGATCCGCCAGCAAGTTGGCATGGTCTTCCAGCAATTTAACCTGTTTCCACATCTGTCAATCTTAGAAAATATCACCATTGCCCCTATAAGAGTTCAGAAAAAAACTCAAAGAGAGGCAGAAGAAAAGGCAATTGAATTGCTAACTCAAATGGGAATATCAGATCAACTTAGAAAGTATCCCAACCAATTAAGTGGAGGCCAACAGCAAAGAGTAGCTATCGCAAGAGCCCTAGCAATGAATCCAGAAGTAATGCTATTTGATGAGCCAACAAGTGCTCTAGATCCAGAAAGAGTCAAAGAAGTTTTAGATGCAATGAAGTCTCTCGCAAAACAAGGAATGACCATGGTCGTAGTGACCCATGAAATCGAGTTTGCAAAAGAAGTCGCAGATCATGTGCTTTTTATGGATGAAGGCAAAGTAATTGAGACATCAACACCCCAGGAGTTCTTCACAAATGCAAATCACGAGCGAAGTCGAAAATTTCTAAACCAAATGATGTAGCGACGCAAACGCAAAGGATAATAAGTAGATATACCGACCTGTAATTTCAAAGAAATAAGAAGACAAGAGCAATATTCATAAATAACAAACTCAACTAAATGTATACTTCAAGTTAGTGGCAAGTAGAAGTATGGCTTATAGCCAAATAACAGTTATAGCTGGAGGTGTTGCTCACGCCCCCATCCTAATAGCCCTGCTGAAATTCCTAGATGGCAGGACATCAAGATCTTACAAGGCCCAAAAAGCGGCTGAAGCGAAAGCTAAAGCTGCTGCTGAAGCTAAAGCCGCTGCTGAAGCCAAAGCTAAAGCCGCTGCTGAAGCCAAAGCCAAAGCTGCTGCTGAAGCTAAAGCTGCTGCTGAAGCCAAAAAAGATGATGGAGAGTAAAGCAAATATTTAAATTCCCATTTAGACTAAAAAAGTCTCTCTATTAGCAGGTTTTTAGAGGTTATTTAATTTGCAAGATTCCTATATATACGTGTTTTTATAACATCTAAAAGTAATATTAATCCGGGGTTGATTAACTTTTTTTCTGATTGGAATTGAATGTAGCCAGTGCTTCTGACAATTTGGATGCATAATTAATAAGTCACCATTTGCCAAAGGAAGGGACTCCCTAAAATTCTCGAACCGATGCTTTAAACAAAAATCTCTTTGAGTTCCGAAAGAAAGTGATGTTATTGGTTTAGATGCGTCAATCTCAGGCTCATCATCTGAGTGCCATCCCATTCTATCTTTTCCATCTCTATAAAGGTTGATCAAACATCCATTAAACTTGGCATCACTTTCTATACTGACTTGCTTTAACAAGGGTAAAAACCATTCAGGCCATCCATTCCCAATATGTGTTAAGCCACTATATGTATATTTTATATTTGATTCTGACAGAAAACTTGTTTTTCTAGGAACTAAATATTGCTTTCCATAAACTTTAACTAATGGTTGCTCCCAAATCACAAGATTATTAATCTTTTGGTTCCATTCTTGGGCCTCCTCCTCTGTCATCCAGGAGGGTAGATGCGTCCAAGGAATTTCAGAAGGAACAACTGACATTAAATCTTTTTAACTTGAAGTTATTATCAACTAAAATTACTGCTTGTTGTTTGGTATTTTACAAATTAATTTTATTTGAATAAAAACTAATTATTAATTAAATACTTAATTAGAGTTGATTTTTCTCAATCCTGTCATTGACAGTTATATCTCCATTTAACAAGCTTACGCGTTGATAGCAAAACCAAAGCCATTGCTGAAAAAGAAGATTGCGGTGAGACCTCCATGATGTTTGAGGGTTCATTGGATCAAAGTTTTCAGGAAGTGGTACGTCTCCTCGTGCTCTATCTCTTTCCATTTCGGAAAGCAATCGGCCAGCATTGTATTCAGGATGTCCCAAATGCATCAACTGACGTTGGTCAGTTGTTTCAAAAATGGTGTACCCAACCTTCTCGCCATATGCAAGAAGACGCAAGTTGCCCTTTCGCTGTGCCTCTTCCATTTCATGGTCAGACAAGCCTGCATGACGACTTTGCGGACATAAAAAGAAATCATCTTGTGTGCCCATTAAAGGGTGACTGGGAACAAGACTTTTTAGTGGAAATACACCAAACAATTTCTTAGAGAAATTTTGTTTATCTACTCCTGCCAAATAAGCCAAGGCAAAGCCAGCCCAACAGAGACCTAAAGTGCTCGCACAATTTCTTCTTGCTTCATCAATAAGTTCTACTAATTCTTGCCAATAATTGACCTTTTCAAAAGCCAAGTGTTCAACAGGTGCTCCTGTAATAATCAAACCATCTAAAGGGGCTGGGGACATTGCTTCCTCCCAACTGACGTATAGGGCATCTAAATGTGAGATATCCCATGTTTTGTATTTATGGCTTTTTAAACGGATCCATATTGGCTCGATTTGCAATGGAGACAGGCCAAGAGGGTGGAGCAAATTGAATTCATACTGCTTACCTAAAGGCATAATGTTCAGAATGCCAATCCTCAAAGGCCTGATGTCTTGCCTTTCTGCCAGGTCTGGCTCAATCCATGAAATATGGTTCCGTTCCACGGCAGCAATCTTGTGATAGCTACTAGGAAGAATCAGAGCCAATGAACTTCTCCTGCCTCAATTAACAACGGCTAGTGCCTGGTCAAAGTCAGCCTTGATATCCTCTATATGTTCAAGGCCTACAGATACCCTAATCATAGTTTGAGAAACACCCGCAGATTCTTGTTCGGAAGGAGAAAGTTGTTGATGAGTAGTAGAAGCAGGGTGAATAACTAATGTTTTGGCATCTCCAACATTTGCAAGATGACTAGCTAATTCCAAATTATTGATGAAATTAACAGCATCATCAAAGCCACCCTTCAAAGAAAACATAAGCATGCATCCCATTCCTCGATCTGTTAGATATTCCTTTGCGCGTTGATAATATGGGTCCTCCATTAATCCTGGGTAGTTAACATTAAGTACTTTAGGGTGATCATTTAACCATTCAGCTAAAGCCATCGCATTAGAACAATGACGCTCTATTCTCAAACTAAGAGTTTCTAAGCCTTGCAAAAGAAGAAAAGAATTGAATGGACTAATAGCTGGGCCCCAATCACGCAATCCTTCAACACGAGCCCTTAAAGCAAAAGCCAAATTACGGTTTGTTGGAACTCCAAGCATTTTGCAAACATCACTATCAAAACCAAATGCATCCCAATGCACTAGGCCATGGTAAGCATCACTTGGTTCAGTCATAAGAGGAAACTTTCCATTCCCCCAGTTAAAAGTTCCTGCATCAACGATGACACCTCCCAAACTTGTTCCATGTCCTCCAATCCACTTAGTTGCACTTTCAACTACAACATCAGCTCCATGCTTAATAGGACATAACAATGCTCCAGCTGCTCCCAAAGTATTGTCAACGATGAGAGGGATCTGATGTTTTTTAGCTAAGTCAGAAAGCCCTTTAAAATCAGGAATATTAAACCGAGGGTTACCCATAGATTCTACATATATAGCTTTAGTCTTCGAATCAATCTGTTTCTCAAAACTCTCAACTTTATCGCCATCTGCAAACTTTACGTTGATACCTAATCTGGGAAATTGAACTTTAAATTGATTGTAAGAACCACCATAAAGAAATGACGTGGATACAAAATTATCACCAGCCTGCATACAATTAGTAACAGCTAAAAATTGTGCTGACTGTCCAGAGGCGGTAGCCAATGCAGCAACCCCTCCCTCAAGTGCTGCTATACGTTTTTCAAAAACATCTGTTGTAGGGTTCATTAAACGGGTATAGATATTCCCAAACTCCTTCAAACCAAATAAATTAGCTCCATGCTCTGCATCATTAAAAACATAAGAACTAGTCTGATATATAGGCACTGCCCTTGAGTTAGTTACTGGATCAGGTGTCTGCCCCGCATGTAACTGAAGAGTCTCAAAATGTTGGTTGGTCAATGGTTTAAGAATGCTTACCTATATCTGTTCTAGCTAGAAAATTTCATTAGCGACTCCAATCATCAGGGGGTAAAGGCTTTCCTGAATCTGACAAAGAAGGAAATAGTTCTCGAATTAAAGAAGGCAATTCTGTTCGAATCTCCATTCGTGAAAGCTCTACCGCATCCCCTTTAAGAACTGGGTAATTATTTTTTTCACTTGATTCGATTTCTCTAAGAGGACGCCATTTAGAAGGTTCACTTCTTTTTAGTTTTTCTAAAGGCTCATTCACATCAAACTGAAGTGTTTGAATGCCCTTAGGGTCTCGCTCAGAAATCCTAGTGATGATTGCCTCACGGAATGGCTCAATTTGCTTAGCTTTTAGGCTATCTGGCAAACCAAGTACTGGTTGAAAATAATCTAGTACCCTCAACTCTTCTTCCAAAAGAATTACCCATATCCCTTTTGCTCCTTGCCCAATGGAGGATTTACTTTCAAAACTCTCCATTGCTTCTAGAAAGAAGCGTAATCTTCGATAATAGGATTTTTCTTCAATTGGTTTTTTTACTGACGTCTTAGATGTTGTTATTACAGGAAGTGATGCTTCTGCTTTTCTAAGAAATTGCCTATCCTCCCGTTCAAGATTTATAGCGCCCCACCGCTGCCTGTAATCCCAAAGCTCTATATATCGAGCCACATCATCTGATGACCACCCAAGCTCTTTAAGCTCATCAGCCCGGTGAGTTGATTCTTTTATCACGTCAATTTTTTTTATCTAATTGAAGAGTAGTTGGGAGGAGCACTTACTGGAAAGTTTTGTAAGTAGGTCGATATAGGAATCTTCTTGTTCTGGAGATAACCTACTGGCAGCCAAATATCGCCCTCTTCGACATTAAAGTGTATTTCCCAATGGTAAAAACCCCTTATAGCATTAGGATCTCGCTTTATAAGCGCAGCATATTTTAGAACTGCTCTACCGTAATAATCACTATTGTTGTAGCCCCATAATCCCTTACGAATATCTTGAAGCCCACCTCTTCTAACTAGATATCGAGCAGCTGCTTGGATTGAGTCATGAGGGTCATTAATATCCCCATTATTTCCAATACCTTTAAGGTCCCAAGTCGTTTGTAAGAATTGCATAGGACCTTTTGCATTTGCAACTGAAACTCCTGAAATCCTTCCCATGCCAGTTTCAACTAGATTAATAGCAGCTAAAATCTCCCAATTAATTCCAGTTGCCATCTCAGCCTTACGGTAATAAGCAATTAAGTTAGTTAAAGGTTCAGGTTGAATAATTTCCCAAGCAGGCATCATTGATGGTTGCTTCCTTTTCCTTGACATATCCAGAAACTCTCTCCTTGCTGACAAATGTAAAAGAGCAACATCTTTCAATTTTTCGGGAAGTAATGATACAAGTTGATTAGCCTTTGTATTATTCCTAGAGAACTCCCTATAAATGATTTGTTGCTGATGAGATATTCGAGGCAGCAATTCTCGTGGTGTATTTTTATCAACGATAAGTTGCTCTAATTTTGCCAATAAATCAGCAGTTTCACTAACATCTTTTGGAATTATTGGGTAGTGTCTTCCATTTCTAAGTCTTGGCAAATTAGGTGACGAAGGGAGAAGTTTGAAGATATTTTCTTTTGAATCTATTTCTATTCTCTCTGCAGCCAATGAAGCTGTTGGGGTTAAAGGGGTTAACAACAAAGTATTTAATCCGAAAGCAAAAATTAAAGAAGTTAATTTAGAAATCATTAAAAATAGTTTTCAAATTTTGGTTGATATGGATCTCTCTATTAGAAACATTGCTTGAATATGCGGTGGTTGACTTGGATCTATATAATTAGAATTTATGCTATCATTAGAATCAAAGAATGAAGTATTCTGAATCCTTTTAATTATATTTATAACTTTTGTCATGGATTCAGCTGAATTGAGATTATCAAGTGCATCTGAAAACTTTCTACTATGCTTGGGTCTAACAGATTCTTGACAATAACTGGTAAGTTCCCGGCTTTTTGAAAGAACGTGGAAAACTACTGCCTTCTGCTCTGACGAACCATAAATGGACATGTATAAAAGGTTTATCATTGAAGAATCATGAAGTGGAATTGAGTATTTGCTTAAAATTTGAGGCCAGTATTTAAGGGATTTAAGCCCTTCCAATGCTCCTTGTTTAAGACCTGTGCTCTCACAATGTTCTAAGAATTCATCCAAACTTAAAGGACAACGTTTTTGACTAAGCATTATATTTGCCAAAACTTGACCAGCCTGAAAATTCCGAGTAGGGCTTCCAGTTCTTGGCAGCATCATGCTACCTCTTACATCTGCAACCATAGCTGTAAGTTGTGCAAAAGTATGATCTCTAACCTTTTTCAAGTCTCCGTCCTTTAATAAAGCAGCCTCAATTTTTTGAACTCCATAGCCTAATTCGGTAAGAGGAAGAGGTTGGCAATTGTATAACTTATCTCTATCACTTCTAATCATAGAAACCGTCGCTGCCTGGTCTAAGCATTGTTCCAAAAGTAGAGTCAAAAGAGTGGGTAATAATCCAGGATTATCTTGATGATACGTATGTCCAAATCCAGCAAAAATTGATGCCATATTTTTAGCTGCTTTAATATATTGACCTTCAACATTATGAACTCCAGAAGATACTTGTATATTTGGTGAGAGTTTGTCAAGAATTCTAGCTCCGAAAAAAGCCGTCAAAGAATCTGGATGGCAGAAATTTGCTGTAAAGCTATCTAATGGATTCCTCAGAGCACCATGGCGATGAAAGCCTGAGAAAAAGCCTAAAGAGCTTTCTTTTTCACAAAGAACATATGATTCATTTGTAATATCATCATGACTAAAAGAACCAGATAAACAAGCTAAAACAACATTTTCTCTATTTAACTCTTTTTTTAATCTAGAGGCCTCTAAGAGATCCTTCTCTATATGATTACTATTAGCACTTAACACAACTAATTCACATCTCAATATAAGGTCTGCCAAGTTGTTATCTACTGATTTATAGTCTTCAAGATGGCTTCCCATTCGCTTCATAGTTTTTAAGTGTTCACTGTCCATCCCACTTAAAACTTCTTCTGAAAAAGCCCCTAAAAGCTTTCTTCCTGGGCGAGGTGCAAGCAATAGATTCATACCATCGGTTTGCATTGCACAGTTATAGGCTAAAGAGGCTGGGTAAAGTCCAATGCTATAAAAACCAACTTTTCCTGACTCAAGTTCATTTATCCTTTGAGATAAAACATCATTGCTCATTGAATCACTAAAAAAACTGTTGAACATTTTTCTCCTGTACTAAAAAAGCTGCAAAAGTAAAGAAAGCTACTAGAAAGGCGTCTAATCTATTACCATTATATAGCAAAGGTGTATCAAGCTTATTAGCTTTAAATTTATTCTCAATAAATTGGATAAAAAAAGATATCTATATTCTTTAGAGAATAACGCAATTAAATAAATAAGACGGTTTTATTTTATCAGTAGTTAGCTTCAACAGGCCGGCTAGCAGATATACGAATCAAAGTATATACTTGGAAAAAGAATATAGCTCTCTCTATGAGAAAAACAATTGAGGAAGAGGTTTTAATAGAAAAGCTCTGCAATGAGAGAAATATCTTAATAATTCAAGATCTTGATGGCGTTTGCATACCTCTAGTAAAGGATCCATTGACTAGAACAATTGATCTTTCCTATGTTCAAGCAGCTGCAAAAATGAAAGACGAGTTTTATGTCCTAACAAATGGAGAGCATGCTGGAAGGAGAGGAGTTAATAAGTTAATAGAGAAGGCCACAGGAGACATATCTTTACCTTTGCAAATGGGCTTCTACCTTCCAGGATTGGCCGCTGGAGGAGTTGAGTATCAAAATCAATATGGAGAAATCAAACATCCAGGTGTCAAAGAAGAAGAAATCCAATTTCTGTCTAAATTACCTCTATTGATGAAAAAACATCTAAGGCTTGAAATGAAAGATTGCCTTCAAAGCATAGGACAAGATAGTTTCGAAAAAGAAATAGAATTAGCCGTAATTGACACAAACCTCTCCCCTACAATTAACCTAAATGGAATATTCCTACACACTGAAGGTAACGTTGATTTACAAGTAAGGATTCAGAAAACGCTTAAGAAAATAATGGATAACATTTTACATCTATCGAATCAGAAAGGTTTGCAAGATTCCTTCTTTTTACATATAGCGCCTAACCTAGGGAGAGAGAATGGAGAGGAAAGAATGAAATATGCTTCCAAAGGAGATATTGGAACTACAGATATACAATTTATGATAAAAGGTGCCATCAAAGAAGCTGGTCTTCTTTATCTATTAAATGAACATATTGGAAAAGTTTTTGATAAAAAGCCCTTTGGTGATGACTTTACTGTTAGAGAATGTCCAACGTCTATCCAAAAGCTTTTGAAGATGTGTATAGATAACATATCTGCAGAAGAAATGCCTCTATTAATTGGAGTAGGTGATACTGTAACCTCTACATATTGTAAAAAAAGTAAGAAGTGGTTAAGAGGAGGAAGTGATCGGGGATTTTTAACATTAATACAAGAACTCGGTAAGAGTTTCAATAAAGAAAATCAAATAATTTTGGTTGACAGCAGTGGAGGAGAGGTCGAACGTCCAAGCCTTAGTGATGTTGACTTAAAAGGTATCTCTGACCCATCAGATCCCCTAAAGTTTACTCATTTAGTAAAACAAGGTCCAGCTGGGTATATAAATCTGTTCAAGACTCTTTCCAGAAAAAGAAACCTAAAGAAGTAATCCAATTATTTGCGCTCAAAACTAAGTTGGATAGAATACAAATGAATAATGATCTTTAAAGTGAGCAAAGGGCAATTCCCTCTTCTGAAGAGAAATGAGTTGACTACTTTACAGGTAAATATTGGGTACAAGTGTAATCAATCCTGTATTCATTGTCATGTTAATGCAGGGCCTCATAGGTGGGAAATGATGGACAGTGTTACCCTTGATCTAATACCCAAAATACTTGAGCTATATAATCTTAAAATTCTTGATATAACAGGTGGTGCACCTGAAATGCATCCAAGGTTTAAAAGTCTAGTTTTAAAAGCTAGGTCTATGGGAGTAGAAGTTATTGATCGCTGCAATCTAACAATCCTATCCGAGCCAGGATATGAAGATTTAAGCCTTTTTCTCGCTGATAATGAAGTGGAAATTACAGCATCTCTTCCTTGCTATCAAGAGGACTCAGTTGACAAGCAAAGAGGGAAAGGCGTCTTTCAAAGAAGTATTACAGGACTAAAAGAGTTAAATAAGCATGGATATGGCTTACCTGATAGTGGGTTGAATCTAAATTTAGTGTTTAATCCTCAAGGAATTAATTTGCCTCCTCCACAAAATGAACTTGAAAAAGTTTTTAAAGAGCAGTTATACCAAAACTATGGCATACATTTTACAAGCTTATTTACAATAACAAACATGCCAATCAAACGATTTAAGAATCAACTTCAGCTCTCCGGTCAATTAGACCAATACAAGAAATTGCTAGAAGACTCACATAATCCTCAAAATCTAGAAACCGTAATGTGTAGGAGTTTACTTAGCGTTGATTGGCAAGGTTATATTTTTGACTGTGACTTTAATCAGCAGTTAGGTATTAAAATCGAACAAGGTCCAATACATATAAAACATTTATTATTAGAAAAAACTAAATGGGAAGGGAGGCAAATTAAAGTCGCAAGTCATTGCTTTGGGTGCACAGCGGGTAATGGATCAAGCTGTGGTGGCGCTTTGTCGGACTAATTTCTTCTTGATTACAGTTATATGTCATGTGAAGTAATTTCAATAATGATTTATCTTTTACATCAGATAAAACTATTAAGTGACTAATTAGATTTTCTGGCACTTAGGACAAAGTGCGCGTACATTTAAAGTTGATTCAATAAGTTTAAAGCCAATACTTTCAGCTGCTTCTTGTCCTGCCTGAAGTACGTCTTCACTTTCAAATTCTTCAGTTCTGCCGCAACTTACACAAACCAAGTGGTGATGATCTGGGTGTTCCTTACTAGCAAGCTCAAAACGATGTCCACCTTCACTGAGTTCCAATTCATGAAGGAAGCCCAACTCAACTAGCAACTTGAGAGTTCTATAAATAGTTGCTAAGGAGACTCTAGATTTAGCTTCAAGCAATTGATGATGAACATCTTCAGCACTGATATGCTTGCCGGTCCCCAAATTCTCAAAAAGCTCAAGAACCTTTTTTCTTTGTGGTGTTAAGCGACGTCCATCTTGATGCAAGCCTACCTCTAAAGGCCTCCCCCCATAACTGCTATAGGGCAAAGAAGCACTCAAAAGACGTCAGGAATTCTATTCTCAATAGTAGTATCTAATGAGAGAAGTGACCCTTTAAATGTTCACTACTTATAAACATGGTCACAATTGGTCGTCTTAAAGAATAGAAATACTATTCTGGTTTGATCTAAAAAAGCATTAGCTAGCTATGGAAACAAGAGATACCGCAATATTAGTAATTGATACCCAGGAAAAGCTAATTAGAGTAATAGAGAATAAAGAAATGATTGTCAAAAACATAAAGAAGTTACTTGAGGCTTGCTTCTTACTTGGGGTAAATAGTTATTTCACAGAACAAAATCCATTAAAACTTGGGAAAACAATCTCTATACTTTTAGCTAACAATCCAAGATCTATTGCCGGTAAGATGAGCTTTAGTTGTATGGAATGTACAAAGATAATTAGGCAATTAAAAGAAGAAGGAGTTAAAAATATTATTTTAACGGGAATTGAAACCCATGTATGTGTTCAACAGTCTGCTCTAGAATTAATAGATGATGGGTTCAATGTATATATACCAATTGATGGCGTAGGGAGCAGGAACTATATGGATCATGAGATTGCACAAACACGTATTCAATCAGCAGGCGGTGTCATTTCTACAACTGAATCAATTATTTTCGAATTATGTAAGACCGCAGATAGGAAAGAATTTAGATCTATAAGCAAGCTGATAAAGGAATAATCTAGATATTTGGGGAATTCAGTCTATGAAAAAACTGGGTTGACGTTGGTGAATGAAATGGGGTTTCGCAAATGACCTAAATCATTAGGATTTGCTAATTTATCTACTTGGATTAAAAATGGTACTAGCAGAACTTAGCTTTTAGAGGCAGAGTGGTTTTAAACATGGGAAGTTTTAAATGGATGATCTCTATAAAAGCTTATTAGCTTCAGCATCTATCTTTTTATTAGGTGGTTTATTATCATTAATAGTTGCAAGATTAACCAAAGTAATACTTGGTAGACTTGCAAAGCGCACTAAGAGCAAGACTGATGATTTTATCGTAGAAGGAGTTGTAAATACAATTAAACCATTAGGTTGGGTTATAAGTGCTTCTCTGGCTTGGTCTGCCTTACCAGTTCCAGAAGAGATAACCAATGCTGTATTAGGGATTACCAAGTTAATTTGTCTAATTCTTTTAGTAAGGCTTATAAATAAAGTGATCTGTAGAGTTACGAGCAGATGGTGTTTAAGGATTGATGATGAATCAGTTAGTACCATGATTAAATCACTTGATCCAATGATTAGAGCTTTAATTTGGTGCGTTGGTTTTGTTTTTTATCTGCAGAATATGGGAGTCCAAATGACAGCTATATGGGCCTTGCTTAGCGCAGGCGGAATTGGCGCTGGGCTTGCATTAAAGGAACCAGTTCAAGAATTCTTTGAATATATAACAATTTTATTGGACAAACCATTCCAAAATGGACAATTTATCAATGCAGGTGAGATATGGGCAACTGTTGAGAAAGTAGGAGTGAGGTCTACAAGGCTGCGAAGTGTAAATGGTGAAGTTATTGTAGTAAGCAATAGCAAGCTAACAAATGGCGTAATAGCAAATTATGCCGAGATGGAATATAGAAGATTAGTCCACAAATTAGGAGTCATTTATGATACTCCACTTCCAAAAGTAAAATTAATTCCTAAAATAATTGAATCTATTATAGATGAAATAGATGATGTAATATTCGATAGGTGTCATTTTACAGATTTTGGTGAGTTTAGCCTTGATTTTGAAATGGTTTACTTTGTACCAACCAACAATTATCTCCAAGCAATGGAGGCTCAGCAGGCAGTCAATTTTGAAGTAATGAGCAGATTTCAAAAGGAAAATATTGAATTTGCATTTCCTACTCAAACGATACATTTATCTGGATCAGATGAAAGCAAAACTGACTAATAAAAGTCCATGCCATATAAATGTAAAGGAAAGTGTTGTTATCTATAAATGAAATAGTGCTTATATTTATAGTAGAAAGAAAGTTACCTGATTTGAGATGGATGAGAGCACAGAGTCTAACCTTTATAGAGTAAAAAGGAGAATATCAGAGTTAGAGTCTCGGATTGGGGCTCCAAATAATTGGTCTGTTGGTGAGATTGAGATATTTAGAAGGCAACTTAAGGTAGAGAGAATTAAACTGAGAAAAATAATTGATTCATTTCATCTGTAAATAATAATCTGCTTGTTTTAAAAAGCCCCATTTCACTCTCGAATCTTTTCTGTTATTAATTTAGAGGTTAATTGCCAAAGGGAAGAAGATAACTGATCATCTAAAGACTCTATACTTGATTTTGAAAGAGCAAAGACCTTTTTGAATGGAGTTACTAGCTTATTACTATAGTAATTAAATCCTGATTTATTATATCTTTCATCTAGCGCTAAAGATACAAGTAGTTTACCTGCATTCTCTGGAGTTTCAGTAATCCGGAATAAATCTCTTGCAAAAAATGAAAATAACCTTTGTCCGAATTCATTATATTTACGGCTATAACGAAAAAAGCCCTCACGGCTTCTTGGGATAACAAGACCAGGGGCCCATGCAATAACGGCAATATCAGATCCTGATATGTTTAATATTTTAGAAAGTTTTCGTGCAAACAAAATATTACATAGTTTGCTATCTTTATAAGCTTTATCTGCATTGAATTCTGAATCACCGTTTAAAAGAGAAAACCTCTTAGAGGAGTTAAGGCCTACTAAATCTCCTAACCCTGCAGGCTCTCCAATAGAGCCTCCAGAAGTTTTAGGGTTGTGAACTTCAGAAGACGTGATTATGATTCTAGATAAATTAACCTTTTCTATTAAAGGTAAAAGCAGTTGAATAAGATATTGGTTTGCTACATGATTAACAGCAAAGGTAAGTTCTATATCTTGAGCCGACCATTTTGGTGATTTGGCTCCTGTATACTGGAGTCCAGCATTTAAGATAATAATATCTAACTGTTGATTCAATGCCATCAATTTTTTGGCAAATTTCTTAATACTGAATAAGTCAGACAACTCTAAGATTGGTGCATAGACTCTATCTAAAGAATGATCACATTTTAAATCTTTCTTTAGAGATTTAATTAAATCATTTGACCTTTCATTGGTCCGACAAGGGAGAATTAATCTATGTCCCTCCTTTAATAAGCACAGAGCAGATTGATAACCAATTCCAGAACTTGCTCCAGTTATAAGAATATTTCTACATTTTTTTTGAGGGTTCATCGAAAGAGTCATTTTTAAGTTCCTTTAAGTTATTTTTTTATGTCCTATAAAATTAGGGTACATATTTTCCCAAACATTTTTAAGGAGTCTTATCAACCTAAACCGAAGGGTTCAACCTCAATTGAAACCAAGCAAGCCCTCCAAGGTAAATTCTGAGCTTTCAGAAGCGAATTTCAATGCATTCTTGGCAAAATCAAATTAATTGCTTTTATTAAGGATAATAAATCTCAATTGTTGTAAGCAAGCCGATGTAACCTCAAAGTATGAGATTTGGAGGTGGCAACCGTGACCAAAGACACTAGTCCGGCCCCTGCTCGATGCTCATTTCTATTCGGCTCAGAACAGAGAATAGAAATGACACCCATCTCAAGCCTGCAGGTGATCAAATGAATTCCAGGACATCTATCGATGTCCTTGTCCTAGGGGCTGGCCCTAGTGCGTTGGCTATTGCATCAGCACTAGTAGAAGAGAAGCTCCATGTAGAGGTACTTTCTTCAAATGATCACCAAGATCCATGGCCATACACATATGGGATTTGGGGAGAAGAGGTCGACGAATTTGGCCTAGGCCACCTTTTGGAACATCGATGGACAAATACTGTTAGCTTTTTTGGCCTTGGCTCATTAGAGCCAAAATCAGAGGAAAATCTGCCAAGAAATCACACCTGCGATTACGGTCTTTTTGACAAAAAGAAATTACAGCAACACTGGATACACCAATGCGAAAAGGCATCAGTGAATTGGCATAGAGGGATTGCTTCTGATATTGAAATAGATGGGTTAACAAGTACTGTTACAACTGCTGAAGGAAGAAAGATTAATGCTCGACTTGTTATAGACGCCACGGGGTATAAGCCTGTCTTTCTTAAAGCGCCTTATTCAGGTCCTGTCGCCATACAAACTTGTTATGGAGTAGTAGGAAAATTCAATAAACCTCCTGTAGAAAAAGGTCAATTTGTTTTAATGGATTATCGCTCTGACCATCTTTCCAAAGAAGAAAGAAAAGAGCCTCCGACGTTCTTATATGCGATGGATCTTGGTAATAACACATTCTTTCTAGAGGAAACTTCTTTAGGTTTATTTCCACCTTTAACTTTAGAAAAATTACAGGCAAGGTTGCAGAGAAGGTTGGCTCATCGAGGCCTTTCAATTACTCATCTAGAGCACGAAGAACATGGTCTATTCCTACCAATGAATATGCCATTACCAGACATGAAACAACCACTATTGGGTTTTGGTGGTGCAGCCGCAATGGTCCATCCTGCATCTGGCTACATGGTTGGAGGACTTCTCAGACGAGCACCATCAGTAGCAAAAGCCATTTCGCTGGCCATGCAAGATAAAAGTGCCTCTTCAGCCTTTATTGCTAAAAAAGGCTGGTCAGCACTTTGGCCAAAGGATTTAAGACGTAAACAAGCTTTATATCATTTTGGATTAGAAAAGCTTATGAGGTTCCAAGAATCTCAACTGAGAGACTTTTTTACTGGTTTCTTTGATCTACCTAAAGAGCAATGGTTTGGCTTCTTAACAAACACTCTAAGCCTCCAAGATTTAGTTAAAGCAATGTGGACAATGTTCTTAAAAGCTCCATGGAGCGTTAGGCTAGGCCTAATGGGAATGCAAGGAAGAGAGTTGAGGTTGCTGTGGCAATTCGTAAAACCTCTTAATTAGAAAATTGAGAACAATTCTTATTAGTGGTGCCAACCGGGGCATAGGGCGTTCAATTGCAGAAAAATTGCTAAAAGATGGGCATTGCATCAGTCTAGGTATTAGGAATCCAGAAGAATTAAAGGAAACAATTTTAGATCCAAAAATATCAGGAGCTGAAAATATACTTTTAAATAAATATGATGCATCTGAGCCATTAAGTGCAAAAAACTGGGTTAAAGAAACAATTAACCATTTTGGCAAAATTGATAGTGTTATTCATAGCGCAGGTATTTTTAATAAGAGTCAACTTCTATTCTCGGATAAAGATCAAGACGAGATAGAGAATCTCTGGAGAATCAATGTAATGGGCCCATGGTGGTTAACAAAAGAAGCCTGGAAGCATATTGAAAAAAGCAATAAAGGAAGGTTAATTTTTTTAGTTTCTATGAGCGGAAAAAGATCTAAAGGGAAATTAGCTGGATACACAATGAGTAAATTTGCATTAATGGGCCTATGCCAAACAGCAAGAAATGAAGGATGGGAAAATGGTATTCGAGTAACAGCAATTTGCCCAGGTTGGGTTAACACAGATATGGCAGCCGAAGTAAAGTCCATACCCAAAGAAAAAATGACTCAGCCTAATGACATTGCATTAATAACTTCGAATTTGTTATTACTACCAAACAGTTGCATACCATTTGAAATAGCCGTCAATTGCAATCTAGAGAAGTAGAAGCAATTGTTAAAACAAAAGGAAGTCTTGGCTATATACCGAGAAAGAATTAAGTCTCCTTAAAAATTAACTGGCAAAACCAAGAAGCTGTTGCTTTTATATGGCCATATGGCCAATTACTAAAAGAGGTCAAGCTTATGATGCCTGAAACAAGCAACAAGCAAATGCACTCCCCCTTAGCCTCCGCTGGCGAGTGTAATTGCACACATTGCGAAGGGGTGCGAAAACAGCAAATGGAAAGTGAGAAAAGGTGGGTTCTCATGCACCAACTATTTGACCGGTAGATAAACAGATGATTATTTAGATAATCTCTATCAAACGGCCCTCACAAGCAGAATCAGTTATTTATTCCTCTCTTTAGATTCCGCGCCAAACCCATGATGTCTCAAAAAGTATATTTGCTTAATGAAGCATAGACGCACAAGGTATCCCCTGCTACAAAGTTGAAGCCTGATACTAGTCTCAATCATGACCTCAGATTCACTTGTTGTAATCAACCTGGCCGCGATCCTTATCGCTACTTCATATGACAACTCTCAACCCGTAATCAAATGGGGCGGTCTAGTGGTTGCCGTAGGTAGTGTAGTTTCAACCCTATTTGGTTGAGTCCTAACTTATTAGTTTTACCTTTTATTAGGTCGCTATTAATAATTTTAAGTATATTAATAGTGACCTAAAAAGAATTTCTTGAATCTAGTTATTATAATTAAGGAATGATTTCAGACCAAACGAAATAATAATTTCTCAAGTTAACCTTATTGCAGTTTTTTCTTTGAAAAACCCAATAAGTTTATAATTGCTAGCTTAAAGTAACGGTGTAAATTATTTCGGTAAAAACCTCCAAAGGCCTTCCCTATCAAATAAGTACGCTGAATTAGGCCAGCTATAAAATTAAAGAGCCAAATTATTAGCAGGAATGCAATTATGCCAGACATTATCGAATAGATTTTAGTAATCTGGTCTTGCATTGGCTCTAAAAACTGAAGGTAGTTTACGAAATTCATGGCTTCAAAATAAACGTTTCGAAAGTAAAGCGAAGAAAACTCTAAAAGTATTTATGCTATTGGCCAAATCAAATTGTAATAGGGCCTCAATTGAAAAATTATAAAAGATCTTCAGCTTAATTTGCCGGCTATTCGAATAAAGGTAATGGTTGTTTTAATGGTTCATACCACTAATTATGACTTAGCAAAGAGTAAAATTATAAACAGAATTGATAGCCTTAAAATCCATGGAGATAGAGGCCACTTATTTTGGTGCAAATGGATGGCTAATTGGGTTTAAAAATACACAGGTGCTTATCGATCCTTGGCTAAAAGGGGAGCTTAGTTTTTTTTCTAGTCCCTGGCTAATTAAGGGTACTCTCAACAAAGAGTTGAGAATGCCTACTCGAATTAATCTGCTTTTATTAACTCAGGGGCTTCCTGACCACTCTCATCGAGAAACATTAGAAGCAATACCTAGAGACACTCCAGTAATAGGTTCTATAGGAGCCATAGAGGTTGTGAAGAAACTTGGTTTTAAATCATTATTCCCTCTTGTTCCAGGCAAAGGGGTATCCATAGATGGAATATATGTACAGGCTACCGCTGGAGCCAAAGTTCCTCAGATAGAAAATGGTTATCTAATTAAGCACAAGGAAGGCTCTATTTATATAGAGCCGCATGGTTTTCTTGATCCCTCAATAGAGGATCAAAAGATCGATATAGTGATTACACCAGTAATAAATATAGAAATTCCTTTGCTAGGCTCTTTTATAAATGGAAATAAAATCTTAAAAGAACTGGTTAAAAAGTTTAAACCAAAATATATTTTAGCAAGCACAACTGGAGGAGATATAAGTTTTAAAGGGATTCTAAAAAATACTTTAAGAGCTAAAGGTTCATTTGTTGAATCAACCATAGATATTTCGAAAGATATTTCTTGCATAGACCCAATCCCAGGCAAAAGGTATCAACTTAATGATCCGAACTAAATCTATGAATAATTTTAAAAGAATTACAATTTTTAGTCTTCTAATATTATTTATTTTACTAATAATTGACAAATTTGGAATACTAGATGATTTAGGCTTTTATTTAACAACAAGAATTGATAATCATCCTTTGCCAAGAATATACTTTCCAATTTTCATAGGAATTGGTTTGTTTCTACCTTTAATTCAAAGAATTTTAAAATACAAAGAATATTTTGAGAGGAGGTGTCTTGATTTATATTTATATCTACTTTTATGGCAAATCATTAATGAGTTAGTTTTAGTAGTTCTAATTGGAAAATGGATAGGTGTTTTAGTTGGTTTAATCTTCACAATTGCAAGGTTATTCCAATTGAGAACTCTTTTAAAAGAGGCAGTTTGCTTTAGACAAACTAGAATTATACTTTTGATGTCATTATTCTTATGGCTTTCTAATATCATACAAATTCTATTCAATAGAATAATTCCTGTTCTATTAATTAACCTCTTATGATTAACTACAAAAAAAGAATAATTTAATTTTCCATTCTTCTTTTATCCACAATTCTAGCTAATTCTAGAAAATAACCAGCTGTACAATATTTCCCTAGGTTTCTGTCTCTATTATCAGGGTCACTTCTCAACTCTGCTGTTTCAGCCATGAGCAAATCCAACTGATCCTGAGGCAACTCGTATACCTCCCTTAGCTCAACCTCACGGCCTAATAAATGGCTTTTAAACCATTTCTCCTTAGATTCTTGAGGAGGTATGTCTCGATAATTAATATTATTCATGTATAAATAATAGAAAAGCTTTCTGAAATAAGGCTATTTTGACTAATTGTCTTAACTCTATGCTTCAAATTGCTCTTCATTTATTGAGCGTTGAATAAAAACAGCAATGCATATAAAAGAAATAGTCAAGACACCGCAAAACTCTGTCCAGCCTTTTAGGCCTAATTGACTCACAGCAATTGGAGCAATAACAGTAATTAATCCACCCGAGAGCAAAGGCTGAAGCAATAATTGCTTTATAGAAAATATTGGGAGGGTTTTCGTTAAATTGAGAGGGTCAGCAAGTCTTAGAAGCAAAATTCCACTAGCAGCTACGCCTGAAGCATTTCCAAATTCAGCAATAGACCTTTCAAACCATTCTTCTCTAAAAACCAATCTAGAAAAAACAAACATTCCAAGAAAATTCCATAAAAGGCCAGCAATCGCCAATGCAGAAAGAGGGATCCAATCACTTGTAAGAAGTGGCAAGTTAAGGCTTGCCATAGCAGTAATAATTAAAAGATCCGTAGCAAGAGTACCTATCTCTCTTTGTAATAACTGTGAAATCCAATCAGTATTTTCAGTAACTTCCAAGATGTAACGAAGAAATAGAGATCCTAATAGTGCCAAAGGGAAAACAGGAAAAACTAAGGCTACTTCTTCAAAAACTCCTCCTAGCAAAGGAGCTATTTGTCTTACACCTTGCAAAGAAATAACGCCAAACAATACAGCAAGCCCAACAAAAATCAGATTTACGAATAATTGGCGAAGTTGTTCAAAAAGGCTAATTGGTGAATCAGTTGCACCAGTGGACCCAATGTCTTCAGAAGCATGGGGAACTACCCATCCACGCCAACGTCCAAATACAACAAGAGCGCTTCCAAAAACTGTAGAAGAAAGTAAACCTACAGTTGCCATAGCAAGTCCAAGATCAAGCCCTTCTGGATAACCAAGCCTAAAAAAACTATCTCCCATAATTGCCGCTGCACCATGCCCTCCTTCAAAACCAACTTCGATAAGACATCCCATTAATGGGTTAACGCCTAATAAAGGTATAAGCACAAATAAAACAACCAAACCACCCACGAAATATTGACCAATACCAAGCAGGAGTCCCAGTACTGCCTGTGAGGCAACTGGTTTCCATAGGCCTTTACTTGAAGGGATAGGACGTCCCAGCATCAAACTGGCAAAGACCAAAGTCAAAAGAGGTGTGGGTAAGTCAACCCATATTTCGGTCACTTCTTGAGACAGCAAAGGGAATTTCCCAAAAGGACCTATTAAAAGAGCAACAAAACCAACCAAAAGAGCGATTGGGATACCCAATCGCTCTAAAAGTATTGCTGGCTGTAATCGACGCCCAAAACTCAAAAACAAAGCCAGCAAACAAAAAAGACCTATTGCTAATCCAAAAGCAGGTAATGGATTAAAATTTAAAAATTGGCTAATCCTTATAGGAACTAAATCATTCATCGCGCATATTCATACCAAATCAGTCAGAAGAAGATCCAAAGGTTTAATTACTTTTTAAAGTGTCTCTAATAATGTTCCCATAATAGATTTAAATTAAAAAAGATTTAATTCTGAATTTTTTTCTACAAGAGAACCAATAAAACAAGGGCTTGTAGGATCAATTCAATAAGGCCAAATTTTAATTGCAGGTCTTGATAGTTGTTCTTGTTTGGAGAATGCAAATAATACTCTTCAGTAATTTGCTCACGATTTACCTTGTAAGACATCTTATCTTCAGAAGCTTACTAATTCAGACTCATTTTGCTCTTAACAGCAACTACTATATATGGTTACATAGAAAGTCATTAGCGCTATATAAAGGGTGACATGAGGTTGTTTGCTCAAAAACTTCTTAGGAAGAGGTCAATGCAATTGCTTATATGAAATTCAAGGAATAAAAAAGCCTCGCTTTAATAGCGAGGCTTTAATAAAAAATAAATCCTTAATCAAGAAAAAATCGAATGTTTAAATTCAATTTTTCAAGGAAACACTTGCACTATCAAGGTTACCAACGGCGTTTGAAACTCGCTTGAAATCGAATCCCATTGCACGAAGTGCATGCCAAAGATGACCTTGAATATAGAAGAAGCCTAGATAGTAATGGACGTTAGTTAGCCAAGCACGAGAGGTATGCAGACCGTCAGGCAAAGCAACAGTATCTATCCAGTAGGGAGAAATACCAAACTTTAGAGCGAGGGTCTCACCAAAGAATGCTTCGGGGTAAACGGTTGTATTGGTCGCACACCAGAAGGCTGCAACAATTGCCATCCAACCAATACCGGCCAAGGACCATGAAAGTACTGCCTCAGCAGATAGCAAGCCGGAACCCTTGAACTTGGTGTATTCACCAATTTGCTTGGTTGCTATGTGGAAAGCACCACCACCAATCATGAAGAAAGCCAAGAAGGCATGACCTCCCATTACGTCTTCAAGACTGCTAATAGAGAGAAAATCAAATTGGTGATTCCAAATTGCTGTTAGGTCAAGATTGTAATTAACTTGACGAACAGCTCCTTGAGCAGCGTCATAAATCCCATGAATTCTTGCCCATTCGACAAACTGGATATTTGCAACACCCAGGAAAATCAAATGGTGACCAAGAATAAATGTCTGGTTATCTGGGTTGTCCCATTCCAGTTTGAACTTTTTAGCCTGAAGGACTTCTGAGTCCTGCATGTCTCCAGGGAATAGAAGGGAGTGCATAAGCCCACCCGCTCCATAAACCATGGACAAAATCAGGTGAACGATGCCGATATTGGCAACTCCAGCTCCTGTCCAATTGCCAGCAGCGTCGAACCCTAGGCCAATTGAGGCCAAATGAGGGAGAACGATTAATGGCTGATGCCCCATAGGAATTGAGGCGTCAAAACGAGCTAATTCAAATAGTGTGAAGGCACCTGCCCAGAATGCAATCAAGCCGGTATGAGCGGCATGAGCTGCAATGAATTTCCCTGAGCGGTTGGTGACCCCAGAATTACCAGCCCACCACCCATAGGTGACGTCTGGATTTCCATAGGTCTGCATTAGAAGTGCTACGACGCAAAGCGGACCGAGACTACTCTTATAAAGGTGCTATAAGCAGGCCTATCGCAATAGATTTAACATGTGTAAATCTTGTGCAACGAATGAAGCCACCAATATCGGCTCCAGGGATAGGTAGGTAGTTAAGACTCCATACAAGGTAAATCTTCAAATGTTTTTTTTAAACTCTGTTGCAAATAAAGGGAGCTGGAGGATTAAGCACTAAAAAAGTCCTCTGCTGTAATCATGAGAAAAACTTGAAAATAGATCTATTTAGAAAGAATTCCTTAAAAAAAGATTTCTGAGGAAAGCTTTTCTGATCTCTGCGTCCTCCAGTAGTTACAGTTACTAATACTAGAAACGAAATACTTTCGTAATGACAGACCCTAAGCTCAATATCCCTTCAGGAGAAGAGTCAAACCAAGAGTTAGAGCCAAAATGGGACTACACCTCTAGCAGGCAAAACCTAATCACGGGTGGGATAGTTGTTGGAGGGAATCTTTTGCTATTGCTGACTTACCTTCTTTATAGAACCGTTCCAGCAGTGCATCAATTCATCTCTGGAAAATCCCTCTGAAGGTATTCAGGAAAGCAGAAGAGGACTTTCTAAAACTCCGGAGTGAATCTTAGGAGAGGCTTTGACATAGCCATAGCAAGACAGAAACTTATGTTTTAACAAATTTATGAATATCGGAAGATCCCTGAGAAATAACTTTTCAAGAAAACTCACTTTGCTTGTTAGATCAGAAAAGATGTAAAGGAAAGAGGTTATAACTGCACCCTTTGCATTAGATTTAATTATTAATTGTTTTTGTTTAAAATGGCAGGTGGGCCAATTCTTGACTTGTGGGACAGACTTCTGCCTATGGCTGAAGACCTTAGGGTTCGCTTTGGTATTGCGATGATTGGGAACTTACTGGCGATCTGGTTTCTAGTCACTTTCTTTAAGAAGTTTATTCCAAACCTCCCTACTGAGTTGTCTTAGCACAACGCCTATTACTTACAGGAAGGTAGGAGACTCTAGAACAAGTTTTTATTAAACATTTTCAGAAGCAAAGAATAAGAAACATACTTATCTCTTTTTTAGAAGAATCTCTAGGCAAGAGACTCTTCAGGTACTACTTCTGATTTAGAAGTGTTGGTGTTAGTAGTGTTTGAAATTTGATTGACTGGTTTAGACTCTAACTTTTTCTTGTGTGAATAATACATTCCACGCTTAATACATTGGAATAGAAGCAAAGCCCCAATTATTACTGGAGGGTGAGCAGCAATGCTCTTTTGTATAAAATCAATTTCCGACGAGTTCATTGTTCTTGCCCTTACATATCTAGGTTGCAAGTAAATAGATGCGGTGACAACAAAAAAGAGACTATGGAGAACATCATCAAGCACAATTTTAATGAGCAATTGAGACTCATTAGTTTTCTTGACCAAATAGGGAGTTAACGAATAGTCAGGAGAAACTTTATCTCACGAAAACTAAGACCTTGTTGATCAACTTAATGCTTTAGAATAGGCGCAACTAAGTATAGTTTCTGTAAAGAAAAATGAGTACTAAGTATTAACCAGGAAACAAAAAGGGAGAGTGTAATAAAAATGTGTATTCTTTGCTTGAATAGTGGACAGCAAACAGTCGTTTAAAAAGTCATGAAAACAACACCTAAATAACAAGGGGGGCGGTCAAGCAAAACTTGAATTCGACCAGAACCAGCACTCATAGAAGAGAAATACCAAGCTGGCACTTCTCATTGAATTTTGATTTTCTCAAGAAAAATTAGGCGGCGAAAACAAGGAACAAGTGAATGATTAAAAAATAGTTAAAGCATGCAGTGCTTTGGTCGAAAGTAACTATTAGAAGGGTACTTAATGATCAAGAGAGATGAGCTACCAATTAGACAATGAATTTCCATCCATGATGGAGATGTCCAGCGAGGAAGAATATAGGCGCCAGGCAAACTCTTACAGGAGTTCGGATGAGTATAGGCAAATGATAAAGCTTTATCCGGTTTTAAAGCATTCAATCGGCATATGCAAAAACGAAGTATTTGTCGCCTGACCCTCTTTGATTAATTTAAACCATTAATTAGTCATCCAGCTATCAATTGTTTGTATTACAAATACTTAAATCGAGATTAATTGCTTTCATATTGTTGTTTCTTTTTATCTAAAGGGAGTTTAGGCGGCCAAATCATTGATCGGAGCATCTTGCGCTAGCCAATACTCCATCTCTTCTTTGCACCATCTAAGGTGATAAATCACTTCTGGTTTCCAGGGTATTGATTGAGGCTTAGGTGCACTCCTCCAATGAGTACCTGGTTTTAAGTAGCCAATTTCCCTCCATCTTTGAAGTGTTTTTTCGCTTATCCCAAGGGATTCACTTACTTCTTGTCCAGAGACCCATGGATTCTTGGCCATTGGATAAAAATATCTACCCTTTACTAACGTCTCAGACTCTCTTGGGAAGGGCTAAATAAAGCTAAAAAGATAAAGAATTGTCTTTAGTTCTATTATCTTATTATTGTTTTTCTACAAACCAAGGCCTGGGGTTAACGGAAGAAGGAATTATTAGGCCAGAATCATTTGATGGGTGAAGGCAGTTGGACTGATTTTCTGCTTTCCAAGCTGAAGAAGTTTCATCTATAGCGGGTGTGGGGTTTGACTCTTCTCTAGGCATAGCTTGCCAACCGCTAACCCATTTTTGAGGATCTTTAAGTTCAGCCAATGAAACACGAAATCTTGCTTTTCCATCTAATACAGATACCAATGAAACCCAGCGGTCAGATTTCTCTCCTCCATAATTTATAGCGACAAAGTGCCTATAACCTTTTCTTAGGGAGGTGCTTGTCCAAGCCTTGTTAGGAGGCCAATACATCTGGTGTTTTTAAATAGAAATATAATAATGAAATTTGGTAGGGTTTTGACTTATAAAGCATTTAATTGAAGGCTTATTTTAGAAAGTGGTGAAATCGAATAAAACCTATAAAATATAATATGCATTTTCAAATCAATGTAAGAGATTTAAGTTGATTTATTCTTCTTCGAATTTGCAAGTAGATTGTATTCCTTTCTTATTTGCTTCAGAAGATTTTTTTTTCTATCCAATGATTGTTTTTTTTCTAATTCATAAAGATTATTCCGATCTTCTACAGACATATTCATCCAGTGAAGCATTGACCTTCCTTGTATTCTTTTTTTATTTTTATGATTAATAATTTTTTTTCTGGTAACTAAAAAGAATATAGTTGCCAATAAAATTGCTATCCACATCAAAAATGCCATAAGTTGCTAGTTCTCCATATTAACAATAATAAGAGGATGTCGAAAATAACTTTTCATAACTGATTTTTAAAGATTTAAATCCTAAGCAAGGAATGATTTAAAGCATTTAAGCTGTTTCTTTTAATGAAATTTGAACCAGTCTTTGAATGATAACGAATTACGGCTACCAAGCGTATGTTCTTATTAATTAATGTCAATCACTACCCTCACCTACTCGCCAAAGCATCAAGCCTGCTGATGCAACTTTTTCTGGGTCCACGACAGATCGAGCATCAAATACCCAAGCAGGTGCTCTCATTAGTCTAGATAAGCGAAGCCAGTCCAAATCTCGATATTCTTCCCATTCAGTAAGGATCAAAACTGCGTCTGCGCCTTCCAATGCAGTTTCTACACTTTTAGAAGGGTGCCATGTACCTTCTCCTTTCAATCCTGGATCAAGGTTGCTTGGCAAGTGACTGAGTTCTAGGGCTATTTGGTTTGGAGAAACTTTGGGGTCGTGAATTGCCAATTGAGCACCTTCCTCAAGCAAATCAAGCGAAATACGAATTGCTGGTGCTTCACGCGTATCATTTGTATCTGCTTTAAATGCAAAGCCAAGAATTGCTATTTTCTTCCCTGTCACAGTGCCAAATAACTTTTGTACTAATAAACGAGCTATTCGCTTTTGCTGCCAAGTATTTAACTCAACTACTTGTTCCCAATATGAAGCGACTTCAGGCAATCCAAAATGGTGGCAAAGGTAAACAAGGTTAAGGATATCCTTTTGAAAGCAACTGCCTCCAAACCCAGGGCCAGCATTTAAGAATTTGGGGCCAATTCGACTATCGGTGCCAATTGCTAGTGCCACTTCCCTTACATCTGCACCAGTTTCTTCACAAAGAGCTGCTACAGAGTTAATTGAGCTAATTCTCTGGGCCAAGAAAGCATTTGCGGCTAGCTTTGACAACTCACTACTCCAAAGCTTTGTTCGCAAGATCTTTTCAGGAGCCACCCAATTTTGATAAATAGCTGCCAATGCATTCACGGCCTCTGGATCTTCTCCACCAATCAATACTCGGTCAGGGTTTTCTAAATCATTAATTGCAGTACCTTCAGCAAGAAATTCAGGATTAGAAAGAACCGAAAATGTCGGCGCCACCTCTGAGTTCAGATACTGTCTTTGAGGAATTGCAAGTATTGCTTTGATCGCTGCAGCTGTTCTAACAGGAAGTGTGCTTTTCTCAACCACAACAGTATGTCCTTTAGCACAAGTAGCTACTTGACGAGCACAAGCTTCAACCCATCTCAAATCACTGGCCTGCCCTGCACCAAGTCCTTTTTGTTTGGTTGGTGTATTGACAGAAATGAATACCAAATCAGCCGAAGAGATTGATTCTTTTACCTGATTAGAGAAAAAAAGATTTCGCCCTCTCGCTCTGCTAACAACCAAATCCAATCCGGGTTCATATACAGGGAGGTTATTCAAATCAGAATCATTCCAAGCAGAAATGCGCTCTTCATTTAAGTCAACAACAGTGACATCTATATCAGGACATCGATCGGCAATGACAGCCATTGTCGGACCTCCTACATATCCAGCTCCAATACAACAAATGGAACGTATGGGATTAATTTTCATCGACTCTGGAGTTATCGACGTAGGTTAATTGCTGAGAATAGTCAGTAATCTATCTAGATCAGTTGAAGAACAGGATAATTCCGGAGTATTGCAATTCTCCAAAGATCGCAGTCTTTTAATTTGAACTTCTCCTCTAACTACCTCTTCATCTCCCATAACTAGTGCCCAAATAGCCCCAGAGCGGTCTGCTCGTCTAAATTGCTTTCCAAAAGAAGCTCCTGAGCTATCAAGTTCAACCGCAAAATTTGCATTTCTTAAACGATTTACTAAAACGAGGGCTTCTATCTCAGCCTTTTCACCTCTATTAACAAAATAAATGTCAGGTGGAGTTACTGATGGTAATGAGTCCCCTATCAAAATCAAAAGTCTTTCAAGCCCAATAGCCCAACCAATCGCTGGGGTCTTAGGCCCTCCAAGTTGTTCAACCAATCCGTCATAACGACCTCCTCCACAAACAGTTGCTTGTGCTCCTAGATCATTGCTAATGATTTCAAAAGCTGTATGTGAGTAATAATCAAGTCCTCGAACCAAGCATGGGTTTACTTTAAAAGGAATATTTAGAGCTTTAAGAATTAGCTTTAAGGCGTTAAACCTGTCAGTACTTTCGATACATAGATAATCCGAAAGAGTAGGCGCATTCAATAGGATTTCTTTAACAGCTGAATTCTTGCTATCTAATATTCGCAATGGATTCGTTTTAAGTCGCTTCTTGGAATCATCATCAAGTTGCTCATAATGACTCTCTAGCCAACTAACTAAAGCACTCTTATAACGAGCTCTATCATCCAAACTACCGAGAGTATTTATTTCTAGGACAAGGTTCTTTAGGCCAAGCGAATATAAAAAGTTCCAAGCGATAGATATTGTTTCAGCATCACTGCGAGCAGAGTCCAAGCCAAAGCATTCAGCGCCAATCTGATGAAATTGCCTTTGTCTTCCTGCTTGGGGTCTTTCATATCTAAACATTGGGCCGCAATACCAAAGGCGCTGAGTCCCTTGATTGAGCAAACCATGCTGCAAAACAGCTCTTACAACAGACGCAGTTCCTTCAGGGCGCAAGGTGCAAGATCTATCACCTCTATCTAAAAATGTGTACATTTCTTTGCCCACAACATCAGTCTCTTCGCCTATTCCGCGACGAAATAAATCTGTAGGCTCTAACAGTGGGGTACGAATTTCCACGAACCCAGAACGCCGCAAATGATCTCGAGCTAGGGATTCGACCATTTGCCATCGAGATGCTTGATGGGGCAACAGATCAAAAGTGCCGCGCAAACTTTTTAATTGACTCACATCCAAAATCCTTGGAGATTGGAATCACCTAAAAATAAGCCGAACATCTGTAATTGAAGAAAATAAACGAACACTGTCAATCTTCTCACTGCACATCCATACAACAAAACCTAATAGAACAAGGCATATCGTCAGGGCTATGAAACCTATTAATGGTCCTAGCTGGAAACAAGCTATTGCTGTAGGAGCAAGTCTGATGCTTGGTCTTGCAGCAATACCATCAGGTGTTGAAGCTCAAAATTCTTCTGACCAGTCAATTAATACGGACATTTTCAGAAATAATAATTTCAATACTGACTCATACATTCTTGGACCTGGAGACCGGATTCAAATAAACCTTTGGGATTTACCTGAATACAGTGGAAGGTTCATTGTTGGACCAGATGGACAAATTTTTATCCCTGGCCTCAAAGATTCTGTGAGTGCGGAAGGCTTAACTATTGAAGAGTTAAAAAAAGAGCTTACAGACCGATTTAAAGTTTTTGTGAAAGCCCCAAGGGTTTTTATTTTCCCTGTTCAATATCGTTCTGTACGTCTATATATTGGAGGAGAAGTTAGGCGGCCTGGTCTATATTCTATTCAAATTGATGCTATCAAAGGAGATCAAAACCTATTTGACAGAGACAATAGAGGACCCAGCAAGACTTATTTAGATGATGCTCCTACAAATAATTTTATATACCCAACTGTATATGATGCTTTGCGCAGAGCAGAGGGAATAACTCCTTATTCAGACCTGGCAAATGTACAAGTTACTCGCAAACTGCCTATTAGTAGTAATGGAAAGAAAATAAGAACTAAACTCAATATACTTTCGTTGATAACAGAAGGAGATGAGAGTCAAAACATTCGCTTATTTGATGGAGATGTTATTACTGTTGCAAGAAGTCCTCAAATCCTTAGAGATCAGGTCAAAAAAGCCCGTCAAACAAATTTAAGTCCTGAATATTTTCAGGTTTATGTTAGTGGAAGAGTTTTACAACCAGGTCCCGTAAAAATGCCGAATGGCGCAACACTCAACCAAGCAATTGCTGTAGCTGGTGGAGCTAAGTTACTTCGAGGAAAAGTTGAATTTGTGCGTTTTGATAGTGAAGACAAAATGGATAGAAGAATATTTAGCTATAACCCTAAAGCACCAAAAGATGCTTATAAAAACCCAGTTTTAGTTGCAGGAGATATCATCAGAGTAAGGGATTCTCTTATAAGTGCTACAGCTGAGATAGTTGGTGAGATCACCAGACCTGCTATAGGCATTTTCTCTGTCTATAAAATTTTCGGAGATTAAAAGTGAGTACTAACAGCCTCGAACAGTATCCAATGACAAATTCATCTAATAAAGATGAAGAAATTGATTTAATTGAAACCGCTGCATCAATCTCTCGTAATCGCAAGATAGTAGCAATATGTTCATTGTCTGGGCTCCTTTTAAGTGGTGCATATGCCTACACAAAACCACCTGTATGGGAAGGCCAAATACAAATTGTTCTTCAGAATAAATCCAACTTACCTTCTAGAATCCCAGGAAAAGATTTAAGCAATCCTTCTTCACTATCAAGTTTACTAGGAGCTGCTCCAGTTAATAGTTCTCTAAAAACAGAGGTTAAGATTCTACAGAGTTCCTCTGTTCTAAAACCAGTTTTTGATTATGTCAAAAAAGAAAAAGTCTACTTAGGGTTAGATGTATCTGGATGGAGATATTCTTCATGGGTAAGAAGCAATCTTAATATCGAACTACAAAAAGGGACATCTGTACTTGATATTTTCTATTACGATACAAACAAAGAATTAATAGTTCCAGTCCTCAAACAAATCACGAAAACTTATCAAGAATATTCTGGTCGTGATAGAAAAAGGAGCTTGAGTCAAGCAATTACCTACCTTGAAGAGCAAATTGCAAATATGAGAAAAGAGTCAAACGAGTCAATGCGAATAGCACAGGCATTTTCAATCAAACATCAACTAGGGCTAAAAGATGGATTACCTGCTGCTAGTGACCTGATGTTAGGAGCTGGAAATAGCCTCATGGCAAAAGATTCTCAAGCCAAAGACCCTCAACAATTTGACCCTAATACTCCGAGAAGACATGATCGACTTTATGAAAAACTCACAAATCTTGAGTCAGAGCTGATCCAAAAATCAGCACTGCTAAAACCAAATTCAGAGGAGATCATTTCTCTTCAAACTAAAGTCGACGGTCTAAGAGAATCTTTAAGCAGGCCCAAAGAAGTTTTACTCACTCATAGAGAACTTTTAAGAACCGCTTTAATAGATGAGCAATCATTGGTTAGCCTTGAAGGCCAGTTGCAAGCGACAAGACTAGACAAAGCCAAGCAAACTACACCTTGGGAACTCATATCAACTCCAACAGTTCTTGATGCACCAGTAGCACCAAAGAAAAGCAGAATAATTGCCATTGGATTCTTAGCAGGACTAGTAATTGGCATTGCCACTGCACTCATAAGGGAAAGAAAGACTGGACTGATTTTTACAACTGCAGAGCTCAAAGAAAAAATACCTTATAAATTGCTCGAATCTCTTGGATCTGAACCTAATGAGACTTGGTCTAATGCTGTCGAACTTCTTGCAAATGGGCCAATAGATACAGGTAGTAATAAGCCAATTGCATTAATCCCTATAGGAAACATCCCACAAGCGACACAAGAAGAATTGAAAAGACTTTTCAAGAAAGCTCTTAATGGTTGTGAGCTAATCATTAGTAAAAACCTACTAGAGACTCGCAAATGTGCAACCCAACTATTAATTGTCGCTCCAGGCAAAGTTAAGCGCAGTCAATTAGAACAAATTAAACAACAGCTTTTCCTTCAAGGTTCTCCGGTTGCTGGTTGGGTACTTCTAGACCCAAAACTAGAAGCCTAATTCAATGGCAAGGCTCCTAATCACAGGAGGTGCAGGCTTCATAGGTAGTCACACCTGCGTCGTGCTACTAAACGCTGGCCATGATTTAGTAATAGTTGACTCTTTTGCTAATAGTTCTCCGATTGCAACCGCAAGAGTAGCCAATATCTCAGGATTAACTCCTAATCAAGAGAAAGAAAGACTAGTAATTATTGAAGGTGATATCCGAGATGAGGGTGCTTTAAGCAGCATTTTTGAAAATGCCACCAAACAAAACCAACCTATAGAAGGTGTAATTCACCTCGCAGGCCTCAAATCAGTAATGGAGTCCATAACGCAACCCTTGAAATACTGGGATGTAAATGTAAATGGCTCCAGGTGTCTTCTATCAATAATGGAAGCCCACAACTGTCGCACGATTGTTTTCAGTAGCAGTGCAACCATATATGGGAACCCCGAGTCATTCCCAATCGCTGAAGTAGACCCAATACAACCAATTAATCCATATGGTGCGACGAAGGCTGCTGTTGAATCAATGCTCTCTAATCTGCAAGGCAATAAAGCAATTTGGCATATTGCATGTTTGAGATACTTCAATCCAGTAGGAGCTCATCCCAGTGGACTAATTGGAGAAGACCCTAAAAATATTCCCAATAATCTATTCCCATTGGTCTGCCAAGTTGCGATCGATCGTCGAAAACTTTTAAATGTTTTTGGTGGAGACTGGCCTACTCCAGATGGAACTTGTATAAGAGACTATATACATATCATGGATTTAGCAGAAGGTCACCTTGCTGCAATTAATTCATTACTTAGAAAGGAAAGTAATTACTTGACATTGAACATTGGGACAGGGAAAGGGTATTCTGTTCTTGAGATTATTAACGAGTTTGAGAAGACCTCTGGGGAAAAGATTGCTTACAAAATAGTCAATCGTCGAGATGGTGATACTGCAATCAGCTTGGCTGATCCTTCTCAAGCAAATAAAAAGATCAGTTGGCGCGCTACTAGAAATATAGAAGATATTTGTCGCGATAGTTGGAATTGGCAGAGACTTAATCCAACTGGATTTACTATGGATAAGGTGATCTAATGATTCCTTATAGCTCAATAAAAAAATTTTTAGGGGTTATATTTATCTCACAATTAAGCCTTTTTTCGTCAGCCAATGCTGAATCCTTATGGGAGCCTTGGTCAAGCATGGATTTTGAATCAGGGTTAGACTCTGTGAATAGAGATTCCAATGCTAGAAATTCGACTAGAGGCCAAAGTAGTTCTATTCAATGGGAAGAGGTTTCAGCAAAAAATAGTCTAGGTTATTCAATAATCTGGGAACAGATTACCGATGAAGAGCTAAGATCAAACCTTCTACTAGTTGAAAATTTAGGTAATAAAAAGATATTTAAAAGACCAGAAAGTTTTGAAGAGGCAAACTTGCTTTATAAAAATATAAAGCCTAGTAAAGATGATTACACTTTCCCTCTTAGGCTATCTCCAGCTTTTCCTTCTACTAATCTTCTAAAAGATGGAGAAACTGAACTAAAGGTATATACTTTATCCTCATTTTCTGGAGGGGCTGCAGAAGGTTCAGGCAATCAAAATTATGCATTTAGGTTTGACTATGGACTGTCTAATAGTCTTCAATTCTCAGGCTTTTATTCTACTGCAGATGATCCTTTATACTCCAAGATAAATTCTCATACTTCTGTTAATACTCCAAACTATTGGGAAAGCTATGGAGCATCAATCAAGTTTCCTTTAATTAATAAAGGAAACTTGAGAATAGCTATAGAAGGTTCTCTTGAGTCTTGGAATGTAAGGAGTGGGGGGCCAAATATATTCAACAATTCAGGAGGCCTTGTTGCTACTAAAAACTTTATTGGTTCAATTTCTTCCCCTATAAGCTGGGACATTAAAGATAATTTTCAATTAAATTTAATATCTGGTATTAGTTTTCTCCCGGAAAATCAAGGCGCAGGGCAAGGTGGTGAAGGGGAATTCTATGGAAATAATATATTTGCTGGTGCTGGAGTGATATGGAGCCCTATTACAAATCTGAGGTTTCTAAGTTCAGCTTTAATACCTTTTGGTCCTGGCAATAATACATTTGATTCTAATCTTTCATATAGTCGACAACCAATCTTCAATATTGGAATCAATTGGGATATTAATCCTAGAATTGGCCTAGAGGGAAGGCTTACAAATGCTTTTGGTGCGACACCTTCTACAGGAATACTTACTCTTCCATCAACAAATAGATTAGGGTATTACGCTGGTGTTAAGTACACACCATTTGCATTAGATTCACCACAAGGAGAACTAACAAGTAGGGAGAATTCTCTTTCAAAAGGTGGGATTACTGTTAATACAGCACTAATTCCTCCAGATGGAACTACACAGGTTTGGGGAAACATCGATGGTTCAGGAAACATTTTTGGATACATAGGTCAATCACTCTCGAATACATTCCAACTTGACATTGTTAATTTAGGAAGGTTTAGAGATATCCCTGATAGAGGTGGCAAGAGAGGGACTCTTGTAAGAAATTACGCTAATAACGACGGAATAAAGGCCCGAGTTGGCGGGAAGTTTGTCTTCTTTAGCCCATTGAGAGGTGCTCCACTATGGGTTAGTGGAAGAGTGAGCGTAGGGAGAAGCAATGGGCTTCAGAGTGGCCAAGGGTATACGTTCTCTGAATTAATCTCGACTTGGGAGGCAACAAAATGGCTTGCGATAAATATCAACCCCAAACTTGCATGGAGTGGATTCAGCACGGCAAAAGGATTAGGTATCGGAGCAAACATAAAGCTATTAAATAACCTCCAACTTATTCCAGAATATAATCTGGTTGATCAAAAGAATGGGGACAATAATGGAACATTAGGTTTACGCTGGATGTTTAATGAAGATATCAATTTGGATCTTTATATGAGTTCTGCTGCTGGGTTGCAAGACATAGGTCAGCTCTTATCTGCTGATGAAACTCGTCTTGGAGCAAGATTTAATATGACATATTAAGCAAAAGTTCTATAGTCATGTCAAAGTCTATTCAACCTTAATAATGAGCCCAGCAGTGCTTTATTTTCTTAAGAGATTTAACCCACTATCCCAAGAACCAATCAAAAGGCTAAAGACTCCATGGGGAGTTTTAGAGCCAAGCGTTGATCTCTTCCCATTAGTTTATCTTTTATTTATTTATGGATTTATTTACATACTTCCATATGGGAGAGACGTTATAGGTATTAGTTGGTTTGATTGGTGTAGGAGTGAAGATGGACCACTCGAATGGATTCAATTTTTATGTTTTTTAGGGGCCTTTGTATGTAGTTCCATCGTTCTCTGGAAAAGGCGGAATTTAGGATTAAACAAAACGTGGTTCTTATGGCTTTTACTTGCAATAATTTGCTTCTTTGTAGCAGGAGAAGAAATTAGTTGGGGAGAGCGCATTACAGGAGTAGGGCTTGATGCTTTACGGGCAATAAATGATCAAGGGGAGTCAAATATACATAACATCTCATTTTTTCATCACAATCTTTTAGACCCCTCCTTTGAAATCTCTTGTATTTTCTTGGGTTGGATAGGGTGGAGGGCATGGCCAAATATAGATGCCTTTCCTGCAAAACGTTATAGCCTTTACTTCTTACTAGTTGCAGCTTTCTATTTTTACTTTGATATCTCTTATGCCTCAACAATAAAACAAATTCGTAATGACCAAGAAATATTTGAATTGCTTATGTCAGTAGGCCTTCTAGCTCATTGTTGGAGCAATGTATTTACTCAAAAACGTGCAAGCTCGAATTAGTTGATATTTAGAACAAACCTATATTTTCTTTGAAAATAATCCTTTCAATCCTTTCTTAACTTCTCTCCAAAATCCGAAAGACTTTAAAGTTTTATCTTTTAATTCTCTCTTCAATGGAATTGGAATACGAATATACCTGCCCTTTTCGTCTTTAGGGTAAGAGCCAGTCATAACCAATCTATAAATATAAGATACTAGGGTATCTCTAAAACAAGCTTAAGCTTAATTGTCTAAAGTTTGTTTAATTCACAATAGGCCTCAAAGCAAAAATGACCTCTGGACAAGCCTTAGAAACAGCATTCACCTGGGAAGAGTTACAAAGGCTTGTTCCAAAAGAAATTGATCGAGTTAATGGTCAAAACAATTCATATAGCCGTCTAAGACTTTTTGGCCAATCAGAAAAAGCAGTTCGAGTAACTCTCTATAGAGACAATCATGCGTGGTGTCCTTATTGTCAAAAAGTCTGGCTTTGGTTGGAGTGGAAACAGATTCCTTACAAGATTAAAAAAGTAACAATGCGTTGTTATGGGAATAAAGAAACTTGGTATAGAAGACTTGTACCTTCTGGAATGCTTCCAGCTTTAGAGATTGACGACCAGCTAATTACAGAAAGTGATTTCATCCTGCTTGCTCTTGAGAATATCTTTGGACCATTAGGGCTTCCTCTCGAGGATCACCGAGCTATTGAATTAAGGCAATTAGAACGACAACTCTTTGGGGCTTGGTGCCGATGGCTATGTTCTCCTGCCTTAACGAGAGGTCAAGAAATTAAGCGCAAGGAACAGTTTCAAGCTCTCGCAAAAAAGATGGAAGCAGAGTTTCTTCAAACCAAAGGGGCCTGGCTTGATCCAAGTCATAACAGCGCAGATTTTCTCATCCCAGGAAGTTCTGATGTGGTTTTTATTCCCTATCTAGAAAGGATGAATGCCTCTCTTGCCTACTACAAGGGTTTCAATTTACGGAAAGAACATCCATTGATAAATGTATGGTTCCAATCATTAGAAAAACTTGCTGTTTATAGAGGAACCCAAAGCGATTTTCATACACATGCCCATGACCTCCCTCCCCAAATGGGAGGTTGTTGGGTCGACAATAACCCTAGTCAGGAGCAATTTTCTAAAGCCATTGATATAGGAGAAGGGCTTGGGGAAATGGAAACAAGTTTTTCAGCTACACATAAAGAAATTAACAATACCGATGAAGAGATTGCACTCGGACGAGTGTTTAAGCATCGTCATCGCATTAAAGAAATCAATCCAATTGGTGAAAAATTATTTGATCAACCATTAAGAGCCGTACTTACACGGTTAGTCACAGGCAAACCCTGTTCGCCCGATAAAGGGAGTGCATCCGGATTGAGGTACCTACGCGATCGCATTTCAGTTCCAAGAGATATGCCTTTACTTTCAGCAAGAAAACTCCGTAAGGCGATTGAAGAAACTGCTTCACTTGATGGACCAACTCAAGGGCTTCCTTTACCTGTGAGACACCGTATGGATCAAAATCCTAAGCCATTTGTCAATTGAGATAGTTTTCAAGAAAATAATTCTTCCCCTTAACCACTATAGAAAAGACCTAAGTCTCAAAAAAGTAGCGGATTAACCTTCTCAAATCATATTCAGTAAAAAAGTCTTTGATCAACGCCTTTTTCGTGAATCTATCTGCAATAAATCCTTCACCTTTTGTACTTGACTAGCCGTCTGAGGATCACTTGATAATTTTTTCTCTACCTGTTCTATTGCATACATAACGGTGGTGTGATCCTTTCCTCCAAAAGCTTCGCCGATTCGAGGCAAACTTAAATCTGTTCCGTGACGCATCAAATACATTCCAACTTGCCTGGCCTGACTAACTGGTCGTCGTCTACTAGTACTTCTCATTTCATCAGGTGTCACCTCAAAGACTTGAGCAACCTTTTCAATAACTTGCTTAGGAGTTACATCAACACCTTGACCATTGGGATCTAGCATAGGAGCGACAGATTCAACCGTCATTGGAAGTCCAGTAATAGAGGCAAACGCGACGGCTCTGGTCAAAGCACCTTCAAGTTCACGAATATTTGAAGTAAAGCGTCCTGCTATGAATTGAATCAATTCTCTTGGGATACGAACTCTTTCCAGTTCTGCCTTTTTTTGCAGAATTGCCATTCTAGTTTCCAAGTCAGGAGCTTGAATATCCGCAATTAAGCCCATTGAGAATCGAGAAATCAAACGTTCTTGAAGACGAGGGATTTGACTTGGTGGTCGATCACTTGCAAGGACAATCTGTCTTCCCGCTTCATGTAAAGCATTAAAAGTATGAAAAAACTCTTCTTGGGTGTATTCCTTGCCTTCTATAAACTGAATATCATCAACAAGAATTAGATCTGCGGCACGATACCTATCTCTAAATGCTTGCATTCCATCCTTTCTAATTGCAAGTATCAAATCATTTGTGAAAGTCTCTGTTGAGACATAAGCAACCTTTGCTTCTGGATCAATTTCAAGTCGATAGTGTCCTATAGCCTGCATGAGATGTGTTTTTCCAAGCCCAACACCACCACAAATAAATAATGGATTGAATTCTTTCCCAGGAGATTCAGAAACTGCCATTGCGGCAGCATGAGCCATACGACTATTGGGTCCAACTACAAATTTCTGAAAAACATACCTTAAATTCAAGCCAGGAAGGACCTTTCGAGGCCCATTTATTTTTGCCGCCCCTCCTAAAGGGATTGTCTCATCCTTGGGAGGTAAAGGTGCAGCTGCTAATGAATCAGAACTAGAGAGAGAAGAAGGCTGCAGCTCTTCACTCGCTTTTACACTTACTCGAACAGGCTGGCCACAGATTTTTGCTGCGACTTCTTCAATTGTTTGAGCATAGTTTTTCCTTAGCCAATCACTGGAGAAACTATTTGGAGTTTGCAAGGTAAGTCTTCCATTCTGGAAGTCAGTACAAGTTGCAGGACGAATCCAAGTTTCAAAGGTCGGCTTGCTTAGATTTTGCTGAAGGGTGTCTTGTACCTTTCTCCAGAGCTCATTGCCCGTTGGCACTGAAAATTTTTGAAAGCGGAAATTGAATCTAGACAGTTATGGGCAAATAACGTTTTTTTCTTTAAAGACTGATGTTAAAAAGAACTAGGAGCTTATTGGCTCCAAACCCCTGGGAACACTAACTTCTTTTGAAGTACAAAGAAGAAAATAATTCTTTTACTCCCTTTGGGGATAAGAGCAGCTGAAACGAAGAGTTACTTAATCCTCAAATCCCTACATCAATGATGAAAAGTCATGAGAGTTGATCTTAGGTTGCAACATTTTTAACATCTCAGAAGAGAATAGAGAAGTATTTCTACTTTCTAGAAATTCACTAGTTAAAGACTAAATTAATAAATTGAGGTTTAAATCTCATATAGGGATCGGGTCACTAAAAACAAAAGGAATATGTAATGCCATGCAGAAAACAAACCTTATTGTGATGGCTAAGTGGCCAGCGGTTGGTCGCTGCAAATCAAGATTAGCCTTTAGTATTGGGGCCAAAAGAGCAGCCGAAATCCAAGTTAGGCTTTTAAACCACACAATTTCAGTCGCCCAGGCCCTTGAGAGGCAAGGTTTAGTTCAAATCCAGCTTGCCCTTACAGGGCTTAACGCCAAAGGAACAAAGAGGTGGGGAAAAAAGAAAGGGGTCAAATTGATTAAAGATCAAGGGGAAGGATCTCTTGGTCTTCGAATGAGAAAGCAAATTTTAATTGGGCAAAAAAGATATCCAAAAACAAACTCAATTACAAAAAGTGCAATCCTTATAGGAACCGATCTTCCCGGCTTATGTGAGCTTGATATCCTTCAAGCAATTGAAAGTTTGAAAGAACGTGAGCTTGCAATTGGCCCTTCTGTCGATGGAGGGTATTGGCTACTTGGATTTTCAGGAAAGCTTTTAGATCCAGTTGCGAAATGGCCATTTAGCGGCATTCCTTGGGGTACAAAAGATGTCTTAGAAAAGACAATTGCTAAAGCAAAGGAAGAGAGAGTAAATTTTAAATTACTTCATAATCAAAATGATTTGGACCAGATAATAGATCTAAAGCCATGGCAAGGTTAAAACAAGCATCAAAACTATCTGTTGTTATTCCAACCATAAATGAAGCTGGTAATTTGCCACTTTTAATTGCAGATCTAAATCGCTGGCCGGTTTCTTTAGAAATATGCATCTGTGATGGAGGTAGCAAAGATAAATCTGCTTTAATCGCTAAATTAACAGGAGTAAAGTTCCTTGAGTGCTTAGACGCAAACAGAGGGTATCAGTTGCATCATGGAGCAAAAAATACAAACGGAGATTGGATACTATTCCTACATGCAGATAGTCGTTTAGCAGATGATTGGATAAATGCGGTTAAGGGAGTGATTATTGAAGAAAAAGATAGACAAAAATCTTGGTTTTTTGACTTCAAAGTCAATGCCAGTAGAATAGATTTTAGGTTATTAGAGCTTCTCGTAAATATTAGGAGTAGCATTTTTAAAAGGCCTTATGGTGACCAAGGTTTATTAATAAGCAGAGAGCTATATGAAAGGTTAGGAGGTTATAGACCTTTACACATAATGGAAGATCTTGATCTTGTTGAAAGGATCTCAAGAGAAAGTATCCTTAGGAGTTTAGGAACTACTCTAACTACAAGTACTAGAAGATGGAGGGATAAAAGCATTGCTATAGTTGCTCTAAAGAACCTAAAGCTTCGTTTTCTATGGAGGGCAGGTATAAACTCTAAACAGCTTTCTAATAAATATTATCGGAACAATTAAAATCTTCAGCGATAGAGAAAAGTCCATCACTAATCGGCATACCAAAAAGCACATCTATGTCTTTTAGGTTCCAGCATCCAACCTTGACTTTGGTAAAAAGCGACTACACCTGGGTCAGCAAATAAAGTCACCCTACTAATTCCAATATTCCTAAGAGATTTAAGGACATAAACCATAAGTTGCTTACCAAAACCAAGGCCTTGATAAAGAGGGTGAATAGCAACATCCCATATGGTCGCTTCTATAACTCCATCTCCTGTGCATCTCGCAAAACCAATCAAACGAGGGATTCTTGAATCGTGAATCCAAAGGCCAACCTTCACTAAGCTGCAATCAAGCGCCTTTCGAACTCTTCTTATAGGCCTAGGACTCCAACCTACTGATTGAAGTAACTGCTCTAGTTCCTCTAAATCAAACGGTCTTGATTGACTAAAAACAAATATCATTTCTCCATTTGGAGAAGGGCATTGTTTCGCTTCTTCTCCATATAAGCTCTTTAATTCCTCTCCTTTAAGAGAGGAAGAATTAAAACGACTTAACAAACTAAACAAGTTTGCACCTTCGTCCCCAGTAATACTATCTAGATTATTTTTCAAAGTTTTGCTAAACCCCTTTCTTGAAGATCAGCCAATTGAGAGTAAAGACCTCCTTTGGAACGAAGATCTTCATGAGTACCCTCTTCAATCAAAGTTCCACGCCTAAGGACCATAATTCGATCTGCTGATTGAACAGTTGCCAGTCGATGTGCGATTACCAGTGCTGTTCTTTTCTCTAATAATCGATCAAGATCTCTTTGCAAAGTAGCTTCAGTGGATGGGTCCATAAATGCAGTAGCTTCATCCATTATCAATACTCTTGGATTTCTTATTGCTACTCTTGCGACCGATAATAATTGGCGTTCTCCAGAAGAGAGGTTCCCTCCACGCTCTCTTAGGTGAGTATTTAAACCACTTGGCAGTCTATTTAAAAGTGTGCTCAAACCTAGCTCTTTGCAAATCTCTAAAAGTCGGTAATCATCAATGCTTGCATCTAATTTAAGGTTCTCTGCTACATTTCCACTAAATAGGAATGTATCTTGTAGAACCACACCTAAATTTTTTCGTAATTGATCAATTGGGATTTCCTTAATATCTTTACCATCTATAAGAATTCTTCCTTCTTGAGGCTCATATAGTCTACATAGCAACCTAATTATTGTTGTTTTACCTGATCCTGTAGGTCCAACAAGAGCAACATTTTCACCAGGTGCAATCCGAAAACTGAGATCCTTAATAATTGGCTCATCAGGTCGGTAGAAAAATGAAACCTTGTCAAAAATTACTTCCCCTTTTTGAGGAGTAAAGGACATATTTTCTCTGGGTATATCGATTGAACTAGCATCTTTAAAGTCAGAGATCTCGACTTTCTCTTCTAGCAGCTCACCTATTCTTTCTACTGCAGTAAGTCCTCCTTGAATTTGTGTAAATCTCTCTGCTAATTGCCTAAGGGGGTCAAATAATCTTTGTGAGAATAATATAAAGCTTGTTAAACTACCTAGTCCTAGAGATCCAGAAGTTACCATCCATCCACCCATTGCTAAAACCAAAGCAACTGCGGCAAGAGATACCCACTCAATAAATGCCGAAATACTACTATCATAAAAAATAGTCCCATTAATAGCCTTTCTATAGATATTTCCTCTATCATTGAATTTCTTACTATTTATATTTTCCCTTCTAAACATTTGAACAACTTCTAATCCCTGAAGGTTTTCTTGAAAGTCTGCATTCAGTTGTGACAACTCTTCCCTAACTTTATAGTTAGATCTTCTATAACATTTTTGTAGCCACAAAATAAAAATAGTTACAGGTATCTGAGTTATTAAGAGCAATGCTCCTAATCGCCATTCAACAATAAGCATAGTAATAGCGATAACAAATAAGCTAACCAAATCAGCCAAGATCCCCACTGCTCCACTTCCAAAAACTTCCGCAAGAGCATCTACATCACTTGTAAGTCTTGTTAGTAATTTGCCTACTGGCATTCTGTCATGAAACCGCAATGAAAGTGCCATCGAATGCGAGAACAATTCTTCACGTATCCGCGAAGTCAGCCTCTGGCCAACGGCTTGAATGTTGTAAGTTTGATACCCCTGTAAAGCCAGCCTAGTTAGAACAGAAATCAATAAAAGGCTTACCAATAATCTTATTGATTCATTTAATGAAAGTGTCTTTAAAATTGAGAATGTGGGCTCTCCTCTCAATACACTTATTGCCTGGCCTACCAAAAGTGGCTGAATAGCTCCAGCGATTGAAACCGGAACAAGTATTAAAAAGATTATTAGTAGGCGTCTTCTATCTTGTTGTAAATAACGCCCCAAGCGTTTAATTCGCTGTAAATCAGTAAACGCCATCAGCTATCAAAATAGTTTAATTTTTTTTCTGAGCGAACAGCTTCAACAATGGCCTGAAGCTCCCCTCTGTCCAATCGCAAAGAAGTTGGATTTCCCACTAAACGAGCTGTAGAAGTGAAAAGCTCCTCTATAGCAATTAATCCATTTTCGCGAAGGGTCCTTCCAGTAGCGACTAAATCGACAATTGCTTCCGCCATCCCAGTTATAGGACCAAGCTCAACTGATCCAGTCAAATGAACAAGTTCTACTGGAAGGTCAAGATCATCAAAAAAGGATCTTGCACAATTTGTAAATTTGCTTGCAACACGACAATGCGGAGGTAAATCAGCCGCATGTTTATACATACTTGTTGCTTTCACAGCAACAGCCATATGACATTCACCAAATCCTAGATCAACTAAATTTGCGACTTGCAATTTATGCTCCTTAAGCACGTCATACCCAACAACCCCTAACTGAGCTTGTCCATAGGCGACATATACAGGAACATCACCATTTCGAACGAGTAGTGCGCGCGCTCTTCCACAGCTAGAAGGCACCATTAACTGGCGATTAATTGGATCCAATACAGCAGAAAAATCTAAACCCGCTTTGGCAAAACGAGTTACAGAGTCTTTGAGCAAAGCTCCTTTAGCCAGGGCAACAGTAATCATGGAGTAATTCTTCCATTTGGACTTTAACGAGCCGACATTCCCAACTAGCTATGTCCATCACAAACAACAAGTGGTCAATCTACGGAATACCAGTCCTGGAGGACAACATTATATGGATATGGTTCCGTGAAAACGAGGCAGTCGTCATCGATCCATCAAATACCAGACCAGTCATAGAATGGCTTGAGGCTAAACATTTAAAGCTAATAGGAATACTTCAAACGCATCATCATTTAGACCATATTGGAGGGACTAAAGGTCTACTCGAATATTGGCCCCAAGCAAACGTTTACGCCTCTAAAGCAGACTTAACTCGAATACCATTCCAAACTATCTCAGTTAAAGAAAAAGATGAATTTGAGCTTTTAGGTGGTCAAATCAAAGTTTTAGAAGTGCCTGGGCACACAAAAACACACTTGGCTTTTTATGTCCCTCAAACCAAAGAGGAAGAGAGCACGCCTTTGCTTTTTTGTGGAGATACTCTTTTTGCGGCAGGTTGCGGAAGGCTCTTTGAAGGCACAGCATCAGAGATGTATAAAGCAATCCAAAGGCTCAAATGCTTACCTGACGAAACAGAAGTCTATTGTGCTCATGAATATACAGAAGCAAATCTTCGTTGGGCAAATTCTATTCACCCAGAGAATTTGGCTATCAAGAATAGGCTACAAAAAGTAATTAAGCTGAGAGCGAATGGATTATCAACGCTCCCAACAACAATTTCAGAAGAAAAAGAGACTAACTTATTTATTCGCAGTAAAAACTTAGATGAATTTACTTATCTAAGAAATCACAAAGATAATTGGTAATATAAAAAATATTTTCTAACGCCTATACCGACTCGACTCGCATGGAATAATTTTTTCCAAAAAACAATCTCACCTAATTGGATTTTAATTGAAAGGCCCAGGAGGATAATTAAGGACAGATTCAATAGGCTCATGCAATCTTCCTCAAAAGCCATCAAAACCGAATCAGCTCCTTCTCCAGTTGGACCATACAACCAGGCTGTAATAGCAGGGGACTGGGTATATTGCTCGGGTCAAATAGCTCTAGATCCAAGCTCTGGAGAAATGGTAGGTGGTGGCGATGTAGAGAAAGAAACGCTACAAGCTCTCAACAATTTAAAGGCAGTACTTAAGGCAGCTGGGGCTAGCCCCATTCAAGTGGTCAAAACAACTATTTACCTAGTCGATTTAAAAGATTTCACCAAAGTCAATGCCATTTACGCAAAGACTTTTAGCCATGGAGTAACACCAGCAAGAGCATGTATTGAAGTATCGGCTTTACCCAAAAACGCACTAGTAGAAATTGACTGTGTTGCTTGGCTGGGCCAAAGCGATCAATAAGAAACTATAAACATTCTTTCTTTAAGCCTTGATTCTTCTGGGTTTCAGCCAAAAAACAAGGCAAAGATGCAAAGAAAACGCTTACATCAATCATTGCTCTTTGCAAGTAGGCCCTCCTATTGTCTAAGATTTAGTCTTACCTGCGACAGAACATGCCTGCAGCCAAGCTGACGATTGGTGAACTTGAAGCTGGCTATCCGCTTTATTGCAAGGCGCTGAGGCGGCTTCTCAAAGAAGGTAGGACTGCTCAGGAAATACAAAGAACCGTATGCTGGAGCCATCTGGAGACCTTGAACAGATGCCTGCCCGGTCGATACAAAGCACCTTCTTATCTAATGGTCTTAATAAAACGAGATCTCGAGCAGCCTAAAGACTAGGCATTTATTTAAATTTAAAAAGCAATCTAATAAAATTTATATTTATTGAATTAATTACGGCCCTCTAATTCACCTTGAAAAACTCGACTAGCTCTTATATCAGAAGCCTCTATAGTTATAAGTTCCTCTCTAGAAATAAGGTTATTCATATTTGAAAATAATCTATTAGCTTGTCTTAATCTGCATCTATCAAGAGCATTACGAATTGAGCGTGCATTCGCAAAAAAAGGGAGTTCTCGACGTTTCTGAATATAATCTTCAAATGATTCCTTTGCTTCTTTGCTAAAAGAATAGTTTTGTTCCTCTAAGAATAAATTAGCTATTTCTAATAGCTCTTTATTCGTATAATCTGGAAAGTCAATGTGATGAGCGACTCTTGAATAAAGGCCAGGATTAGACTTATAAAATGATTCCATCAAATCTTTATATCCTGCAAATATAACTACAAAATCATCTCTTTGCCTCTCCATATCCTGCAATAGAATTTCTATCACTTCTGTCCCGAAATCTCTCTCATTTCCTGACTTATAAAGATAATAGGCTTCATCTATAAATAAAACTCCACCTTGCGCCCTTTTTATTATTTCCTTTGTTTTTGGTGCTGTATGACCTACATATTGACCAACCAAATCATCTCTCGTTACAGCAACAAGATGTCCTTTTCGTAAATACCCAAGTTTGTGCAAGATCTTGGAGAGCCTACTTGCTACTGTTGTCTTTCCAGTCCCAGGACGACCAGTAAAAGACATATGAAGTGCAGGCTTAAAACTAGCTAGCTCAAAATCTTGCCTTGCCTTATCAACCAATAATAAAGCTGCAATCTCTTTTATTCGAGTTTTGACAGGAGTGAGTCCAATCAGATCTCTATCTAGGTCATCAAGTACTTCTGCCACACCCGAATCAAGATATGCAGCTGATAAGTCAATCGAGGAGTCCATCTATATCTTCAGCAAATTTGTAATCATCTTCTGAGATCTGATCTTCTGACTGTTGATTGTCAGGACGCAAAGTGATGTTTACATAAGTCTTTCCAAAACTGATATCAGGAAACCGATTGACCGCTTCGCATTGTTCGCCAAGACGATCCAGAAAATCTCTAGTTTTTTCATAATTTTCAAATTCAAACCGCCTTTCCAATCGAATAGGGCGCTTGCGCTCTTCCCACTTATCCATAAGAAGCAATAGGATTAAATACTGAAGCTAGATCAAAGTTAGTAAGTAAATACCAGCCTTATCGATTAAAATTATATAAAAACAAAGTAATTAATATCTTCTCTTAGCGCCGCTCGTTTTTAATACTGGTTCTATTTCGGTATGAGGGCGGGCAATGATATGAGCCGCAACAAGACCATCTCCAACGCGCTCACAAGCGTCGGCGCCAGCACGAACAGAGGCATTCACGGCTCCTGTTTCTCCCCTAACCATGACAGTGACATATCCGCCCCCAACATATTCTCTTGCGATTAAGGTTACCTCTGCCGCTTTTGTCATTGCATCAGCAGCCTCAATAGCTGGGACTACTCCCCTTGTTTCAATCATTCCTAACGCAATCCCTTGAGGCAACTCAGAAAAACTATTGGATGAGAATTTGGATGAATTAGTAGACGAACCCCCATTATTCATAATATTTTTCTTATTTCCTGAGCCAGAAACAAGCTCTTTAGATGTTTTTAAAGAAGTGCTCTTAGCTCCAGTTGTATTGTTATTGGATTGAGATGCCTTAACAGATCCTGATGACTCATTAGCTGTAGTTTTTAAAGGTGAGACGTCAACAGTTTGTGTTGAAGCCTTAGAAGAATTAGGAGTAGCAGAATTAGTCATGAATTTTTATCGAAAAGGTTTAGAACACAATCAAAGTTAAAAACTTCTATCCATCTGGAGCCCAATGATCAATGATTCCTTCAATAGTGAGATCTGTTTGAGTATTTGGATTTGGACACGCAAAGCGAGCAGCTGTTCCAGTTGCGGTAAAAACCCAGTTGCCTTCTCGAACCCCAACTGGATCAACAGCTACTAGGTGCTTGCCTTTGTTATTACGGAGAATACGTAAATTCATATGATTTAGTCCTTCCACTCGCTGAGTACATACCAGGAGGCCCATAGCTTGCATAATCTCCATCATCCATTCCTCCCTTGCACAGGCTTAGGGTTGTCAGGATCCCAATAATCAATAATTCCAATAATTGTGAGATCACTTGGGTAAGATTTGCTTCCTGCTGCCTCTCTAGCAGCAGAGCTTCCGACGCAAATAACCCAATCACCAGGTTTACAACCAACCGCATCAACAGCAACTTTCTGAGCACTGCCATCTAAAACGACTTGAAGGTGTTTATGCTCAAGTCCAGGAATTCTATTTGTTGAAACTAGTGGTTTAACAACTTTGCAAATAAGCATTTAATGAGCCCCCGTGGATGAAGGATCGAGAGAAGACCCTACTGTTTCAGAAGGGCCATTTTGATCTCGATCTCGAATAGTTAAAAAGGTGTGCAACAATCCATCTGCAACTAATTGTTGATAACGCGTTGAAATCGCCTCATTTACTCGATGACAATCCGATATAGATCTCTCCCTTGCTCCTGGAACTTTACCTGAATAATCAAATCGAATAACCACAGGAATAGGTAAATCTCTAGATACATTCAATCCCTTAAATATCTTAACGCCTACATCCAAGTCAGGAGCTCCTTCTTCAACCGTATCTAAATGAGAAAAATAAGTGAGGTTTCGCAAATGAACTTCCTTAAACCCAATTCCTACTCCAATAAACCTTTCTGCATGACCAGCATCAGGGTAAGGGCCGTTATGAAGTTGAAGAACATAATCAACTTGAGAAATGTTATTAGCAATTAATCGAGTAATGAAAGAAACCATTCCAGCATCTATCTTTCCTGGAGCTGCAGTCTCGACTGTCTCTCTTATCTTTCGGAGGGCATCTTGAGCCGATAGCAAGCAAGTTTCTTTATAGAGATCAGCAACCGATATCCATTCGTCAAGAGCCATAGTGCCATCAGAGGTAGGAACATGTACACGAATTGCATCGGTATCAGTATCAATTCCAATCAAAAGGAGATCCACTGAAGCACCGCAACAAAAGCTATTCTCAATTGCTTTACGGAAATCAAGTAAACGTTGAAGGCCTGCTGATGCTGCAACCTCATCATTACTTCCATGTGCAGCGCAACCTTGATGTTCAGGATCAATAGAACTGAAATGGTAGGTAACTACCTTCAAATAGCGCGTTGGTGAATGCGCAGTATTAGGAACCCCCTCCCGATAGCGGTAATGCTCAGTTTTTATCCATCGATTGACAGTTTGTTCAACATCAAAAAGAGCCCCTGCATGAGACCTGCGGCGAACTGTACTAAAAGGGATTCTTAAGACATATGCAATTGAATGAGCTAAGCGGCCATCCGAGCAAGGAGAAACATCTAGTAAATGAAATCCGCAGTCAGATAGGAAAGATTGAAAAGATTTTGCTTCACTGTTTTCTTTAGACCCCTGCAGTGGGTCTAATTCAAAGAACTTATCGCTGTAATGCTTATGTGTTTGAAAAACACACCAAGCAAATAAAGCCCGCATATCTAAAGGTCTGACCCATGCCTTCTCGAGTAGGTGAATAGGTAAGTCAAAACCAAGTTGATCTCGACTTATTTCCTGAGCTTGCTTAATGAAGTCTTGCTCATGTTGAAGAGTTGAAACTCTTTTAAGCAAAGGAACAATTCTGTCAAAACTACCTTTAATTTCAGACTCATATGATTGAAGGTATTTGTTCGAAGTTAAATCTGTAAGAGGGTGAGGACTAGAGAAGTCTTTACTTCTTTCAGATGCTGTGAGAGATAGGGGTGTGGACAGTTCCGCAGTGGAATATCTCTTCCGAGGCGCCGTTGGACCGCGGAAGCTACTTACATTTTTGGCCAAATTTCTATAGGCCATCAATTTCTCAACCTCTTGCTCCACCAGAGAATGTGACTAGCTGTCCATCTCTGGTATTGCCACTAGAACCTGTAATAAGAAAGTCTGGTTTTGCTAATTCATCATTTCGCTTTGATTGATTACTTGGCATCGCAGTCATAGGACCAGGACGGGTTGGGTTTCTTTTACGAGCAGAAACACCTTCTGTACCAGTGACCTGATCACCACGGTCCCAATCATCACCTGTAATGTTTAATCCTGCTGACTGACCCTCACCTGTAATTCGAGAGGGGGGGCGAGAAGGACTTTCGTCTGTAGTCGCTATCTCTTGTAGTGGGGCAGAGTTGAATTGACGATGTTTCTTGGAATCAAAGCGAAATTGCTCAGTTCCAGTGATCTTGTCTGGTGCCATGTCAAACGGCCCAGTAATTCTGGAACCATTTTCGTAACTTGTACCGGTTACCGCTGACTGATTTTCCCTCTCTTTCTGTGCCGCCCTAGCTGGAGATTGAACACTAAATTCTGAACCAAAAGTTTTCTCTTCTAAGTTGTTGTATTCAGAGCTGGTAGATGAGGGTTTGACTCCACAAGCTTGCTGCAGATGATCTTCTCCAACATAAGGAGTGCCCGTTAAATTTTCACACGCACCTTTATGCGCTCCTGTCATTACTCCTCCAAGTCCAGGCTGTAGACCAGTCATTAGAGGGCCTGGAGTACCTAATCTCTTGGGCGTACGCTGTTGAATCTCACCAACAGATGAACTATTACACCATTGAGTTGCTTGCTCTATTCCTGCATAAGGGGTACCAGTAATCGCTTTACATGTTCCAGGCTCATCTCCTGTAACAAGCTCAGACCGACCTGTCATAGTTCCACTTACACCTTGTGATTTATTAGTAAGACTTAATCCAACCTTCGCAGCTTCAGGATCAGGTCGCCCTCCACAGAATGTTTGGAATTGTTCAGGGCCTACATATTCATCACCAGTCACTCGCTTACAACTTCCTGGCTCGTTGCCTGTAACGAACTCGGATCGAGCTACATGAGTTCCAGTAACACCTGAACCTCGCAAGGTATTAAAAGAGCCAACCTTTTCTGCTGCCCTTCCTTCGGGTAATGGATCTGCACCCAAATATTGATCTCCTGTAAGTCCTTTATGGGAACCAGCTTCATCCCCTGTGACTTTAGAAGAGCGTCCAACCATTACGCCACTAACTGATCGCCCATCAAGGGTGAGGCTATGTCCAACTTTTCTAGGGGGTGATTGAACACCTCCGCAAAAAGAACTTGATTGATTTGCTGAGATGTATTCAGTGCCAGTTAAAGGCTTGCAAGTTCCAGGCTCATCTCCTGTAACTTTTTCAGATCGCCCTACTTCATTCCCAGTTACACGATTCCCATGAGTAGTGTTAGTTACAGCAACTTTGGAAGGTTGACTAGGAGATGGAGAAGATTGACAAAAACTATCAAAAACCTCAGAACCTAAATATTGAGTACCAGTAATTGAACGACATGTACTTGCCTCATTACCCGTAGTCTTCGCAGAGCGATTTGCCTGGGTCCCAGTGACTTTTTGTCCTGAGATGGTTTCACTTACTCCAACTTTCCAGTGTGCATCAGCAGCTGATGAGTTCTTAGATCCTTTGCGATTCGGTCCACAAGGACGTGTAGCAGTTGAGCGTTTATTTCCAGTTGCACCACTTTTGCTACGAAGATCTCGCACTCTCTGAGCAAGTTCTCTACTGGTCAAATCAGGATCCCCTTGTCTAGCCACAGAAGCTGCTGAGGTTGGCTGCTTACCAGCTGTTTTACCGTGTTTTGATTGTGCTTCACGGCGTGCCAAAACTAGTGCTCTACTTGTGTTTTGTATTGGACGTCTTTTAGTAGTACTCCTTCGCTCTCCGCTTCTTTTGTTCAATTTAGAAGACTTGTACAAAGACGGTGAAGGCTCAGCATTTGTATGACCTTCACTATTCTGAGTTGTTATGACAGGAGAAGAATGACTTTGATTATTAGACATCCCTTTTTCGATGTCTATGCGAGTACGGTCTTTACTTTTATCAGCAGACTTTCCTCTGAGTGACAGTTCTTTTCTGCGGGCCAAAACCAATTCTCTGCTTGGTTGGCTTACGGGTCTTACAGATCTAGAAGTAGCAGAAGAAGTGCTTTGTGAATATGTCTTGCTTGGAAATTTTTTGTGAGAACTTTTTCTGCTCGAATCAACAGAAGAAGGTTCTGTTCTCGTTGAACGTGCATCAGCAGCTGTTCTAACTCTATTAGGAGCAGACGCACTTAAGGAAGTCGATTTCTTCCCTCCTTCACTAAGAGCCTTACGGCGCTCAAGTGCTAGTTCTCGACTTGATTGATTTGCCATGTCCGCTCAAAATAAACGTCTGAGATAAATGAAAGGTCAAACAACGTAGAAGGGAAGTAAATAGTCTCAAAGGTCGAGACTATTTACTAACAAGCTAATCAGCGCCCTTCAAAAACTACGAAGCAAGTTCCTTGACTCTGGGTGTAAGCGTCGTATCCAACGATGCGTACATGGTGGTCAGGATATGCTCGATGGCAAGCCTCAAGCTCATTGACAACCACGTTTAGATCCTTCTCTCCAAAAAAGGGAAGTTTCCAATAAGACCAATAGGTCTGCATAGAACCAGTTGGATGAACATGCTCAATAACTGGACTCCAGCCTTGAGCAATGATGTAAGCAATTTGATCGTAAATTTCGTCCTGGGTCATCGGCGGTAAGAAGCCGAAGGTTTCCAGGGTGGCAACTGTTTGATAGTCAGCCACGGTGCTCTGGAAAGGCATAGTGAACCTGGGAGTGTGAATGTATAAAAGCCGATTAGATGAATCGGCGAATGAAATTGAAGGAATAAAGAGAGTGAGGAGGCAATGCCTCCTCCAACTCGCTATTGCTGAACGTCGAGCTTGTCGACTGTGTCAAATTCGAACTTGATCTCCTTCCAGGTCTCAAGTGCGATGGCAAGTTCAGGACTATGCTTCGCAGCTTCCATAAGGATGTCGCGACTCTCTTTTTCGATTTCTCTGCCTGAGTTACGTGCTTTTACGCAAGCTTCAAGTGCAACCCGGTTTGCAGCAGCACCAGCAGCTGATCCCCATGGGTGTCCATGAGTTCCGCCACCAAACTGCAAACATGAGTCATCGCCAAAGATTGCAAGCAAAGCTGGCATATGCCAAACGTGGATACCACCAGAGGCAACCGCAAATACTCCCGGCATAGAGCCCCAATCCTGATCAAAGAAGTTTCCGCGAGAGCGATCTTCAGGGACAAAAGACTCACGTAAGTTGTCGATATAACCAAGAGTGGTTTGACGGTCACCCTCTAGTTTTCCAACAACAGTACCGGTGTGAAGTTGATCGCCACCAGATAGTCGCAAGCATTTAGCTAGTACACGGAAATGAATTCCATGTTTTGGATGACGGTCAATCACAGCGTGCATAGCACGGTGGATGTGAAGCAGCATTCCATTCTTACGGCACCAGTTGGCCAAGCCAGTATTGGCTGTGAATCCACCAGTGATGTAATCATGCATGATGATTGGCATATCAAGTTCCTTAGCGAACTCGGCACGCTCATACATCTCTTCCGGAGTAGTTGCTGTGCAATTAAGATAGTGACCTTTAATCTCACCAGTTTCCTGCTGAGCAAGCTTCACCGCCTCTGCAACAAACTCAAAGCGCTCTCTCCAACGCTGGAAAGGCTGAGAGTTGATGTTCTCGTCATCTTTGGTGAGGTCTAGACCACCACGGAGACATTCATAAACAACCCGACCATAGTTTTTACCGGAAAGGCCAAGTTTTGGTTTAATTGTGCAGCCAAGAAGAGGGCGTCCGTATTTATTTAGACGGTCACGCTCTACCTGAATGCCGTTTGGAGGGCCACCGCAGGTCTTAATAAAGGCCATAGGGAAGCGAATGTCCTCAAGGCGCAAATGACGTAATGCCTTAAAACCAAAAACATTACCGACTAAAGAAGTCAGAACATTGGTTATCGAACCTTCTTCAAAAAGGTCGAGAGGATAGGCAATAAAGGCATAGAAAGATTCCTTGTCTCCAGGGACATCTTCAATGCGGTAACAACGACCTTTGTAAAATTCAAGGTCAGTCAGCAACTCGGACCAAACTGTGGACCAAGTTCCTGTAGATGATTCTGCAGCGACAGCAGCTGCAACTTCTTCTCTTGGAACACCTTCTTGGCCAGTGCATTTAAAGCAAGCCAAAAGGTCGGTGTCTAGGGGGACATATTCGGGAGTCCAGTAGGTGTCTCTGTACTCCTTTACCCCAGCGTCATACTTCTTGCTCATTAGATAACTCCTAGTAAGTCGGTATTGAGGAATGAAATAGCGCGAACCTTCTTAAAGGGTTCGCTCAATTTTTCAGTCCTTCTGACCTAGGAAGTTGCCGTTACCAAGAGCTGGTTCAACTTCGCGGTGAGGGCGCGCAATGATGTGTGCAGCAACAAGACCGTCGCCTACACGCTCACATGCATCAGCTCCAGCACGAACAGCAGCGTTAACAGCGCCAGTTTCTCCACGAACTAAAACAGTTACGTAGCCACCACCGACAAACTCACGACCAATAAGGCGCACTTCGGCAGCCTTGGTCATTGCGTCAGCAGCTTCAATCGCAGGTACAAGGCCGCGTGTCTCGATCATGCCGAGAGCGATGCCCATGGTTTCGTTAGCCATTGCCTAACTCAGTAAGGGTGGAATGTTCGTAATGGACAATGCTTTGAAAGCCAGTGATTCGTCAAGAGAATTTGACCAAAATCTCGATCACTGTCGCTACTATCTCCCATAAGCTCCACTTATGACCTAGTCGGTGACTGTTAAAAACAGCTGTTGGTGTTTGAGTGAGCACATCCAAACAAACCGTTGCACTTCAGCATCTTGATAGGTATTTTCACCATTCGAGGCAGGTCCCTAGGCATTGCCAAGGGCTGGAATGTTCAACCCATCCTGTCTCAATCCAATTAAATTCATTGGAATATTTAGCTTGAATGTCCTGCACAATGGTTTTTGATCTTTTCCCAACAAAGTGACCAAGCCGCTACTCATTATTGCTAGTGGCAACCCTAGAAAAGTTGCAGAGATCGAAGCAATGCTTGGTCCATTGCCACTAGAAACCAAACGCCAACCTGAGGATCTTGAAGTCCAAGAAACGGGTTCAACCTATTTAGAGAATGCCTTACTTAAAGCTCAAGCTGCTGCAAAAATTACTAATAGCTGGACAATTGCAGACGACTCTGGCCTTGAAGTTGATGCCCTAAACGGAGATCCTGGGATTTATTCGGCAAGGTACGAAAAAAACAACGAGCAGAAACTTAAAAAACTTCTTCTTGCTCTAGGGGAAAGCCCTTATCGCAGCGCACGTTTTCATAGCTCAATGGTTCTATGCGACCCAACAGGGATCCCAATCACAACCGCTGAGGGCATTTGCTGGGGAGAAATCCTGAAAGCTCCTGCCTACCCAAATGGGGAATTCGAATCAATTTTCTGGGTCAAAGAAGCTCAGTGCACATACGGAGAATTAAATCAAGAACAACTAACAAAACTGGGTAGCAGAGGAAAAGCTGCGCGCAACATTGCACCTTATCTACTCAAAGAATTTGGATTGAATCCTTAAATCAACTATTTATCTGATCAATAGCTCGCATTGCAGCAGCTGCAGATTCCTCCACATCTCCTTCTTTTCCTGCGAGAGTAAGACGACCAAATGCGCCTACTCCCTTAACGTCCACAACCGTGATATTAGAAGCCTTTTCAGCCTCATTCGCTGCATACAAAACATATCCTGCAGGTTCTGTCTCAAGGATAAACATACTCATCCCTGATTGAATCATTGAGCCTCGGCGATTCTGTCGGTTAATTAGAACAGCATGATCAGGTGTAATTGCTCTTATAACTTCAGTCCAACTCACATCGCACTTATTTCGTTTATCAATTGAACTACCTATTGCATCTAAAACGACATCTCCAGAATGCAAAACCGTACTTTGATCTCGATGATAAAGAGCCATAGAGCCAAAAGCCCTTTCAACCACCATCTGTCCTAAGCGGACATTGCTCGCTTTAAGGGCTATATCAGTAACTCTATGAACAGCCATACCTGGTGAAACCTCCATCCAAAGGCATGCATCACCAGGGATAGGGAGAAAGCCTTGACTAACAGTGCCCATATAGGCAGCTAGCTGAGGCTGAAGAGAGTCAATAAATACATATGACCGCAACTCAATTTGCTGAACATGACTTGCTTGACGCGCAACTCTTGCAGTCTCTGAATCTGTAGTAATAACGCAGCTAGCTCCAGAAGATTGAGGCAGAACCTCAGTCCCTGTAATGAGCGATCTCCCACCGAGTCTTCGCTCTCGATTATCAACTCCGACGAATCCCGCCATGGCGCGGATAATACTGGACTGATTAACCATTTAGTCAATAAAAGGCCTTGCAAGCTGATTCGGAGCCGATAACTTTTATGAAATATATGAAGTTTTCGGATGACTACTTCTCAGCAAAACACATCCAGCTCTGACGCTCTTCCTGGCGAGCTAAAAGCAGAACAGGCCTTGGGTTTGATAGGCCTAGGACTCATGCAAAAGATGTCTCGAGAAGGTGGTCCAGGTTGGGAATGGGCAAGCGAAGGGGCCGGTGAGAAAACTGATCTTGTTTCGCTTCGTCAACGACTTGAATTAACTGCTCTAGCAATTGAAACTGGTGCTCCTTTAAGTACCGCTGAAGTTAGCCATCTATTAGGAGCTCGTCCTGGCTCAGCAAAAGCTGAACGAGGAGGTCTCCTCGCAGAACGAATCAGTAGAAATGTTTGGAAACTCACTCGAGCGGAAAAAGGATCTAATTATTGGAGGAACTAACTAAAACCCTCCATGAGGATTTCATAACAAAAAATATTTCTCTGCTCGTTCTTCTTGAATAGGAAGGCCTAATTAAATTCCAAATAAATACTGAGCCATTTAACGAGCTCTTCAAAAATTTTTATCTCTTAAGCCTTTTCATAAGAACGGTTCTCAAAGAAACCTTGATTCGGTGAAATAGTGCTCAATAGATTCTTGGCTTTAAAAAACAGAGTTTTTTCTAGAAAAAAAGGCCAAATTCAACGTTTAAAAAATGCTCGCTAGTTGCAACAAAATATAAGCAATCCCAAAGAGTTTTAGTTACTAGTGCCCCATTTGCCTGAATTGGATGCAATTTGAATAAAGAATTGAGAGTGCCTCATGGGCGGCGCGACGCTGCTTAAAGAAACAGGACCAAGAGAAGTCTTCTGTGGCCTTACATCAATCGTTTGGTTGCATCGAAGAATGCCTGATGCATTTTTTCTCGTAGTTGGTTCGCGAACTTGCGCACACTTACTACAAAGTGCTGCTGGGGTAATGATCTTTGCAGAACCTCGATTTGGAACTGCAATCCTGGAAGAAAGAGACCTTGCTGGTCTTGCCGATGCTCACGAAGAGGTAAAGCGAGTAGTTCACGATCTCCTAAAAAGACGTCCTGAAATTCGCACTCTTTTCCTAGTTGGATCTTGTCCCAGCGAGGTCATTAAAATTGATCTAGCAAGAGTTGCTGAACACCTTAATCAAGAATTAAAAGATCACGTAAGGGTTCTGAATTACTCAGGTAGTGGCATCGAAACAACCTTTACACAAGGAGAGGATGGAGCATTAAAAGCTCTAGCCCCATTAATGCCAGAGAGTGAAATCGATCAATTGTTATTAGTAGGAACTCTCTCAAACTCTGTTGAAGATCGCCTTGTCAGTTTGTTTAATCGTTTAGGAATCAAAAATGTAGCAAGTTTTCCACCAAGACAATCCGAAGATCTTCCTTCTATAGGTACAGGGACTCGAGTCCTCTTAACTCAGCCCTATCTCACCGAAACTGCAAGGGTTCTCAAAGATAGAGGGGCACACATTCTTAAAGCACCTTTCCCAATGGGTGTAGAAGGAAGTGAATTATGGATGAAAGCAGCTGCACAATCTTTCAATATCCCTCCCTCTTTATTTGAATCAGTACTTAATCCTCTAATTAGTAGGTCAAAAAAAGCTTTAGAGAAGTACAAAGAAAAGCTTGGAGGCAAGAAGCTTTTTCTGCTTCCAGAATCACAACTTGAAATTCCACTTGCTCGCTTTCTTCACCGAGAATGCGGGATGGAAATAATTGAAGTAGGAACTCCTTACCTAAATAGAGAAATGATGCAGCCAGAGCTTGATCTGCTCCCTGACAAAACTCTAGTAATGGAAGGTCAGCACGTAGAAAAACAACTCGATAGAGTTAGAGATAAAAAGCCTGATCTGGTTGTTTGCGGCATGGGGTTAGCGAACCCACTTGAAGCTGAGGGAATCTCAACAAAATGGTCAATCGAACTTGTTTTCAGTCCAATTCATGGAATTGATCAAGCAGCAGACCTTGCTGAATTGTTTTCAAGGCCGCTTCACAGACACAATCTTCTTAATCAAAAACTTCTCACTCACGCTTAATAATGGAACTAACCCTCTGGACGTATGAAGGTCCTCCTCACATCGGAGCAATGCGAATCGCATCTTCAATGAAAGAGGTTCACTATGTTTTGCATGCTCCTCAAGGAGACACCTATGCAGATCTTCTTTTTACAATGATTGAAAGACGGGGGAAGAGGCCCCCAGTTACATACACTACTTTTCAAGCGAGAGATCTTGGAGGAGATACTGCAGAATTAGTTAAGGGGCATATAAAAGAAGCCGTAGAAAGATTCCAACCCACTGCACTATTAGTAGGAGAAAGTTGTACAGCAGAACTAATTCAAGACCAACCTGGTTCTCTTGCTGAGGGTATGGGTCTTGGTATTCCAGTTGTTAGCCTCGAGTTGCCCGCATACAGTAAAAAAGAAAATTGGGGTGCCTCAGAAACGTTTTACCAATTAATACGTGGTTTACTAAAAAATCAGACTCCTGAAAATATTCAAAAAGATCCAGAGGATTGGAAACACCAAAAGCGTCGGCCAAGAGTAAATCTGCTAGGTCCATCTTTACTAGGGTTTCGCTGCCGTGATGATGTTTTAGAAGTCCAAAAACTTCTCACAGAGCAGGGTATCGATATAAATGCTGTAGCCCCCCTTGAAGCGTCACCGGCTGATCTAATGCGACTGCCAAAAGCTGATGCAAACATTTGCCTTTACCCCGAGGTAGCTGAATCCACCTGTCTATGGCTTGAACGCAACTTTGGAATGCCTTTCACTCGGAATGTTCCTATAGGAATAGGCGCAACCCATGATTTTCTTTCAGAAATTCACGAGATTTTAGGGATGCCTACTTACAACCCAAAAGATGAAAGAAATAAATCTCGATTAAATTGGTATTCGCAGTCAGTAGATTCAAATTATCTAACTGATAAGAGAGTATTTATTTTTGGAGATGGAACGCACGCATTATCGGCCGCAAGAATCGCAAAAGAAGAGCTTGGGTTTGAAGTCGTAGGTCTAGGTACATACAGTCGCGAGATGGCAAGACAAGTACGAGGAATGGCAAAAGAGCTTGGGTTAGAAGCTTTAATTACCAATAATTATCTCGAAGTTGAAGAAGCGATAGAAGCTACAGCTCCAGAGCTTGTTCTTGGGACTCAAATGGAAAGACATAGTGCAAAAAGGCTGGGTATTCCCTGTGCAGTTATAAGCACACCAATGCATGTTCAGGATGTCCCGGCTAGATATAGTCCACAGATGGGGTGGGAAGGGGCAAACGTAATTTTTGATAGCTGGGTTCACCCCCTAATGATGGGATTAGAAGAACATCTGATTGGGATGTTCCGTCATGATTTCGAATTTGTAGATGGCCATCAAAGCCATCTTGGTCATTTAGGGGGAGTTCAAAGCGAAAACGAAACCAGTCAAAAGCAACGTGCTATCAATTGCACACAAGATACCTCTTCAGAAGAAGTCCCCATATGGACTGCCGAAGGCGAAGCTGAACTTTCCAAAATACCCTTCTTTGTGCGAGGAAAAGTCCGTATAAAAACTGAAAAATATGCTCGACAGGCCGGCTGTAGAAAAATTGATAGTGAAACGCTTTACGATGCAAAAGCCCATTTCAACTCATAAGAAAAAGCTAAGAAATTAAATTATCAAAATCTTTTTTATTCAATAAGGCTTTGCCCTGACTGGAATCAATCTGGCTAGAGCTTCTAATTCAATTAGGAATAAAAGCTAAACCTCTTGTTTCGAAATTAACAAAGTATGAGCCACTTCTCTCTCCTAGGTCTTTAATAAAAAATAGAGCCCAAATAAGATTTCCCTTCATGACATCAACTCTTGCCCGCCCAGCTGATGGAGAAGGGAGTGTTCAAGTACAACAAGATCCCTCTGCTCAAATTCGCGAAGGAGCCCTCGTCATAGCGGTCTATGGGAAAGGCGGTATAGGGAAATCAACAACTTCTTCAAACCTCTCAGCTGCGTTCTCAAAACTAGGAAAAAAGGTTCTTCAAATCGGGTGTGATCCAAAGCATGACAGCACCTTTACTCTCACTCACAAAATGGTGCCGACTGTAATCGATATCCTTGAAGAGGTCGATTTTCATAGTGAAGAGCTAAGGCCAGATGACTTCATGTTCCAAGGATTCAATGGAGTCATGTGCGTTGAGAGTGGTGGTCCTCCAGCAGGAACAGGTTGTGGTGGATATGTAACAGGTCAAACAGTAAAGCTTTTAAAAGAACACCATTTACTTGAAGATACTGATGTTGTGATCTTCGATGTTCTGGGAGATGTTGTTTGTGGTGGTTTCGCAGCCCCTCTTCAACACGCCAATTATTGCTTAATTGTTACTGCAAATGACTTTGACTCAATTTTTGCAATGAATCGAATAGTTGCAGCAATACAAGCAAAGGCAAAAAATTATAAAGTGCGTTTAGGAGGAGTTGTAGCTAATCGCTCAGCAGAGTTAGATCAAATAGAAAAGTTTAATAATCGCACCGGTTTAAAAACAATGGCACACTTTCGCGATGTAGATGCTATTCGCCGATCAAGGCTTAAGAAATGCACCATTTTTGAAATGGAGCCATCTGAAGAAGTCATTGCGGTTCAAAACGAATATTTGTCTTTAGCTAAAAAACTCTCTGAGTCAGTTAAACCTTTAGAAGCTGAACCATTAAAAGACAGGGAAATATTTGACTTACTTGGTTTTGATTAAATCAAAGCATATTAAAAACTGGTTTATTTAAGTCCCACAATTTCCATTGTTATTTCCCAGACTCTTTTAGAAATTTGTGGATCTGTGACTCTCTCTGAAAGTTCCTGAGAAAATTGCTGTCGATTCTTTCTTTGCCTATTGCCCCAACTCCAGTGAGCGCCTGAGATACCGAACCCAGGGTCAGCAACAACTTGGGCGACTCTTTCTCCTGCCAATCTTTGGCTAACAAATCCTCCTGTAATTAACTTTTGAAACCAAGGAAAAAGTAATTGAAAAATCCTAGGAGTGTTTCTAAACAATCTTGTATTGGCAACACATCCTGGATACAATGAAGTAAAAACAATAGGTGAATCCTTATATCTTCTATGTAATTCTTGTGTCGTAATCATGTTGCAAAGCTTGCTGTCCTTATAAGCTTTTCCCGGCTTAAAACGTTTCCCATTAGCCATACTAATTGGATCTCTGAAACCCATTTCAAAACCAGCCAAATCTCCTAGGTCTGCAGGTGCTGGAATAGGAATTTTCCCACCCAATTCTTTATAATTAGCCGTAACAGTCCCAAGCATTACCATTCTTGGAGGCTCTACTCCCCAAGATCTTCCAAGCCAAACTGGGCGACTAGAAAGACTAAGTTTTTCTAGAAGCATTTGAATTAATAAAAAATGACCAAAATGGTTCGTTGCCATAGAGATCTCATACCCCTGCGCTGATCTTCGAGGCTTAGAAAGTCTTGGCAAATAAACAGCCGCATTGCAAACCAATGCATCCAAAGGTTCATCCAGAGACTCAAGAAGGTCTTCAACGCCTCCTCTAACGCTCTCCAGGTCTCCTAAGTCCATAAACAAATGTCTTAGCTGCCTGGGCCTCCCAGAAGGGAGTCCAAGACTTACAGCAGCAGCCTCGGCACGAAGCGGACTGCGATTGGCTGTAATTACCTTCCAGCCACGATCAATTAATGCCTTGGTGGCATATAAACCAACACCTGAAGTGGTTCCTGTAATCAGAACCGTTCCTGGAGCAGCTTGAGAAGAAGCCATCTACTAAGGAATAAGCCCAGTGATTTGTAAGTCAAAAATGAGTAAAAAACAAACTAGCGTCTTAATTAGAAATGCTGTTCATCTCCAAATGACTCTTACTCGATTAGGGGCAATCCACTGATCATGCTCATCTAAGACCCTTTTATCCCCACCGATAGTAAAGAATTCATCAAAACGATTTTGCAGTCTTATCAATCTTGCAGTTTCCACATCTAGAACTGATGACAATTCAGCATGACGAATTAACCGGTGATGCGAGGAAATCGCAAGCTTAACCAAACTCCCTGCACCCAAAAGAAGCAAGCCTAATTTCATTGATAATGCAATAAAGCTATATACCATCTCTCTCCTCTGCTCTTGCAGCTGCAAAACAGAAGCAAGAGTTGCTGCATCAACCCTCTGATTTTGGGTCTCTAAAGGCCTAACATCTTTTTTACGAGCACGGGCGCGTCTTCTAGTTTTAGGCCTGGTTTCAACCAGGAGAGGCTGCAAAACTTAGTAACGGCTATACCGCTTTTATCGCAAAGGAACTCTGCTGCCAAGCCTAAATTAAATTTTTAGGCACGATTAAGCGTGATTCCCAGGCGAAGAGCAAGTACTCCAGCATGAATTAGAACCACCAAGCAAAGACCTGCTAAATCGATAGTAGGAGTGAGTTCCATTCGGCCAACATCAACTGCAAATGCATTCTCATCTCATAAGTGGAGAATTGGCTAGTTTTTGCAAAAGGCTGTCACACGTTTAAAGAAACAAAAACCGTTTTTCTAAATGTACTCAGAAAATCCCTTCTCTTCTAATGCCATTAGTACAGGCTTATTCCTTCCGAGATTGAAGTTAATCGGCCCTCAACAGATGGCTCTTGACGAATATTTGCTAGAAAAATCAATAAATTCTTTAAACCCTTCATTAACACTTCGTTTCTATGAATGGGAAGGAATATGGCTATCTCTCGGAAAAAATCAACTACATTTTCCTGAGAATTGGAAACGGTTAGCTGCAAAAGGAAAATTAAAGTTAGTTCGACGTCCAAGCGGAGGTAGCGCTGTCCTCCATGGAGGAGGACTTACTTATTCGCTCATTTGGCCATCCCCTCCGAAGAAAAAAAGGGAAGCATATTTAAAAGCAAGCGAATGGCTACAGAAAGGCTTTCTGGAATTGGGCATGCCACTGAATTTTGGAGCTCAGTCACAAAGCTCTTCTCAAAAAAACTGCTTTGCCAGATCTACATCAGCTGACCTAGTGGATGCAGATGGTCACAAACGCATTGGAAGTGCTCAGCGATGGAAACAAGGCCATCTTCTTCAGCATGGAGAAATCCTTCTGGACCCTCCTAAAGAGCTATGGATAGAAGTCTTTCAAAGCCCCCCGCCAAAAAAAGCGCCTTCATTTATCCCCAGAAAAGAGCTAGATCTTTTTCTTTACGGAATTTTTAAGAAATGCGCGCCATCAATTCGATGGGAAATTTCAGGCCTAAAAGAAAAAAGCTTAAAAGAAGTAATCCTGAGGTCAAAAAGTTATTTATTAACTTGATTAGAGTTATCAAGAAGACCAGATGACTTCATTGCCTCTACGACTTGGGGCAGAGCCAATCCCAAAGGGTAAATATTTTGCTTGCGTGCAGCTTGCAGGAAATTAGGAGGCAATTTCAAACCAAGGTGATTAAGAACTGCTTTACCAATATCTACTCGGTCCAAGGTTCCAGAAGGAAGCCCAGCAATATTAAAAACTAATAATCTGCCTTCTTTAGAATTTTCTAATGAAACAACTGCCTTCCATAGAGGTGCTTTTTCACTAATAGAAGGCAACTCTTCTAGAGGTTTTGTGAAATCAGCTAAAGAGTATTTGTCCCAGTTCTGTACAGGGATATCTTGTAAAATTCCATCTTTAACATAACCAATCCACCTCCCAGATCTACAAATCAAGATCCAATCTGAAAACACTTGTCCTTCTTGAGGAGAAGTTAATAATTGACTCAACCTTCTCAAGGGCTGATCTTCTTCAATTACACGAAAACGTCTACTGCTTGCATCTTTGACATTTAAAGCAGACAAAGCTTTTTGCAATGTAAGCATTTGAGATTGAGAACGAGAAGCAGCAAAACCAAACCAACCCAAAACAATCAACCACAGTCCTCCTAGTCCTCCACCTCTAAAGCAAAGCCAACTGCCAAAAATGATTGCAAAGAAAGAAAGTGCACGACCTGTCGCTGTGGCGACTTGAATACCCTTGCGCTGACTTCCTGTAAATTGCCAAACAATAGCCTTAAGAATTACTCCTCCATCTAAAGGCAGGCCAGGTAATAAATTAAAGAGTGCAAGTACTAGGTTTAAGGCTCCTAGTCGTCCAAATAAATTAGCAATTAAAGGATTTAAACCATTAGCAAACTGAACAGATCGAAAGAAAACAATTGCAAGAAATAAACTTACTAAAGGTCCTGCCAATGCAACCCTCAATGAGCCCATAGCCGTGGAGCACTCTCTTTCAACTCTCGCAACCCCGCCAAGCAGGAAAAGGGTAATACTGCGAACCTTCACTCCCTCATGCAAAGCCATAAATGAATGGCCAAGTTCGTGCAACAAAACAGAGACAAATAACAGCAATGCAGTAACCAATCCAAGTCCCCAGCTGAACCAAGCTGGCAAGGGAGAAATCGCAGAACTAGAGATCTGTCCCTGCGCAGTCCACGTAAAAAGAATCAGAATAAGGAACCAACTGGGGTGGATCCTCAGAGGGATTCCTTTAATTCGCATTAACTCCCAACCTTCCAAACCTTTACCTCCATAGAGCCCTGTAAAGGGCGATCAATTAACCAATCCTAGAAAGCCAACATCCAATGACCTTCAAAACAGGGTCCTCATCTTTCACCGCATTAAAAATATGCGGTGTAACCCAGCCAAACCAAGCCAAAGCTATTGCTTCCATTGGCGCTAATGCCTTAGGAGTAATTGGAGTAGAAAAATCAAAGCGTTTCGTAGAAGAAGGCAAAAGGCGCAAAATATTCTCCGAATTGCAACTTCTTTTTCCAATTGTAGAAAGAGTTTGGGTGACTGCAGACATGACGGATATCGAGCTTACAAATGGCTTACAGGGAGATGGCTCTCCTTCAATTGTCCAGTTACATGGAAGCGAATCTCCAGATCGTTGTGAAGCCCTTCGCAAAAAACACCCCAATATTCAGTGGTGGAAAGCTATTCGAATAAGAGACCCAAGAGATCTTGAAAAAGCTAAATACTATTCCCCTCACGTAGATGCTCTTCTCTTGGACTCGTGGAGTAAGAGTGCACTTGGGGGCACTGGAAACAAAATTCCCCTCGAATGGCTTGTCACAGTGGATTTCTCAATACCTTGGTGGCTTGCTGGAGGAATCTCCGCAGAATGGATACCATCAATACTCAATAGAGTTCAACCATTTGGGATTGATGCATCTAGCCAGGTCGAATCATCTCCAGGAGTAAAAGACCTTCAAAAAGTAGAAGAGCTAATTCAAGCGATTAAAAACAACATTAATCTCAAAGATAAATAAATTACACCACAGAAAATACTTTTTTCTGATTTAAATACAGAAACTATAGTTAAAAAGATTAAAAGGCTCCAGCAGATGGCATCAGAGTTAAGTCTTCGATTAGCTGCGAAGAGGGCTGCTCAGCTAAATAAAGAAGAGCTGAGGCAGCTTGCTCAGAAGAAAGCATGGCAGACCTATCGAAGTTACTTTTGACAGTTTCTGTATCCCAAAGTGGGGTATTCACAGAACCAAGAGTCAGGGTACATGCACGGATACCATTGGCGCTCTCCTCTTCAGCCAAGCATTTCGTAAAGCTAGCTAATGCTGCCTTAGATGCACAATATGAGCCCCATTGATTAAAGGCATTTCTTGCAGCATGACTACTTACATTGATAACTAATCCACCTTTATCGCGCATTAAGGGCACAACTGTTGAGCAAACTTGAAAAACACTAGTAAGGTTCATCTGAATAAGCCATTGCCAACTTTTTAGTGGCATCTTCAAAAGATCTCCTGTCCAAGCCACGCCAGCATTATTAATCAAGACTGATGGGCAAATGTCTTGATCAAGTAATTCTAAAAGTCCTGGAGATATGGTCTCTGGCTCAGAAAGATCAATTGACTTGTAGGAAATCTTTCTCCCAGTATTACTAAGCTCTTGAGAAAGAGAAGCTAGATCGCTTTTACTTCGGGCCACTAAGAGGAGATCCCATCCAGCTTTAGCAAACAACTTAGCCGTTGCTTTACCAACGCCCCTAGAGGCTCCAGTTATGAGAGCTGTAGCCAAGAATTTAATGTATATATCTCTAAGACTCTAATTACTTAAGCCTTTTTCTGTTGGACTTTGTTCTAAAACTCTTCCCATAGATCTAAATTTTTTATAACGAGCTTCCCTAAGTTTTTCAATTGGGAGCGAAAGAAGTTCATTGAGATGCCTTTCCAAAGCCTCTTTAAGCACTTCTCCAGCTTGTAAAGGAGCCCAATTATTTCCTCCAGCAGGCTCATCCAAAACTTCATCAACTACTCCAAGACTAAGAAGATCAGGGCCTGTTATCTTCAATGCGGCTGCAGCATCTGGCGCCTTTGCAGCGTCCCTCCAAAGAATAGAAGCACATGCCTCTGGGCTGGCGACTGTATAAACACTATGCTCAAACATTAAAAGCCTATCGGCAACCCCAATACCCAACGCACCACCCGAACCACCTTCACCGATCACTGTTGCAATAATTGGAACTCTTAAACGAAACATCTCCCTGAGATTTACAGCAATTGCCTCACCTTGCCCTTGTTCTTCAGCGAGAACACCTGCATAAGCACCAGGAGTATCAATAAAAGTAATTATTGGTAATTTGAATCTATCTGCGTGTTCCATAAGCCTTAAGGCCTTCCTATACCCTCCAGGAGTTGCCATTCCAAAATTGCGCGCAACATTTTCTTTAGTGTCTCTTCCCTTTTGTTGACCAAGTAAAAGCACAGATCTTGTTCCCAGTCGGCCTATACCTCCTACGAGAGCTTGGTCATCACTTCCATTTCGATCTCCATGTAACTCTATCCAGTCATCACAAAACATCTGTATATAGTCAAGCGTGCTAGGCCGTTGAGGATGTCGGGCCACTTGAATTTTTTGCGCAGGAGTTAAAGCTTGAAAAATTTCTTCTCTTCTTCTCGCCGCAAGTGTCTCTAACTGAAGCAGTTGCTGACTAACATCCACCTCTGAATCTCGAGCCAATTCTCTTATCTGCTCTATTTGCTTCTCAAGCTCAACTAAAGGCTTTTCAAATTCAAGTAGATAACGACGAGCCATATTTAGGTACCTATTCGTGTTTCAGGCAACAGCTGCCTGCAGAAATGAGCGAAGATTGAGTGTGGTAAATCCGTTTCTTACAGAAGCTTCGCCAATAAAATCCATTTTTTCAAGAGTGATGTTATTTCTCCCCCAGCTGAAATTGGTGTGGCAATTCTCAAATTCCAAAAGCATTGCTTCAGCAAAACAAGCAAACATCTGTCTTTGAGGTTTTTCCATTTCAGCCAAGGCCATCATGTTCCATCCAATGTCATGAAAGAACTCAACAATTCCCCCTTTAAGGACATGTAAGCCTTCTCCTGAAAACTTCTCATCAAGGTTTTTGGGATAACCCCCATCAATCATTAAGCAAGGTTGACGAAGTTTAGAAGAATTGATTTCAAGAGTTCGAGGCATACTTGCAACCCAAACGACAGCATCTGCTTCGGGCAATGCCTCTTCAAGGCTAAGTATTCGTCCACCTCCCAAATCTTTCTGAAGCTCAACTAGAGGTTGCTTTTGCCTAGCCACCAAAAGAAGCTCCCCAACACCAGTTCTATTAGAAAGCCATCGACAAACAGCACTTCCTATATCACCAGTTGCTCCTACGACCGCCACTTTCGCTTGTTTAAGATCAATTCCAATTAGAGGAGCATTTATCTCAAGCTGACGTGCAATAACCCAGGCAGTATGCGTATTCCCGGTAGTAAATCTCTCCCATTCAAGTGTTGTATTTCTTACCTGCTGATTACTAAGAAGATTGAAATTCTCAAAAATTATTGAAGTAAACCCCCCCAATGCAGTGATATTGATTCCTTTCTTTTGAGCAAGTTCCATTGCATTTAAAACTTTTCGACGAGCAGTTTTAAACCGGCTTAGCATCTCTGGTACAAAACAAGAATCTATATAGGCTCCTTCTATTGATTTTCCTGAAGGGTTGGTGATATTGACATGCTCTACAAGTTGAGGAGGAGCACTGCACCAAACATCCAAGTCTCCTTTAGCTATATGGTCATAACCAAGCTCCATCGCCTTCCTCCTGGCATCCTCAAAGCTTGTCGAATGTCCGATCAGTCCAAACATTGTCTAACAAAGAACGAATAATCGGAGCTACAGCACTAGCTAAACCGAGGTTTCGGAGAATAGAACATAATCATCTCATCTCAAGCTGGCCTAAATAATTAATTAGACCTTTAAGGAGTGAGAGAAGTTAGATTCGGCTTCTTACAATCACTCTTAAACGACTGCAGCTAGAGCCATCCGAGCGATTTCACGATTATCAAGACCAATTTCAGTTAGAGAGTCTTGGTAAGCAATCATGAACTCCTCCATTAACTCTTCTTTATCCATATGAAGAATTGATGCGTCATCAGCGACCTGATCAAGCATCGATCGAATAAGCGGAAGGTTGGCTTTATTTGCAGTCATCAACTCCTCTTTACAAGTATCTAAGTTGGCTTTCAACCATTCCTGCCCATAATTCAAGTGAAGGTACTCATCTTGAACAACACCTTCAGTAATTTTTTTTGCAAATGGATCTGCAACACGGATGTATACGTGATAGGCAGAAATTGCAAAGGCCTCAATCAGAATTGCCTGGATAAGCAAGCAAGTGGTCAAATTGCCTTCTGAAAGGGCTTTTTGGAAATTGTTATGAAGGGGAGCAAAGAACTCTTTAGCAAAAGCCATATCAGCTTTAACGCCAAGATTCTTACCACAGGCTGTAAAGCCTCTCATGTGCTTTAACTCCATCCGAGCCAATTTGACTAGCTCTTCCTCTTTCTCTGGAGTAAGTGTTGCGATATCAACGTAATTGTTATGGGCTTCTTGTTCTCCCTCAATCACAATCGCGTTTATACGACTGTAAGCGTCTTTGTACAAATCAGAAGTGAAGTCTGGTAGATCCCCTAAAGACCCATCCGGACGATCAAGTACAGCAACATCTTTGGATTCGAGCGTCGGCATAGATCTCTACAAAAATTGCGCAGTGAGTCCGACTTTAACCACCCATGTCAAAAATAAGTCTTTTGTTTCGTTACTGCTAAATGATCTATTGATCTTTTGAAGAGACAGGAGGCCAATTACTCTCCATCAAATTTGTTAGAAGCTTAGTCCAATGACTTACTAATAATTCCTCAAGATCCTTTCCTAGCGAAGGGTTTGAGTCCCTGCTGTCCCCAATAACACCACTTTCACTAAGGTCTTCAGTAATCCATGCCCAAGGGGCTGCACCTTCCAGGCTCCATCCTTGAGGAGGAGTTGCAACAGCATGCTCAGACATATGGTCTCCATCAAAAGGGCGTTCACATCCAACGAGATCTGGGGCTAGCGCCAACATCAAGCTGGTTTCTGCAAGACCAGCATGCAGTCCAACTTCTGTCTCCTGATTTGGCAAAAGGTTTTCTAAAGCAGGTACTCCACTCCAAAGAAAACAAGGAAGAACAGCCATTGATGGACATTGAACTCTTAGTTGCCTTGCCGCAGCTTGTAATAAGCCAATTTGTCCACCATGAGCATTGAAAAACATTAACCGCCTAAATCCCATTGCTGAGACTTGTTTCCCAATATCCATCACCAAATCCAATAAAAGATTTGCTGAGATTGAAATGCTGCCTGGGAAAGATGAATGTTCTGGAGAAAATCCAACTGCTTGAGTTGGAAGACTCCAAATAGGAGTCGCATCAGGCAATCCATCAAGAACTGCTTCCAAAATTCTCTCAGAGAAAAACGTATCAGTAACTAAAGGTAAATGTGGCCCATGTTGCTCACAAGCACCAAAAGGCCAAACCAAAGTTGCGCCATCCCTTTTTGCCGCCTCTTCAGCCTTTGGCCAAGTGAGGTGATCAAAGCGCCGAAGTTGAGAAGTCATGGAAATCTCAGTCGCTTATGTAAACAAACTAACCTTGCCTGTAAGAATGACCAATCAACTTTCAGAAAGGCTCTCATGGCCGGAGCAGACAATCCGCAGCCAAAAAGGCTTAAAAAGCCTACAAGGCCAGGGGCTGAAGCTCCTCGCAAGCCCTTGCAGGTAATGCATATCAGCAAAAAAGAAGCGCAACAAGAGTCCAAACAAGAACCTCTTCAAGATATTGCTCATCAAAAAGAAGAAGCAAATGGATCAATTTCCTCAACCACTAAACATCAAGAGAAATCAACCCTCAGCCCTTTTTCAGAGAGCTCCTCATTCAAGAAGTCTGATGTAAATCAAGATAATTTCGACAATATTTCAATGGCAGATCTTCTAGGTCCGCCAGACGAATCAAATAAAGGTTCAACAAAAGTCCAATTAGAAAAAACTCAAAGAAGTGTTGATGACTTCGATTTTGATGAAGATGCTTTCTTGGCTGCTCTTGACGAGAACGAGCCCATTGGGAACACCGGTGAAATCGCTACGGGTGAAGTTATAGGCATAGAAAGTGATGGGGTGTATGTGGATATAGGAGGTAAAGCGCCTGGATTTATGCCAAAAAAAGAATGTGGTCTTGGAGTTATTACTAATCTCAAAGAAAGATTTCCAAAAGGATTAGAAGTTGAAGTACTTGTTACACGTGAACAAAATGCAGATGGGATGGTAACCATAAGTTGTAGAGCTCTGGCTCTTAGAAAAAGTTGGGAGAGAGTTCGAGAGCAAGAAAAGGAGGGAAAAGTTGTACAAGTGAAAGTGAATGGTTTTAACAGGGGAGGAGTTACATGCGATTTAGAGGGACTTAGAGGGTTTATTCCGCGTTCTCAATTAGATGATGGAGAAAACCATGAAAATTATGTTGGGAAGACGGTTGGAGTTGCTTTTCTAGAAGTTAACCCTGACACAAGGAAATTGGTCCTATCTCAAAAACGAGCTGTTGTAGCAACCCGTCTGGCAGAGCTAAAAGTTGGACAACTTGTAGAAGGGAAAGTTGCCTCAGTTAAACCATATGGATTCTTTGTAGATCTTGGAGGTGCAAGTGGGCTTCTACATCAGTCAATGATTACAAATGGAAGCATTAGATCACTTAGGCAGGTGTTCAGCCAAGGAGATCCAATTAAAGCAATTATTGTAGAACTAGACCCTGGAAGAGGGAGGATAAGTCTAAACACAGCTCTACTTGAAGGACCTCCAGGCGAACTACTATCTGATAAAGAAAAAGTAATGAAGGAAGCAGAAGAAAGGGCTGATAAAGCTCGTAAAGCTATCCAAGAGAAACAAGATAAAAAGATAGAAGAAAAAGAAAATTCTCAAACATTAGCTAATAAAGATTAAAAGATGTCTGATTCAAACCTCAAAAATATAAATCCGCCATTCAAAGCAGATTGGGAATTGGATTTCTATTCACGTCCCATAATTGAACCAGATGGGAAAAAGCGCTGGGAGTTGCTTATTACAAGCACAGAAGAAATATCTCGAGAGAATCAATTCCGTTGGGTAAAAATATGCCCAGCAGGTGAAGTCAATTCTTTGTGGCTAGGTGATGCACTTTTGGAAGCGATAGAAGAGGCTAAGAACCAAGGGTGGGAAGCCCCTTTAAGAATTAGAAGCTGGCGAGCATCGATGAAAACAATGGTTAAAAAAGCCGCCGAAAAAGTTGGTGTAGATATCGTCGCCAGCAGAAGAACTTATTCTCTTCTTGATTGGTTAGCTGAAAGAGAAGCAAATTTATATCCAACACAAAAAGGCTACATGGCTGGTCCAATAGCACCTCCAGCAGCCCGAATAGTCAACCAAGCAGTTCCCCTTCCTGAAGCAGTCAGAGGAGATGCCTGGAGCTTTGCCTCTCTGCCTTTAGTGGCCCTAAAGGAAGCAGAAGAATGGCCAATGGAATTCAGTGGACTAATCCCAATCAAAAATATTACTGATGAATCAATCCCAATTCCTGGGTTAAGACTTTTCAGCAAAAGCCGAGCTCTAGCACTAGCCGGATGGCTAGGAGGCCTTGAGCCAGTCAAGCTGGTTGTAGAAGGAAGGCAACTCCTTCTTGAAGCGGGGCAAGAAGATAGATGGCTTGTAACAGATATGTCTGAGGCTGCAGCAGAAAATGCAAAAAAAGCATTTTCAAATTCATATAACAAAGCAAATGGGCTTCAATTTATATCAATTCAAACCACTCCTGAAGAACAACGATTTACAGGTTTTTGGATGCTTCGTGATTTCCCTGGAGTCTAAAGCTTGAGAGTTTCACAAACTTCTAATTGGTTATTATCCTGGCAAAACAAAAAAAGGTCTATAAGATCAAAAGATTGGAGCTGGCTTAACAGTCAAAAAAAATCATTTCTTTGCTCTAACCTTCTTGGAGAAAGTGGTATTGAGCATGGTTTTTTTACAAATCATTGGAACACTCATTCCCCTGTCGAAATAACTAAAAACTTAAACTCATTTCTAACAATCCACGATGTCACTCAAGTCCATGGAAACATCATATTAGAAGCCTCTAAATCATATAATGAGAGAAAGCTTGAGGCTGATGGTTTAATTAGTGACGAGAAAGGTCAAAGCCTTTGGATATACACTGCAGATTGCCTTCCTGTCTTATTTGCTGATACTCAAGAAGGGCATGTTGCTGCTATACATGCTGGATGGAGGGGTATAAAAAATGGCATTCTAATAAAAGCCATCAATAAATTTGAGGATTTAGGCATAAAAAAGAGTTCACTTATTATTGCTCTTGGTCCATCTATAACGAAAGAAAAATATCAAATTGATATTTCAGTAGCCATGGATATTGCAAAGTCAATTAATATGGAAGTTGATCATTTTCATTTCCATCCAGACAATCCAAATCCTGAACAGTTTATCAATAAAATTTTTAGCCACGAAAATATTCACGGCAAATTATTTCTAGACATTAAAGAGGCTGCAAAAAGGCAACTAATGTTGTCGGGCTTAATTAAAAGCCAAATAGCCGTTAGCCCTTATTGTACATTTTCTGACGAGGACCTTTTTTACTCCTGGAGAAGAGATCATATCCGAAGAAGTCAATGGAGTTATATTGCTTCTGGAATGAGAAAATAACAATTGGTTGGTTTAAATGTTTTAAACAAATAATTATTTAAGATCAACATGTTTCCCTGGCAAAGCCCTCTGAAGAAAGAAGCTTTCCTAAGTCCTTGTCATTTTCTAATTTCAAAACACCTGCAATAAGATTACCGTTTTCAATCCCTTTAGGCTTCAAATTTACCTTTGTTCCCCTTGGAAGCTCCATTTTTAGAAACCTCATTGCAGCCATTTCCTGAGTTGGGTTTATTTCTTGACAAGCTATTTGAACACTAAAAGTTCTATTCCTATCACCTACTTGCAAAAGATTTGACGACCGAACTTGCAACACTTCAGCGGCAAAAGTGTTACACGGGGTGAGTGCAAACAAAAGCGTAATTAATGCTATCAAGCAAAGTCTATAAATATTTAAAGTGAGGTCCCACATTCTGGACAATATTTATGTTCGTTGGGAGTGGTTTTCCCACATGACTGACAAGATCTAGTTAGCTCCATAGCAAGTTCAGGGTGAGATGGCAATCCAACCATTTGGGCATTGCTCTTTCCAGGTGGAACCATCGGGTAACAGTTCTCTCCTCTTTTTACATGAATATCTATAAGCATTGGGCCTGGATCATCCAACGCTTTTTTTAATTTATTCTTCAAATCTTTGCGGTCTTTAATTATGATTCCTCCAACACCAAAAGCCTTAGCTAATTCCACAAAATTAGGCTCGCCAGGCAACATATCAGAAGCAGAGTACCTTTGATCATAAAAACTTTCTTGCCACTGACGAACCATCCCTTGCCAATGATTATTAACTATGACCACTTTGACGGGAAATTTATACTGAGAAATTGTTCCAAGCTCTTGAATATTCATCAAGATGCTTGCATCTCCTGCGATACAAACAACTTCCTCCTGAGGTAACGCCGCCTGAACGCCTAAAGCTGCAGGCATTCCATACCCCATAGTTCCCAAACCAGCACTACTAATCCATTTTCGAGGTCCATTTCTTAAATATTGAGCCGCCCACATTTGATGCTGTCCTACATCAGTCGTTATATATGCATCTGGAGCTAAATCCCTAATTGCCAAAAGTACTTCTTGAGGAAAGATCTCCCCTTCATTTGATGGCACCATTAAAGGGTAACGTTTTTTCCAATCACTAATGCGAGCAAGCCATGAAGAGGTCCTTGGTTCTACTTTCTTCTTTTGATTGCTTAACTCAATCAACATACTCAAACTTTTTCCAACATCTCCCAAAACAGCAACATCTGCTATTCGATTTTTACTAACTTCAGCAGGGTCAATTTCAAAATGAATAACTTTTGCGCGAGGAGCAAATGTGTCCAACTTACCTGTGACTCTGTCATCGAACCTTGCTCCAACAGCTATAAGCAAATCGCATTCAGTCACAGCAAAATTGGCATAAGCCGTGCCATGCATTCCCAACATGCCAACTGAAAGCTCGTGATGCTCATCAAAAGCTCCCTTGCCCATCAAAGTAGAAGTAACGGGCAACTGATAACGTTCAGCCAATTCAGAAAGGCTTTCATGTGCACCCGCAGAAATAACCCCTCCTCCCGCATAAATGAGAGGGCGTTGCGAGTTTTCAATAAGCTCTAAAGCTTTAGCAACAGAAGTAGAGTCTGGAAGTTCTGGCAGCTGAAAACCAGGAGGAGAAACAGTCCCAGGCTCTACAGGAACATAGTTAAATTCCTCTTGCCCAACATCCTTAGGGATATCAATCAAAACAGGCCCTGGACGGCCCGTAGATGCAATCAAAAAAGCCTGGGCAACAACTGAAGCCAAATCTGCAGGGTCTCTTACAACCCAAGAGTGTTTAACGATTGGCATTGTTATGCCAAAGATGTCAGTTTCTTGGAAGGCGTCAGTACCTATTGCTGCTCGGGGCACTTGGCCTGTAACAACAACCATAGGGACTGAATCCATCTGAGCTGTCGCGATTCCTGTTACTAAATTTGTTGCTCCTGGACCAGAAGTCCCAAAACAAACTCCTACTTTTCCTGTAGCTCGCGCATAACCATCTGCCGCATGAGATCCACCTTGTTCATGTCGAACAAGGATGTGTTTTAACCATCCTTGTTGTTCAGCCTTATGAACAGCGTCATATATGGGGAGAATCGCGCCTCCAGGATATCCAAAAATGGTATCGACACCGTGCCGACGAAGGGCATCCATAAGGGCATCAGCCCCTGAGAGAAGTCGATGCTCGTGATTATCTAAATCACCTAGGGACTTAGGTGAAGAAGTCATTGTCACGGCTGGGATTTAGCAGACTAGAACCTTAAGACTAGAGCTCTTAGGGTAAATTTGCACTAGAACCAATAAAGATGATATGGAGAATTTACTCTTGAAGAGACATATGGCAAGAAATAAAATCTATCAATTAATAGAGTAATAAAAGATGTCCTCCTGAATAATTTATGAATTCTTCTCTTAAAGAAAACTCTCCCCAAACCAATTAAGTAAAGTGATAAAAAGTCTCGTCATTAAATAGATATAAAAATATTTTGATTAAAAATCTTAAAGAAGGCCAAGCATATGCAATGGTCCATTCCCTCCTACGATTTCTAATAAGAAGTCTAAAAACAATATCATTGCTACTCTGCCATTCCAAACTTCTGAACTATTGTTCCAACCCCATTGCCACTTCTCTTGTGGGTAAAGTTTGACTCCAGTTGGCAAAGAAGATGCCTGATCCAAACTTATCTCTGGCCCTTCTAAAGATCGAACAACTAAATCGGCAAGACCTTCAATAAAAAGTGAGTTCGTATCTAGAGCTTTTACTCTTCTAAAGTTAGTTATTCCATTTTTCTTCGCAATCGCGCGATACTCAATATCTATTTCCTGAAGAGTTTCTATATGCTCACTAACAAAGCTTATAGGAACCACTACTAAATCATTAATACCTGACTTGCCCAGCTGCTCTAGAACATCTTCGGTATAAGGAGTAAGCCATTCCTCTGGGCCAACTCGACTTTGATAGGAAAGGGTATAAGGGTTCCTGGTCCCCAAAATTTTCTCTAATTCATCAATTATCAAAACAGAGCATGCCTCTATTTCATTCTGGTATGGGTCGCCTGCCTCTTCCACATAAATTTTAGGCACCCCATGTGCACTAAAAAAAACATGGGCATCTTTCGGTACTTCGCATAACTCAATTTGAGATGCAATTAATTGAGCCATAGCTTTTAAATAGGATGGGTGGTCATACCAACTTCGAATACAACGAATAGGTAATTTCTTAAATTCAAGATCTGTTTCTCGCAATCTTTTCAATTCTCGAAAACTTGAGCCACTAGTACTGATAGAAAAATGGGGATAAAGAGGGAGTACTACGACCTCGTTAATTCCATCAGCCTTAATATCTGCAACGGCAGACTCAGTGAAAGGGTGCCAATATCGCATCGCAACATATGTAGTTGCGTCAATTCCTTTATTCCGAAGCTGACTTTGCAGCTCTCTTGCTTGTTGCTCAGTAATTCTCCTTAATGGAGAGCCTCCTCCAATTTCACGATATGCCTTCTGAGATCGACTGCTCCTTCTAGCACTAATCCACCAAGCCAAAGGCTTTTGGAGTGCCTTAACAGGGAGTCGAATAATCTCTGGATCTGAAAAAAGATTATATAAAAATGGGCCAACATCCTTTATGCGCTCAGGACCTCCGAGGTTCAATAAGAGGATGCCGACCCGAGCCATATAAAAAAGAAAACCTTATAAGGGGTTGAGGGGAAGGCCCTCAGACGTCAAGGTAGCTACAAAGTTTGGCCTAAATGGATCTAAACAGCGAACTGGTAAAAATAAATACAGATCTTTCGACAAGAGGGATCAAATTAAGAATTGAGCAAAGGGGCAAAAGACTTAACTTGCGAGGCCCGCTCCCTTCTAAGGATGGAACAGGAAGATTCATTTCCCAACGCATCAGTCTTTGCATAAATGCTGACCTCGCAGGAGTAAAAGAAGCTGAGCGAAAAATACAATTGGTGCTTGTTCAATTAGAGCAAAATCAATTCAATTGGAATTATTGGGCAAGTCATGACAACAAAGGCAAAGACACGAAAGAACTGGCTTCGCCACAAAAAGCGATCGAAAGTTTTAAATCAACTTTCTTCTCGGACCCAATGCGACGTAGGTCACCAGCGGGGTCAAAAAGCACTTGGACTTCTGCTTATTTGCCATATCTTCGAAGACTTATAGAGATAGAAAACGAGTTGAAATGTGATTTAAATGCTGATCTTTTTTGCAAAGTTCTTGAAACCTATTCCGAAAACACCAGAAGCAGGCAGCAATGCGCAACTGCATTAAGTGCATTATCGAATCACATAGAAATAGAGCTTCCAAAAGATTGGAAGGCTCAAGCAAATGGGTATGGACTACACAAAGCACGCTTTCGTCAATTGCCATCAGACAATTTAATAATCGAAGCCTATGACCTAATACCAAATCCAAAGTGGAAATTAGCTTATGGATTAATGGCTACATATGGACTAAGAAACCATGAAATTTTCTTTTGTGACCTTTCATGTTTCAGCAAAAATGGAGACAAAATACTAAGAGTTCTCCCAACGACGAAAACTGGAGAGCATCAAGTTTGGCCATTTCACCCTCAATGGGTTGACCTCTTTGATTTAGATCAACTTGGACGGAACTTTCCAAGCCTCCCAGAAGTAAAAACAGATTTAACCAAAACAACCCTTCAACAAGTAGGTCGAAGGGTTGCAGAACAATTTCGTCGATACAAACTTCCAATTACACCTTATGACCTACGCCATGCATGGGCTGTAAGGACAATTCATATTGGACTCCCTGATACCGTTGCATCGAGAATGATGGGTCATTCAGTCGCAATTCATACGCGCACTTATCACCATTGGATTACACGTAGAGATCAGCAGCAAGCAGTAGATGCAGCTCTATCCAGAAGGATTGCTTAAAATCAATCAATCTCTTCTAACAAAAAGCTCCATTACAAATACAAAATTAATTTCTCTATACGTCATGGATAAAAAGACAAGTCAAAAAGATTCAGAACTTGAATCGCTAGATAAAAAAGCCACTCAAATAGGCATTGGAGGGCATTCAAAACCAGTCAAAACTGAAGATGATTATCGAAAAAGAATGCTAAACAGAAAAGAAGTTCAACGCAAAAGGATAGAAAAGAGAGACAAGGAAAAAGGTTTGATTATTGTTTTTACAGGGCATGGAAAAGGAAAGACGACTGCTGCGCTAGGAATGGCCTTAAGGACTCTTGGACATCAAGAGCGTGTAGCAATAATCCAATTCATAAAAGGAGGGTGGATGCCAGGAGAAGCAAAAGCACTTCAAGTTTTTGGCGACAAGTTGGCTTGGCATGCCCTTGGTGAAGGGTTTACTTGGGAAACACAAGACAGAGAGCGTGACAAGCAATTTGTAACAAAGGCTTGGGAAAAATCAAAATCTTATCTAAAGAGTAAAGACCACAAACTTGTGATACTTGATGAAATCAACGTCGCCTTAAAGCTTGGATATATTGAATTAAATGATGTTATAGAAGGACTATCTCAAAGGCCTCCCTTAAGTCATGTTGTTCTCACTGGAAGGAATGCACCCAATGCATTAATAGATATTGCTGACCTAGTAACGGAAATGAATTTAATTCATCATCCTTTTAAAGAAAAAGGTGTCAAAGCCCAACCTGGAATAGAGTTCTAAACACTTTCTAAGATAGGTCTCCTAAATCCTCCTCTAAAATTTGAAGTGACGCTAAAAGAACAGATAGGCCACTAACAAGTAAAGCTCTATAAACTACTTGCTGCTTCCAACATGAAGAGTCTTGAGCTGCTTTATTTATAGCCGAAAGCGTAAGTCGAGCCATAAGAGAGCTAGGACCAATCGAGTCTTTTCTCATGCCGCAATTTTCACTTAATAAAAGCACTAACTAAGTCCAATAGCCAGGGAACCAATACGGAAAGAAAGCTGTCTGCAAATAACTTGCTACTGTCTAAAAGATAAGGACGTTGAATGGCCTACTCGCGAGCCCTTCTTAAACTCAGCGGTGAAGCGCTGATGGGTGAAAAGCCCTATGGGATTGATCCAGCCATTGTGCAATCCATCGCTGAAGATGTTTCTACAGTGGTTGCAGATGGCACACAACTGGCAATTGTTGTGGGAGGAGGAAATATCTTTCGAGGGTTAAAGGGGTCAGCCGCAGGCATGGATCGTGCAACCGCAGATTACGTAGGAATGCTTGCAACAGTGATGAATGCAATAACCCTTCAGGACGGTTTAGAGCGAGCAGGAGTCCCAACAAGAGTTCAAAGTGCTATTGAAATGCAACAAGTAGCGGAACCCTATATTCGAAGAAGAGCTATTCGTCATTTAGAGAAAGGGAGAGTAGTTGTTTTTGGTGGAGGTTGTGGAAACCCTTTCTTCACTACAGATACCACTGCCGCTTTAAGAGCAGCTGAAATAAATGCAGATGTTGTATTCAAAGCCACCAAAGTTGATGGGGTTTATGACCGAGACCCTCAGCGTTTCTCAGATGCTGTGAAGTATGAAAAACTCACTTATCAAGAAGTTCTTAGTAGAGAAATTGCAGTCATGGACAGCACTGCGATTGCACTTTGCAAAGACAACGACATCCCAATAGTAGTTTTTAATTTATTCGAACCTGGCAATATCCGGAAAGCAGTTGCAGGCAAACCTATTGGCTCTCGTATCAGCAACTCGAGCTAAAGGGCTATCCAATCTTTCTTCCTAAATCACTTGCCAATTAGTCAATGTCTAACCAGGAAATCGAGTCCAGCATGCGTAAGTCTGTCGAAGCTGCTCAACGAACCTTTAATACCATTCGTACTGGTCGAGCAAACCCATCACTATTAGACAGATTGTCAGTTGAATATTACGGCGCAGAAACCCCGCTTAAATCTCTAGCTACAATCTCAACTCCTGATTCTCAAACTATTGCCATCCAACCATTTGATTTAGGGTCACTTCCACTAATTGAAAAGGCAATATCAATTAGTGATCTTGGGTTCACCCCAAACAATGATGGAAAAATCATTAGAATAAACGTTCCTCCATTAACAGAAGAGAGAAGAAAAGAGTTTTGCAAAATTGCAGCAAAATATGCTGAGGAAGGAAAAGTTTCATTAAGGAATATTCGTCGAGATGCAATTGAGAAAATAAAGCGCTCGGAAAAAGAAGGAGAAATGTCAGAGGACCAAAGTCGTGATGAACAAGAAAAAGTACAAAAAATCACCAACAAGTTCATTTCAGAAATTGAAACCCATCTTTCTGAAAAAGAAGCAGAAATTCTGAAAGTTTGAAGAAAAGAGATGTGATAGTTATTGGAGCAGGTGCCGCAGGTTCGACAGCGGCATTTCATATCGCCAATGCAGGCAACAATGTCACTCTTCTTGAAAAAAATGAGAACGGTTTAATAAAACCTTGCGGAGGAGGCATGGCCGCTGCCGTTCAACAGTGGTTCCCTTTTGATCTCAAGCCCGTTGTAGATGAAGTAATAAACCGAGTTGATTTCAGTTGGTGTCTGAGAGATCAAGTCATTGCGGAGCTTCCTGGCTCTTCCCCTTTCTGGATCGTTCGCAGAGAAAAGCTAGATAAGTTTCTTACCGATAATGCAGTTAAAGCAGGTGCAGAGCTTATAAGCCCATTTTGTGTGGAGACCTTGCATAAAAGTGGTGAAGATTGGGTTGTGGGCAGTAAAGAGGGAAAACACTTAAAAAGTCGAGCAGTAATAATCGCTAATGGCTCTGATTCTCCATGGCCCAAAGCCTTTGGGTTGGGCCCAAAAAATCAACATCATGCATTCACAACTTCCGTTCGCCTTGAAGGGAGAGGAAATCTACCGAAAGGAACTACTAGATTCGAATTTGGACTGGTTCATCATGGGTTTGCTTGGGCCTTCCCTTTATCAAAAGGTGTAAACATTGGGATAGGCACATTCATTGGACAACATGCCTCAGATAGCGAAGCAGTCTTAGAGCAGCTACTACCAAGCCTTGGATTTAGTGCCAAGGAAGGGATCCGACAAGAAGCCCTTTTAAGAGTCTGGAATGGTCATCATCGCTTAAATGGTGATGGCATAATTGCTATTGGTGATGCCGCTTCACTTTGTGATCCTTTCCTTGCAGAAGGCATCAGACCAGCACTTCTCAGTGGATATGAAGCAGCATGCAGCATTAACAATTGGTTGACAGGAGACAATAAAGATTTGAATAGCTATTCCAAAAACATGAAGGAGAAATGGGGGGATTCAATGGCATGGGGGAGAAGAATTTCTCAAGCGTTTTATCGATTTCCGAAAGTTGGCTATCAGCTTGGGATAAAACGGCCAACCGCCCCTCAGCGAATTGCTCAAATACTTTCAGGAGAGATGGGGTATGGAGATATCGCTACAAGAGTTATCAAAAGGCTTCTTTTTCAGCGCTCTTAAAAATTAAATAGTCTTCTGTTTAAAGCATATACAAACTGATTTCTTGTCAATGTTCATACGAAAAAATAATTACATCAACCACAGCTATAACTTCCATAAGAACATTCATTAAAATGCCATGGAACGTAAAAAAGCCTGGGTCTGGTTTAAAGGAGGACTAAATGGAGGCTCATGGATTTCAGGCTTTATGGCTAGTGAACACGAAGACGGAGGTCTAATTATAGAAAAGCCTGACTTTATAACATGCAGAGTTCCACATTGGCGAGTAAGTTTCGAAGCTCCAAATGATGATCATTCAGAGCCTAAAATACCTCCTAATCCAACTTGGAAATACAACTGATTAATCACAATGTCAGCTAATAGAAAAGAAATTTCTGTCGAGAAAAAACTTATTTAGCTAACTCATTCAAAAGTTTTCATTCCTTAAGTACGAGTAAAAGCAAGTGCTGCTCCTAATCCTGAAAGGACATCGTCTTGAAGGAGCCGGCCATCATGGTCATTATCTAGAGCATCAAACACCGCATCACTACCTAACCATTCTTCTCTAGTAATACATCCATCCCCATCAAGATCATTAAGCATAAAGATCTCATGAACAACATGTTTAAAAGCTTTTCCTCCCTCTAGTAGCGCAAGGCGATGAGCAAGTTGAGCTTCTAAAGTCTCAATAGCTTTACTAAAACCACGAATTCCTTCGTCAAGCTTTTCTCTGGCCATTTGATCTTCTGACATCATCTGGTCAAAACTTTCCTTATCAATTTGAAGCTTTGGCTGAATAGAAGCAGGGTTCCTTGGATCTAGTTTTCTTGAGAGGGAAGATTCTGTTGACCTTAATTGTTGAAGAAGTTTAGGGGATATTGTAAGCAAGTCGCAGCCTGCGAGTTCAACAATTTCTTCAATATTCCTAAAACTTGCACCCATAACTTCTGTCTTATATCCATGCTGTTTGAAATAATTAAAGATCTTAGTTACAGAAATAACGCCTGGATCTTCTGGGCCCGAATATGAATCTTTACCTGTTTTTGCTTTGTACCAATCAAGTATTCTTCCTACAAATGGAGATATAAGAGTTACACCTGCCTCAGCACAAGCTACTGCTTGGCCAAAGCCAAATAACAATGTAAGATTGCAGTTAATCCCTTCTTTCTCAAGGATTTCTGCTGCTTTTATTCCTTCCCAAGTAGAAGCTATCTTTATAAGAATATGTGCATTCGATATACCAGCTTCATTATAAAGACTAATAATCTTTCTAGCTTTAGCAATAGTTGCTTCCTTGTCAAAACTCAAACGAGCATCAACCTCTGTTGAAACTCTTCCTGGAATTATCTTCAGAATTTCCTTACCAAAGATGACGCAAATTTCATCCAAGGCCTCGTCTACAACAGCCTCAACAGGAGCATCGTTGCCTATTCGGTGTCTAGAGAGACGAAGAGCTTCATCAATTAGATCCTGATAAGCCGGGATCTGCGCAGCCGCCAAAATCAATGAAGGATTTGTGGTTGCATCTCTAGGTTTAAAAGTTCTAATAGCTTCCAATTCCCCAGTATCTGCAACTACGACAGTCATTGAGGAGAGTTGATCGAGAAGAGAGGCCATAAATAAAGTGCATATCTCATGCGCACGTAAGTTAGCTGCTTTTTTTTAGATTACATAACTTGCTAGGGTCTCAAAATGTATTTCTTACGGAATCACCCTTTTGCAGGCTCTAAACTGACTTGATTATTTACAGGAGGAATTCGCTCCAAAACCAATAGTCCATCAATAATCTTTTTCGCCACAGGAACTGCAACGGTAGAGCCATATGCACCCTCTCCTTTAGGCTCATCAACAACTACAAGTACTACATATTTAGGGTTATTTATTGGCAAACTAGCGACAAAGCTACAAATTCTTATTCCTGGCTGATATTTTCCATTTACAACTTTCTGAGCCGTTCCCGTTTTACCTCCAATTCGATGACCTGGCGTTTTAACCCCAATTCCTGAACCATGTTCTACAACTGACTCCATCCATTCAAGAACAACATTGGTCACTTCAGCTCTCAAGATTTGGTTGCCTAAATCAAGCTTATTTGTTGATAAATTTCCTTCTAGCCCTCTTCTTGTTATATGGGGAGTAACAAGATATCCGCCGTTTGCAATAAGAGCATGCAATTGAGCCAACTTTAAAGGAGTTAACGAAAAACCTTGGCCATAGGAAGCAACCGCAGATTCTATTGGTTGAGAAATAAATTCTTGCTTATTCTTCAATTGACCAGCCACTGCTCCAGGTAAATCTGTTTCTGGTTTGCTATCAAGCCCTAATTTATGAAGCCATTCCCAATAAAGTTCTGGACTTAATTGACTCATTGCATTGACCATTCCTACATTGCTGGAGACTTGCAGAACGGTTGGAAAATCAATTTCACCATTGGCTTTACGGTCATGATTGTAAATAGGCCATCCTCCAATATTGACTATCCCATTATCTTTAACAGTTCCATCAATACGAATTGCACCTTCTTCTAAGGCCAATGCAAGGTTAATAGGCTTAAAAGTGGAGCCAGGCTCAAACAAATCTTGTACAGACCATTCACGAAAAAGACCAGGAGAATAATCCCAATAAGTATTCGGGTCGTATGTAGGTGTCGATGCCAAGGTTAATATCTCTCCATTTGTGACATCCATAACTATTGCGACTCCCTTCTTGGCCTCCCAATGATCAACAGCTTCTCCTAAAGCATTAAAAGCCAAGTCTTGAAGTCGTGAGTCCAAAGTAAGTTGAACCTTGACATCGTCTCCACTAAACACTCCAAACTCTAAGTCGTCTGGCAAAGGAGTACCATCAGCTCCTTTTCTTAAATAACGAATTTTTTCTTGACTCCAAAGATCATTATTTAGGCTCTGTTCTAATCCAGCCTGAGGTATACGGTCTTGATTTAAAAAGCCAACAACATTTGCGAAAAGAGTTCCCTGTGGATAAACGCGCTGAAGATAAGGTTCAAGGTCCAATCCACTAATACCAAGCCGTCTAATCTTTGAAGCAGTTTCATGATCTAGGCTTTCTGCAAGCTTTATTCCTGAAGATCTTTTGCTGAGGAGTGAAAGAAGAGAGTCTTTAGAAGATCCAAGAGGTTCAACTAATTTTTGAGCCACTTCAACTGGTTTACGAAGATAAGTTGGAGCATCTCCTGGAAAGTTGAAATAGCGTGGATGAGCCCATAGCCGATAGCGCTCTTCATCTAAAGCAACCAATCTCCCTGTTCTTTCAATTATTGTTCGACGTTTTCCGAGCGGTTTAACACGATGTGTTTGTAGCGCCCTGGCACGTGATTCTAGCTCCGAAGCCTGAAAGACTTGTAACCAAGCCATCCTTCCCATAAGTCCCAAAAGACCTGCACATAAAAGTGCAAAAACAATCCGCAACCTATAGGCAGGGACTGCTTTAACCGGTTTTGTCTGAAGACGTTTTCGCCTTTTACTCTTTCTGTAATGATGTTTAGAATTCGGCATTAATAACCATAGTTCACAGGTTCGTAGACAATCTTTTTCAAATGACTCATTCTATTTAGTCTAACGTGTTTGTAACGTCGGCTATGTCTTGGGTGATCCATGTAGATCAGATTAGATGTCTTTGTGCGGACCATAGATAAAGGTAATTTTGAATGTTCTAAAAGTTGTCGTTCGAGCATAGCTGTTGAATCTGTAAGTCTATGAGCCAAGTCACGAGTAGCCTCAAGCCTCGTATAAGCAAGCGTCCACAAAAAGCGCCAATGCAAAGAGAACGCAGACATCATTACTACAGCAACTAAGACACCCATCAGAGCACCATCAGTAGCTCTATGCAAACCTGCCAGAACTGGCGATTGGCGCGAGACTTTCCTTAGAGAAAAAGAGTTTTTAATTAACCTTATTGGGCCAACTGAACGAGCACTGGAAGCCTTTCGCTTAGAAATTGAAGGGCGCAATTTTCTAACAGCGACCACCGATCAAATGATTTAATTAATCAAGTCAAACACTCTCTTCATTCCAAAGCAAGTTTCAAAGAGGTCTATATACATAGAGATTAAACTAGCCTCCTAAAAGAAGAAGACTTAAAAACGTAATTCCATTCCACAAAGAATGCATAAATATGCACGGGAGAAGCCGCCCGGTGCTTAGTCGGACAATAGCTAATCCAAGCCCCAAGACAGTCAGAGGAGCAAACTCTCCAACACTTAGGTGTGCAACAGCAAATATCAATGCACTAATTAGGACCCCCCACCTAACCCCAAATTCTTTCGCCAGTACTGGCAATAGAGCTCCACGGAAAATCAACTCCTCAAAAAGTGGAGCCAAAAGAACTGTTGTACCCAAAAGGAAAAGCAAAGCTAAAGGGTCTTTACTACTGAGAACTATCTCAAGCAAAGGGTTACTTCCTCCCTGGTCTCCAACCCAAACATTTATCAACCAACTCGTAAGCAAGACAAGTGGTGTGACCATTAGCCAACCTGTAAGAGCTCGATAGAAAGCGGGCGCAACAGGAGCTATGCGCCACTGTAACCACCCTCCTTCTGGAGGCTGAATACTCTTAAGGCCATTCATTTGTTGTCGAAGAATGATCAATGGAGGCACAGTCATTACTGAATAGCCAATGAAAACTCGTAATGCTTCACGTATCGGACTATCTATCCCTTTAGTTAAAGACTGACTAATAGGCGCAACAAGTGTAGGGAAAACAACTTCACCCAAAACGACAAAACCACCTGCCACCAGAAGAAGCATGTCTATAAGAGGGAGCGGTAATGCAACCAATGGTGGCCAAGAAATTCCCGCGTTTCTAAATAGGAGCCAAATTTGACGAATTAACAACCCACTCCCCAAAAGAACAGCTATTGCAGGTAAGAATTGACTAACAGATAACCTTATCGCCATTGTCCTCGAAATATTTGAGTCAATGCAAACGTCTTCTTTGCCTCCAAGGCCTAAACAACTAAGCCTATAAAGCAATGGATCACTTTTGATCTTGACTAGTTCTTGAAAAACATTTGGGGGAAAACCACTATCTCCAAAATTTTCAAGAACAATCTTCTTAAGAGAGGCATAAGACTCTTTTTGAAAAGGAGCTTCCAAAAGGTTCCTGCGATTCATTTCAGAAGGTTCAAGTAATCCAGCAATCAGCCGTTCACGTTCCTCTAGTTGACTTGAAGGAATTTCAGATAACAGATCTCTATAATCTCTCCGTGGTTTCTCTCCTACAAGAACTGCTCTAAATGGTTTTGGGACTGCTGGTTCTGCCAATAAAGCGATTTCATGCTGATGCAAAGAAAGTGCTGGAGTAACAGATGGCCTACTAAAACTTTCTTCTAGTCCTCGTTCCCAAACGAACACCGTAAGCAAGAGAGAGAAGACAGCCAGCACCACTTTCCAGGGCGGGGTGGCTTTGTGCATAGGTAATCATTCAAAAGGTTTAGAAGAACACTGTTCTCCTTTCACATAAAGACTAAGCGGACAGATTGCCCAATACGATGGCATACTCCCAAACTCTTTACTGGTGACTTTGCGTCTTTTATTAGTTCGGCATGGACTAAGCAGCTTCAATCTCGAACACAGAATCCAGGGTCGCAACGATCTTTCAACGCTGACAAGTGAGGGCGAGGCACAAGCTTTCAAGACAGGTGAAGAATTAGCTCAAATACCAATTCATGCTGTCTATAGCTCTCCTTTACAGCGAGCAGCAGACACAGCAAAGAACATATTAAAAGCGATGAATAAAGAACTTGAGCCCATTTTTGACAAGGGTCTTTTAGAGGTTGATCTTGGACCATGGAGTGGACTCACCATAAACGAAGTCATTTCCAAATATCCTGACGCCTATAAGACCTGGAAAAAAGAGCCAAAAGAACTTGTACTCAAAAGAAATGATGGAAGTGAGTTCAAGCCTATTAATCAATTAATTGAACAAACAAGAGATTTCTTAGAGAGACTTTTACAGAAACATTCTCTTGGACAAAACGAAACAGTACTAATCATTGGTCACAATGCGATTCTTCGCTGCCTCATTCTGGAACTTATCGGCCACCCCAAAAATGGGTTTAGAAGACTACAGCTTAATAATTCATCTTTATCTGTTTTTAATCTAAAGCCCAGCAAAAACAATTCGTTTGAGGTGCAAATTGAATGTTTAAACAGCACAACCCATCTAAGCCCACCTCTTCCAAGAAAAGGGAAACACTCACGCGTGATACTTGTTCGTCATGGAGAAACAGATTGGAATCTCGAAGGTCGTTTCCAAGGGCAAATAGATATCCCATTAAATAAAAATGGGCATTCTCAGGCTTTAGCAGCTGGCTTGTTTCTAAAAAATATTCCTTTGAGCAAGGCTTATAGCAGTTCAATGACAAGACCAAAGCAAACCGCAGAAGCTATATTGCAATCCCATAAAAGTTTGGAACTCCAATCAGAAGAGGGTCTTGTAGAAATAGGTCATGGACTTTGGGAAGGGAAGCTGGAATCAGAGATAAGAAAAGAATGGCCTGAACTTCTTCAAAAATGGCAAGATTCACCAGAATCTGTTGAGATGCCAGAAGGTGAAACCATTCAAGAGGTTTGGACAAGAGCCCTGATTACATGGGAAAAGATTTGTTCAAACTTGCAAGATGAAGATACCGCTCTTGTTGTGGCACATGATGCAGTGAATAAAACCATTCTCTGTCACTTATTAGGGCTTACTCCTGCTGAGATTTGGATGGTCAAACAAGGCAATGGAGGAATAACAATTGTCGACATTTCACCGAATGACAGCCAACCTGATGTCGTGACTTGTCTTAACTTGACCTCTCATATAGGTGGGATTATTGATTCAACGGCTGCTGGAGCTCTTTAATCTCTATGGGTAAAACTTTTCTATTAGATCCAGTACAAATTATCCGAGGAGCGCATCAACCCTTAATTCATGATGCTGCCTTAATCAAAGAAGGGAAAATCCATTCATTTGGCGAAAGAGCAAGAAAAAACGCTAAATCATTAGGCCTATTAGCGATAGAGGCACATCAACAAGTTATAGGCCCTTGTTTAATTGACCCACATTCAATTTTAGAAGAGCCCTTCAGTGGAAATAGCGAATCAATCAATACTCTTAGAAGTAAAGCCGCGAAAGCAGGATATGGACAAATCGCACTTATGCCAAGAAGTCACTCATGGAGAGATTGCCCTGAAAGGCTGCAAGGCTATAAGGATGATCAAAGTGATGTAATAGTCCACCTGTGGGGTGCTTTCAGCAAAAATGGAGCCGGGAAAGAACTTTCTACTCACGCAGATTTACTGGCTAATGGTGCAATTGGCTTAGCTGAAGACGATTCAATAATCCCTCTTGAATTACTTAAAAAAGGCCTAGTGCTTGGAGAAATGGGCGAATCTCCAATGTTGCTAGCCCCAAGGGATGTCGCAATACAAGGGAAAGGAATGGTTAGAGAAGGGGTAGAAGCCCTGCGAGCTGGCTGGTCTATTGATCCTTTAGCTAGTGAAACACTCCCTTTGACTCAATTACTGGAACTTCACAAGCAACACCCAGAAGTTGCTATGCGCATAATGAATATTTCCACTGCTTCAGGTGTGGAAATACTTGAGAAAAGTCCATCGAAGCCTATGGCAAGTGTTTGTTGGTGGCATCTGGTCAAAGACAGTTCACTGCTTTCCAGTACTGATCTTGGTTGGAGAGTTCACCCTTCACTGGGAGGACCTAATGATCGAAAAGCACTAATAAATGCCCTTTTCAAAAAAACGATTACGGCTATAGCCGTACACGGTATATCCCTTGACGCAGAAGAAACCAAGCAACCTCCTGAGACCAGACAACCAGGCATCAGCGGACACCACTTAGTTCTTCCTTTGTTATGGCAAGAATTAGTGGTTAAGGCTGGGTTAAAGGCTGAACAATTATGGGAATTACTAAGCTTTGGCCCTTCAAGAATGCTCTCTTTAAAAGAAGAGTTTTTAGAAGAAGGAAGTCCTCGCTGGGTATTATTCGACCCTCACCAAAAATGGATTCAAACTTATAAAACTACAGACTCTCAATACTCTTCAAACCAACCATTTGAAGGGGAGCAAATCATTGGGAAAGTAATTGAATGTGGCCTTAAAGATGGAGAAATCCTACTCGATTAATAGGCCAAAAACGCCATATCGCCCTTCCCAAAATCTCCTTCTCTGGCAAAAAGGAACCCCCAGGCCAAAAACGGCCGTCCCAACTATTTCTACGATTATCTCCAAGCACTAAAACATGGTTCAAAGGAACCTTCTTATTTAATGTCTTGCACCCGCTAAAACCATTTACACTAACTAGGCAAAAGTTCGTTACATATGGCTCAGGAATAGGAATATTATTTATAAAAGCCTCTCCTTTTGAGTTAACTGATACTTGGTCACCTCCAATTGCAATAACTCTCTTTATGTAGGCATCACATGCAGGGTCAGAGATACCTGACAAAATATAAATCAAAGGGAAGGTTACTAGTGCACACTTAAAAGAGGATGGACCATTTTTCTTTTTTAAGAGCGGGTCAAAAGAATAAGGTGAATTAAAAACAACAATTTCACCTCGGCGAGGCGACCTTCTCCGAAGGCTAATCTTTTCAATGAGAAGACGATCATTAATTTGCAGGCTTGGCAGCATAGAACCTGAAGGAATATATCTAGCTTCTGCTATGTAACTACGGACACCTGTGTACAAAGAAATCGTAAGGATAATTGGCCCCCAAAAATCCCAAAAAGGATGGTTTTTTATATCAGGGCCTTCATTTTGAATCAATCGCTTATTTCCTTTTTTTAATTTATTTTCACCAGTTTAAATCACCAAAGATTTCTATTGCAAAAATCCTGCAAAATATAGATGGTTAGAGTAATAACTCTAAGCTTGAGATCAGAAGCTAATTAAAGGGTTAAAACGATGGAACATTAATCCAATAAAACCTCAGTCCAAATTGAAGGCTTAAACCCTACAAGAATCTGACCGTTCTCTTTTACCAAAAAAGGGCGTTTAATCAATTTGCCATCTCTTGCCAATGCATCGAGAGCTTCATTATCAGTCATAGTCTTAACAACAGTCGATCCAAGTTGGCGATAACTCATTCCACTTGTATTAAAAAGAGGCTTTCTACTCCCAAACTGGCTAATAGCATCCTTAAGCAAGTTTTTGTCAGGTGGTGTATCAACAATATCTACTATTTGATGAGGGACGTCATGCTCAAGAAGCCATTTCAAAGCCTTTTTGCAAGTTGTGCAAGCCGGGAAAATGTATATCTTTAGTGAAGGTGACATAATTTCAATTCTCAACTAGAAGTTAACTTAATTAATAAGTTAACATTTTTATTAGCCTGACAATCTAGAGACTTCAGCAGCTATACAACTCTGCAACAATTGATCTACAGCGTCACAATCGCGCCAGCCATCTATAACAATTACTCTTCCTTCTAAGCTTTTATAAGTACGAAAAAACTCGGCAACATCTTCCAACTGATTTGGTGCAATTTGCTTAATACTAGTAATAGTTTTCTGGCGAGGATCTGCAACAGGGACACACAAAAGCTTTCCGTCATATGCCCCTGAATCATGCATGTCAAGGACACCTATTGGCCTTGCTTTAATCAAACATCCAGCAAAAGTTGGCTCCTCCATGATGATCATTGCATCTAAAGGAGCCCCGTCCTCAGCGAGAGTATTAGGGACAAACCCATAATCAAAGGGATAACGCACAGAAGAATGCAAAATCCTATCTAGGGCCATCACTCCAGCCTCTGCAAAATATTCATACTTATTTCTGCTCCCTGCAGGAATCTCAACAACGAGGTTGATCAGCCCTGGTGAAGGAGAGGGGGGAAGCGGACTTAAATCCATCCCTATCTAACGCTGTAGGAACAAAACTTTCCCTACCTACAGGACGTTCTGTAAGAACGGCCCATAGAGGGACCCCAACTGTGGCAAAAGCAATGGCCAAACCAAATAGAGCAATTGAAGGTCCACTCAAATTGGGAGGGTCATCATCCTCAATTAATTGAGGCTCTTCTTGAGCTGAAAACCTAGAAGGCCCAACATGAGCTGATGTTCTTGAAGCTGAAGCTGGTTCGGGATCCATTCAGGGGTGTATTTGGGAAGCCCAGCAAAAATTTAAGTTAATTTTCTACTGGATAGCAACAGAGAAGGAAGATCCATTCCTCTGAAGCATGTACTTATTCTGTCATTAGCTGATTAGTTATGCAGCAGGGCGATCTTTTCTCTCACGAAGAGCTTGGAGATTAGTTGGAGATACGCCTAAATCTTCGAGGTGAGTCCTTATAAAACGTAGCTCTTCAAGAATGGAGACTAATACTTGCTGAGTTGCTGTAGAAGGAGAGTTTAGAACTTCTACAGTGACTTCTTTAATCCTAAGAATCTCCTTTGCAAAACGAGCAACTTCATTTGGATGAAACAAAAGAGGGTCCTTTTGATCAGTTCTATACTCAGGATTTAACTTTCTAGGATTAAATGGTGGATTAAGATTACGCGTATCAGTATTTGTATATCTATATACAGACGCTCTAGAACGATTCAGAGATTTTTGAACCTCATCTATACCAACTAGCGAGTCTGAATTAGCAATTACAGCTTTAATGTCTGAATTTATATCTGAGTTCTGAGAATTTTTATCTAAGGGATGACCTCCCGACCCAGTGAACATAATTTGAGGTGGGAAGAATAACTGGCAGAGAAGTTAGCAGATTGAACTGCTTTGTAGTTGGTCCTCCTCAAGAGGTGTCACAGTTTCGATTACGACCATCCATTCCTCACCAGGTGCTATCTTCCGACCTCCTTTGCAATATGGTCCATGCGCGTCTCCTGCCTAATGCTGGTGACGCTTCGCGACGTCCCAGCAGATGCCGAAATCGCATCCCATCAGTTACTTCTCCGAGGAGGGTATATACGCCGCGTTGCTTCTGGTGTTTATGCCTATATGCCATTGATGTGGAAAGTGCTGAAGAAAATAACCTCCATAGTTGAACAAGAAATGGATAAAGCAGGTTCCCTCCAAACACTTTTACCTCAACTTCATCCAGCAGAAATGTGGAAAAAAAGTGGCCGGTGGCAAAGTTATACACAAGGAGAAGGAATCATGTTTCACCTCAAAGACCGCCAGGGAAGAGATCTTGGACTTGGCCCAACACATGAGGAAGTAATAACAACTCTTGCAGGAGAACTAATTCACTCATACAAACAATTGCCAATAACTCTTTATCAGATTCAAACCAAATTTCGAGACGAAATTCGTCCAAGATTTGGCCTAATGAGAAGTAGAGAATTCATAATGAAAGATGCTTATTCCTTTCATACGAATGAAGAAGACTTGAAAAGAACTTATAAAAATATGAATGCTACATATAACCAAATATTTAAAAGCTGTGGCCTAAAAGCCTTTGCCGTTGATGCTGATAGTGGAGCAATAGGTGGTGCTGCATCTCAAGAATTTATGGTTTCAGCATCGTCAGGAGAAGATTTGATTTTGAGCAGTTCAGATGGTAAATATTCTGCCAATCAAGAGAAAGCAGTTTCCAAAGCTTCTGAGCCAGTTCTTCTTAAGAATAAAAAGCCAACTACTATCGATACTCCTAATCAAAAGTCAATAAGTGAGCTTTGCTCTGCACAAGGACTCAAGCCTTCTCAAATAATCAAGGTCCTTTTATTAATAGCTATTTTAGAAAATGGACAAGAGCAACCATTAATCATCAGCTTGAGAGGAGATCAAGACCTCAATGAAGTAAAACTAACAAATGCACTAACACAAAAATTAGGGACTGGTGTTTTAAAACTCTCTCAAATAAGTCCAGAAAATCTGAACTCTCAAGGATTGGCAGCATGGCCTTTTGGGTCAATTGGGCCGGATTTTCAAGACTCAATGCTCAAAGGCTCTAAAAGTTGGGCGAAGAGCTTTTTAAGGTTTGCAGATCAAACGGCTGCAGAACTAAATTGCTTTTTTTGTGGAGCAAATCTCCTTGGCAAGCACAAGGCTTTTGCTAACTGGGCCTTACTTGGAGGAGTTCCTACAACCCTTGACTTAAGAAAAGCAAAGTCTGGGGATAGATGCATCCACGACCAAAATGAAACTCTCGAAGAAAAAAGAGGAATTGAAGTTGGTCACATTTTTCAACTAGGACGCAAATACTCTGAAGCATTAAAAGCGCGATTTACTAATGAGAATGGAGCCGAAGAATCTTTCTGGATGGGATGCTATGGAATTGGGATTTCAAGGCTTGCCCAAGCTGCAGTAGAGCAAAACCATGATGAAGCAGGGATTTGCTGGCCAATATCAATTGCTCCTTATCAAGTAATTATTGTGATTGCGAATATGCAAGATCCAAGACAAGTAGAACTCGGAGAAGAGGTTTATAAAAATCTAAAATCTGTAGGTATTGATGCCCTTTTAGATGACCGAGCAGAGCGAGCTGGGGTCAAGTTCAAAGATGCGGATTTAATTGGTGTCCCTTGGAGAATTGTTGTTGGCAGAGATGCCTCTAATGGAAAGTTTGAGCTAGTGAACAGAGCTTCAAAAGAAACCCAGGTAATGAGCACAGAAGAAGTCCTAAAAAAAATATCCAGCGAGATATTTGAGAACAGATGCTGATTTCCTGAGTTAAACCTTTTAGAGTTGAATGAATTGCTTATAACAAATGGCCAATACTTTTGATCAACTATCAAAGAGGCTTCTGAAAGGGGTTTTAGCGGTTTTCTTAGGTTTAGTAATTGTTTTCTCACCATTCGTTCAAAG
>QCFX01000004.1 GCA_003280105.1 Prochlorococcus sp. AG-363-N20
TCGAACGGAATGCATTAAATGCTCTGCGCAACTTTGATCAATCTGTTCAGGATTACATCGCTTCTTGAATTAATTTCATAAGCACGGGATTCACTTTTTCAGGCGCTTCGTCATGTGGGCAATGACCTACACCTTGAATGATTTCTAAAGAACGAATGCAATCAAATGAGTAAAACCAACGCTTGGCTTCTTCTAGTGGTTCCCATGGATCTATTTCTCCCCAAATGAGATCCACAGGAACTTTTGTTGTTAAAAGAAGCTCTTGGGCAAGGTGATCATTGAAAATATTTATGAAGCCATGAAATGCCTCGCAGGCCCCTTTTGTTTGACTAGGTCTATAGAGAATATCCAATAGATTTTGATTAATATTGTTCTCACTTGGATAGGCTTTTTTCAAAACACTTTTGATCAGAGATGGCTTTGCTGCGTTTTTAAAGAGTTCTTGACTGAGCCATCGCTGGCTAACGAACGACTTAAGTAAAGGTCTCATTAGACGTGCTCCCAATGGTTTTTCATAGAGCCTTTTGTCATCCATTGCTCTTTGAGCACAGTCGATCAAGATCAACGATGAACAGGAATTCTTAAGCAGTTGAGAAGCTCTAAGCGCTACAACTCCTCCGATCGAATTACCTATAAGAATTACAGGCCTTTTAACAACTTCATTACAAAAATCAGCGACTTGATTAGCCCAAGAATCGAATCCATATGAGAAGTCTCCTTGTACTTTTTGGTTATTATTCAACCTTGCCTTTGGTTTACTACTTTCGCCGAAACCGATTAGATCTATTGCATAGCAGCTTGTTATTTTCCCTAGTTCTGGTTGGTTGTGACGCCAATGCTCTTTACAGGCACCAAATCCATGGATAAGCAAAATTGCAGGGGTTGAATTTCCAGCCGAACCTGTCTTATTCCAGGCGACTTCTAATGCATCCCATTCCCACATACTTTTTTGTTTAATGGTCACATTTGGTCCTCTCAGTAAAATTGGTTGATGTTGTGGGAAGGCAGTTTCCTGGTGATATTCATAGCTTGCATTTTTCTAATGAGCTAAAAAAAGATCTGCGCAAAGCTTTGCTCGAATGGTTTGAGAATAATGGAAGGCATGATATCCCTTGGAAGTTGAAAGAGAATGGAAGTCGTCCAAATAAAGGAGAGCAATTAAGCGTTTACAAAATATGGGTTGCTGAAGTGATGCTTCAGCAAACTCAATTGCAAGTTGTTTTACCTTTTTGGAACAAGTGGATGAAGGCTTTCCCGTCCATTATTTCTTTTGCTAATGCTGATGAGCAGGAAGTTTTATTACATTGGCAGGGCTTGGGTTATTACTCAAGAGCCAGGAGATTTCATGCGGCTGCCAAAATTATTACTAAAACAAATCGTTCTAGTGTTTTCACAGAACCTGTTGTTTGGCCACAAGATCTAGAAAGTTGGCTTGCTTTGCCTGGAATAGGTCGTACGACAGCAAATAGCATTCTTTCCTCAGCTTTTGACGCACCATTCCCTTTATTAGATGGGAATGTCAAAAGAGTGTTGTCACGTTTGATTGCAAGTCCTCAACCAACAAAAGATTGTTTGAAGGATTTGTGGGTTCTAAGTGAAAACTTACTGGATCGTGATAACTCAAGAAACTTCAACCAGGGATTGATGGATTTAGGCGCAAAGGTTTGCAGACCTAGTAATCCAAAATGTTCTATTTGCCCTTGGCATTTTTCTTGTCTTGCGTACTCTTTTGATAATCCAGCAATTTTTCCAGTGAAGCCTGAAAAAAAAGAATTACCTTTTGAAGTGGTAGGAATAGGAGTAGTCCTGAATCAAGATGGCTATGTACTTATTGATCAGCGTCTAAATAATGGATTGTTGGGAGGTATGTGGGAGTTTCCTGGAGGTAAGCAAGAAAAATCAGAAGCGATTCAAGAAACAATTGTACGTGAATTGCAAGAAGAATTAGGAATTGAGGTTGCAGTTGAGCAATTTTTGATCTCTTTGAATCATTCATATACACATAAAAAAATTCGTTTTGAGGTTTATCTTTGTAAGTGGATACATGGAGAGCCAAAACCTTTAGCCAGTCAGAAAGTTTTATGGGTGAAACCATCTGCTCTTTGTAAATATCCTTTTCCTGCAGCCAATGCAAAAATGATTAAGGCTTTGTTGGAATTTCTCCAATAGAAAATTGTTCGTACTACTAGTTCAATTAGAAATTTCTTAATGGAACATAACTTGAATACTCAAATTAATCAGAAAAACTTTCCAGAAGTTATCTGTTTTGGAGAGGCACTTCTAGACAGATTAGGGCCTCTAGGCGGAGACCCAGAATGTGATAGCCCTGTAGAAGATTGCTTAGGTGGCGCTCCTGCAAATGTTGCATGTGCTTTGGCTAGGTTGGGGACCCAAGCAGCTTTTATTGGTTGTTTGGGCACAGATGAGATTGGCTCAAAGTTCAAGCATTTGATGGTTAGTCGAGATGTGGATATTCAAGGCTTACAGGTGATTGGAAGTATTCCGACTCGGATTGTATTAGTTAGACGTGATTCAATGGGTGAAAGGTCTTTTCAGGGCTTTTCTTATGAAAAAGGTAATATCTTTGCTGATCAGCTGTTGAATATTAATGATTTAAAAGAGTCATGGGGATTAATTGCAAGTAAAGCTAGCTGGCTATTGATTGGGACAATTCCGATGGCCAGTACTGTGTCTGCAGAAGCATTATTATGGAGTGTAGAAAAAGCTTATCAAAGTGGAATAAAGATTGCTATTGATATCAATTGGAGACCAACTTTTTGGGATCCAAATAGCTCCCCAGACAGGGCTCCCAGTAAAAGTGAGCTATTGATCATCAGGCCTATTTTAGAAAAAGCTTCTTTAATTAAATTAGCTAAGGAAGAAGCTATTTGGTTTTTTGCTACTTATGACCCTAAGCAAATTTCAGATTTGTTACCACAGAAACCGGATATAGTAGTTACTGATGGTGCGGAAACATTGCGTTGGTATGTTTCTGGTTTTTTCGGAGAAATGCAACCAATTGCACCACCAGAAATTATTGATACCACAGGAGCTGGTGATGCTTTTACAGCAGGGTTTTTGAACCAACTACTAGCTTGTCCAAAAGATTCCTTAACCTTAAAAAGTATTAATGATAGCGTCATCTTCGCTGCAGGATGTGGAGCACTTGTATGTACCGGAGCAGGCGCCATTAACCCTCAACCCACTAAAGATCAGGTCAATGCTTTTTTGTCGGAACTTGAAGGCTGAGTGAGAGAAGCTATGCGACCTCCATTGTTTCGATATCGCAAGTTTATTCGCAATGCTTCAGGAACTTTGAGCTGTAATCGCTCTGACCATTCGATCACCATTAGCGCGCCTATAGCCTCTGCTTCTTCTTCTTCTTGAAGGAATAATTCATCTGCAGATCCTGGTTCTTCCAGTCGATACAGGTCTAAATGCACTAATGGAGGCTTGCCCGTTAAGTAGTGCTGTGAAAGAGCAAAAGTTGGACTAGTTATAGGCTCATTTATTCCAAGACTAATAGCCAGCCCTTTGACGAGAGAAGTTTTTCCTGAGCCTAAAGGCCCTTCTAATAGCAGCAATTTCAAGTCGGGAAAATGTTTTGTAAGTCCCTTCCCTAGAGCAATTGTTTCTTCAAGGTTGCTTAGTATCCAGCATGAATCTGTAGATTGCCAAGCAATAACGTTTGGCTCTTCGGGCATCCCGTAGAGATTATTTGTCATTTCCCCCTAAGAGAGCTTTTAATCATGGTTGCAGTGCAAACATCTCAAATCACTTTGAATGATTCTTCTGACTACGTTGTAGCTGATTTGGATCAAGCCAGTTTTGGTCGTAAGGAATTGACGATTGCCGAAACTGAAATGCCTGGTTTGATGGCGCTTCGGGCTAAATACGGAACCGACAAGCCACTCAAGGGTGCCTGTATTGCAGGCAGCCTTCATATGACTATTCAAACAGGGGTTCTGATTGAGACATTAGTGGCTTTAGGTGCAAAAGTTCGCTGGGCTTCTTGCAACATTTTTTCAACACAAGACCATGCGGCTGCAGCGATGGCTAAAGCAGGAATTCCAGTCTTTGCGATCAAAGGAGAGACCTTAGATGAATATTGGGCTTATACCCATCGAATTTTTGAGTGGAGTGATGGGGAAGTGCCAAATATGATTCTTGACGATGGTGGAGATGCAACTGGCTTGATAATTCTTGGAAGTAAGGCTGAGAAAGATCTGTCAGTTCTAGATGCTCCTTCTAATGAAGAAGAAACAGCTTTATTTGCTTCTATTCGTAGAAAACTTTCAGAAGATTCAACTTTTTACTCACGCATTAAATCATCTATTCAGGGGGTTACAGAAGAGACCACAACTGGTGTTGCGCGCCTTTATCAAATGCAAAAGAGTGGCGACCTACCCTTCCCTGCAATTAATGTGAATGACTCAGTGACTAAAAGTAAGTTTGACAATCTCTATGGTTGTCGAGAGTCATTAGTTGATGGAATTAAGAGAGCTACCGATGTAATGGTTGCAGGAAAGGTTGCTTTGGTAATGGGTTATGGAGATGTTGGCAAAGGTTCAGCACAGTCTTTAAGAGGTCTTGGTGCAACAGTTCTGGTTGCAGAGATTGATCCCATATGTGCTCTACAGGCTGCAATGGAGGGTTATCGAGTTGTTCGGCTAGATGATGTAGTGAAAGAAGTAGATATTTTTGTTACTGCAACAGGTAACTATCAAGTCATTTGTCATAAACATCTAATTCAAATGAAGGATGAAGCAATTGTTTGCAATATTGGCCATTTTGATAATGAAATTGATGTTTCATCACTGAAGAAATATCAATGGGAAAATATCAAACCCCAAGTTGATCACATAACTTTGCCAAATGGCAATAAGATTATTCTTTTAGCTGAAGGAAGGCTGGTGAATTTAGGCTGTGCAACAGGCCATCCCAGCTTTGTTATGAGTAATTCTTTCACGAACCAAGTGTTAGCTCAAATTGAGTTATTTACAAAAGGCTCTCATTACTCAAATGAAGTATATGTTTTACCTAAGCAACTTGATGAGATGGTTGCTCGCTTACATCTCGAAAAAATAGGAGCGAATTTAACAGAGCTAACAATGGATCAGGCTAAATATATAAATGTTCCAGTTGAGGGACCTTACAAGGCAACGCACTATCGTTATTAATCAAATAAAATTAATCAAAGCTTATCCTGCTTAAAAGTTTTTAATTCACATATTAATGGCTATAACAGATCAAATTAGCAATTTGCCTGACTTAATCGGCAAAGCTGTAGAGGCTAATCAATTAATAGGATATAGCGCGATTTTACTGGCAATGTTTCTGGAAAATCTCTTTCCACCTATCCCTTCTGAGATAATCATGCCATTAGGTGGATTTTACGTTCAGCAGGGACAATTGCACTTTTTCCCAGTTGTTCTTGCTGGACTGATTGGCACTGTGTTGGGTGCATTCCCATGGTATGGAATAGGTCGATTAGTTAATGAAGAAAAAATTGAATTATGGCTTAAAAAAAATGGAAAGTGGATTGGTATCAGCCCTAATGAATTAGGAAGGAGTCGTAGATGGTTTAGTCGCTATGGAACCGCACTTGTTTTTTGGGGGCGTTTGGTTCCTGGTATTAGAACTTTGATTTCTGTACCAGCAGGCATTGAATTAATGCCTATCTTTCCTTTCATTATTTGGACTACAGCAGGGAGTTTAATATGGACATTGTTATTAACTACAGCAGGATTTTTTCTTGGTGAAAGTTATAGTAATGTTGAACTCTTGATTGATCCTTTCTCGAAGGGAATCAAAGTGGTTTTGATTGTTATATTTATATCTTCATTGGTTTGGGTCGGGATACGTGTTTGGCGTAGCAGAAAATCTAGAAATTGATCTCTAAAAGGGAATTTCTTCTTCATTAGGGCCATTCGCTAGAGGTCTTTCATTATTAAAACCCCCAGATTCTGCATCTTTTTTGGATCCCAGTAGTTCCAACCTATCTACTCGAACTACAGGCTTGCTTCTCCCTTCTCCAGTGTTTCTATCTGTCCAAGTGTCCATTTTGAAGCTACCGATAATTCCAATTAAGGATCCTTTTTTTACATAATCTGCGGCGACTTGTGCTTGTTTGCCCCAAATTTCAAGGTTGAACCAATCAGGTTCTTCATCTCTACCTCGACGATTCACGGCCATAGTCAAGTTTGCTACTACGCTGCCAGATTCGAAATAACGAACTTCAGGATCTCTGCCTGCTCTTCCGACAAGACTGACTGAATTAACTCCCAATTGATAGCTCCTAAAAGGTTGATATGGCCTAATCATCTAGCAAATAATTGGAACTGGCGTGCAAGGAGTTCAAGACTCTTCGTTAGAAGTAACAAGAGACTGAACGGAATGCCCCTATGATTCCGCGAAAAGAGGAATTTCTGTGTTTTTAAGCCGCTTTAAATTTTCTCGTGATATTGGCATCGATCTGGGGACGGCAAATACCTTGATTTATGTTTCCGGCAAGGGAATTGTTCTTCAAGAGCCTTCTGTTGTGGCGATGGATTTAGAGGAGGGAGTGCCGATGGCAGTAGGCGATGATGCGAAGTTGATGTTAGGACGTACTCCGGGCAATATTCGAGCTGTAAGACCTCTTCGTGATGGCGTAATTGCTGACTTCGATGCTGCTGAGCAGATGCTTAAAAGCTTTATTCAAAAATGTAATGAAGGCAGAGGGATTATTTCTCCTCGACTTGTTGTTGGTATCCCAAGCGGTGTTACAGGAGTAGAGCGAAGGGCTGTTCGCGAGGCTGGTATGGCTGGGGCCAGAGAAGTGCACTTAATAGATGAACCAGTTGCAGCTGCAATTGGTGCTTCTCTTCCAGTGACTGAGCCAATAGGCACAATGATTGTTGATATAGGCGGCGGAACCACCGAAGTCGCTGTTCTTAGTTTGGGTGGAACAGTTTTGAGTGAGTCCGTTCGTGTAGCCGGTGATGAAATAAATGACTCAATTGCAACCTATTTGAAAAAAGTCCACAACTTGGTTGTTGGAGAACGAACTGCAGAAGATATAAAGATCCGTATTGGATCGGCGTTTCCTGACGATGAATACGATTTGAAATCTATGGATGTCCGTGGCTTGCACTTGCTTTCAGGCCTGCCTCGCTCTATCAACCTACAGGCAGGCGATTTGAGAGAAGCAATGGCTGAGCCTCTCAACAAAATCGTAGAAGCTGTAAAAAGAACCCTTGAGAGAACTCCACCTGAACTCGCAGCAGACATTGCCGATAGAGGAATCATGCTTGCAGGAGGAGGGGCATTAGTAAGAGGTATTAGTGATTTGGTCAGCCATGAAACAGGAATATTCACTCATGTAGCTGAAGATCCTCTGCTTTGTGTTGTTAATGGTTGTGGCCAGGTTTTAGAGGACTTCAAACGTCTCAGAAGAGTTTTGGATACCCCTGATTTTGCGCGCAATTTAGTTTCAGATTGATTTAAATGGAGGGAGGCCCAGGACTGGCAACCTTGCGTTGGCGTTTTTTGCGCAAGCTTTGGCCTTGGTTTTTTCTTATAGGCTTATTAGGCCTAATTCGTTGGAGCAAAGGTTCAGGCTTTGCTGATTTTTATGCAGTTATGAAAAGGCCTTTTTGGCCTGGACCAGCTCAGCGAGAGTGGGTAGAGAAAGCAGTTCAATTAGAGCAGCAAGTCAAACTCAAATTGTTAGAGGAAGACAACCAGCGATTGAGAAAACTGCTTTCGCTGCAAAATTCTTCAGTAGATGGAATAGTTTCAGCTCCAGTTATTTCTCGCTACTCCAAAGGGTGGTGGCAACAGCTTCAGCTTGGGCAAGGATCAATAAGTGGAATCTCTGTGGGAGATGCTGTCCTTGGGCCGGGTGGATTATTAGGAGTTATTCACAGTGTGACCCCTACCACAGCTCGAGTTCGATTGCTCACTGCGCATGCGAGTCGGATAGGTGTTTGGGTTATTCAAGCTAAAAGTCATGGGGTTTTAGTAGGTATGGGTACTACTCGTCCTCAATTAAATTTTTTAGTTAAAGATCCAAAAGTGAAGCCTGGTGATCTTGTGAGTACTTCTCCTGCAAGTACCATTCTTCCTCCAAATTTGCCTATAGGAGTAATTCAAACAATTAATAATCAAGCATTGCCAGCACCTACTGCGACCGTGCAATTAATTGCCCCTTCAGAGGCTATCGACTGGGTCCAGGTCAAGAAGTCCTCATGATTAGGCGCAAGGGCATATTTCTTGTGATTTGTTCAGGGTTAATTGTCCCTTTGTTGACCTATGTATCTCCTGGTTGGCTTGCTATTTCTGGCATAGCTCCTTCTTGGGGGATCCTTTGGTTAATGCCATGGGCGCTAGAAGCAGGCCCTTGGGCTGGTGTAATTGCTGGTCTATGTTTAGCTTTGGCATTGGATTCATTAACTATTGGGCTCCCATCTCACTTGCCTTCACTTGTCTTATTAGGCTTTATTTGGGGTCGTCTTGGAAGCAGAATTACGCCTATTCAAGGCAGCTTGAATTTTGGCTTTATAGCTTTATTAGGGACTTTTTTATCGGGTTTGATTTTTTGGTTGCAAGTATCTTTATACCAAAAGGATGCAATAAACTCGCTCGTTAATGCTTGGAGTATTCATACTATTTTGGCAGAAACGATTATGACAGCATTAATTGCACCAATTATTAGTACATGGCTACTTGCCTTTTTTAAAACTTGCAGAAATTAAAAACAAATCAATCGAAATTATATTTCTATTTAAACTTTTTGAATGAAGCTTTTTTAAATGTTGAGAACTCAATTTTTAGATCTGTGAGATTCTTTATGAATTTTTCGATTTTAACTAATTAGGCGGTATCTCCTTGCGAAGAAATATGTATTAGCAAACTGAAGTCTTAACTTTTGAAGAAGATTCACTGCAAGAAATGGCCAGAAACTGCTTGCCAGTTGAATAATCACGAAAGGGAGTGATCATTTATACAGACCGGATTTCTGAAAATTTAAGCAAAAATGCTTAAGTAGAAATACTTTAAAAACCTTAAAAAAAACAAAAAACTCCTCTAATTGGGCCCGAAGAGGGCCTTTTCTTTTGAGGTGGAAGGTTATGGTTACTTTTCTTGACGAGGAATTTAGTCATGCCAAGGGGAGGTGCATCAGAGCTTAAAAGCGATGATGGATCTGTTGTGAAGGCACCAAAGAATCCCAAGGCAACGATCCTTGTTGTTGATGATGAGCCTGCTGTCCTTCGAGTACTTATGACTCGACTTCAATTAGCAGGGTATCGAGTTATATCTGCTGAAAATGGTGAACAAGCTATAGAGGTTTTTCATGACGAGTCACCTGATTTAGTAGTCCTTGATGTCATGTTGCCAAAGCTTGATGGCTTTGCGGTATGTCGGCGGCTGAGAGCAGAATCTTGTGTTCCAATCATTTTTTTAACTGCCCTTGAAGCTATTTCTGAAAGAGTTGCTGGGCTTGATCTGGGGGCAGATGATTATCTTTCCAAGCCTTTTAGTCCAAAAGAACTTGAGACAAGAATTGCAACCATTTTGCGCAGAATGGGACCAGGGGCTGCAGTAGCAGAACCAAGAGAATTACCTGTAGGTCAAGGTGTTATGCGGTTAGGGGATTTAGTAGTAGATACAAATCGAAGACAAGTTAGTCGCGCAGGGGACCGAATTGGATTGACTTATACGGAGTTCAGCTTGCTTGAACTTTTATTTAGAGAGCCTGGTCGTGTGGTTCCAAGAGCTGAAATTCTTGAACAATTATGGGGATATCCACCACGCAGAGCAGCAGATTTAAGAGTGGTCGATGTTTATGTAGCTCGTCTTAGAGGAAAGCTGGAGCCTGACCCGCGTAATCCTGAGCTTATTCTTACTGTGCGTGGAATCGGGTATGCATCTCAGCGCTTAGGAGAATTTCCTTCAGCCATAGCTAGTTGATCAAGATATTTCGTTAATTGCTTTAAATGGCCATCTAAAGTCAAGATGTCGCATGTTTTCTAGTCTTTAATTTTGTCTGAATTACGTGAGGTTCGTCTTGAAAAGGCGCAAGTCTTGGAAGGTTTAGGGCAAGGGCCTTACTCCCTGAAGTATTCAATTACTCACAAATCAGCGGAATTGCAGATTGCACATAAAGATCTTCCTAATGGCGAGGAGCGAAAAGTTGAAATCTCAATTGCTGGAAGGGTTATTTCAAGGCGAGTAATGGGAAAACTTGCGTTTTTTACACTTGCGGATGAATCAGGCACTATTCAGCTTTATTTAGAGAAAAAATTTCTTGAAGAGCAGGCCCCAGAAGTCAATGGATATAGCCTTTTTAAACAATTAACTGAACTGGTTGATTCAGGAGATTGGATAGGGGTTAAAGGTATTTTGCGAAGGACAGATCGTGGAGAGTTGTCTGTCAAAGTTGAATCTTGGCAAATGCTTTCCAAGGCTTTACAACCATTGCCGGACAAATGGCATGGACTCGCTGATATCGAGAAGCGATACAGGCAAAGGTATCTAGACCTCATTGTTTCTCCGAATTCTCGAGAAACCTTCCGCAAAAGAGCATTAATGGTGAGTGCAATTCGACGATGGCTTGACGATCGTGATTTCCTCGAAATTGAAACACCAGTTCTTCAATCAGAAGCAGGTGGTGCAGATGCTCGGCCATTTATTACTCATCACAACACACTCGATTTGCCTCTATATCTTCGAATTGCAACCGAGTTGCATTTGAAAAGGCTTGTTGTAGGTGGTTTTGAACGTGTATATGAACTTGGACGCATTTTTAGAAATGAAGGAATTAGTACACGTCACAATCCTGAATTCACTTCGGTTGAGGTTTATCAGGCTTTTGCCGATTACATAGACATGATGAATATGACTGAAAATATGATTTCAGCAGTATGTCGGCAACTACTTGGTAAAACCAAAATTACATATCAGGGAAATGAAATTGATTTAACACCCCCATGGAGAAGGGTAACTATGCACGATTTGGTTCTTGAGGCTACGGGTTTGGATTTCTCAACTTTTCAAAACCGCGCTGTTGCTGCTTTGGCTATGAATAATGTGGGTTTAGAAGCGCCTAAGAAAGCCGATAGTGTTGGGAGATTGCTAAATGAAGCTTTTGAACAAGCTGTAGAAAATAAATTGATTCAACCAACTTTTGTAACTGATTATCCAATCGAAATTTCTCCTTTAGCAAGAGAACATAGAACCAAAAAAGGCTTGGTAGAGAGATTTGAACTTTTTATTGCAGGTCGTGAAACTGCCAATGCTTTTAGTGAGTTGATTGACCCTGTTGACCAACGCAATCGACTTGAAAATCAACAGGAACGAAGACGCTCTGGGGATCTAGAGGCGCAAGGAGTTGATGAAGATTTTCTGAATGCTTTAGAAGTTGGGATGCCACCAACTGGAGGCCTGGGTATAGGAATTGATCGCCTGGTAATGCTTTTGACCGATAGTCAATCGATTAGAGATGTGATTGCTTTCCCATTATTAAGGCCCGAGATAAATACTCAGCCTTCCTAATTGGCCCATCAAAGTGGATAATTGAGCGAGTGGCACGATCCTGTTCAGATGAGTGGTGAGCGCGTAGGTTTCCGCTTCAAACACACCGATGCGGTGGTCAAGCGCAATCCCCAGGGACGTTCTAGACGTGGCTGGGTCATGGAACCTGTTGAGCAGACAACGAGTAGAGGCACAAAAATGCCGGCTTATCGCATTAGATGGCGTGATAGTGAAAGGCCAGAAATTGTGCTTCAACACATGCTGATTGCTGACCCAGACCCAACTCCCCCACCTGAGAATGTGAGTCTTGATCCTCCAGCACCTAAGACTTGAATCTGATTTTTTGTCTCAATTGATCGAGCTCATGCTCGGTTTCTAATTTGGTCCACACATCTTGAAAAGCAGATGAGTTATGAGTGGATTTTTGGGAATGATTAAGAAGTTCTTTTTCTATTGTCAAGAATTCTTTTCCTATTAGATCAAGTTTTTGCCATAAGAGCCTTCCTTTTTCCATTAATTTGTTTAAGTGTTGATCTGCTTGATTGCTTAGTTCTGCAGCTCCGGCTTGTTTAGCCCGATCTGCTCTTTTATTCCATTCTTTGACCTCTTTCGCGATGCTTAATAAGTTTGTTCTTGTAGCTTTGGCTTGAGCCACTAAGCCTTTTTGCTTGTCTAACAATGATTTATAAAGCATTAAGTTTTTTCTTTTACTAATAGTGACGCTTGACCAGGATTTACGTCTAAGAAATCTCTAAGCTTCTCTTCTAGGCTTCTTTCTAGATTTTTCAACCAAGATTTGCTCATTTCTGGCTGAGTTGAGCTAAGCATTTTTTGCAGCATAGAAAGCTTTGGAAATTCTGTTGATGATCTTCTAGAAACGCGCTAAAGCAGATTTAACTTCTCGATCGACTTGCTTTTGCTTCTCTTCTTGCCTCTTGTCGTGAAGTTTCTTTCCTCTCCCTAAGCCAATATTAAGCTTGATCCAAGAACCTTTTAGGTGAAGACTAAGAGGAATAAGAGTCAGTCCTTTTTTATCTAAAAGCCCTCGGAGTTTGTCGATTTCTCTTCGATGGGCAAGTAATTTTCGAACTCTAAGAGGATCGTGATTGAAGTATTTGCCCGCTTGGCTATGAGGAGAGATATGCACGTTATGAAGAAGAAGTTCTCCTTTCCTAATTAAACAAAAGCCATCTCGCAAATTTATGTTGCCTGCTCTGATTGATTTCACCTCAGTGCCTACAAGCTCAATTCCTGTTTCCAGGGTTTCAAGAATCTCATATTGATGCCTTGCAAGTCGATTCTCGGCCAATCTGCGATTTGCAGCGGCTCTGGCACTTTGAGTCAATTTTTTATTTTTTGTTTTCGCCATCTCCTTATGCTCTTAATTCGACCTTATCCAGGGATGGTTACCCTGCCATCATGGCGATTGTTTCTTCAAATATCGACCAATCCGATTCCCTTTCTTCAAAGGGCAAAAAAAGGGTTGTGGATGGAGCCCCTTTGGCAGATGAGAAACGTTCATTTCGAGAAGATGGTTTAAGGCCAAAGTGTTTAGATGATTACATAGGTCAATCCGCCCTTAAAGAGGTTCTTGGGATTGCCATCCAAGCAGCTTTGGGTCGAGGAGATGCACTGGACCACGTCCTTTTATATGGTCCGCCAGGTCTCGGAAAAACCACTATGGCAATGGTGGTAGCTAAAGAACTTGGAGTGAAATGTCGTATTACCAGTGCACCTGCATTGGAGCGTCCTAGGGACATCGTTGGATTACTGGTTAACTTGCAACCTAAAGAATTGTTATTTGTTGATGAGATTCATCGTCTCCCAAGGATTGCCGAAGAACTTTTATACCCAGCTATGGAAGACCTAAGGCTTGATTTGACGGTTGGGAAAGGCAGCAGTTCGCGGGTTAGGGCATTAGAACTTCCCCCTTTCACGCTTGTTGGAGCTACTACTAGAGCTGGCGCACTGAGTTCTCCCTTGCGAGATCGATTTGGGTTGATTCATAGATTGGATTTTTATAACTTAAGAGAGCTGCAATCAATTGTTAGACGTGCTTCTGAATTACTTCGCTTGCCTCTGAATGATGATGCTTCTATAGAAATAGCTCGTCGCTGTAGAGGCACACCAAGGGTTGCAAATAGGTTGTTAAGACGTGTACGTGATTTTGCAACTGTTCAAGGCCAAAAGGATGTGATTGATGCTTCTTTGGTCGAAGAGGCATTGAGTTTGCATTGTGTTGATAGGCGTGGACTGGATGCTACGGATAGGCGTTTATTGGAGTTGTTGATGAATTCTTATGGAGGAGGACCTGTCGGATTAGAAACACTTGCAGCTGCTTTGGGTGAGGATGCATCAACACTGGAATCAGTTGTAGAGCCTTTCCTTTTGCAAATAGGTTTTTTAAAAAGAACACCTCGAGGGAGAGTTCTTACGCAAGTAGGAAAATCTCACCTTCAAGAACAGCAGAAAATATGAAGCTTTCGATAATTACTAAAGTTCTATTTTCTTTTATTTGGAATTTAGGTTTGATTTTGCCATTGCTTTCTCACCCTTTATCAGCATTCCCTATAGATCAAGAAATTTTCCTAAATGACCCTTGTTTCGATTCGTTTGACTTGAGCACGGCTGCATTTGGCAATGCTTTAGACATGTATCAACTAGGAGAGATAGAAAAAGCAGAACAGGAGCTTCGCATCCAAATTCGTAGATGTCCTATGTCTGCCGATGCAAGAGCCGCTCTAGTAGCACTTTTGTCGAGCAATGGGCGGCTTGGGGAGGCTCAAAGTCATTGGGCCGCTGTAGAAGGCCTTGATAAGCGATACACCAATTCAGATTGGCTTTTAAATAGTTCCAATTGGCCTTCTGGGCTAGTTGATGCCCTTTTGGCTTTTCTTGCTGAGGAGGCCCAATGATGAGTTGTCAAACATTGCTCCCCTTGCTCAAACAATTTTTGCCAGAACTCATTAACTTACGTCGCCATTTACATGCCCATCCGGAACTTAGTGGCAACGAACATCGAACAGCGGCTTTGATCGCAGGAGAATTACGCAGCTATGGCTGGAGTGTGCAAGAAGCTATTGGCCGTACAGGTGTTGTTGCTGAGTTTGGGAATATGCATGGACCTTTAGTGGGATTAAGAGTCGATATGGATGCTCTTCCTGTTGAGGAAAAAACAGATCTTGAGTTTGCCTCGAAATTTCAAGGAATAATGCATGCCTGTGGCCATGATCTTCATACATGCATAGGTCTTGGTGTAGCAAGATTAGTTGCTCAAAAAGAGTTGACTTCAGCAGGGATTCGATTGTTATTTCAACCAGCTGAAGAGATTGCGGCAGGTGCACGTTGGATGAAAAAAGATGGTGCCCTTGAAGGACTCGATGCTCTTTTTGGAGTGCATGTTTTACCTGAATTAAGTGTTGGAAAAATTGGAGTTAGAAGTGGAAGTCTTACTGCTGCTGCTGGAGAGCTGGAGATAGAAGTGATCGGAGAAACGGGGCATGGAGCAAGGCCTCATCAAGCTTTAGACGCAATTTGGATAGCGGCAAAAATCGTCACTGGTTTACAAGAAGCGATAAGTCGGCGCCTGGATGCGCTGAATCCTGTCGTTATAAGTTTTGGCCGAATAGAGGGAGGACAGGCTTTTAACGTCATTGCAGACCATGTAAGGCTGCTAGGCACAGTGAGGTGTTTGGATATGTCATTACACCAGTCATTGCCGAATTGGATTGAAGAGACGGTTCAGGCCATTGCATCTTCATTCGGAGCAGAAGCAATGGTTAATTATCGCTGCATTGCTCCGCCGGTTTATAACGATCCAGAACTAACCAATTTGCTTGAAGAATCTGCTTTAGCTTTGCTTGGGAAAGAAAATGTTTTGCGATTGGAGACTCCTTCTTTAGGCGCTGAAGATTTTGCTGAATTATTGCAAGATGTCCGAGGGTCGATGTTTCGATTAGGTGTGGCTGGAGAAAAAGGATGTGCCCCTTTGCATAATGGCCAATTTTGTCCTGATGAAAAAAGTTTGGAAGTGGGAATTAAAGTTCTTGTCGACACGCTATTTTCATGGATAGAAAAGCATTCAGACTTGTGTAGTAAATAAATCATGAAACGTTTTGGGAATCCATTGCTTTCAATGGCTGCACCATTTTTAATTCTCGTCTCAATTCTCAGCCTTTTACAACGGCAGGGAAGTGACCGCTTGCAAGCCATACCTGCTTTTTTAGTGGGCACTGGTTTGATTATTAGCGGGGCTTTAGGACGTCAAAGCAGAAGAAAGAAATTACTCTCAGCACTGCTTAAAACTAATCAATCAAAAAACAAACAATTTTAGTTATTCCTATTTGTCTATAAGCTTTTGCAGACTGCTCATTGCGGTTTTTTAGGATCTATTTGTTGACCGACGGACTAAAAAAATTATTATCAAAGACTATTTCAGCGAAGGAATTCAGTTTTTTGTTGAATAGTTTGCAGCTAAATGCTGAAAAATAGCTAGCTTTAGAAAACACTAGGGGTGCCTGCTAGGCCTTTTGCCTGTTGGCTGAGATCACACCCTCCGAACCTGATCCGGGTTGCACCGGCGAAGGGAAGTGAACATGCGTGATCTATGAGTTGAGATACACCCCTTTCTGAATTATCTCTTTTGATTATGAGGACTTCTTGGGTAGCTTCTCGACGAGGCAAGAGCAATGTTTCTCAATTGCATTTTGCTAGGCAAGGGTGCATTACAGAGGAAATGCATTTTGTAGCGAAGCGAGAAGGGTTGCCTGAATCCTTAGTGATGGAAGAAGTGGCTCGAGGTCGAATGATTATTCCAGCGAATATTAATCATCTCAATTTGAAGCCTATGGCAATAGGCATAGCTTCTAAATGCAAGGTCAACGCAAATATTGGTGCTTCTCCTAATGCAAGTGATGTTTCAGAGGAGCTTAAAAAGTTAGAGCTTGCGGTTAAGTATGGGGCAGATACTGTAATGGACTTATCTACTGGAGGTGTGAATTTAGATGAAGTGAGAACAGCAATTATTGAGGCATCTCCTGTCCCAATAGGAACTGTTCCTGTTTACCAAGCGCTTGAAAGCGTTCATGGCTCAATTGAGAAATTAACAGAGGACGACTTTCTTCATATCATCGAAAAACATTGTCAACAGGGAGTTGATTATCAAACTATTCACGCTGGCTTGTTGATTGAGCATCTCCCAAAAGTAAAAGGTCGAATAACCGGAATTGTTAGTCGTGGAGGGGGAATACTTGCACAGTGGATGCTTCATCATTACAAGCAGAATCCACTATTTACGCGATTCGATGATATTTGTGAGATCTTCAAGCGTTATGACTGCACATTCTCTTTGGGAGATTCATTGCGACCTGGATGTTTGCATGATGCATCAGACGAGGCGCAATTAGCTGAGTTGAAAACCTTGGGAGAGCTAACTCAGCGAGCTTGGAAGCATGATGTACAAGTCATGGTGGAAGGTCCAGGACACGTACCCATGGATCAAATTGAATTTAATGTTCGCAAACAGATGGAAGATTGCGCCGAGGCTCCTTTCTATGTGTTAGGCCCTTTGGTTACTGATATAGCCCCTGGTTACGACCACATTACAAGTGCTATTGGTGCGGCAATGGCAGGTTGGTATGGGACTGCAATGCTTTGCTATGTAACACCTAAAGAGCATTTGGGCCTACCTAATCCAGATGATGTTCGTGAGGGCTTAATTGCTTATAAAATTGCCGCACATGCTGCAGATATTGCTAGACATCGGCCTGGAGTGCGAGATCGAGATGATGAACTAAGTAGAGCTAGATATGCGTTTGATTGGAATAAACAATTTGAGTTGGCTTTAGATCCAGAAAGGGCTCGCGAATATCATGATGAAACTTTGCCTGCAGATATCTTCAAGAAAGCCGAGTTCTGTTCAATGTGTGGCCCAAAACATTGTCCTATGCAGACGAAAATTACAGACGAGGATATAGAAGGATTAGAAAAGGCAATAAGCTCTAATGGAGCATCAGACTTAATTGCGCTTAAATTAAATAAAGAGAATCTTTAGGACATTGCTGCTAAAATTTACCCTCTAAATGGGCAATTAGTTGGGAGTAAATGCTCTTAAGAAATTACCTTTATGACTCATAGATATTCATTAATATCCTCAATTCCTTTCGTTTATATCAATATTTGGCTGCTGGAAGAGTCTTTAATTTAAAAGACTCTTCGCAGTTTTAACAACATTTTCAATTGTAAAGCCAAATTTTTCCATACACGTTCCTCCTGGTGCAGATGCACCAAAACGATTCATCGTTACTGTTGCACCATCAAGGCCAATGTACTTGTGCCAACCAAATGATTCAGCAGCTTCAACAACTAATCTTTTACGAACAGATGGAGGTAGAACACTTTCTTTGTAAGAGTCACTTTGTTCTTCAAAAAGTTCCACACAAGGCATAGAAACTACTCTGACTTTTGCACCTTCACTAGTTAATTGTTTTCCTGCTTCTACGCAAAGCTCTAATTCAGTTCCTGTACCAATAAGTATTAGGTCAGGATTACCTGCGCAATCTTCAATGACATATCCGCCTAAAGCAACTTTTTCAATGGATGAATTTGCTTGATTTGCCATTCCTTGTCTGCTTAGACAAAGCGCACTTGGACGTTTCCGATTTTTGATTGCAACTTGATATGCTCCACTAGTTTCATTTCCATCTCCAGGACGGAAAACCAACATATTTGGGATTGCTCGTAAAGAAGGAATTGTCTCAATTGGCTGGTGCGTGGGCCCGTCCTCACCTACACCTATTGAGTCATGTGTGAGAACGTAGATAACGCCTAATTCGCTTAGGGCTGAAAGACGCATCGATCCACGCATATAGTCTGCAAAAACCAGGAATGTTCCTCCGTATGGGATCAGTCCACTGTTGTGATAAGCAATCCCATTGAGAATTGCTGCCATTGCATGCTCTCTTACACCAAAGTGGAGATAGCGCTTCTCTGGAGTTGCTGCCTGGAAAGAACCTGTTTCTCCTTTGATATCAGTGTAATTGGAGTGAGTGAGGTCAGCGGATCCACCAATTAATTCCGGTAAGTTTGGACCAAGAGCTCCAAGACAAATTTGTGAGTGCTTTCTTGTTGCTAGACCTTTGTCATCCTTTGTGTAATGAGGCAAATCTTTATCCCACCCATTAGGAAGTTCGCCGCGCAACATGCGTTCAAATTCGGCTGCTTCAGATGGATATTGGCTGCGATAATCCGCGAGAGTTTGGTTCCACTGGGCTTCCTTGCTGGCTCCACGCTCAATGGCTTGACGGTAATGAGAATAAGCTTCTTTGGGAACTTCAAAAGGCCCATACTCCCAACCAAGTTCTTGACGAGTGAGAACTGTTTCTTCTTCGCCTAAAGGCGCCCCATGAACTCCAGCAGTATCGCTTTTGTTAGGAGATCCATAACCGATAGTGGTTGAAACTTTGATGATTGAGGGCTTGTCGGTGACTGATTTGGCAGTTGCGATTGCTTTTTCTATTGCATTGATATCTGTATCTCCATCTGCCACATGTTGAACATGCCAGCCATATGCCTCATAACGTTTGAGAACATCTTCAGTAAAGGAAACGTCTGTTCGGCCATCAATTGTTATCCGATTGTCATCATATAAAGCTATAAGTTTTCCTAATTTTAAATGTCCTGCGAGTGAACAAGCTTCAGAAGCAATTCCTTCCTGATTGCAGCCATCACCCATCACTACATATGTGTAGTGATCAACAATGTTGGCATTTGGTTTGTTGAACTTTGCAGCAAGATGTGCCTCTGCTATTGCTAGTCCTACAGCATTAGAAATTCCAGCGCCTAGAGGACCTGTGGTTACTTCAATTCCGGGGGTTTCAAATGTTTCTGGGTGCCCAGGTGCACGTGAACCCCATTGACGAAATTGTTTAATATCATCAATTGTTACTGAGTCATAACCTGTTAAGTGGAGCAAGGCATATAGCAACATGCAGCCATGACCCGCTGAAAGTACAAAACGATCTCTGTTGAACCATTGCGGGTTTTTAGGATTGTGATTGAGAAATTTGTCCCAAAGGGTGTATCCCAATGGTGCACAACCCATGGGTAGTCCAGGGTGACCACTCTTGGATTTGTTGATCGCATCGACGGCCAGCATGCGGATGCTGTTGATGCAGAGCGTGTCTAGGGAGGCAGTCGCGGCGACCATTGGTTATCTGGGGTTTTAGGTGTTTGGAAAAATTGGGTGGTTTGGCAGGTTTTTTAGATCATCTGCCGGAAAGCGAGGCAAACATTGTGGCCTCCAAAACCAAAAGAATTAGAAAGAATAGTTTTGGTTTTGTGTTCTCTAGCGGTGTTTGGAACGTAGTCCAGATCACAAGCAGGATCAGGGTTGGAGTAATTAATGGTGGGCGGGATTACTCCGTTCTTAAGTGTCAGCACACAAGCTACAGCTTCAATTCCACCGGACCCACCAAGAAGGTGACCAGTCATGGATTTGGTAGAACTAATGGGAATTTGTTTTGCCCTATCACCTAGGACAGTTTTGATGGCGGAAGTTTCGTTGCTGTCATTTGCTGGTGTACTTGTCCCATGAGCATTGATGTAATCAATGGTTTCGGGCATTAGCTTCCCATCTTCTAAGGCAAGATGAATTGCCTGGGCACCTCCTGCACCTCCGGGAGAAGGAGATGTGATGTGATGTGCATCGCAAGTGGTGCCATAGCCAATCACTTCAGCATGGATGGTTGCTCCTCTTGCAGTTGCATGCTCAAGTGTTTCAAGTACTAAGACACCAGCTCCTTCACCAATTACAAACCCATCTCGATCAGAGTCGAAAGGTCTACTTGCAGTGGCAGGGTCATCATTGCGGAAGGAAAGTGCTTTTGCACTCGCGAAACCAGCAACTCCTAAAGGAGTGATACTTGCTTCTGCTCCTCCACAAACCATTGCATCCGCTTTGCCAAGTTGAAGGATACGGAAGGCATCGCCAATGGCATTTGAGCCAGCAGCGCATGCGGTCGCTACGGCTGAACTCGGCCCCTTTGCTCCAAGAGCTATGGCAGCCAGACCGGTTGCCATATTTGGGATCATCATTGGAACTGTAAAGGGACTCACTCTTGAAGCACCCTTATCAGCCAAAACATGGGCTTGGGTTTCCATGGTGAGTAATCCGCCGACTCCCGAGCCAATAATTACCCCAATGCGAGAGGCGTTTTTTTCTTCGATATTTAGTCCTGAATCTGATAGCGCTTGTTTAGCAGCTATGACTCCGAACTTCGAGAACCTATCCCACCTTTTGGATTCTTTCGGCTCCAAAAAGCCAGTTGGGTCAAGGTTTTTGACCTCAGCGGCAAACCGACAAGCATGAGATGAAGCATCAAAGAGAGTAATAGTCGCAACGCCGTTGCGACTATTAATGAGCCCGTCCCAATATTCTCCGACGGTGTTGCCAATAGGTGTAATCGCGCCGAGGCCTGTGACCACAACGCGATGAAGACCCTCCACCATTAGACCCTCAGGATTGCTTGTCTTCGATGTACTTGACAGCATCTCCCACAGTGGCGATGCCTTCGGCAGCCTCATCAGGGATTTCGATGTCGAAGGCCTCTTCTAGAGCCATAACTAATTCGACAGTGTCGAGAGAGTCTGCTCCGAGGTCGTTTTGGAAATTTGAGTCCGGTTTAACTTCACCGGCATCAACACTTAGTTGTTCTGAGACGATAGAACGAACTTTTTCAAGAATCGCTTCCTGGGACATAGCCTTGAAAACTTGACTCAGCATCCTACGAGCTGATGGTTATATATTCATATTCTGGTCTGGTTAACAAGAGTGACGGGAGATTGTCGAAACTGCTTAATTGCTGGCAAACAGAGTAAACTTTGATACAGGTAGGTTCCGGAAACGGTTAATGTCCCACGCTGTAAAGATCTACGACACATGCATTGGCTGCACACAATGTGTTCGTGCTTGTCCCCTGGATGTCTTAGAGATGGTCCCATGGGATGGATGTAAGGCAGGGCAAATTGCCTCGTCTCCCAGAACTGAAGATTGTGTTGGTTGCAAGCGTTGTGAAACAGCCTGTCCAACTGACTTCTTGAGCATTAGGGTTTATTTAGGTGACGAAACAACTCGAAGCATGGGCTTGGCTTACTGAAGCTCTCTCTTCTTTAAAGCTTCAGAAAAGTCTTAAGTTAAAGCAATAAGCTAAGCCAGTTTTGGCTGGATATTCATGTGCGGAATAGTTGCAGTCATTGGCTCAAGAGATGCGGCTCCTTTATTGATTGAAGGATTGAAGCAGCTTGAGTACAGGGGCTATGACTCAGCTGGATTGGCTACTGTTGATCCAAGACCTGAGAGTTTTGGAGGGTTGTTGACTTGTAAGAGAGCTAAAGGAAAGTTAGTAAATCTGATGCAGTTAGTTGAGAAAGAAGGTTCTCCAGGGCAATTGGGAATAGGTCATACCCGTTGGGCTACTCACGGAAAACCCGAAGTTCGCAATGCTCACCCCCATAGAGATTCTTCTGGAGGTGTGGCAGTTGTGCAAAACGGAATTATTGAAAATTACACTTCTTTGCGTAAGCAATTGGAATTAGAGGGTATTCGGTTTACTTCAGAAACTGATACAGAGGTTGTTCCTCATCTGATAGCTAGAGAGTTAAAGAGTCTTAAGAAACAAACAAAAAATTCCATTAGCTCTTCAATGCTTTTAGAAGCTGTTAGAACGGTTTCTTCTCAATTGAAAGGGGCTTATGCCCTTGCAGTGATTTGGGAAGAAGCACCTGATGCATTGATAGTTGCAAGACGTCATGCTCCACTCTTAATTGGTTTAGGAGAAGGGGAGTTTTTATGTGCTAGCGATACTCCTGCTTTGGCAGGTTTTACAAGAACTATTTTGCCAATGGAGGATGGAGAAGTTGCCCTATTAACTCCTCTAGGGATAGAGCTATATGACAGTGAAGGGCAACGCCAGCAAAGAAGCCCATCTCTTTTGAATGGTGTTGAAAATGTTGCTAATAAGCGTCATTTTCGTCATTTTATGCTTAAAGAAATTCATGAGCAACCAGAGACAGCAAGGCTTTGGGTAGATCGTCATCTCCCTGCGGGTTTACCTGCTGAAGCCCCGGTAGCGCTTCCATTTGATGAACCCTTTTATGAAGATATAGAGAGAATTCAAATTCTTGCTTGTGGTACCAGCCGTCATGCGGGGATGGTTGGGGCGTATTTGTTGGAACAATTTGCTGGAATACCTACTTCAGTGTTTTATGCCAGTGAATTTCGTTATTCAGCTCCACCATTAGCCCCGAAAACCTTAACTATTGGAGTCACTCAGTCAGGAGAAACAGCTGATACTCTTGCAGCATTGGCTATGGAAGATAAGCGTCGAAAAGAGCATGGAGGCTCAGCGTATGCCTCACGCCAATTGGGTATCACTAATAGGCCTGAAAGCTCTATCGCAAGACAAGTACCTCATATCCTTGACATAGGTGCAGGAATTGAAGTTGGAGTTGCTGCAACTAAAACTTTTCTTGGACAATTATTAGCCTTTTATGGTTTAGCTCTTACATTTGCCACTCGGCGGAGAAGTCGGTCTTTAGAAGAAATAATTAGTTTGACGAGGGAATTGCGCGATCTTCCTAATCAATTGAGCAACCTTGTTGATGAGCATGATCAACTTGCAGAGACATTAGCTAATCGCTTTTCTGATACACAAAATATGATTTTTTTAGGCCGTGGAATTAATTATCCTATTGCTTTAGAAGGTGCTCTCAAACTTAAAGAAATTAGTTACATCCATGCAGAAGGATATCCAGCAGGAGAAATGAAACATGGCCCTATTGCGCTATTAGAACGTCGTGTCCCTGTTGTATCAATCGTTATGCCTGGCGTTGTTTACGAAAAAGTTTTAAGTAATGCGCAGGAAGCGAAAGCACGGGATGCCCAATTAATAGGCGTCGCACCTAAGTGCCTAGAAACAGAGATTTTTGATACTTTAATGCCTATGCCTAAAGTAAGTGAATGGATTAGCCCTTTGCTTTCAGTGATACCTATGCAGTTACTTAGTTATCATATAGCGGCAAATAGAGGCCTTGACATTGATCAACCAAGAAATCTGGCTAAGAGTGTAACTGTTGAATAAAATCAGTCTTGTTCTTCCAGTCTCCCATACCGATCTTCGAATCGAATTATATCGTCTTCACCTAAATATGTACCACTTTGAACCTCAATTAATTCAACAGGCATTCTTCCTGGATTAGTTAGGCGATGCTTGCATCCAAGTGGAATATAAGTGCTTTGGTTCTCAGCAATTAAGCTTTTTTCGCCATCTCTTTCAACTAGTGCAGTCCCTTTAACAACAATCCAATGTTCTGCTCGATGATGATGCATTTGTAGGGAAAGGCTTGCACCAGGCTTGACTTCAATTCGCTTTACTTGCCACCTACTACCTTGCACTACACCTGTGTAATTACCCCATGGCCTATATATTTTTCTATGCGCTATTGCTTCTAAGCCTCCGTCTGACTCTAGTTTTTTGACGATAGCCTTAACATCTTGAGCTTGACTCTTTTCAGCAATTAATACAGCATCATCTGTCTCTACAATTACAAGATTATTGATGCCTAAACTAACTAATAGCCTATGCTCACTATGTAGATAACAGTTTTGACTATTTTCCGCAATAACTCTGCCAAGAATTACATTACCATTTACATCTTTTTCCGAAGTCTCCCATAAGGCATTCCAACTCCCAATATCACTCCATTCTGCTTTTAGAGGTAATACTGTCCCAACATTTGTTTTTTCCATAACAGCAACATCTATTGATATGTTTGGACATTTTTGAAATGCTCCTTTTTCTAGCCTGGAAAATTCAAGATCTGGTACTTCTTTTGCAAGAGCGGATTTACAGCAACTGAGTATTTCAGGGCTAAATTTTTCGAGCTCTGTGAGAATTGAACTTGCTTTGAATAAAAACATTCCACTATTCCATGTAAAACGTTCATCTTGAAGGAACTTTTCAGCAGTCTTTTTATCAGGCTTTTCTATAAATCTAGAAATTGATTTTCCCTCTAGTCGATCACTATTTAGAGGCTCACATGCCTCGATATACCCATACCCAGTTTCTGGTTTCGTTGGAACTATTCCAAAAGTTACTAATCTTCCTTTTTCTGCAGGGATCCGTCCTGCTTCAATTGCAAGAAGAAATTGATTTGGATCTCCTATTAAATGATCTGCGGCTAAAACCAAAAGTAGAGGGTCATTACCCTTCTCTGAGGCTTTCAGGGCAGCAGCAGCAATTGCTGGAGCAGTATTTCTTCCTATTGGCTCTAAAAGTATTGCGCTTGGCTGAATATTAATTTGTCGCATTTGTTCCGCGACAATGAATCGATGCTCTTCATGGCATATCAATAGTGGATCTATTAAACCTTTGAGGCCTAGTAAACGTTCCTGAGTTTGCTGCAGCAGAGTTTTTTTACTATTTCCATTGAGAGCCAAGTATTGCTTTGGATAACTGGCTCTAGATAAAGGCCAAAGCCTTGTTCCAGAGCCACCGCAAAGAATTACAGGTATTAAGGATTGGTTGCTCACTTTTTAGTATTGTTTTTTGGCATTGAATTGAAATAGCATGGCAACCGTTAGCTCAAAGCTCTAGAAGCCCAGGAGGCGGGGTCACTAATAGCCAGCCTTCCTTGACATTGATCTCAGGAACGATTGCTTTAACAAAAGGTATTAAAATTTTCCTACCTTCTATTAATTTTACTTCTAGCAAGTCATTGCCAGCGTTCGTCAGATTAACCACCTGACCTATGCCAGGTCCGTTATGGTCTAATCGAGCTTCTAAGCCAACTAGATCTAGAAAGTGAAACTCCCCTTTTTTCAGTTGAGGGCGATTACTTGAAGGGACAACCAAGTTTTGTCCAATAATGAGCTCTGCTTCACTGCGATTATCAATGCCTGCGAAACGAACTATATAAATTTCTTTACCAGGCAATAGCCTTCCATTTAGTAATTTCACTTCTTTAGGCACTTCTTGCTTGTCTTGAAGCCAACGCTTTCCTGGTTTTGTGAAGCGCTCTGGAAACTCACTAAGCGGTTTGACTCTTAGCTCGCCTTTCAGTCCTTGAGGGCTAACCAGTTTCCCAACAGTTAACCAAGAATTGTTATTAGCCATTTGTGGCAGTTAGGCTGGTCGTAGTACTTTTTAAAAAGATAGGAACTATTTGTGGCTAATTTGCAAAAACCTATCTTGCCTGGCGCAACTGTAAAAGTAGATGATGCTTGTTCGATTTATCATGGGTATACCGGATTTGTTCAGCGAATTTGTGGAAATAAAGCAGCAGTTTTATTTGAAGGAGGAAATTGGGATAAGTTGATAACACTTCCCGTTAAGCACCTGGTATTGGCTTAAAGGAAAAAGAATCAAAGGAATTCAAATGTAAGTTATTTAGCTTTCTTTTGAGATTTGTAAACCATAGATTTATCCTTTCAGAGTATTTAAAGCTTGCTTAGCAGCTTCTTTCTCAGCCTCTTTTCGAGATCTTCCCCATCCTTCTCCTACTGATTCTTTATCAATATGAACGCGACAGAAAAATCTTTTTTGACTCCCATGCTCTTTGCACCGTTCTTGACTTTCATATATTGGCAAATCTAAGCCTTTAGCTTGACTCCACTCTTGAAGCGCTGACTTCGAATTTTTTTTATAAGGATCAGCTAAAACTGCAGCACTTGTTTCTTCCCAGTACTCAGTAAGCCAACTGTGAATTGCTTCTAAATCATTATTTGATTCATAGAGTGCACCTATTAATGCTTCTGTTGCCTCGGCTTGAAGAGTTGCTAGTGCTGAGGGATCACGAGCTGCTTTGGGACCAATAAGTAATACTTTCTCTATAGAAATACTGTTACCGACTTTGGTTAACCAATTATCACTGACTAGTTCAGATCTGAGCGCAGATCTTTCGCCAACTTGCATTTCTGGGAAATTGCGATCAATAAATTCAGAAGCTGCAAGCCTGAGTACAGCATCTCCTAAGAATTCAAGTCGCTCATGATTTACTTCAGCTTGGGCAGAGGTATGTGTTAGAGCTTCATCTAATTTGCAGTAAGTTGATTGCGTTTTGTTAAAAGAGACGTTACTCGTATCAATATTCAATCGACCTAATAGGAGGTTGAGTTCTTTGATTCTCTGAGAGGAGATTGTTTTATTCATGTTGGTCTGCATATTTCTATTCAGTAATTTTGATTTAAGGGCCTATTTCTTTCCTTGAGAGTGAAAAGGGGTGAAAGCAGGTCATAAGCCGGGTTCTGTTAACTATTCCGAAAGGAATGTTGGCGATCATCTATCTGGGACTGCCGTTACCAGCAGCCTCAAGCGGTTCATTTATGGAACTAGGCAAGATGGCCAGCCTAGGTTCCTCACCTTGCTCCTAGCCGGGGTTTACCTAGCCAGCACCTCTCGGAACTGCTGGTGCGCTCTTACCGCACCTTTGCACCCTTGCCTGTGCTTTTGGGAGAGCCCAAAAGTCATCGGCGGTGTGTTTCTGTGGCACTATCCTCACGGTCACCCGCACTGGGAGTTACCCAGCAAGCCTGACCATCATGGAGCCCGGACTTTCCTCAATCGATTCCATAAATGCCATCAGCACTTAAGCATCGATTGCGATCACCTCCCCTGCTTTCAAATACATAATGCCTCGAAGGCATAATTCCTTCCAGTGGGGCTGTAGCTCAGCCGGATAGAGCGACGGTTTCCTAAACCGTAGGTCGTGGGTTCGAGTCCCGCCAGCCCCGTTATTAAGATTTCTATAGCGTGTGAGTGCTAGATATAGTGTTTTGTGCAAACTATCGACCCTCTCGCTAGCGTAGGGGTAGTGAAACAGGCTCAATGACCCAGCTTCACGATCTGCGACTGAGATTGCTTGTTCAACAAGAGAGTGAGCAAATTGCTAATTCTCAGAAAACTGACCTGGATTTATCAGTTGTTCAGGCAAGATGTTTGTGTTGGTTGGCTTTGCTTGCCGAGGCTCATGAGGACCAGGCAAGTGACGCAGAGCGACGCGATGATACGGAGCAAGCCATGGGGTGGTTTGCTGATTCAATGCGACTCAGAGATGTCATACAGGTTGTTACCAGTATTGAGATTCCACTCCCTGAAAGCATTGATTCTGAGGAAGAGGAAAACAATTCTTCTGGAGAACCTCCATTAGCGGCCTAGTAGATGGCATGATGGAATTTGAGCTAGAGGTGCTCCGGTGCCAGAACAGCCCTGCCAATGTCCTGATTGTCAAAGGTTCTATAAAGAACATGACCGTCTAATCCGTGACTGGCCTACCCTTCGCCAGCAACAAGAGTTGAATTGGGCGGCTTTGCAGTCTTTTCGCACTCTTTCTGGAAGAGTATTAGAAGATTTACAGAAACAATATGCTTCTCATAGCAACGATCAGTCTTCCAACCAGTCCTCGGCACCTAGTGGTTTAGAGGAGTCTCCAGACCCGCTACAGCAGGCCATCGCTGATCTTGAAAATATTAATGCGCATCTTTTTTCCATAGAAGCTTTAATGGAAAGAATTTTTGATGTGAAAGTTCCTGAGGATGTAGAGCAAAAGTTCAGAGAACTTGCAGGTGAGCTAGCTCCTGATCCATTAAATGCTGATCGTCTGAGGTTGAATAGGCTTCTCCATCAGACTCCAGACTTACCAGATAGAAATTAATTTAGTTTTCGAGATAGATTGATCTTCTTTTTGACATCTAGTTTGATTTATTTGAAAGTTTCAGTTCACATCACAGGTAATTTCTACTGGCAGTTTTTCGACTTTCCAAATTGACTCACAATATTCACGAATTGATCTATCTGATGAGAAAAAGCCAGATCTCGCGGTATTAAGAAGCGACATACGATTCCATGCTTTGCGATCTTGCCAGGCTCTGCTCACATTATCTTGAGCTCTTAGATAATCGGCAAAATCAGCCATTACAAAAAATGGATCATTACCTCTTAGACTATTAAGTAGTGGTTGGAATAATTCACCGTCACCATTACTAAAGTGCCCAAGCTCAACCAACCTTAAAGCTTCTGCCAATTCTGGTAACGAATCGATGAAATCTTTAGGTTGATATCCATTATTGCGAAGATTCACTATCTCTCGCTCTGTTCTTCCGAATAAAAAGAAGTTGTCACTTCCAACACGATCACGAATTTCAATATTTGCTCCATCGAGTGTTCCGATTGTTAAAGCACCATTCATTGCAAATTTCATATTTCCAGTTCCAGATGCTTCCTTGCCTGCAGTAGAGATTTGCTCTGATAAATCAGTTGCTGGATATACTTGTTCTCCAAGCTTGACATTATAATCAGGTAGAAAAACAACTCTTAATCTGCCATCCATATCCGGATCGGCATTGACCATTTCAGCAATACCATTAATAAACCTAATGATTAGCTTTGCCATGAAATAGCCTGGTGCAGCTTTTCCTCCAAAAATTATTGTTCTTGGTGCCATGCCTTGTGCTTTCCCATTTTTAATTCGCAAATATTGAGTGATAACTTGGAGGGCATTTAAGTGTTGGCGCTTGTATTGGTGAATTCGTTTTACTTGAACATCAAACATACTAGAAGGGTCTACTAATATTCCTGTTTGCCTATGAATATAACCAGCTAACTTCCTTTTGCCAGATAATTTTGTCGCGCCAAATTGCTCAAGAAAACTCGAATCATTTTCTTTGTTTTCTAAGCTATTTAATAATTCCATATTATTAATCCAATCAGGCCCAACTTCTCGAGTTAATAGTGATGAAAGCTCTGGATTTGCAAGCGCAACCCAACGCCTAGGGGTTACTCCATTGGTTACATTTGTAAATTTCTCCGGCCAAAGTTCTGCAAATTCAGGGAACAATTGTCGCTTAATTAGGTCGGAATGAAGAGCAGCTACTCCATTAACATGGTGTGCTCCAATAGTTGCTAGATGGGCCATCCTTATTGCTTTTCCTCCTTCTTCATCAATGATTGATAATTTTCGCAAAATCAAATCATTTCCTGGATAGCGCAAACGAATTTGTTGAAGGAATCTGCGATTAATTTCATAAATGAGTTCAAGGTGTCTTGGGAGCAAGCTTTTAAACAACTCTAAATCCCATTTTTCAAGTGCTTCTGGAAGTAAAGTGTGGTTTGTATATGCAACGGAACGGTTGGTTATTTCCCAAGCCTTTTCCCATTCAAAATGATGATCATCGATAAGTAGCCGCATCAGTTCAGCAACTGCTATTGCAGGGTGAGTATCATTTAGCTGGACTGTCCAATGATTTGGAAAATCTTCTAAATCAATTCCTCTTTTTTCAAGACTTTTAAGCATGTCTTGTAGAGAACAACTCACAAAAAAGTGTTGTTGCTTTAGACGAAGTCGTCGACCTTCATCTGTACCGTCGTTGGGATAAAGAACCTTAGAAAGAGTTTCTGAGCCAACCTTTTCTTCAACAGCTCCGTAGTAATCACCAATATTGAATGCATAGAAGTCAAAACTTTCAGTTGCATCTGCTCTCCAAAGTCGCAACCTATTGCAGGTATTAACTTGAAAACCAAGAACTGGAACGTCGTGAGGAATACCAATGGCGTGTTCTGCAGGAATCCATCTAGAGCGGTAATTACCTTTTTCATCGATATAACTTTCTGTTCTCCCGCCAAAACCTACAAAGCAAGCTTCATCAGGCTGAGGAAGTTCCCAAGGCCAACCACCTTTTAACCACTTGTCAGTAACTTCGACTTGCCAACCATCACGAATCAATTGATTGAATATTCCAAACTCGTAGCGGATTCCATACCCAATAGCGGGCACTTGGAGACTTGCTAGGGATTCCATATAGCAAGCGGCTAAACGACCTAAGCCTCCATTCCCAAGGCCAGGCTCTTCTTCTACTTCAAGAATATGGTTCAACGATTCAATCCCAAATCTTTTTAATGCTTCTTCCGCTTCGCTTTGGATACCAAGGCTTAAGAGATTGTTATTGAGTTGAGGACCGATTAAAAATTCTGCTGATAAATAAGCAACTGTTTTCTGAGGCCTTGCTCGTATAGCTTCTTGACTCGCTAAATACCGAGTCATAAGTCGATCTCGGACTGCATAGCTCAAAGCCATGTAAAGATCATGTTGGCTGGCAGTAGGAGCAAGTTTGCCCAGCGTGAAAAATAGATGCTCAGTCATGCCATCAAAGACTGCATCGGCATCAATCCCTGCTCTTTCAGGGTCTGCATAGCAGCCAGGTGTTGGAAGACGTAGATCTAATGGCTGTGAGCTGCTCATTTAGGGACCTGAATGGTGGTTTGACTTTTCCTGGTGCCCGCCGAAATGAGGGCTTTAACTTTTATGGAGAAATTGTTTTTGAAAGAGCCAAATAAATGACGTTAGAAAAATCAAGAGTTCTTTTTACATTCATCTCCCCTTGTTGGGGAGGCTGAATTAAGAGTCTTTTTCTCTAGTCACTCATGTTTGGCTGGATCTCCAAAGAGTTATATCGGAGGACCTTAGCCCTGATGAATACTTAATAGCCTTAGTGACTTCAGATCCACACCTGAAGACAAGCTTGCGTTGAAAGACTGCAAATTAATAAAGATGGTTACATCGTCCTTTATGTTCTTTCTTTGGAAGATTTAAAAAATCTGCGGCTATGGTTTCACACATAATCCTGTCGGTGCTAAGCACTCATGAGGTTGAAGTCGCTGAGACTCTTATTGGTGTAATTAACTTCTTACTGATTTTTGTAGCAGCTCGTACTTTGGCGGAAGTGTTAGTTCGCCTTAATTTGCCGACCATTGTTGGTGAATTATTGGCTGGCGTACTGATTGGTGCTTCTGGACTCCATTTACTGATGCCTCCAAGCACTAGCGCAGAATTGAATGCAGGTTTTGTCACTTTTATAAGCTCCTTAGCTTCGGTACCGCCGGAAGCAGTTCCTGACCTTTATTTCGAAACATTCCCTTCCTTGCAAGCAGTTGCAACTCTGGGTTTGTATGCGTTGCTTTTCCTGACAGGCCTCGAGAGTGAATTAGAAGAACTTGTAGCGGTTGGCGCTCAAGCTTTTACGGTTGCAATGGCTGGAGTGATCTTGCCATTTGCTTTTGGAACCATTGGCTTGATGTTTATTTTTAATATTGATTTAATTCCTGCTGTTTTTGCTGGTGCATCGATGACTGCAACCAGTATTGGCATTACAGCTAGTGTTTTCGGGGAGCTTGGATATCTCAAAACTCGCGAAGGACAGATTGTTATTGGTGCTGCAGTATTGGACGATATTTTGGGAATTGTGATTCTTGCTGTTGTTGTTGCTTTAGCTACTGGTGGGGCTTTGGAAATTGCACCGATCGTCAAGCTTGTGTTGGCCGCAACGGTATTTGTTGTAGGTGCAATAGGCCTTAGTAGAACTGCGGCACCAGCATTTGATTGGCTTCTTGACAGACTCAAAGCACCTGGGGCCGTAGTTGTGGCTTCGTTTGTCATTCTTGTTTTAAGTTGTTTTGTGGCAACTGCAATTGGATTGGAAGCCGCTTTAGGTGCTTTTGCTGCTGGTTTGATTCTGAGTAGCTCCAAAAATAATCACGCGATTCAGCAGTCTGTTCTTCCTCTTGTATCGCTATTTGCCACTATTTTCTTCGTATTGGTTGGGGCTGGAATGGATCTTTCTGTGATTAATCCTTTGGACCCTGCTAGCCGGTCTGCCCTAGTAGTTGCAGGGTTTATGTTGGTCGTTGCAATTCTTGGAAAAATTGCAGCAGGCTGGTCATTTTTAATTGATAAGCCCACTGATCGGTTGGTTGTTGGTTTGGGAATGATGCCAAGAGGTGAGGTTGGTTTGATTTTTCTAGGTCTAGGTACAAGTGCAGGATTGCTCACACCTTCTTTAGAAGCCGCAGTTCTCTTAATGGTTATAGGGACTACTTTCCTGGCGCCTGTTTTGCTGAGAATTGTTTTGAAAGACAAAACACCTGGTGGTGGAAATTCTGTACCTGATGAGGTCGCAGCAAATCCAGTTGGACTTGTTTAGGTGGTCTTATTTCTCTTCTTCCCCAATGTCCCTTTTAGCTCCTTGTGTGCTCAGCTGGCATTAATCAACTAATTCAATGCAAAATCATTAGACAGTTGTCTAGCATCTCAACTCTTGAAATACTCTCAGATTATTGATGACTGCTTTTGATGCCAAACCAAATGCTCCTTGGAAGTATTTAGGGCATGACGTTTATTCCGTGAGCAGCACGCCTGCAAATACATTTGCCGATACTTATCAAAAAGAGCCTCCAGCTGTATTGCTTGTTCATGGCTTTGGAGCTTCTACGGATCATTGGCGATACAACATTCCAGTACTTGCTAAAAGTTATGAGGTACATGCTATTGATTTACTTGGCTTTGGCCGAAGTGCAAAACCTTCTGAGTTGAATTATGGAGGAGATTTATGGAAAGAGCAGGTAGTTGCTTATGTCAATGAAAGAATTAGCAGGCCAACAGTCATAGTTGGTAATTCGTTAGGGGGCTATGCAGCTCTTGCGGCAGGAGCTGCACTTGAATCTCAATCTGCTGGCGTTGTTTTATTAAATGCAGCTGGTTATTTCAGCGATGAAAAGTTTTCTGCAAAACCAAAGAATTTCAATTCAAAGTTGCGACAAATAATTGGAAGTGGCTTATCTCGAGATCTTTTAGTCAAATGGTTTGTTTATCCATTAGTACAGAGATTAATATTTGAGAATCTGAGAAGACCTGGGGTAATTAGAAGTACTCTCCAACAAGTTTATATCGACCCTACCAATGTTGATGATGATTTAGTTGAATCTATTCGCCGACCCTCTCTTGACCCCGGGGCGTTTCAAGTTTTTCGCAAAGTTTTTCAGGCTCGAGGTCTTCAGGGAAAACCTATTGATCAATTGTTCAATGAATTAAAGGCTCCATTATTATTGCTTTGGGGAGATAGTGACCCTTGGTTGAGGGATGCAAAAGCTAAGCAAGAGAAATTCCGATCATTTGCTAAAAAAGCTTCCTTAGAGTTTAAAGAAGTTCTATTGAAAGCCGGCCATTGTCCCCATGATGAAGTGCCAGATAAGGTTAATGAAGAAATGCTAATTTGGTTGCAAGATTAAGCCATAAAATACCGTCTTTTTCATGGAAAGAACTCTTTTATTTAAGGAATCCCCATACGCTCATTGGGAATATATAGATAATGGAGATCGTCTAAGAGTAGTTCCAGAACGAGGTGGATTAATTACAGAATGGCGATGCAATGGAAAGGAGATTCTTTATTTTGATAAGGAGAGATTTGTAAAAACTGATAAGAGTGTACGCGGAGGAATTCCGATCCTTTTTCCTATTTGTGGATCACTTCCAAATCAAACATTGCGTTTAAAGCAAGGAAATTTTTTGATGAATCAACATGGTTTTGCTAGAGATTCATTATGGGAGATAAACGCACCTGATCATTCAAGTTTTTTAAGATTGAGGCTTTTAGATGATCAACATACAAAGTCTATTTATCCATATTCCTTTTGTATTGATATAGAGGTGAAACTTATATGCAATTCTATGCAACTAAATATTTATGTTCAGAATACTGACAAATTAAATATGCCTTTTTCATTTGGATTGCATCCATACTTTAAGGTTAATAACTTAGAAAATATCAAGATAGAAGGTTTGCCTGAGGTTGGCATTAATCATTTTGATATGACTAAAATTAGAACTAATGAGCAAATCGCATCCCTTTCACAAGGTATTGACTTTATAAGCGGTCCTTCAGAATCAGTTCTGCTTGTTGATCATTCCGATGGCTCAAGTATTCAATTAAAACAAAAAAAACCAATGGATTTATCTGTTATTTGGACAGACCCTCCACGACCTATGGTTTGCCTTGAGCCTTGGACGAGCCCTAGAGACTCATTACATACAGGAGATAGAACGATAATCCTTCCTCCTGGTAAAACACAAAATCTCTTTTGTGAAATTTCAGTGGGTAATTTTATTTACAGTTGACATCAATTCCTTCGCTCAACTATAGCGCTACCAAGCCCCATGAAGAAATTATCTTCATTTAGGAGACTGTCAATCAAAGATATTTTATTATTGCGTAGATATTCTTTCTAGGGTTTTTATAAATGTCATTTAACCACTTATTAGATTTTAAGGAGAACATTATCACTATTGTTGGTAGTGATAATGTTCTCACAGATGAAAAGGATACCCTGAGCTATAGAACAGGAATTCGAGTAGGAAGTGGTACTGCTTGTGCAGTGATCTTTCCTCAGAGCTTGTTGGAAATGTGGAAAGTTTTGCAAACTTGCATTGCTTTTGAGAAAATCATTATTATGCAGGCTGCAAATACAGGCCTGACAGGAGGCTCAACGCCTGATGGACAAACTTATGATCGTGATGTTGTTATTATCAATACTTTATCGATTGACCAATTACTAATTTTACATGAAGGTGATCAAGTTGTTGCATTTCCTGGGACAACTTTATATCAATTAGAAGATCGACTTTTGCCTTTGGGACGAGGTCCTCACTCAGTTATAGGCTCTTCTTGTATAGGTGCTTCAGTGGTTGGGGGGGTTTGCAATAATTCTGGTGGAAACCTAGTTAATCGTGGACCTGCTTATACGCAATTGTCTCTTTTCGCTAGATTGAATAAAGATAGAAAACTAGAGCTTGTTAATCATTTAGGGATTAATTTAGGAATCGAGCCAGAAGAAATATTAACTAACTTAGAGGGGTTTAATTTTAATAAAGAAGATATAAAGTCAGATAATCTAATGGCATCTGATATTGAATACCAGAGCCGAGTAAGAGATATAAATGCAAATACTCCAGCGAGATTTAATGCAGATCCGAGGCGTCTATATGAATCAAGTGGATGTGCAGGTAAGATCGCAGTTTTTGCTGTGCGATTAGACACTTTTCCAACTCCAAAAGAGGAGAAAGTCTTTTTTGTCGGAACAAATCAGCCTACCCATTTCACAGAACTTCGAAAGAAGATACTTTTAGATTTCGTAGATTTACCAGATATGGGGGAATATATGCATAGGAGCTATTTTGATGGAGCTATGAAATATTGTAAGGACATATTCTTAGTTTTGAAGTACTTAGGTACTCACTTTCTACCGAAGCTATTAAAACTAAAAAGAAAGGTTGATGCATTTACGACTAACAATAGATTTTTACCAAGTAATTTTTTTGATAAATTAATGCAATGGATTGCTAATATATTACCTAACCATCTTCCTAAGAGAATTATTGATTATAGAAATAGATTTGAACACTATATGATTTTCTCTGCAAGTGATGACTCTATTAAGCTTACCAAGGAATTATTAGATTATGAAACCTCAAAGATAGAAGATTTTGAATACTTCATGTGTAAACCTGAAGAAGGAAGAGACTTATTGTTACACCGCTATGTTGCAGGAGCTGCACCAGCTAGGTATCAAGTAGTTAATTCCTCTGAGTCAGGCGAACTTCTTCCATTAGATGTAGCCTTGCCACGAAATTGCATTAATTGGCATGATATCTTACCTTCTCATATCCATGAAAAAATGGCTCAATCATTTCAAATGGGTCACTTTTTATGCATGGTTTTTCATTGGGACTTCGTAGTCAAAAAAGAAGTTGATGTGATTAAATTGAAGGAAGAGATATTAGATATTTTGGATCAAAAGAAAGCCCGATATCCCGCAGAACATAATGTAGGTCACCTCTATAAAGCAGATTTACTCCTGGAGAATTTTTATCGAGGTCTAGATCCAACAAATACTTTCAATCCTGGAATTGGGAAATCTTCTAAGAATTCCTTTTACAATTAACTTTATAATCACTTGCTCCCTGCAGAACCACATAGCTAAGTCTAATAATTTTTGAATTTAACCTTTTATTGCTACTTTTAGTCTCATTCCATCTTAGACTTATGGAAGTAAAGGTATTCAAATGTTTGCCAAGGCCTCAGCTTCAAGTGCTGTAAATATCAATGATCTTCGTGCTTTAGCTAAAAAACGCCTACCTCAAATGGTCTTTGACTATATAGATAGTGGAGCGGACAGAGAGCAAACTTTATCTCAAAATTGCACAGCTTTTAATGAAATATATTTTCGACCTAGGTGTGCAGTTGCCACACCATCTTGCGATCTCTCAATTGATGTCCTTCAACAGAAGTTTCAATTGCCATTCATTTTGGCTCCGGTAGGGAGTAGTCGGATGTTTTACCCCAAGGGGGAAGTCTTAGCAGCGAGTGAAGCTGGGAAGGCTGGAACCGGTTATACCCTTTCGACTCTTTCGGGCTGTCGTTTGGAAGAAGTAAAAGCTGCAACTGATTACCCTGCTTGGTATCAGCTTTATTTACTAGGAGGTAGAGATGTCGCGTTAAAGACTATTGAACGAGCCAGATCGGCTGGTTTTTCAGCAATTGTCGTGACTATAGATACCCCTATTTCTGGATTGAGAGAGCGTGATGTTCGAAATGGAACAAAACAATTACTATCCAGAAATCCTTTGCAGATGCTTCCATATTTGCCGCAAATGTTGATTAAACCTTGTTGGCTCTCTCAATGGTTAGGAGATGGCGGGCTGATGAACTTTCCAAATGTTGAACTTGAAGATGGCCCGATGGGTTATACAGAAATAGGCCCAGCTTTAGAGCAATCAGTTGTAACTTGGGATGATTTAAATTGGATTAGAGAGGCATGGGGAGGAAAACTAATTATTAAAGGAGTTCATATTGGAGATGATGCAAAAAGAGCTGTTGATTTAGGTGTAGATGCTTTAGTTGTATCTAATCATGGTGCTAGGCAACTTGATAGTGTTGCTCCCACAATTAGGGTTCTTCCTGAGATTATTGATGCTGTAAACGGGCAAATAGATGTTCTTTTAGATGGCGGAATAAGGAGAGGGGGTGATGTAGTAAAAGCGTTATGTCTTGGTGCAAAAGGAGTTTTGATTGGCAGGGCATATGCATATGGATTAGCAGCAGGTGGCGCTTCTGGAGTGGAAAGAGCCATTCAGATTATTCGAACTGATATTCTCCGAACAATGAAGCTTTTAGGTTGTGATTCAGTTAAGAAGTTAGACAGGTCTTATGTTTCTATTCCTGATAGCTGGGATAAATTTAAGAACATCTAATTAATCTTAGATCAATTCTAAGTTTATTAATATCAAATGAAGATTATTGTTATTGATGACGACCCAACTGGATCCCAGGCTGTATATGGATGCCCCTTACTTTTGAAATGGGATGAGAAAACTCTTCTAAAAGGTCTTGCCTATCCATCGCCATTGCTTTTTATTTTAGCTAATACTCGCTCTATGGAAGAAGATTCAGTTAAAAAGACCATTAATGAAATATCTTATTCAATTCGTAAAGCAATACAGAAGCAAAATCTATTATTGGAGGAGATTTTCTTTGTTAGTAGAGGCGATTCAACTTTACGGGGACATGGATTTTTAGAGCCAAAATTAATTAACGAGCGTTTAGGTCCTTTTGATGCAACCTTTCATATTCCAGCCTTTTTAGAAGGCTGCCGAACAACTGTGAATGGCATTCATCTGTTGAATGGTATCCCCGTTCATATGACCCCTTTCGCAAAGGATTCATTATTTGGTTATTCAACAAGCAAATTAGATGTTTGGCTGCAGGAAAAGAGTAAAGGAAAAATTAATTCAAAAGACGTCTTGAGATTAGATGTTAATTTGCTAAATTCAGCTAATGAATCTAATTTTGGGAGAAAAAAACTTTCGGATTGGTTGTTAAAACTTACTGGCAACCAACCTGTCGTGGTTGATGTCGATAAACAGCAACATATTCAAAGATTAGGTATAGCTTTTAGAGGTCTTATAGGAAAGAAACGCTTTCTTTTTAGATCAGCTGCAAGTTTGATTGCAGGCTTGGCTGACTTATCGCAAAACCCTTTAACACCCTTTTCTCTTTCACAATTAAGGCTCAAAGATAGAATGGGTATACCTAAACCAGGCTTGGTTTTAGTGGGGTCTCATGTAAAACTTGCTGATGATCAGTTGACTAACTTATTGCAAGAAAAATCCTGTATTGGAATTGAGATCTCTGTAGAAAAGATAGCTGAGATAGGCAATGATTTTTCTAGAAAAAATTTATTATTAGAATTTGAGGAAAGGTTATTGAAAAAAATTAATCATATCTTGATGTTAGGTAAAACACCTGTTTTATATACATCAAGAACTCAACTTGAATTTGAAAGCCCTATAGATAGAGTTGATTTTGGTAATCAGCTTGCCGAAATACTAGCCACAACTGTTGCAAAGCTCAGTACTAAATTAGGCTATATCATAAGCAAGGGAGGAATTACAACAAATACATTGCTTGCAGTCGGTCTGGATTTAGATTTAGTACATTTAAAGGGTCAATTACTCCCTGGTTTGTCTGTAGTATTACCTGTTGGCTCTTTAAATAAACTTCCAATCATTACTTTCCCTGGGAATTTAGGTGACGCACAAACTTTACTCAAATCATGGAAACTGATGGAGAATCTAAATTAGCTCTGAGAGTGACTTTTTTATTATCTAGTTATAGTTCTGTGTAGAAGATTATCTATTCTATTAAAAACGTTCGATTACAGCATTTGCAAATCCACTACAAGTCAATGATTTTACTGGAGGGCTCATAAGTCTTGCTAGATCGTATGTGACCTTCTGATCTGAAATGGCTTTACTTATTCCTTTCGTTACTAGATCAGCTGCTTCTTGCCATCCAAGGAATTCCAACATCATTACTCCACTCAATATTACAGAACCTGGATTAATTCTATCGAGCCCTGCATGCTTTGGAGCTGTCCCATGTGTTGCTTCAAAGATGGCAGCTTTATCGCCTATATTTGCCCCTGGCGCCATTCCTAGTCCTCCCACAATTGCAGCAGCAGCATCAGAAATGTAATCTCCATTTAGATTGAGAGTTGCAAGAATTGAATATTCTTGAGGCCTAGTTTGAATTTGCTGAAAAATACTGTCTGCTATTCGATCATCAACCATAACCATATTCTTCCACTTACTGTTTCCATGACTAGACCCTATTTTATCAAGTACAGATCTCACTTCTAAGCATATGGAATGTTTCTTGTCTTCAGTTAAAGAGTCATAACCTGGATCAATCATCCTTGCATTATTTTCAATACTTAACTCAGGATTAGTTTGAGAATTTTCTAGAATCCAACTTTCACGTTCAGTAATACAAACATCACGAAATTCACTGGTTGCAAGCTCATAACCCCAGTCTCTAAATGAACCTTCAGTGAACTTCATGATATTACCTTTATGTACAAGAGTCACATGTCGCTTCTTATCTGAAAGACGAAGTGCATGTTGAATGGCTTTTTTGATATGTCTTTGACTGCCTAACCTGCTTACTGGCTTTATGCCAATGCCAGAACCTTGAGGTATTTTTCTACCACTTAGCTTGCCATTTTTTGGAATTACCTTTGTATTTAAATATTCAATTAAATTAATTCCTACTGGATCATTAGACTCCCATTCCACACCCATATAAATATCTTCTGTATTTTCTCTATAGACAATTACATCTAGATCTTCAGGTCGCTTATGCGGACTTGGAGTGCCTGCATAGTATCGGCAAGGTCTCACACAGGAATACAGATCAAAAATTTGTCTCAAAGCAACATTCAGTGATCTAATGCCTCCACCTATAGGTGTTGTTAGTGGACCTTTAATTGCAACTCCAAATTTACGAATTGCTTCCAGAGTATCTTCAGGCAGATATTGATAACTTCCATAGAGTTCGCATGCTTCATCACCGGCATAGATTTTGAACCATTCGATTTGACGATTGTTGCCATAGGCCTTTTCTACGGCAGCATCAATAACTTTTTTAGTTGCAGGCCATATATCTACTCCAGTTCCATCTCCACGAATAAATGGAATGATTGGATTGTTTGGGACTTCTGGATTGCCGTCTACAAAGCGAATGGCTTGCCCCTGTGTTGGAGCTTGGAGCTTCTCAAACTCGGCCATAGATTTTCTAACTCGTTGTGTTCCTCAAGCGAGCCTATGACTAAATGGGATCTTATTGGACAACAAATACCTATTTGCTCAGGAAAAGAATGAGAGATTACTAAACCCTTTTTTGAATTGCACCTTTAATTGGTTGGCGTAGATCGTTTTGTTGGCCTCAAGTGCTACAAGATTTGCTTGTATATGTTTGGATATTGCTTAAATGGCCTTAACAGGCTAGGTGAAATCATGCGACTTGGACGATTGCATGGCATCGTCATTATTAGAGATTATTTTTCGGAGATCTAAGTGAACGCTGCTGAACAAGTTGAAAGTATTACTCATGCGCATGCACTTGCTTCAGCAGTGACCTTGGTTCGTCAGTATTTCCCTGCTGCTTCTGCCAATTTGACTCCATGGCGTGATGACCCTGAAACACGCCTTTGGCATGAGAGCGGGACTATTGATTTAGCTTTTCACTTCCCGGGTTGGACTCCCCGATTGGAATGCCGAAGCCTATTATTGCAACTCATAATGAGCAAAGAGAAATTAGGCGCTGCTCCTTATTTGATTGGTGTTCTTATGCGAGGGATTACGTTTGAAGGAGAACGCTGGCGCCTTGCAACTATTGAAGATTGGTCACCGATAGGCTCCCATCTACCAAAATCTAATGAGTTAAAGCATTTGCATGCTATCTGTAGGGAATTATTTTCTCTTTTTCCTGAAACCACCTCCTGAATGGATTATCTTTTTATTCTTTGCAATCAAACCTCACAATTTAGTTAGGTTGCGTTTAGCTGTTTAACCTTTCATTTCACCTGTTCAATGCCTGTAGCTTTAGCCAGTCAACTTAGAGAAGGTACCAAAAAGGCTCACACAATGGCTGAGAATACTGGCTTTGTGAGTTGTTTTCTTAAAGGGGTAGTTGATAAATCCTCGTATCGCACCTTGATCGCAGACCTTTTCTTCGTGTATTCAGCCATGGAAGATGAAATAGGTAGGCTTTGCAGCGAAGGACACCCTGTAATCAGTTTGATTGGGTATTCAGAATTAAACCGAAGAGAATCTTTGCAACAGGATCTTGCATTTTATTTTGGGAATGATTGGGCTAATAGATTGTCACCAACACCTTCAGCTAAGGCATATGTTGAGAGAATTCATAAGGTAGCTAAAGATATGCCTGAATTACTAATTGGCCATCATTACACTAGATATATTGGTGATCTTTCGGGTGGTCAGATGCTTAAGAAGATTGCCAAGCAAGCAATGAATCTTTCAGGTAATGATGGCCTGAAGTTTTATGAATTTGAACGTATTCCAAATGAGAAAGCCTTTAAGACTAATTACAGTGCAACACTTAATTCATTACCAATAAATCAATCTATGGCTGATTTAATTGTTGAAGAAGCAAACAAAGCGTTTCAATACAATATGGAGGTTTTTAAGGAGTTAGAAGGTAATTTGATTGCTGCTATTGGAATAGTTCTTTTTCGATTTCTAACAAGGCGCAAGCTGAAAGGTAGTACAGAATGACTTATTTTGCGGTAGACCCGATTGCTTGGTATTGCTTTATACTCATCTTTCTTTTTTAATATCTTATTTTTTAATTATTAGAGCTTGGTTGTTTTAGATATTGAGAGAGGTATATATATCTCGTCAATGGATATAAAATCATTACGTCTGATACAGACTGCACTTCAACTAAGGTCAATCAGGATTGATGTTTGATGCTTATCTTGAACAATTAAATACCAGCATTAGGGTTCGAGGAGGCAGGGCCATCGATGTTCCTGAGAATTTTGCTGAATGTGTATCCTCTAAAGGAGGAAGTGTGATTCGAAGTTGGCTTTGGCAAGTTCCTGGTTTTCGAAGATGGAGAGTGACCAGATTGGATGCAGGTCAAAATTTACAGGTATTGAATTCAGTGGCTTACCCTTACTATCTCAATGATCAACCACTCTTGGGTATAGATCTTTTGTGGTTTGGAAAATCATCTAAGTTGGTTGCTGTCCTGGACTATCAACCACTGGTTCAAAAAAAAGCTTACTTTGCTAGACACTTTCAAGGTTTGCAAGCTTTGAATGAGCGCTTTCCAGAATTTTGCAATAAAGAGGCCATGCATTCTTTTGACCCTCATCAATATTTTTCACCCTGGTTGCTTTTTTATAGAGGTGATTGTGAGTCGGCTCAAGATTCTCTGTTTAATGCTTTTGTTGCTTTTTTAGATTTATATTGGGATATCAATGAGAAGGCTAATGAAATGCCTTCTGAGATAGAACCTGAGGAAGTGAAGAGATTGCAGATTGAATATGATAAATATAGTGCAGAGAGAGATCCCGCCCATGGATTGTTTACTAGTTACTTTGGGAAGGATTGGTCAAATCGTTTTCTCAGGGAATTTCTATTCCCTGCAGAATTATTAACCAATAATTCCGATTAAATTTAGTTATAGTAAATGGACAATATTCGTAAAAATAGTCTTGATGAAGTTAACTTGGAAGGCTGGATATGGAAAGATTTCCTTCAGCACGCTATTACATCCTTATCTCCTCTTGAACTTTCTTCTTATCCAATCCCTAGAAACTATCTGGACAGAAAGTCGATAGTTGGATCTAAACTAAAACCTCTTACTGCTCATACATCAACATGGGCCTGTTGCACTCAAAAGCTTCGTCAAGTTAGAGCAGCTTGTGTACAAGTAAATAGCGAAATATCTGTATTCAATTTTCTAATTAGCCCTTTATCAAGATATGACCTTCCTTTCTTTGGAGCTGATTTTGTAACACTACCTTCCGGGCATCTGTTGGCTCTTGATTTTCAACCAGCTTTAAAAAATGATAATTTACATACAGCATATTTTTTAGAAAGGTTGCTTCCTGTTCATAAGCATTGGCAATCTCTTTTGCCCGATGGTGGAAATATTCCTGAGGAGGCAAAGAGATTTTTTTCCCCAGGCTTTTTATGGACGCGTCTTCCTCTGGAAGAAGACAGTAATAGGCTGATAGCCGAAGTTATCTTCCCAGCATTTTCTGAATATATCATTCTTTATATCAATCTCATACGACAGGCAAAAGCAGTATCTAACTATAGATCTAATTTGCTTTTAGATGGTCAAAAAAATTATATGAATTATAGGGCAGAAAAAGACCCTGCAAGGGCTATGCTTACTCGATTTTATGGTAAGGAATGGACTGAGAGATATATTCACGAAGTATTATTTGACTTATGAAAAGCAAATCAAATTACTTTTTTGGAAAATTCTTTTCTTTAGATCTTAAAATATCTTTAGTATTGCCTTCCTTGCTCTAAAGTTATAAATAATTTAACTTCACAAATGCCTACAAAGATTTTGTTTGTTTGCTTGGGAAATATTTGCCGCTCCCCAGCTGCAGAAGCTGTTTTTCTAAAAATGTTAGAGACTAGGAAAAGCTTGGCTAAATATGAGATTGATTCGGCTGGTACAGGAGGTTGGCATGTTGGAAAGAAAGCTGATGAACGAATGCGTAAAGCAGCCTCTAAAAGAGGAATCGAGATAAAAAGTCTGTCTAGACAAATTTCAGTGAAAGATTTTCAGGAATTTGATTTGATTCTCACTATGGATTATGACAATTTAGCAAATGTTAAATCTCTCCTGGATAAGACGAGTAATCAATGTCATGCAGTGATTAAGCCAGTTCTTAGTTATGCGAGTTCTTCCAGCCTGATGGAAGTACCCGATCCATACTATGGAGGTGAACAAGGTTTTGAAGATGTTTTAGATTTGCTTGAAGATGCATGTGAAGGGCTTTTCATGGAGCTTAACCAGGAGTAGGCCAAACTTCCTCTGGGATTCTTTCTCTAAATAAATCTTCAATTGCAATAACAACATTATTAATATTCATGCCATCTGTGATTAGCTCTATTGCATCGTCAGCTTTTACTAAAGGCGATATAGATCTTGTGCTATCTAATCGATCTCTTTCTTTTATTTGAGCCTCTACCTCGTTAATTTCTGATTTAAAAAATCCTTGATTCTTTAAATCAAGTACGCGTCTTCTTGCTCTTTCACCAGTTGAGGCTGTTAAAAAAACTTTTAACTCTGCATCAGGAAAGACAGCAGTTCCTATGTCTCTTCCTTCAGCGACTAGTCCTCCTTTCAGTCCGATTTTTTGTTGTTGGGTTGTAAGAAAGTCTCGCACTACTTTTTGTGCAGCTACAAATGAAACCAAAGCAGTTATATCTGGTGACCTAATAGAATTTGAAATATTGTTGCCATTAACTATTACTTTTATGCTTTTGTCATGAGCTTGTTTTAATTCCAGGTCAAATGTTTTAAGTATCTTTTTTACAGCTTCTTCATTTTGAGGGTCAATCTCATTTTCTTTAAGGATCCAAGCCACCGATCTATACATTGCCCCAGTATCTAAATAGAGAAGTCCAAGTTTTTTTGCTAGTTCTCGTGTCACAGTGCTTTTCCCTGCACCAGCGGGGCCATCGATAGCAACAATTGGATTTCGAGTCATTAAAAAAGTGTGATCGATTAGACGTGTAGAACCACAACGAACTGCTGCAGCTAGGAGAGCAAGGTTTTTATTTTGCTTGATAGGTTGAAGAAATTGTGGGTCTAATAGTTCGACATAATCAACCTTCAAGCCATTTTGCTCTAGAGAAGATTTAATTGTTGGAATGTTTATGCCTTTTTGGTTTTTATAAGATGCAACGGCATTGCTTAACTCTTTTGGTAGTGATTGTGCCATCAATCGCTCTGAGGCGTCTAAATATTGGTTCCTGGAACTACACGCAAGACCATCCTTATCTCTCACAGTGGCCACACTTTTTATTTTGATTGCAAGATCTAAATCTTTCAGTAACGCTCGCAAAATCACTAGTTGCTGCCAGTCTTTTTCACCGAGCACTAGCATTCGAGGCTTTACAAGGGTTAATAAACGCAAAACAACAGTTGCCACACCATCAAAGTGACCAGCTCTACTTTGACCACAGAGATAGGAAGTTAAGCTTTTGGGAACTTGTATTTGAAAATGCGACTTAGGACCTTTAGGGAATATTTGGTCGGTTGAAGGCGCCCATAAAGCATTAGCGCCAAAGGCAGTTGCTAGCTCGATATCTTTTTCTAAACCTCGAGGGTAAGTTTTGAAATCCTCATCTGGGCCAAATTGGAGGGGGTTAACAAAAATGCTTACTAAGACCACTAATTCTTTTTTATTGAACTCACAAGTTCTGGCGACTTCAATTAAGCGACTATGTCCAGAATGCAAGCACCCCATAGTGGGGACTAAAATTATTTCAGCCCTTTGCTCTTCTCGCCACTGGCCTAATTCTTCGTGGGTTCTCAATATGGAAAAGTTCACGAGGCTGAAATGCTTCTCAATGGATTTGCTTGAACCTTAGAGGGCCAAAATCCTCTAAAGGATTATTTGCATACTGGCTGAATAGAGAATTAAAGAGGAAGATCAAGTCAGAAGCAAAACAGGAATTTTCAAAACTATGGATTACAAGAGTGCTGGTGTTGATGTAGAGGCAGGAAGACAATTTGTTCAGCGCATTAAATCTAGTGTTGAGTCGACTTTTCGCCCAGAAGTAATTGGAGGTTTAGGAGGCTTTGGGGGCTGTATCCGTTTACCTGAAGGTTTCTCAAAGCCTGTTTTAGTTGCAGGAACAGATGGGGTAGGTACCAAACTGGAATTGGCTCAGGATTATCACGCTCACTTTGGAATAGGCATTGATCTAGTGGGGATGTGTGTCAACGACGTCATTACTAGCGCCGCTCTCCCATTGTTTTTCTTGGATTACATAGCAACTGGGTCACTAACGCCAGAAGCCATGACTGAAGTAATTGAGGGGATAGGAAAAGCTTGCTTACTTAGTGAATGTGCACTTTTAGGGGGTGAAACTGCTGAGATGCCAGGCTTTTATCCAAAAGGCAGATATGACTTAGCTGGTTTTTGTGTGGCTGTTGTTGAAGAAGAAAAATTGATTAATGGAAAGAATATTCAATCTGGAGATCACATCATAGGTATTCCAAGTAATGGGATTCATAGCAACGGTTTCAGCCTTGTTCGAAAGGTTTTGCAGATGACTGATGTGAGTCTTAAAACAGTTTTTGGCTCTGATCAAAAACCATTGATTGAAGCTTTACTTGAACCAACAGCTTTATACGTACAGCTTGTGAAAGCTCTCTTATTGGAGAAAGTACCCATTAATGGCATGGCACATATCACTGGTGGAGGCTTGCCCGAGAATTTACCTAGATGCCTACCAAAAGGACTTTCAGCTTTTGTAGATAAATATTCCTGGCAAAGACCAGATATCTTCACCTGGCTTCAAGAGACTGGAGAAATTCCTGAGGTTGATTTATGGAATACGTTTAACCTTGGCGTAGGTTTTTGCATAATCGTTTCTCCAGAAGCTGTTCAGGCTGCTTTAGATGTATGTAAGGGCAATGCTTTTGAAGCTTGGGATCTCGGAAGAATTGAGGAAGCGTCCACTGGGAATAGCAGGAGTCAAATCAGAGGAATCCCCTTATAAAACGATTTCCTGTGAAATGGTTTAACAGGTATGGATTGCGTCGGATTTCTACGAGGATTGTCTTAAACACCAAGTTTTTTCTAACGGCTAGTAATATCAGGTCAATGCAAGCCGAAGAGTTTTTCGGAAGTTGCGAAGTTAGATTTTGAATTATCTCAATGCCCTTTGATAATCCACAGCGTTTGACGCGCAGGCGTAGTTCCGCAGGACCAATGCCTCCTCGCCGCCCTTTAGGAATAGGCGATGAAAATAATCCGCATAGACAGGGACCGAGACCAACTTTTTTGACCCTTAGGGATCATGGAAAGGTTTATGTGGCTGATTTGCCGAACCTGTCTGATGGTCAACTCGCCCATATATCTAATGAGGCTCAGGAAGTTCTCACAAGCCTTGAGCGGCGTCTTGTTGATCTTGAAAAGGAGAACGCGAATGGTTCCGGCGATAATGACACGCTGATAAAGGCTTCTACTAAAAGAGATGTCACGCTCAGATTTATTAGAGCAATTCAAGATGAACAGGAACATAGACGCAATAATCCAGCTCTAAAAAGTGCTGCTGCTGAATCCTTACCGCGTACATTTTTAGAAGTTGCAAGACATCGCTTGCCAGGAGCTACTTTTGATTCTCTGCTTAGAGAAGCTTTAGAGGCATGTGCTCAAGAAGGGAAGGATGAAGAACCCCCTGCTGCTACACCTCCGGTGGCCGCCCCACCTCAGCCGCCGGTCAAGGTAGTCCATTTGCGCTCACCTTCTCCTACTTCTTCAAAAAATTCTATGCCTGTTGTAGTTAGCCCTGACCCGAAGATTCCAAATGGCACGATTGCTTGAGAAAGTGAAAAGATTAGATGACTTTTCTCAAGACAATTGCTCTTTAGCTTTAATGGGTTCAACAGTAAAATGCTGGAATTTGAATCATATAAATTTATATTCTTACCTGTAACTAGATGGCCTTTAATTGTGATTCTTCTAAGTCATTAGAGGAAGTCAAACTATCAGACAATACCTTGCCAGATAATAATGTCGCCAATACATATCTTTGCTTTCATTGCAAGAGAACTGCTACTAATGGAATAAGATGTCAAGGAATGTGTGTTGCTGATTCTGATTATTAGCATCTTCCAACTATTACTATTGAAAGATAATAGCTACTTTTAATCTATGGCATCTATTATACCTTCGGTAATGTAACGTGCCATTTGCATGATATTTTGATCGATTGTTCTTTGCGCCGTACTCCATTTCTTGGATATCTTCTTGGATAATTTATTGTTTTTTGCATATTTAATCATAGTATTTGCTAGATGAGGTGGAAGCTCTGCTTTGTTTTCTTGAGCCAGCAGTTCCCATTTTTCTCTGTCTATAAGACCAATTGATTGGATGTCTTCGGTGCCTGCATACTTATACAGTTCCAGAATCCCAACATATAGGAAAATCTGACCTAACTGATGCAATGGGCTTTCAGTTGTCTCTGAGACGGCATATTCTTTGAGCATATTGCATAGCTCGGAATTCTTCCCTTCCTCTCCTTCCTTTGCTGCATTTAGAACTCTGTAGAATCTGCTGAACTCAACTGGTTTTGACACAACACCCTTCACTTTTTAATTCCATAATACTTACCGCAACAAGCATTCCTATTTCTTTTTCTTCAAGGCAGCCTTTTAATAAAGCGCATAAGGCACTTGGAATACATGTTGAACCAACCTTTTGTGTATCAAGAGAATTCTTAGGGGACCTATATTTTCTGCAAGTATTTAGATCACTATGACTTGTTTTAATTTAGATATTTTTAAGGCTCACTGTTCTCAACTATTACCCGTCTAATTGTAGAAAGGGCAAGGCTTGTCTGATCTCGGATAGTTCTATAAGAATACCCTTCTTTTCTTAACCTGATAACAAGCTTTTCTTTGGCTTCATTTATTCTTGGCCTACCTCCTAGATTTTTAAATTCGTTGCTCTTGTGCTTCTTGATCGGAAGACTTTGGCTGGATTTTGAGAAAGGTTCTATTTTTAAAAGAGCCTTAAGAAATCCCATAACTGCTGGTGAAACTGTCCCAATATCTTTTGTATCAATCAGCCCATCTAGCGTTTTGATTTGTATTCTTTTTTTCAGTAGTTGATCAACCTGACTGATTATTGACACTTGACTATCTCCTAAGCAGTTCAAGCTAGAGACTATTAATTGGTCCCCTTCAGCCATTGAAAGCAATGCTTTTGATAGTTCTGGCTTGGCTTGATCAATAAACTCATCGTGCACTTGCTCTAGAAAAATCTTTTTACACCCTTCCTTTGTTAATCGATCAACTTCCGCTTGGGTAACCTTATTAGAGGGATGACGGACTAGGTAGCCAATAGATTTGTACTTGTGAAAAAAGGGCGATCTATTCAAGAAGCCCTGAGTCCCATTTAGACCCACATTTCCCATGCTCTTAAAACTGTTATTAAAACCTAGTTTAGTTACTAGTGTTCTTATAACAAGTAACTAGAACAATTTTAATAGATTTAATTTGGTTTAGTAAGGAGATTAGTTCTCTTCTAGACGTAGTAAAAATCCCATGTTTTTATGACTTGTTGTAAAGCGCCAACCGTTTGCGGTTCGCCTGCGCCTTTGCTATAGTACAAAAATACTATACTCTCTCTTATGTCGCCTGGTGCTGATGTCTGGATTCAGGATCCACAAGAAAAATGGTCTCTTAGGTTTCATGAAGACCCAAAATCTTGGAGCGCATTTCCATTTGTTTTTGTAGACCGTGGAAGAGCTATGCGTGACGGTTCGCCAGCACTTTTGAAAAGCAGGAGTTATTTGCCTAAGTGCGATGCAATAGAAATTTGGACAACATTAATAGAAAAAGGTTGGAAAAAAGTTTCTCCTCAATGGAACTTTGAAATAGAGCCTTAGTATTTGATCTTTTGCCGGCTGTAATACCATTCATTGATCTGACCCTGTTCCTCAGCTTTAGGCCAATCGAAAGATCTTTTTGATATTCAATAGAAATACTCCAGTATGTTCGTAAATATGTTTTCTTTCCCTTTTGATGTGAAGGTTATAAGGATTCGTAAAAATAGCAATTAAGATTCTTGCAAATCTTACGAAATTTGGTTTCACTGCTTTCGATACCGTTAATAGATCATTGAAATCATTGGCAGAAGCATCTTGCAATTCGGCAATTTTTGAAGTATCCAAAAGATCTTGACTGATAAGAATAGTTAGGGTTTTATTTCTTTCACTAATTTTGATTGATGCCAGTAATAGCTTAAATGCTTTGAGTGAGGATACATCTCCCTTGATGATCTCTGTTAGCACACTTTGATACAAGGTTTCCCACTTATACGGCTCTTCCTTGAAAAGGTAAATTTCCCTTTGCCATTTATCTGCTTCGTTTGCCTTTGCTAGCCTGTTCTCTTCGTGAATCTCATTTTGTTCAGATTTCCAATAATTATATAAAGGAGAACTTTGTTGAATATTCTCCCTCAATTTTTTGTTGTTAGGTGATTTTTTCATTGTTTCTTAGTTGAAGCTGAGCTTGTTTTCGATTCTTAGAAGGATTGCATCAAAATGGTTTTATACCTTGAATTTTAGAATTCATTCACCTCCCAGAGCTGCTTTTGACCAGAAAGAAAACTCTTTGACTTTATGTCCTTTTTTTAATAGCGCTTCTACAACATGAGATCCAATAAATACATCAGCACCAGTTACTAATAATTGGGATGATTGATTCATTAGAGTGTCCAGCCATCATCAACAATAATATTTTCACCATTTATAGCTTCTGAATTTGGTGAGAGCAGAAAAATTAGTATTTCGAGCATAGGCTGATCATCAATCTTTAAAATGGGTTTTGGACAGTTTTCAGTAAATGGTCTTATTCGAGAACCTTTTCCCCCTGCGATGATTACTACGGCATTGTTAAAAACCAGTGAATCCTTTAGGAAGTCGCTAAGTAAAATTCAATCAACTAAATGTTTTTGGTCGTCAAGTACCGGTATTTGATCTAATCGTTGTTTCCTCATTCTTTAACGCTTGAAACCTGCAACCCGCTACACATGGAGCATAGTGCTTGGAAGGGTTTTCAGGAAAATCAAACGTGTTTTGAAAAAGGCGGCACCCAGATTCGAACTGGGGATAAAGGATTTGCAATCCTCTGCCTTACCACTTGGCCATGCCGCCACTGTGAATAATCAATTTCCCCTAGCGGATCGTATCAGTCAACCTCCTAACAGTCTCTTAGTGCTTTCTAATGGCCATGGGGAAGATTTAATTGCATTGCAGCTTTTGGAAGCTTTTCATAAGGCAAGACCTACAGTTTCCTTACAAGTAATGCCTTTAGTAGGTGAAGGAAGAACATTTGGACCCGCAATAAGAAAAGGTTGGTTGCAACAAGTTGGCCCCGCTCAACGCTTACCAAGTGGTGGATTTAGTAATCAAAGTTTTCGAGGTTTAGCAAGAGATGTAGTCGCAGGTCTACTCCAGCTTAGTTGGCGACAATGGAGATTTGTTCGGCAAATTTCTGATAAACGACTACTAATTGTTGCAGTTGGTGATTTGCTCCCTTTATTTCTTGCCTGGAGTAGTGGTGTTTCTTATGTATTCCTTGGTACGCCAAAGAGCGATTACACCTGGAAAAGCAGCAATGCTCATGCCTTAAGTGATTTTTACCATTGTCTGAAAGGAACAGAGTGGGACCCTTGGGAATACTCTTTAATGCGATCTCAGAGGTGCAAGTTGGTTGCAGTTCGTGATCAGCTAACTGCGAGAGGATTGCGTAAAAAGGCTGTAAGGGCTCTTGCACCTGGTAATCCCATGATGGATGCCATGCAAAGTGTTCCTATCCCTTCTTGCTTAAATGCCTTTAGACGCTTGATGTTGCTTTGTGGAAGTCGTAACCCAGAAGCATTAATTAATTTTCAACGTCTTATTTCTTCTGTGGATTTGATCGAGGATGAGAGGCCTCTTGCTGTTTTGGTTGCATTAGGCTCTGAACCTACGGTTGAACAAATTGCATTCTTAATAGAAAGCGTTGGTTTTAGTCGCGACTCTTTTCATAACCCTGCAATTTCTGCGAATGGATGTTGGGTAAAAGGGAATTGTCGTGTATTTATCGGATCAGGACAATTTAGTAGATGGGCTGGTTGGGCTGAAGTTGGACTCGCTACTGCTGGAACTGCCACCGAGCAATTGGTAGGTCTTGGCATTCCGGTGCTCTCTTTGCCCGGCAAGGGTCCACAATTCAAGAGCAATTTTGCTATTAGGCAAAGTCGATTGTTAGGTGGGGCAGTTATGCCATATAAGACACCAAAATTATTGGCTCAACGTTTGCAAGTGTTGCTTGACAACAATCAGCTGCGACAAAAACTCGGAAATATTGGAATGCAACGAATGGGGCCTGCAGGTGGCAGTGCCGCTTTGTCCTCTCTTATCTCAGATTTATTTGCGGGAATCAGTTAATTCAGCAATAGCTAGGAGGCTTAAGGTGATACTTAACTTCTTTGCTTTTGCAAATGACACCTATAGAAGATCACGCATATCTAAAGCTTTGCGCAAAGTTGGCTGCTTGTAAAAGCATTAGTCTTGCATCTGCAAGACGGCAAGTTGAACTTGCTGCGATGCGAGATGGTGTTAGAGATTTAGATGGACGGAAGGCTCTTGCAGAAGGTTTGATTGCCAATATCAATTCTAGTGCTGAAGAGGGAACGGTCTCTTCTTCTGCTCGCTTTGATGAGTTATTGGAAGCTATGGCTGATGAGGAAAACTTTATGGTTGAGGATTAACAAAGAGCAATTTAGTGATCAAAAATCTGAGTAAAACGTAATTGATCTAGTTCAGACATAACTGGGATGCAGCTGAAGCAGCGCTGAGTTAAGTTCCACCGATCTTCTCTTCGCAGCATTTTTTCCAGTTTTTCTTTTGCTGATAGTAGGTATCGAACATCATTAGAGGCATAAGCCAATTGTTCTTTACTTAGTTCATCTGTTTGTCCCCAGTCGCTGCTCTGTGCTCTCTTATCGAGCTCAATACCAACCAACTCTAAAATCACTTCTTTGAGTCCATGTCGAGGGCTGTACGTACGTCCAATCTTACTCGCTATTTTTGTACAAAAAATTGGCTGCACTTTTATTCCCAGACCATTTGCTAAAGCAGCTACATCAAAACGTGCGAAATGAAAAACTTTTTCAATAGAAGGGTTTTCCATTAAGGATTTTAATCTTGGTGCAGAATCTTGATTTATCGCAATTCTTATACAAGCAACATTGTCTTGTGGATCACAAATTTGAACTAGGCAGAGTCTGTCACGGCCATGTATCAACCCCATGGCTTCAGTATCAACAGCAATAGCTGATGCTGTGTTAAAGCGATTCAAACTTTCCTCATCCAGATCTTTATCTAAGACGGTGAAGCTTTTTGGAGTTGGTGAGAAGTCAGCCATGATTTGATGGCAAAGGGGCTAGGGCAGAAACTACGCTCAAGAGATGCAAGTCAAGACTTCAAAGAATTGACTATTATCAATTTTGGAAGATTGTTTCTTTTTGAGGCTTACTTGGATTGATTTTGGCAAGCAATTCAGATTCTTGAAGCTTTAATCAACATTTTCACTTTCTATAGCTTTTAAAAGCTATAGAACAGTTGTAAAACCATGTTTAATTTCTTACGGAATGTCATCGGGCTTTTTCTCAATACTTTTGCTTACTCTTCTACTCGCTATTGGGTTGGGGTTTTTTCTTCGAGCAGCTAGTAAAGATCGCACCACAGTGGTAGATGTGTACTCCCCATTGCCACCGCTTGAGGTTCTTAATGGAATAGGTAATTGGTTGGAAGCACGAGGTTGGAAGAGGGATGGTGGTGATGCAGATAGGCAAGTTCTTAGATTTAAGGGAAGTGTCTCTGCAAGTAGCACATTGGCAGTTCTTTTATCCCTATTTGGTGGAGTGGGAGCAGGATGTTTAGGCTTGGTATTGAAACAGCTATACCCTTTTCTTGGATGGTGGCCATTATTACTTGCAATTATTGGAGCCCCAACTGCGGGATTGATTTATCGCAAGCGAGCTGCTCGTATTGAGTCAGTCGAACTTAGATTGATGAGTAACTCAGATAGTGAAGGCAGCAATTTGCGCTTAAGAGCTCATCGTGATGAATTGATAGCTATGGAATTAGAACTATCTAAAAATCTTCAGTTAGCTAGTGATGGCTCTCTTCTTTCATCCCCGATATGACATATGGGATATCAATCATTGGTTTGTAAAAAAGCTCTCTTACCTTTTCTGGTTTTAAGTTTTTTGTTCGGTGGAGGATTAAATCAAGCTTATGGGAAAAAATCTAACAAGAATTTACTAACACTTTTGACAGGTCCAAAGGTGGGCTTAAAAAGTTATTGGTCTGGAAGACTGCCAGTCCAACGAACTTTACCGATATTGGTGATGGCTGGTCATGCTGATTCCCAAGGTATTGCAGGAGCAGGAACTGCTGGTGCAGCAGTTGCATTAGATGGCGCAAAACCGATGGATCCAGCTATTAGTGATGAACTTTTTTGGAACTTGAGAATTCGAGATGCAACAGTTCAACTTGGGCAAATGAAAGGTTTGAATATTCGCTTGTATGAACCTGGAGTGCGCAATATTGATGATGGGAATGATTCCAGAACTAATTGGTCAGTTGGTGCTAAACATGCACGAGAAGGGGGATATGCTCTAGAAATTCATTTTGATTCATATGGTGAATATGGATTTGGGTCAGGCCTCATTCCTTCAATATCGCGTAAATTAAATACTCTTGATGAGAGCTTGGCTAACACTTTTGGGAGATATCCCATGTTCTTTAGGGGTGGTCTAGGAGGTCCTAGAAGAGGTATCAGAATTCTTGAGATAGGAAAATTAGAAGGGAAATTGGAGCAAAGCTTGAGGGATCCTCATTTACGGGAGGAAACAGTACAACGAATAGCTGGTCAGATAGTGCAATCCCTTGAGGATGGTTTTGAGATGAAGAGAAGTGTTAGTCAATAGCTTCTAAAACACGACATTTATCTTCAAGAGTCTTATCAGTGAACCAGTCTTGAGGTTTGGTGAAAACATCCGTTAATAATGCTTCTCTGGAACCTTTAGGTGCAACATATCCATATTCCCATCTTGCTAGCGGAGGTAAAGACATGAGTATGGATTCCGTCCTCCCATTAGTTTGCAAGCCAAAGATTGTTCCTCTATCCCAAACGAGATTGAACTCTACATATCTTCCTCGTCGATAAAGCTGAAATTGCCTTTCTTTCTCTCCATAACTTTGGTTTTGTCTTTTTTCTATAATTGGTATATAGGAAGGGAGAAATGCTTTCCCGCATCCTTTAGCTAATGCAAAGAGTTCATCCCAAGTTTGATAGCAAGAACCAATTTCATTAGAGATTTTTGCAGCAGATCCGTTTGGTTGCTGACCTTTGTAAAGCATATTGGAACCATCCTGGTAGTCATAAAAAATCCCGCCTATTCCACGAGTTTCACGTCTATGTTTTAAAAAGAAATATTCATCACACCAGGGCTTGAAAACTCTATGAAATTTTGGGTTTATCGAATCACAAGCTTCTTTATGAACCTTATGAAAGTGTCGAGCATCTTCTAGGTATGGATAGAAAGGAGTTAAGTCAGCCCCTCCTCCAAACCACCAAACTGGCCCTGCTTCGAAATATCGATAATTGAGATGAACTGTTGGTATATAAGGATTTCGAGGGTGCAAAACCATTGAAGTACCTGTTGCAAACCATTTATGACCTTTCGCTTCTGGACGTTGATTAAGAATGGATGGAGGTAGTTCTTCTCCTTCAACTTCAGAGAAGTTCACACCGCCCTGTTCCAAGATTTTCCCTTCACTCATTACGCGAGATCTCCCCCCACCTCCTTCAGGTCTATCCCAGCTTTCTTCTTGAAACTTTCCTTCTCCGTCTATTTCCTCAAGTCCTTTGCAGATTTCATCTTGGAGACCAAGGACTAGTTCCCTGGCCTTTTTTCTAGAATCAATTGGAGGTAGAGATTTGTTTTCCCCAGAGTTTGGTGCTGAACTGTCTTTGCTTGTAAGCAGAGAAGAACTTCCTTTTAAACGTTGAAAGAGATTACTCAACATGGACCATTCCAGTAAGACAGCTTTTGCTTCTAGTTAAATCCTAAAAGAGCAGCATTTTTAACTTCTTTAGGGTAAGACACAAGATTTGACGCTTAGGATTGAATGAAACTTGGATGCAAAGAATGACGACTGCCGATCAGGCACGCAAAGTTTTAGAGCGTTTGAAAGATGCTGGCAGTGGTCGTTCTCTAATAGACCTTGGCTGGCTGGACAATGTTCGTATAACTCCTCCTAGAGCGATTGTTCGATTAAGTCTCCCTGGTTTTGCCCAAAACCAACGCGAAAGTTTGGCAGCAGACATTAAAACTTTGCTTCAAGAATTGGAGGGTATTACTGAAGTTCAAATTGAACTTGGAAATGACGCTGGGAAATCTCCAATTGGGCAAGCAGGTCATGGACAATCTATTGAGCTTCAACCTATCCCTGGAGTTAGACAAGTAATTGCTATTAGCAGTGGAAAAGGGGGGGTAGGAAAGAGCACAGTTGCTGTGAACTTGGCTTGTGCACTTGCTCAGAGGGGATTGAAGGTTGGATTGTTGGATGCAGATATTTATGGTCCTAATACTCCAATAATGCTTGGGGTGGCTGAAATAACTCCCGAAGTTATTGGATCGGGTTCAGAGCAACAAATTATTCCTATCGAAAGTTCTGGAATAGGTGTAGTTTCTATGGGATTTTTAATAGAAGATAATCAACCCGTTATATGGCGAGGCCCCATGCTTAATGGGATTATTCGGCAGTTTCTATATCAAGCTCATTGGGGAGAAAGAGACTTTTTGATAGTTGATCTTCCTCCCGGTACAGGGGATGCTCAGTTGTCATTGGCACAGGCAGTACCAATGGTAGGAGCGGTAATCGTCACCACGCCTCAAAGAGTTTCTATTCAAGATGCTCGTAGAGGACTTGCAATGTTCAGACAAATGCAAGTCCCAGTTCTTGGAGTTGTTGAAAATATGACTTCTTTTGTTCCTCCTGATTGCCCAGAAAAAAGCTACCCAATTTTTGGGTCTGGTGGAGGTGAACAATTAGCCAATGAGAATAATGTTCCTTTGTTAGCCAAGATCCCTATTGAACTTCCTATTCAAGAAGGAGGTAATCAAGGGACTCCAATAGTTAATTCCTCGCCTGAATCTGTCAGTGCGAAGGTTTTTCGTGAGCTCGCTAGCAAAGTTGAAGACCTTGCTGCTTTAGTTGATAAGTAATGCCTTCAAGTCTGGATGTTTTGCAGAAAAGAACTTTTGTAGGCCGGGCTGGTCGCCTCAGAAAAAATTTCCGAAATCTTGATTTAGTTCTTTGGGGGGTGCCTATTGCATTGGTTTTTGTATCGGGTTTGTTGATAGCTAGTACACAGCGACAAATTGATTATGCAGTCTGGTATCAGCATTGGATTACAGGAGGTGTAGGCCTTTTGATTGCTATCGGGCTTGCTCAAGTCCCTTTAGAAAAAACACGCCCATGTTTGCTGCCTATTTATTCAATAATTGTTTTAAGCCTTATAGCTGTTCGTTTTGTAGGAACATCAGCGTTAGGAGCACAGCGCTGGTTATCTGTTGGAGGTGTCAATGTTCAACCGTCTGAATTTGCCAAATTAGTAGCAATTATTGTTCTTGCAGCAGTGCTTGAGAGAAGAAAGGTAACTCGATTAATTCATTTGCTTCAGCCTTTAACTGTGATTTTTTTGCCTTGGGTTTTGGTATTTATTCAGCCTGACTTAGGAACATCACTTGTTTTTGGGTTTTTATTTTTGACTATGCTTTATTGGGCAGGAATGCCTTTTGAATGGGCTTTATTAGTTTTATCGTCAATATTTACGGCTGTTTTGTCTGGGTTGTTCCCTTGGCTTCTTTTGATATGGATTCCTCTAATGGGCTTTTTGGCGTATAGGTCTTTGCCAGGTAAAAACTTTGCTGCTGCAATAACAATGTCTTTGCAGGGTTTAGTCGCTGTTATTACTCCTTGGCTATGGATGAATGCTTTAAAGGATTATCAAAGAGATCGATTGGTTTTATTTCTTGACCCTGCGAAGGACCCTCTTGGAGGTGGTTATCATTTACTCCAAAGCAAGGTAGGTATTGGATCTGGAGGCTTATTTGGAACTGGATTGCTTCAGGGGCAATTAACCAAGTTACGCTTTATTCCAGAACAACATACAGATTTTATTTTTAGTGCATTAGGTGAGGAAACAGGCTTTTTAGGGACCATGCTTGTTATTGCTGGATTTTTCCTTTTAATTTTTCGCTTATTAACGGTTGCACGCGAGGCTCGCACCGATTTCGAATCTCTGTTTGTCATTGGAGTTGTTGCAATGCTGTTATTTCAGGTTGTAGTGAATATCTTTATGACAATTGGGCTTGGTCCTGTCACTGGTATTCCTCTTCCCTTTTTGAGCTATGGGCGCTCTGCAATGTTGATGAATTTCATTGCATTAGGTTTATGTGTTTCCGTGGCTCGCCGTGGATTGAAAGTTAGCAGTTACTTGTGAGTTCAATAATTTCTCTAAGCGCTATTCATCATCGAATGGCTCAAGGTGTCCCAAAAGGGTGCTCAGATGAAGCAACAGTGCGAAGGCTTTGGTGGGGCGCTCTCGAAACTTTGCAAGACGAAGTTTTAGGGAGCATCGATTTAACGAATGCCTTGTGGTTAGCTTCTCCTCTGCCTGCACTTTATGAGCCAAGGCTTTTAGATCAATTGAAGGGTTGGGTTTGGGCTCCAGAAGACCTTGAAATGCTCAACTATCCGCATTCAGCCCTTTTACCTCCTACGCGTGTTGGATCTGGGCAATCATCTAATCCTTCTCTCGCAGGCCGCTTTGTAAGGCTTCCATTGAGAAAAGATGACGGTCATGATCCGATGTTGATAATAATCTCACCAGATATTCAAGTTGCGCTTGCAGTGCAAGGAGAGCCTGGACAACGCAATTTACTGATGAGGAGTGATCAAGAAACTTTTAGTGATTTACTAAAAATTCTTGATCAACGTTTAAATAATGAGAACTCACCTCAATCCAAAGGGCTTAGGCATGCTTTGGCAGATATAGGTGAACTTAGAAGTGACGAATCTTTTGCAAAGATCTTCTGGCCAAGCCTTTCTTCAAAGTTGGCCTGTGTGGCTCCAAGCTTAACTATCCAGACTTTCTCGAAAGAATCTTCAAAAAGTGATTTAGTTATCCAAGAAGATACTGGAGAATTGAGCTTGCTAGAAGCTCTCACTCATGAAGTCCGAACCCCATTAGCCACAATTAGGACCTTGATACGTTCTTTATTGCGCATGAAGGATCTTCCAGAATTAGTTATTAGCCGGTTACGAGAAATTGATACTGAATGTACTGAGCAAATAGATAGATTTGGCTTAATTTTCAATGCGGCAGAGCTGCAGAGAGAGCAACCGGCAACAACCAGATTGGCCAGTACAGATTTAGGTCGAATGTTGGAGATGCTGCAACCAAGTTGGAGTAAGCAACTTGATAGAAGGGGAATCACTCTCACATTGGATATAACTCCTGATTTGCCACAGGTGCTTAGTGACCCTGAGAGATTAGAACTGATGTTAGGTGGCTTGATAGATCGCAATACCAGAGGACTTGAACCGGGCAGTAGTTTGTATTTAGAGCTTCGCCCTGCGGGCCATCGCTTAAAACTGCAAATAATCAGCAAGTCTAAAAATAATCTTAATAAGGATGAATCAAGAACTGGAGGTAATTCCGACCTTGGAACGGTACTTAGCTGGAATCCAAGGACGGGTAGTTTGCAGCTTAGTGAGGCTGCTACAGAAAGATTGTTAGAAAGCTTGGGTGGTTGGTTAACACATCGCAGAAACAGCGGCCTGACAGTGTTTTTCCCTATTTCAGAAGCAAAATTCTAAATTTCTTTTGATGTCTCAATGTTGACGGGTGTGAAGGTTCGGGGGATCAGTGCCATAGGGCACAAATCGTAGTGCTACTTTTCACTAGTAACGGTATGCCGATTTTCGAGTAAAGCCATGACAGAACAGGCGCTAAAAGGCAGTCTCCCTCAACACATCGGAAGTACCGGTGGACTTTTAAATTCTGCTGAAACCGAAGAAAAATACGCAATTACATGGTCTAGCACTAAGGCTCAAGCCTTTGAGCTGCCAACAGGAGGCGCAGCCCTTATGAATGAGGGTGAAAACCTTATGTATTTCTCTCGTAAGGAACAATGTCTCGCCTTAGGAACTCAGCTCAGAACCTTTAAGCCTCGTATCGAGAATTACAAGATTTATCGTATTTTCCCAGGCGGAGATACTGAGTTTCTTCATCCAAAGGATGGAGTGTTCCCTGAAAAAGTAAATGAAGGGCGGCCTATGGTGAATCACAACCCCCGCAGAATTGGCCAAAACCCTAATCCTGCCAGCATAAAATTTAGTGGAAAGGAAACTTTCGACAGTTGAGTTAAGAGCTCATACAGACTTAGCTTTAAATTCACCGCGTGGGCTGCGATGATCTTTGCATGCATAGCTTCGATCGAGCTTCATTTCTAGATGCGGCATCTAATGGTGCCAATTTTATTCCTGTAGCCCGTAGCTGGCCTGCTGACCTTGAAACGCCATTAACTACATGGTTAAAGATTGGACAAGGACGTCCTCCAGGGGTTTTGCTCGAATCTGTTGAAGGAGGTGAAACCATTGGCAGGTGGAGTGTTGTAGCTTCTAATCCTTTATGGACGGCCACTGCAAATGGAGACCGGTTAGTACGGCACTGGCGTGATGGTAGAAGCGATGAATCTCAGGGCAATCCTTTTGATCAACTTAGAAAGTGGCTATCTCCTTATCGCTCAATTGTTCAGCCTGACCTCCCTCCCTTAGGCCAGTTGTATGGAATGTGGGGATATGAATTGATTAAATGGATTGAGCCTACTGTTCCTGTACATTCTCGCTCTGAGGAAGAGCCACCCGATGGTGTCTGGATGTTGATGGACAGCATTCTCATTTTTGATCAGGTTAAACGCCTGATTACTGCTGTTGCATATGGGGATTTAACTGACTCACAAACTCCAGAAAAAGCTTTTGATGGTGCTCTCGAGAGAATTCAAACTCTTGAGAGCTTGATGGCAAAACCTTTGCCTCAGGTTCAGCCATTGCAATGGCAACAAACAAATATTCCAACACCTCGTACCAAGCGCAATTTTCGAAAGGTTGATTTTGAGCAAGCAGTAAGAACAGCGAAGGACCACATATCAGCTGGAGATGTTTTTCAGTTGGTTCTCAGTCAGAAACTTGAAACCCAAGTCAAGCAAAGCCCTTTTGACCTATACCGCAGTTTGAGGATGGTCAATCCATCCCCTTATATGGCTTTTTTTGATTTTGGGGATTGGCAATTAATTGGCTCAAGCCCTGAAGTGATGGTTAAAGCGGAACCTACTGAGAATGGCATTCGTGCAAGCTTGAGACCAATTGCAGGAACTCGACCGAGAGGATCTACTCCCGAGGATGATGGGAAGTTGGAGCAAGAACTTTTAGCAGACCCTAAGGAAAGAGCAGAACACGTAATGCTTGTAGATTTGGGGCGTAATGATTTGGGACGTGTTTGCACACCAGGGAGTGTTGCTGTTAAAGAACTCATGGTTATTGAGAAATACTCACATGTCATGCACATAGTGAGTGAAGTTGAAGGGTTGCTTTCAGCCGGCATGGATGTCTTGGATTTGTTAATGGCTTCATTCCCTGCAGGCACAGTCAGTGGGGCTCCAAAAATTAGGGCTATGCAGCTTATTTATCAGCTAGAAAATCAGGCAAGAGGACCATATTCGGGTGTTTATGGTTCATTAGATTTGAATGGAGCATTAAATACTGCAATTACTATTCGCACAATGCTGGTGCGACGGCATCCTCGAGAGGGATGGCTCATGCAAGTTCAATCTGGAGCAGGTGTAGTTGCAGACTCAGTTCCAACATCTGAATACCAAGAAACCCTCAATAAGGCTAAAGGCATGCTTACAGCTCTAGCGTGTCTTGGTCCGTCGAACTTATGACGCAAGGATTGCTTCTGAAAGGATTTGAAGTTGAACTTTTTACCGGAAAAGTGACGGGTGAAAATGTTGGTGTCGCAGCAGAAGCTTCTAAAGAACTTTCTGAGTTCGTCAAGGAACCTGATCATCGAAACCTTGAATACATTACGGCTCCTGAAAGTCAATTTGATTGCTTAAAAGAAGCACTTTTAGCTCCTCGACGTAGATTGCGAAATTGGCTGACCTCGAGGAAACTAACAATTTTGCCTGGAAGTACTCTGAGTCTTGGTGATAGTAAAAAGTTTGAACGCTCCGACCCCACAAACCCATATCATGACTTAATTGAAACTACTTATGGCACAAGAGTTGTTACTGCAAGTATTCATATCAACTTAGGTATAGATGACACTGCTCGGCTATTTTCGGCACTCCGGTTAGTGCGTTGTGAAGCATCTTTATTGCTTGCCTTAAGTGCAAGCTCTCCCTTTCTGGATGGTGTGTTGACAGGGGTGCATTCACAGCGATGGTTGCAATTTCCTCTTACGCCTGAAAAGGTCTCACTGTTTGTGAGCCATGATGACTACGTGCAATGGGTAGAAGATAAGCTAAGAAATGGCCTCATGTGGAATGAAAGGCATTTGTGGACTTCAGTTAGACCTAATGGCCCGAGTCGTCCGCATGAATTAAATCGATTGGAATTGCGGATATGTGATCTTATAACTGATTGTGACTTGCTTTTGGCTATTACTGCCTTGTTGGAATTACGAGTTATCACTCTGTTCTCGGAACCTAGTTTGTTAGACCCTTTGGACGCAAGCCTTTTGTCTATTGAAGAACTCGCTGCCCTTAGCGATGTGAATGACTTGGCAGCTGCAAAAACGAGCCTTGATGCGACTTTGCATCATTGGAGAGATGGTAAACCTATTCTTTGTCGTGAATGGATTGAACAATTACTTGATGAAGTGATGCCATTAGCTGGCGATATGAATATGGTTCAATTGCTGACTCCAATTCACGAGGTATTAGATAAGGGGAATCAAGCAATGCAATGGACTAATGCCTATCTTTCTGGAGAATCAATAGAGGCCATCATTCAAAAGAGTATTCATGATATGGAAGAAGAAGAAAATTTCTTTCTTAAGACAGAGGCAATTTTGGGATAACTATGACGAAACCAGAGCCGACAAAAGAAAGTCAAAAGCAAGTCGTACCACAGATGCTTACAGACAGTAAACCCATCCAAAATATCAATGGACATGATGCAAGCCGACTTTTGCAACAACGTCTTGAGTTGGTTGAAGACCTTTGGAAAACTGTTTTAAAAAGTGAATGTCCTCCGGAGCAGACAGAAAGATTGCTGCGTTTAAAGCAACTTAGTGATCCCATCAACGATGAACTTGGCGATCAAAACAGCACTAGTGTTGCAATCGTTCTCTTGATTCGTGACATGGATCTCGCAGAGGCCATCTCTGCTGCACGTGCATTCTCTCTTTATTTCCAGTTGGTAAATATCCTTGAACAACGCATTGAAGAAGATAGTTATCTAGAAAGCATGACCATTAGCGAAGATCACCCAGGAGAAGATGAGTCATTAGATCCGTTTGCTCCCCCACTAGCTAGTCAGACATCACCTGCAACATTTCGAGAGTTATTTAGCCGTCTTCGTCGTCTGAATGTTCCACCTGCTCAGTTAGAAACTTTGCTTCAAGAGATGGATATTCGTCTTGTGTTTACAGCACATCCAACTGAGATTGTGCGACACACTGTTCGCCATAAACAACGCAGAGTTGCAAGTCTTTTGCAGCAACTCCAATCTGATACAGCCAGTGCAGTATCAGATAAAGAAAGCCTTAGGCTTCAATTAGAAGAAGAGATCAGACTCTGGTGGCGTACAGATGAACTGCACCAGTTCAAACCAACTGTATTGGATGAGGTGGACTATGCACTTCATTATTTTCAGCAGGTTTTATTTGAGGCAATGCCTCAGTTGCGTAGACGTATTAATTCAGCATTAGCTGATAGCTATCCAGATGTTCAAGGGCCTCAAGAAGCTTTTTGCACTTTTGGGTCATGGGTTGGAGCAGATCGAGATGGGAACCCATCGGTTACCCCTGAGATAACCTGGCGAACGGCTTGCTATCAGCGCCAACTCATGTTGGAAGGCTATATAAGTGCTGTCCAACATCTGAGGGACCAATTGAGTATTTCTATGCAGTGGAGCCAAGTCGGGGCAACACTATTGGAATCGTTGGAAATGGATAGACTAAGATTTCCAGAAGTGTATGAAGAAAGAGCTGCACGCTATAGATTAGAGCCTTATCGATTGAAATTGAGCTACACATTAGAGAGGTTAAGACTCACTCATCTACGCAATCAGCAATTAGCTGATGCAGGATGGAAAACATCGCTTGATGCAACTAAGTCTGAGCCATTAAGCGGGAACACTTCTGATTCACTTCATTACTCTTCCGTAGAGGAGTTTCGGGGGGATTTAGAGTTAATTCGCAATAGCTTAGTAAGCACAGATTTGAGTTGTGAGCCACTTGATACTCTTTTGACGCAAGTACATATTTTTGGATTTTCTCTTGCCAGTTTGGATATTCGCCAGGAAAGCACAAGACATAGTGATGCCCTAGATGAATTGACTCGTTATCTCAAGTTGCCCAAACCATATGGAGAAATGGCGGAAGATGAGAAAGTCCAGTGGCTGTTGGAGGAATTGCAAACACGACGTCCACTCATTCCGGCCGCAGTTAATTGGTCTGAAAGCACAGAGGCAACAGTATCTGTGTTTCGCATGTTGCAGCGACTTCAACAAGAGTTTGGAAGTCGTATTTGTAGAACATATGTCATTTCGATGAGCCATACAGTTTCTGATTTGCTTGAAGTCTTGTTGTTGGCAAAGGAAGTTGGTCTTGTGGATCCTGCCTCAGGTCTGGCAGACCTATTAGTTGTCCCTTTGTTTGAAACAGTCGAAGACCTGCAACGTGCACCTTCTGTTATGGAGGAGCTTTTTCAAACGACTATTTATCGAAACTTGTTGCCTTGTGTAGGAGAAAGCATGCAGCCTCTGCAAGAGTTGATGTTAGGTTATTCGGATAGCAACAAAGACTCTGGCTTTTTGTCGAGTAATTGGGAGATACATCAAGCTCAAATAGCTCTTCAAGATATTGCTCGTAGTCAAGGAGTCGTTTTACGTCTATTTCATGGAAGAGGTGGTTCAGTTGGAAGGGGAGGTGGCCCTGCATATCAAGCAATACTTGCTCAACCGAGTGGGACCTTACAAGGCCGTATCAAAATTACTGAGCAAGGAGAGGTGCTGGCTTCGAAATACAGTCTGCCTGAGCTTGCTCTTTATAACCTTGAGACAGTTACTACGGCAGTTCTTCAAAACAGTCTTGTAACTAATCAGTTGGATGCCACTCCTAGTTGGAATCAACTAATGAGCAGACTTGCTGCTCATTCAAGAGAGCACTACCGCGCCTTGGTTCACGACAACCCCGATTTGGTTGCGTTTTTTCAAGAAGTGACACCTATTGAAGAAATTAGTAAATTGCAGATTTCTAGTCGACCTGCGCGAAGGAAAAGCGGTGCTAAGGATTTAGCCAGTCTTAGGGCTATCCCATGGGTTTTTGGTTGGACACAAAGTCGTTTTCTTTTGCCTAGTTGGTTTGGTGTCGGAACTGCTCTTGCTGCTGAAGTGGATGCAGATATAGACCAGTTAGCTTTACTTCGGAGACTTCATCAGCGCTGGCCATTTTTCCGAATGTTGATTTCAAAAGTGGAGATGACTCTTTCAAAAGTAGATTTAGAACTTGCTCACCATTACATGATTAGTCTTGGTAGCACAGACAATAGAGAATCCTTCAATCGTATTTTTGCAATTATTTCAACGGAATACTCTTTAACTAAGAAATTAATCCTTGATATAACAGGGAATAGAAGATTACTTGATGCTGACCCTGCATTGCAATTATCTGTGGATTTACGTAATCGCACTATTGTTCCACTCGGGTTTCTTCAAGTTGCGCTTTTACGACGTTTAAGAGATCAAAATCGACAACCTCCTATGAGTGAAACTCCAGGCACTGCTGGAGAAAGTGGTCGAACTTATAGCCGAAGTGAATTACTGCGAGGTGCTTTGCTCACCATTAATGGTATAGCCGCAGGCATGCGTAACACAGGTTGAACTTGTTTCCCTTTAATGATCGTTCTTCTCTTTCTAGTTTACCTTCTGGGTTCGTGTGGGAAAGTGACCAAATACCTTCTCCTGTTTCGTTAAATAGGTTGCTTGCAAGATGTAATGAAGAGACTCATCCCTCCAAGCGATTGGCATTGGCAATGGAGAAAAGTTCTTTTTGTTTGAGTATCATCGAAGAAAAGAGTGGTTGCTTAGCTGGGTTCGTTCGAGTCACTAGTGATAATGGATTAAATGCAAATCTTTGGAACCTTGTTGCTGAGCCAGGAGATTTTCAAGATCAGTTAATAGAGGTTTTAGTAAATCGTGCAATGGGAATTATTCGTAGAACTATGCCAGGTTGCAGTGTATCTATATCTGCACCTTTAATAGCAATTCAGGCACTACAAAAGCAAGGCTTTTTGGTTGACCCTTCTGGCATTAGAGCAATGGGGCTCAGGCTACGTTCATAGCCTGATAAGGGTTTTATATCAACGAGCATGGAGGGACTCGAACCCCCGACTCTCAGAACCGGAATCTGATGCTCTATCCAACTGAGCTACATGCCCAAAGCTCCATATGATGCAGCTGTACGAGAACAGCTCTTAAGGAACCTGCTTCCAGTTAGCTTAGCCAAATAGATGCCTAAGAAAAGATTCAGCTTCATCAGCTCGACCTTCATGCATTCCGAAATTACAGTCGGCTAAAAATTGAGGTGTCTGAAAAGAGATTGCTTGTTATAGGTCCCAATGGTGTAGGTAAATCCAATCTTTTAGAGGCTGTTGAGCTATTAGGTACTCTTCGCTCACACCGGTCTGGCAGTGATAAAGACTTGATCCATTGGGAGCAGAATTCCTCTGTATTAAGGGCAATAGTTAATGATTCTGAAAGCCTTCAATTGGAATTAAGAAGAAGAGGTGGGAGAAAAGCCTATAGAAATCAAAAACTGTTACCACGTCAGTTGGATCTTTTAGGCCCTTTGAGATGTGTGGGCTTTAGCTCCTTGGACCTTGAGCTGATTCGAGGTGAGCCAGCTCTTAGGCGTAATTGGCTTGATAGGTTGATTCAGCAATTAGAACCAATTTATTCTGAATTGATAGGACGCCATAACAAGCTTCTACGTCAAAGAAGCCAGTTATGGCGAAATTGTGTCAACCTTCCTTCTCAAGAGAGGGCTGATCTTTTAGATGCCTTTGATGTTCAAATGGCTTTAGTTAGTACTCGTATTCATCGTCGCCGAAGACGGGTGATTAGACATATAGAACCACTTGCAGCTCTATGGCAGAAGAGACTAAGCAATGGGAAAGAAAATCTCCAGCTCTCTTACTTGCCAGGCAGTTCGCTAGAAGGAGAAGAAGAGGAAGAAAATTGGAGGTTATCTATTCAAAGCCAGCTTTTACTGCAAAGAAATGATGAGGAGCGTTTAGGTCATTGCAAAGTGGGGCCCCATAGAGATGAGGTTTCTTTTTTGCTCAATGGCTTACCAGCGAGACGATTTGCTTCGGCGGGTCAACAAAGAACCTTAGTTTTAGCTTTGAAATTGGCAGAATTAGAATTAATAGCAGATCTCTTTGGAGAAGCACCGATATTGCTTTTGGATGATGTTCTGGCCGAGCTTGATCCTATGAGGCAGTTACTTCTGCTTGATGCGGTAGGGGAGAAGCATCAGTGCTTTGTAAGTGCTACCCATCTAGAGGCCTTTGAAGGTAGGTGGAAAAAGAATTCTCAAATCTTAGAAGCTGAGTTGTTGAGCGAAGTATGAGTTGTCGGTTATGGTAACCAGCTATTTTTTAGTTTTTGATGGAGCGTCTATTGACTTATTTGCATCCAAACCCTGGATGGGGGAAGAACGGTTCCGACTCACAAAATAGGTCTATCCCTTCTGGAACCCCTAAAATTGTTGGCAAACATTGCATTCTTGAGCTTTATGATTGTGAACTGGAAAAGTTAAATGATGAGGCTTTTCTGAGAACTATCATTACTTCAGCAGCGAAGTCTGCAGGTGCAACTCTCCTCAACCTCATTACACATAAATTTGAACCTCAAGGCGTAACTGGTTTAGCTTTGTTGGCTGAATCTCATATCTCTATTCATACTTGGCCAGAGAGTGGTTACGCAGCTGTAGATGTCTTTACTTGTGGCAACCACACAATGCCAGAAAGGGCCTGTGAGGTTCTTAGGAAAGAGCTTTCTCCCAAAAACTATTCTCTTAGAAGCTTAGATAGAGAAACTCCTGGGAACTTAGATAAAGCATTGCGTGAACCAAGCTCCATTAAGCAATTTCAAGATTAATGACTTGAGTTCCTATAGCTGGAAGGGATTATCTTTTTAATTGGCTTTGAAAGAATTAATTTTCATTTGCCTATCTTCTTATGCTCTTAAATTATCAGATTTTTATTACTTAAGCTCTTTTGATTGAGTTTTCCACTTATTAACCCCTCGGAATCTAAAGTAACAGAATTAAATCCGATAGAAAAGAAATAATCTCTTATTTCTTTAGGTTTTAAATTAATCAATAATTCATCTATTTGATGTTTTGGCACTTCTATTTTAGCTGCCAAGCCATAATATCGGACTCTAACCTCTAGAAAACCTTTTCCCCGAAGCCATTGTTCTGCTTTATCTACTTTCTGTAAGCTTTCTCGACTAATTCTTTCTCCATAAGGGAATCGAGAGGCGAGGCAAGGTTGCGCAGGCTTATTCCACCATGGAAGCCCTAGTTCCTTAGATATTTCCCGGACTCTTATTTTGGAGATTTTTAGTTCGGCTAGAGGTGAAGAAACACCAGCTTCTTTTCCTGCTTTGATGCCTGGTCGATAGTCACTAAGGTCATCATGATTCACACCATCAAGTACTTGAGATCCATTTGCGGCTTGAGCAATAGTGCTGATGTGCCGATGTAATTCTTGCTTGCATGCATAACACCTGTTTTTTGGGTTCAAGCTGTAGGCAGGGTTTTTCAGCTCTTGTGTTAAGCATTCCACATGGCGAATACCTATCCAAGCCGCCTGATTACGAGCTTCTGCTAACAAGTGGGGCGATAAAGCTTCAGATACTCCAGTTATGGCTATCGCTCCAGGACCTAATTGCTCATGGGCTATGGCAGCCACCAAAGAGCTGTCAACTCCTCCAGAAAAGGCCACACAAACCTTGCCATAACTTTTCAGATTCTCACGCAAAGACTGGAGTTCTTTTTGCGTGGCATTTGATAAATGGTTCAATTCATTAGACACTTAGTCTCAAGCATCTTTGTGGAACATTATCCTCTTAACTGAATCTAGGTAAGCTCCATTTGTTAAGAGGCCTTTTCATGGCGCAAAAGATAGAAGAAACAAAGACATCCTCGCGGAAAAGTGGCAGAGGTATTGGAATTGTTACTGCTGCTGATAGTAAGGAACGTATTCATGGGCAGTTACATATTTATGACGGTGAAGGGAAAGGCAAAAGCCAAGCTGCTTTAGGTGTTGTTTTGAGAACGATTGGATTGGGTATTTGCGAACAAAGACGAACGCGAGTTTTGCTTCTTCGATTTTTGAAAGGGCCAGGTCGTGCTTACGATGAAGATGCAGCTATTGAAGCTTTACAGCAAGGTTTTCCGCATTTAATAGATCAAGTACGAACGGGTAGAGCAGATTTTTTCACAGCTGATCAGGCCACTAAATTTGATGCTCAAGAAGCGAAGCGCGGTTGGGATATAGCTAAAGGGGCTATTGCAAGCGCTTTGTATTCAGTGGTTGTTCTTGATGAGTTAAACCCTGTATTGGACCTTGGCTTACTAGCTATAGAAGATGTTGTTCGAACTTTGAAAAACCGACCAGATGGAATGGAGATAATTGTTACTGGCAGGGCAGCACCTACCTCTTTGGTTCAAGTTGCTGACTTGCACTCTGAAATGCGAGCTCATCGTCGTCCAGAAATCGAAGGACAAGATGCTTCTCCTTCAAATTCAATAGACGGCATTGAAATTTATACAGGGGAAGGAAAAGGGAAATCAACTAGTGCTTTGGGTAAGGCATTGCAAGCTATTGGGAAAGGAATTAGTCAAGACAAAAGTCATCGAGTTTTAATTTTGCAATGGTTAAAAGGTGGAAGTGGTTATACAGAAGATGCTGCTATTGCAGCGCTTCGAGAAAGTTATCCTCACTTGGTTGACCATCTTCGATCTGGTCGAGATGCAATCGTATGGCGTGGCCAACAGCAACCTATTGATTACGTCGAGGCTGAGCGCGCTTGGGAAATAGCTAGAGCAGCTATTGCTAGTGGTTTGTATAAAACAGTGATTTTGGATGAGTTAAACCCAAGTGTCGATTTGGAGTTACTGCCTGTAGAGCCAATTCTCCAGGCATTGCTTCGAAAGCCCGCGGAGACAGAAGTAATAATTACAGGCCGCTGTAAAAATCATCCTTCTTACTTTGATCTTGCAAGTGTTCACTCAGAAATGGTATGTCATAAACACTATGCAGAGCAGGGAGTGGAATTAAAAAGAGGTGTCGATTATTGAAAAAGGTATTGAAATAATTAACCTTCTTCAATTGGCAGCTTTGCAGCAATCCATGCGTCTATTCCTCCAATAATGTTTGTTCCTTCAATCCCAAAATTTCTTAATTCTTTTAAGGCCTCTGCTGAACGTTTCCCACTTTTGCAGTGAACATATAATTGCTTTGAAGCAGTTAAGGATTTGATTTGATCTATAACTACACCACTTTTTATTTGAGATAAAGGGATTAAATGAGCCTCAATAATGGAGGCGATCTTAGATTCATGTGGGTTGCGAACATCCAATAAAATAATATTGTTCCTATTGGATTTCAACCTTTTTTGCAACTCTTTTACTGAAATGCTCTTTATACGAGAGATCTCTTCGGAACTTATATTTCCAGATAAATCTGAGCAAAATTTCTTGTAATTGATTAATCTTTTAATGGATTTATTGGTCTCATGAGATTTAAGCTTCAGCTCTCGAAATGACATATTTAAGCCATCAAAGATTAGTAATCTTCCGTCAAGTGGACTTCCAATCTCGGTGACGATCTTAATTACTTCTGTTGCTTGAATTAATCCAATGATCCCTGGAATTACTCCCATCACGCCTCCTTCAGCACAAGATGGAAGAAGGCCTTCGGGTGGTGGTTTAGGTAAAAAATCTCGATAGTTTGGAGAGTCTAACTTGAGATTAAAAACTGAAACCTGCCCCTCAAATTTTCCTACAGAACCATAGATATTTGGTTTGCCAAGGATGACACAAGCATCATTTATCAAATACCGACTAGGAAAATTATCTGTGCAGTCGCAAATCAGATCATATGGCTTCATGATTTCTAAGGCATTTTCAGAGCTTAATTCAGTTTCATAGGTACTTACCTTGCAAAATGGATTGATTTCTTTAATCCTTGAACACGCAGATTTGGTTTTGGGCTTATTGAGCCAACTCATTCCATGGATTACTTGTCTTTGCAAGTTTGACTCGTCTACGACATCTATATCAACAATGCCAATCTGACCAATTCCCGCGGCTGCGAGATACAAAAGTAAAGGTGAACCAAGGCCTCCGCTTCCTATACAAAGTATTGAGCTTCCTTTAAGTTTTTTTTGACCTTCTACCCCTATCTCTTGTAGGGCCAGTTGACGTGCATAGCGTGCATTTTCTTCGTCGCTTAATTGCACTGGATTTTTTGAGAGAGAATTTCTTAACTCAGAGAATGAACTTTCCATGCTTTTAGCGACTTTCCATAATAGGCACCTCTATCGGGGGGCACGTTTTTTTTGCTTGCATCCACCATGCGCGAATCTCTCCTTCTTTGCCAAGAATAATCATTAAACCTGGCGCCAAACTCGATGAGCAATCAATTTCTGAGGGAAGTGCTTGCTCTTGAGGGTGTGAATGTGCGCTGCCTAGCACTTTCCAATGCCGCTTGCGCGCCCATTTCTGAGCAATTAGTTGCTCTTGAGGATCAATAACAAATCTATTTTCTTTTGATAACGGATGTTTTTTAGATCCAGTGTTTTTTGTCAAATTCTCATTTAATGGGAATTTGCCTTGTTCCCAAACATTTCGACATGGCCAAATTAGCTTTACTTCCCAGAGACTTTTTTTTTCAAAAGTCGAAGATTGCCTTTCTTCTCCAATTAGCAAAGCACAACCTTCCTCTGGGGCTACTGCGAGAAGACTCTTTTTGAGAACGGATAGGCAATTGCCAGCGAACTCAATCAAGGCCGGACTTTGCATGTTCAACCTTATATAGGTTCGGAGTTCTCCATATCTTGGTTCGGCATTATCTCTATTTAGACACTGGCGTTTAAAAGATTAATTCGATACGCTCTGTCCAAATTGGATTCAGTGTGGTGTTCATGAGTGATTCAAGCCCTGAGGGAAATCAAGTTCCCGGAAGTCAAGCCACTCCTATGTCCAGCCCTTCTGCGGATGGAGACTCAACTGGCATGTCTGACAGAGTTAGCGAATTAATGAGCAAACTCAATGAGAACCTTGGGAAGGTTGATTGGAGTCAGATGGGTAAATATGGGAAAGCTGTTGGAATTATTGCTTTAGTCATTGTCGCTCAGATTATTATTAAAGTAGTTATCGATACTATTAATTTCTTTCCAGTCCTGCCAGGTCTTCTTGAATTGCTTGGAGTAGTTGTTTTAGGTCAGTGGAGTTGGCAAAACCTTACAACTAGTGAAAAAAGAAATGCTGTTTTTGAAAGGGTTCAAACTTTAAGGAAGGAATATTTGGGCTGATTAAAAATTAGTATTTAAATACAGAATTAAATTAATTATTAGATAATACCCTTTATTTTTTCTATTAACTTTATTGATTGGTTTTTATAAAACCCTCCAAATATATTAGCGTGGTTAAGTAGATGGTATAAATTGTAAATTTCGATTCTCTCATATGCAGATTTTGATAAAGGCCAGACTTCTTCATAACTCTCATAAAACTCATTAGAAAACCCTCCAAAAAGCTTTGTCATTGCAATATCAACCTCTCGATCTGCCCACCAACTACAGGGATCAAAAAGGATTCCTCTTCCGTCCTGGTGAATAGCTACATTCCCATTCCAGAGATCCCCATGAACTAGAGATGGTACAGGCTCATGTTTTTCTAAGAAACCAACTATTGATCTAAGATCTTCTTCTAACTTTGCAAGACTTAGCCCCCACTTTTTTGCAACTTTCAATTGAGGCCTTAAACGTAAGTCCACAAAACATTTCCCCCAACCAACCTCCCATCCTTTGGGTTGACACCCTTTCCCAATAAACCCATTCTCTTGCCAACCAAATACTCCTGGGTGCTGCTCACTAGATGCTTTATGCAGCAATGCGAGCCCTTGACCTAGCTTTTCCTCATTCCCTCCTCGCCCCAGCTCAAGCCAAGGCAGCATTAATACTGAAATATTTTCTATGTTTTCTACGATTAAAGGTTTTGGGATTTTGAGATAGGCTTTGTCAGCAAATTCTTTGAGAGCTAAGAGACCTTGCTCTTCAAACTTTAGTTTTGACAGATTTGCTTTTTTATCGGTTTTCGTGAAAATTTGTTTTCCATTGTTCAAAACCAAACGCCATGCTTTTTGGTCTTCTCCGTTTTGGATGCAAATAATATTGTTGATAGAAGTATTAGAAAGCTCGCCTTGCGATTGCCTCAATGCTTGTTGGAGTAACTCTTTCATAAATTCTTTGATGAATATGTGTTCAGCATGGCGTGATGAGTGAGCAACCGGTAATTGTTGTTGGTGCTGGGATTGCAGGACTTACTGCCTCCGCTCTTTTGGCTCATGAAGGGGTTCCGGTCATTTTGCTTGAGTCACATCATCAGCCAGGAGGTTGTGCGGGCACATTTTGTCGCGGAAATTTTGTCTTTGATGTAGGGGCCACTCAAGTTGCGGGTTTTGAAGTTGGTGGAATACACGAAAGAATTTTTAGACATCTGCAAGTGCCCTTGCCGGTCTGTGACCTTTTGAATCCAGGATGTGTTGTTCAACTTGCCGATGGATCTCACCCCATACAACTTTGGCATGATCCAATGCAATGGGCCGAGGAAAGGGAACGACAATTCCCTGGCAGCAAAGCTTTTTGGAGACTTTGCACAGATTTACATAACAGTAATTGGGAATTTGCCAGTAGAAATCCAGTTTTACCTGCAAGTAATGTTTGGGATTTTTGGGAACTTATTAGGGCTTTACGCCCAAATAACTTATTAAGTGGGATCTTTAGTACCTGTTCAGTATCTGATTTGCTTTTTTTGACCGGTTGTCAGAAGGATCAGCGCCTGACTGCTTTTTTAGACCTACAACTTAAGTTGTATTCCCAAGAACCTGCTAAACGCACAGCTGCTCTTTATGGATCCACAGTCCTTCAGATGGCTCAGAAACCTCTTGGCTTATGGCATTTGCACGGCTCGATGCAAAAACTTAGTGAGAGCCTCGCCAACAGTTTGTTGCGTGATGGAGCCAAACTATTTTTAAAGCATCGAGTAATTCAATTGAAAGTAGCAACAAAAAAAGAATCTTGGCGAATAGATGCTCTTGATTCAAAAGGTCTTCCAAAATATTTCTCAGCACCTGATGTCATTTTTACTTTGCCTCCCCAATCTCTATTGGATTTGATGCCTCTTGAATCAGGGATGCCAAAATCTTACAGGCGGAAATTGTCACAACTACCACAACCATCAGGAGCGCTTGTTTTTTATGGGGCATTAGATCGAAACTATCTTCCAAGTGAATGTCCTACTCATTTGCAAATAGAAGCTCAAGATCCAGGATCAGTTTTCCTTTCTATTAGTCGAGAAGGTGATGGAAGGGCACCTGCAGGTCAAGCAACTGTGATAGCGAGCATTTTTGCGGAATGCTCTTACTGGATGTCTTTAGATGAATCAAATTATCGCAATCAAAAGCAATTAATGATGAAAAAAATCATTCAAATTCTTGAGCACTGGCTTGGAATAGCTCCTCATAATTGGTTGCATAAAGAATTGGCTACTCCGCGTAGTTTTGCGAAATGGACAGGTCGCCCTGGAGGCATGGTTGGAGGTTTAGGACAACAGCCTTTGCGATTTGGTCCATTTGGATTACATAGTCGAACCCCAATGAATGGTTTGTGGCTCTGTGGTGACTCTATATACCCTGGTGAGGGGACTGCAGGAGTCAGTCAATCAGCTCTTATGGCATGTAGACAGCTAATGGCTCAGAGAAATAAAAAAATGTATTTAGTGAGTTAATTCATTTGAGCTGCTTTTTTATAAAATCTGGCCTAAGAGCTTGGGCTTTTTGAAAATCAGCTTCTAATTGGGCCCAATGTTCAGACATTATTGCCTCTTCAAATTGAGCCAAACACCAGCGATATGAGCTTAAGGCTCTCATTACAGCAGCAGTGTTGGTTGACATCATGGCTGTCCCCATATTGGGATTGCCTCCGCCAACCCTCGTCGTGTCTTCAAAGCCAGTAGATGCAAGAGCTTTGGTCAAGGCTAGTAAAGCAGGATTCCGTTCTTCTCCTAGCGTCCTTAGCAATGTGGCACTTATCAATACAGGTAAGTGAGAAATTAATGCCACAGCCTCATCATGCATCTTCGCTTCAGTTGTTACCCATACACTCCCTAGGGAATTTGCGAGTTGATGTATCTTTTCAAGTGCTGTTGGATTGGTTTGATTGTCAGGCGTCACAACCCATGGTTTGTTTTTGAACAAACCCAATTGACCTGCTTCAATTCCTGAAGACGAAGTTCCAGCCATTGGATGACTAGGAACAAAGTTTTTATGCAGCTTTGTCCAGATTTTTTGAACAGGAGTTTTCACTGAACCCACATCAGTAATGACAGCCGTTGGTGGTATGGAGTGAATTAGCTCTTGGGATGGCGACAGCAATTCTTCTAGAGGGAGAGCCAGGATAATGAGCTCACATTCAGCAAGAATTTTTGGATCTGTGCTAATTGTTTGTGCCAGCCCTCGTGCCAGGCCTTTTTCGACATTGCTTGGCGTATGTACTAGACCATGCACTTGCCATCCCAAAGCTTGTAGATCTAAGGCTAAGGACCCCCCGATGAGTCCTAGCCCCACAATTCCAACCCGCCTAGATGGAATGCTTTTGTGTTCCATTCCTACTCCCTAACTCTTCCTATGTTGACTGGTGGATCAACATGGAGAAACAAGCCTTGCATCTACTTAGCCATATCAATGTTGGAAGCTCGTGCTCATCATCAGCTAAAACACCTTTATAGAGAGCAATCTTTTCTGTGGCCACATAATCTTACGCTGAGCCGCCTTGTAGCTCGCTCTTTGCGGCGAAGAGATAATTCGCTAATTCATTTAAACCTTGACTCACAGAATTTTTGGTGGTTGGGACTCTTGGTTCCCCTTTGTTTAGAACCTTCCAATGCTGTTCTTGTGTTGTCAGCGAAATATCGACAGCGACTTTTAAAAGTAGAACTTCCACGGTTGCGTGAGAAGGGATTGAATCTACCTTTTTGGGAGGCTGCTGAGCCCCCTAAAGGCAAGCAGGTTTGGCTATTAGACCATCAGGGTTTGATTAAAGGGTTGCAGAATGGAAATCTCAAATCGAAGCATTTAATTGTTCCAGAAGCGGAACTTTTAAGTGAATACCTGCGTAACATCTTGGCAGTTCAGATTGGCTCTGAAGATTGGGAATTGCTTAGGAGGGCTCACCCCAAGGCGGAATCATCGTTAATACATTTGCATGAAAGATTGACTAGGAAATGTTTTTCTCAAGCTACGCGTGCTGATGATCATGTTCGCATCGATAGTTCAGACATAGTGGCTGTTCAGGCGCTTATTTCTTTATTGGGACCGTCGCCTGCCCCTTGGGAAATGTTCTTGAATTGTGAGAGTAAATCTTGGGCAAGTTGGGCAGAACTTGATCACAAAACATTGAGTTGGCGTTGGCAATTGATGCCTCTTCAACCATTGGCAATTTTGAAAGCCCTTCTTTGTAAACGATCGATTCTTTTTTTGACTCACTCAGCGCAAAAAACATGTTTGCTCTCGGAGCTTGGCTTAGCAAAATTTTCTGTTGATGTAGAACTAACTCTTGGTGATGCACCTTTGCAAGAACCAATATCACTTTTTGTTCCGCCTCGTCAGCCATTGCCAAATAGTCAAATTTATTCAACCCATCTTTTGGATCAATGTCGGCGCTTAATTTTAGGGCGGAGTGGCGTCACCATTGTGTTAGTTGATGACCAGCAATTGCGTCTTCAATTAACTAGTGAACTGGCAGCAGAATTTGGGACAAGAGTTGTGCAGGAAGTAACTTCTCCAGCCTCTAATGGCGTCATTACCTGTCATTGGTCCTGGTGGCTTACTCATCAAGCGCAGTTGCCACCACCAGATCAACTTATTATTGCCTTACTTCCCTTGGCGAGCCTTGAAACCCCATTAATGGCCGCACGAGTTGAGGCACTTAAGCGGGATGGTCATGATTGGTTTAGGGAATTACTTTTACCAGAAGCTTTGAATATACTTTCTAGGGCAGTACCTCCAGTGCGTGCAAGCCAAGGGCGTTTGGCAATACTGGATGGTCGTGTTCGCTCACGCAGTTGGGGTAGCGATGTTTTGAAAACGCTTGAGCCTTGGATTCCACTACAAAGTCTTTTACCGAACTAATATCTCTACTCTGAATACATACTCTCGTCGAAAAATCATGGGAGAAGCCCGTAGAAGAGCTCAACAGGGCTTGCCGCCACGTCAAGGCAAGTCAAATAAAGACAACTCACCTCGGATTTTGCCTTGGCTACCTATTACTGAAAATCAACGAGAACAGTTTTTCTCGATTACTAAGCTTGGTGCATGGATTGGGATTGGAGTAGTAGTTGTTTTGTGGATCGTGGTTCGGTTTATTGGGCCTGCGGCAGGATGGTGGGTTCCTGCTGATATTTAGAAATTGACCGGCCAGGTGATTAAAGGAGCCAAAACTGAAACTTTTAAATTGCAACCTTTTCCCATTTGCTATGTAATGGCAGTTACGCAGCTGTAGAGACGGATGTGACGCTTTGTCGAGCTGCGGTAGTTAATGGTCGCATAGAATTTGAGCTCACTTCAGACCCTTCAGTTAGTTTTTGCCTAACTAATTTTTCAATCTTTTCTTTTGCGTCAAGGTTTTGTTCAAGCCAGATAATTGTATTGTCACGACCTTGACCAATATTGTCTCCTTCGTAGCTATACCAAGCACCTTTTCGGGTTACAACACAAGTTTCTTCCGCTAGATCTAATAAACAACCCACTGTACTGATACCTTTGCCAAAGAGAATGTCGAATTCTGCAATACGGAATGGAGGTGCGACTTTATTTTTAGCTACTTTTACTTTTGCACGAATGCCATACTCTTCTGTACCTCTTTTTAGGGTTTGGATGCGACGTATATCCAATCGGACAGAGGCATAGAACTTCAAGGCATTTCCACCTGTGGTTGTTTCGGGATTGCCGTACATAACGCCTATTTTGAGGCGTAATTGGTTCAAGAAGATGACTGTGCAGCCTGACTTCCCAATGTTGCCAGTGATTTTTCTCATGGCTTGACTCATAAGCCTTGCTTGACTCCCTACGGCCAAATCTCCCATTTCTCCTTCAATTTCTGCTCTTGGCGTCAAGGCTGCTACCGAGTCAACAACAACAAGGTCTACAGCCGCTGACCGCACTAATTGATCCACAATTTCTAGGGCCATTTCTCCTGTGTCCGGTTGAGACACTAAGAGGTTTTCGACATCAACACCTAAAGATGCTGCATAGACAGGGTCTAGAGCATGTTCGGCATCGACAAACGCAGCGACTCCACCTTGGCGTTGTACTTCTGCAATTGCATGCAAAGTGAGAGTGGTTTTACCTGAACTTTCAGGCCCATATACTTCCACGACTCTTCCTTTAGGGTAACCACCGCCTAATGCCAAGTCCAAAGTAAGAGCACCGGTAGAGATTGTTTCTACTCTCATTCTTGAGGCATCTCCAAGGCGCATAATTGAACCTTTTCCGAAATTGCGTTCTATTTGCCCAAGAACAAGACTTAATGCTTTATCTCTTTCACCAGCTTTTGCATTGTTTTTGGTTGCTTCAGAACTTGAGGAATTAGTTGGCTTCATTTCAATTGACATTGTGAAAATTGGTTGCTTTGAAAATAGAAATTTTGATTTTCAGATTGATATGCGCTGAGCCATATGGTGCAGCTGTGACCCCACAGCACGACTCAGTGCTGTAGTACAGACGTACGCTAACGGATTAATGCCAGGTCGCCAAGGGGGTCGCCAAAGTTTCTGGTTTTAGGAGCTGAATCCCTTGAGGAAGATTGGTTTTGTCTTCTGGCTTTAGATAGCCCCAACTGGCCAAATAACAAGGTAGGAACTCAAGTCCGCTCGTATTGAGGACTTTTACAAGAGTTGCACGACGATCTTCTACAAAACCTTGAATGGATCGGTTGACTAATAACTCGAGTAGAACTTCAGGCTTGTTACCTGATTCATGTCCATAGAGGAGACTTGGTTGGAGGTCAAATGCTTTAAGGATAGTGGCGGTAAATTCCGCACTTTTAGTAGTTAAGACACCGAGTTCGATTCCCTCATTTTTTAGTTGCTTTAATCTCTCAATTATTCCTGGATAAGCAATATGCATTGCTAGCCAATGTTCTTTATCTCGGATTATTTCTTCCTGACGAACCATTTCTAGTGCTTGTTGCAATTCACTTGGCTTCCAATTCCATGCTTCAAGAGCTTGCTGGCGGTGCAATTGGTAATTTTTTGAGAAGGCTGTGGCTCCTTGACGAACTAAGAGGCTGTTGGGCCGACTGAGTTCAGCAGCTAAAAGAACCATTTCCCAACCTTGCTTAACCCAAGCTCGAAGGAATCGAAAATCTTCCGGTATTTGTTCTGTTAGTAATTGCGAATTTTCTCTTTTGCCTATCAGTTTGAAGCAGGCTTTGCGCGAACTGAACCAGTATTCCTGCATCCCATCAACAATGACTCCATCAAAGTCACAAATCAGCAGGGGGCTAGAAACCACTAAAGAGAGACGAAAACTGGGCCGCTAGGATTCGAACCTAGGAATGTCGGGACCAAAACCCGATGCCTTACCACTTGGCGACGGCCCATTGATTCCAAATTCATCTTTGAAGGAAGATTTAGATGGATTCAAACCAAATGATTACATATAGCGGACTGTGAATGTGATGTAACTCAATGCCTTTTAGCAGATTTTTGGGTTCGACGATTTTGAAAGCCAGGGTTGGATGAGGTTTTCGGCTTGTGAGAGAGCTTGACTCCATCCTTCTGGCCATTCTCGAAGACTGATTTTTCTAGCTTGTGCTTCTAGCAAATACGGTTGGATTAATTTTCTTGCCATACCACCGAAGGCAATACCATTTGGTCTTTGATCCTTCTCAAGGTGATTAATCGTTTGAGAATTAGTGCCTCCGGCGAGTTGAAGAGGTCCAGGCGGTGCTTTTGAGTGTAATTTTCGCCAGAGATTAATGGCGATTCTGCTTGTCCCTCTGCCTATATCTCCACTCATTGGGCGCCCATCTAGTTGCCACAGAGGTTTTTGTCCATGTCTTTTGAGGCAGTCATGACGTTGCCAAAGCTCTGCGGTTAGCTCATCTTCATTGGTTGCATGTCCTTCTAGTCCACAGCTAACCGCAATGCGTTTGAAAGAAACTTTTGCTTTTAAAACCTCTTCGAGAATTGATTCAAATGCTTGTCCTCTTCCTGGAGCAGTATGAATCTCTAAGGCATCTGGGCGAAGCTCTGCAATGAGAGGACCAAAATCATGCAGTTTTAAATACCAATCTTTTTCATTGATTAATCCATGGGGACATGATGGTATACATCGGCCACACCCATAACAGAGATTATTTAATATCCCTGTGTTTTTGACGATGGCTTGAGCTGGGCAGGTTTGTTCACATGGCCGAGGACATCCCGGAGGGCAATGCTTTGGATCAAACCAGGCTTTTCTGAAATGAACGTCTTTTCCATCACTAATGCTTACCATTAGCCAGGGTTTGGTCCCAACTTGTGAGGTAACCCAGTCCAAACCACGTCTAGCGGCATTCACTACAGCAAGATCCGCGGCAACATCTATGCAATGCACCCCAGCTGCAGCGTAGACAGCACATAGATCGGTAATTGACGGTAGATCTTGATTACTTGCACCACAAATTAATTTCACCCAAGTATTTTCATTTAGAGCTTTTTCGCTGGTACAAGAGTGTGATTGATTCACAAGCAAGGGCACATCTAAGCTTTTAGAAGTATTTTCATTGGCTGCCATTTCAGGTTGCGAGAACCTCCCATTTCTACGACTATTTTCAAGCGAGGCTCTCGTTTACATATGTCAGACACGGCTAATAATTCAGATCGCGATAAAACTTGCCCTTCAATAAGCCATAAGACAACTGGTTTCTCACCTTTTAATAGTTCAATTATCTGAGGGATTACTTGTTGTACTTCTCCAAGTGCACCATTTCTTCCAACACTCTGATGGCCCAGATGTGGTGGCCTAATGCCATGAAGCTGCAGCAAGAAAACTTCTGGGTCACCTAGTCCTCTTGCTGATGCTATTTGAGTGTGATATCCAGCTGCTCGGAGCCTACGAAGTAAGCGAGTTTCGGCCCCACCTTCCAATGGAACATGTATGGCTATGCAGCCTGAAACCTCTAGGTCTTTTTGAAAGCTCTTACCAGAAAGCAAAAGCGGCATTGGCTGCAACTTAATTCAGTTAATTCTCTCAGGTTAGAGACAGCACGAGAAGAAGTGGGACCGCTGTGGTGTAGTGTTTTATATCGCTTAACTTTTCTGTGCCCGTCCGCTAGCCGGGCCTCCAGAGAGATAGGCAGGTTCGGCGATTGCGCCGGATCTTTAGGCCAGTGCAGATGGAGATTTTCTGTTTGCCGGGAAACTAACCGTCTTTCAAGGATCGGCTAAGTCCCAGCCAGCTGATTTGTTCGCTAGCCAATCCGTCTCTTGATTGCCCTTAATTGAGGGCAGCAAGTCTTGGTTAAGAAAGCGTTCTAGTTATCAGCAATAAAAAACCTCGTTTGAGGTTAGTTCCGCTGGCGTTTTTACATCTCATGTCTATAGGCATCCTCGGAAAGAAATTGGGCATGTCCCAGTTTTTCGATGACCAAGGCAGAGCTGTTCCGGTCACTTTGATCGAAGCAGGACCTTGCCGAGTCACTCAACTAAAGACTTCTGAGACTGATGGTTATTCCGCAGTTCAGCTTGGATTTGGTACTTCTCGTGAAAAATTAATTAATAAGCCTGCCAAGGGCCATCTCTCTAAATCAGGAGAAGATGTACTTCGGCATCTTCGTGAATATCGCGTTGATGAATTTGGTGAGTTAACACTTGGAGCATCAATCACAGTAGGTAGTTTTGAAGTTGGCCAAAAAGTAGATGTGAGTGGCGATACTATGGGCCGAGGCTTTTCTGGTTATCAGAAACGCCATGGCTTTAGCCGTGGGCCTATGAGCCATGGCTCTAAAAATCATCGAGAACCTGGATCTACTGGTGCTGGAACTACCCCAGGTCGGATTTACCCAGGGAAACGCATGGCTGGTCGTTATGGAGGTAAGCAGGTCACTACTAAAGGCCTCACTATTCTTAAAGTCGATGATGCGCAAAATCTCTTGGTTGTAAAGGGTTCTGTGCCTGGCAAACCTGGGTCTTTGTTGAATATTCGTCCTACTAAGCGTGTGGGATCTACACCCGGCAAGGAGGTTAAGTAATGGCTAGTTGTGTTGTTTTGGATTGGCAAGGGAAAGAAGCTGGGGAAGCAACTCTTGATTTGAAGGTTGCCAAAGAGACCAGTGCCGTTGATCTGATGCATAGATCTGTGCTTCGTCAGCAAGCTCATAGCAGGCAAGGAACTGCAAGTACGCTGACGAGATCAGAGGTACGAGGAGGTGGGCGGAAACCTTATAAACAAAAGGGAACAGGCAGGGCCAGGCAGGGCTCTATTCGTACACCTTTGCGTCCAGGTGGTGGGATTATTTTTGGTCCTAAGCCTCGTAATTACAGCCTGACGATGAATCGCAAGGAGCGTCGTTTGGCATTACGCACCGCTTTAATGGCCCGCATTACTGACATGAAGGTCGTTAAGGATTTTGGGAAGAGTTTGAAAATTCCTAAGACAAGTGAAGTAACCGCTGCACTATCGCGATTAGGGATCTCTTCTGAGGCAAAGGTCCTCATTATTCTTTCTAATCCTTCTGAAACCATCAGGCGATCAGTTAGGAACCTCAAGAAAGTCAAGTTGATTGCTGCTGATCAACTAAATGTTTTTGATTTGCTCCATGCGAATTCATTGGTTGTAGGTCAAGAGGCTCTAGCAACTATCCAGGAGGTATATGGAAATGACTGATCGTTTTCAAGGTCGATTAGCGGATGTAATACGTCGTCCGTTAATTACAGAAAAAGCCACGAGAGCTTTGGAGTTGAATCATTACACCTTTGAGGTTGATCATCGTGCGGCTAAGCCAGAAATAAAGGCTGCGGTTGAAAAAATGTTTGATGTCAAAGTTATAGGAGTAAGCACTATGAACCCGCCGCGTAGAACTCGTCGCATAGGACGATTCGCTGGTAAACGTTCCCAGGTTAAGAAGGCTGTTGTCCGCTTGGCTGAAGGGAATTCGATTCAACTTTTCCCTGAATCTTGAGGAGCTGAAAATTATGGCAATTCGTTCTTTCCGTCCCTATACCCCTGGCACTCGCACAAGAGTAGTCACTGATTTTAGTGAGCTTACAGGTCGCAAGCCTGAACGTTCTTTGGTAGTAGCTAAGCATCGTTGCAAGGGTCGTAATAATCGTGGTGTTATTACATGTCGTCACCGTGGTGGTGGCCATAAAAGGCTTTATCGAGTTGTTGACTTTCGACGAGATAAGCACGGCATTTCAGCCAAAGTAGCTGCCATTCATTACGACCCTCACCGCAATGCTCGACTGGCTTTGCTCTTTTATTCTGATGGTGAGAAACGTTACATACTTGCTCCTGGTGGAATAAGTATTGGCCAGCAAGTAATTTCCGGACCGGAAGTTCCCATCGAGGTAGGCAATGCAATGCCTCTATCAGCGATACCTCTTGGGTCAAGTGTGCACTGTGTTGAGTTATATGCAGGTCGGGGTGGACAAATGGTTAGAACGGCAGGGGCAAGTGCTCAGGTCATGGCTAAAGAAGGAGATTATGTTGCTTTGAAACTGCCTTCAACTGAAGTTCGTTTGGTTCGTCGAGAGTGTTATGCCACTCTTGGTGAGGTTGGCAATTCCGAGACTCGTAATACTAGTTTGGGCAAGGCGGGGCGCAGGCGTTGGTTAGGACGAAGGCCTCAAGTTCGAGGCAGTGTAATGAACCCATGTGATCACCCTCATGGTGGAGGAGAAGGTCGTGCACCTATAGGGCGAGCAGGGCCAGTTACTCCTTGGGGTAAGCCTACGCTTGGCTTGAAGACTCGTAAGCGGAATAAACCTAGTAACCGCTACGTTCTCCGCAAGCGTCGTCGTATTTCTAAACGGAGTCGAGGCGGAAGAGATTCCTAATTCCACTCATGTATTTCTTTCTCTCTTAATCCGCTCTCATGGGACGATCACTTAAAAAAGGCCCTTTTATTGCTGACAGTCTTTTAAAAAAGGTTGAAAAGCAAAACACAGATGACGATAAATCAGTCATCAAAACTTGGTCTCGGGCTTCTACTATTTTGCCAATGATGATTGGGCATACAATTGCTGTTCACAACGGCAAAACACATATACCTGTTTTCATTACTGAGCAAATGGTTGGCCACAAATTAGGAGAATTTGCGCCTACTCGTACCTTTAAAGGCCACATTAAAGACAAAAAAGGAGGTCGCTAGGAAACACTATGAATAAGTCATCTACCGATTCTTCAATCATTGCTCAGGCCCATGGACGTTATATCCGTGGATCTGTTTCGAAAGTACGTCGTGTTCTTGACCAGATTCGAGGGCGTTCTTATCGCGACGCCCTGATCATGTTGGAGTTTATGCCCTATAGATCAACTGGTCCGATCACGAAGGTGCTTAGATCTGCTGTTGCAAATGCTGAGCACAACTTAGGCCTGGACCCTTCTTCTTTAGTAATTACTAGAGCAATTGCTGATATGGGTCCTTCTATGAAGCGCTATAGGCCCCGCGCACAAGGTCGTGCTTTCGCTATTAAGAAGCAAACCTGCCATATCAGCATTTCTGTTGCGGCCAACCCCAACCCTCCCTTGACCCCCCAAACGACTTCAAACTGATGGGACACAAAATCCATCCAACTGGTTTACGCCTTGGGATTACCCAGGAGCACAGATCTCGTTGGTATGCCACTACTAAGACTTATCCAATTCTTCTTCAAGAGGATGATCGAATTCGTCGGTTTATTAGCAAGAAATACTCAGCTGCAGGTATTAGTGATGTTTTGATCGCGCGTAAAGCTGATCAATTAGAAGTTGAGCTTAAAACTGCTCGCCCTGGTGTAATTGTTGGGCGGCAGGGTAGTGGGATAGAAGAATTGCGCTCTGGAATACAAAAAACAATTGGGGATCGAAGTCGCCAAGTTCGAATTAATGTTGTTGAAGTTGAAAGAGTAGATGCCGATGCTTATTTATTAGCTGAGTACATAGCCCAACAACTTGAAAAACGTGTAGCTTTCCGACGTACCATTCGCATGGCTGTTCAGCGAGCTCAAAGGGCTGGAGTCTTAGGTTTAAAAATTCAAGTTGGAGGCCGTTTGAATGGTGCTGAAATTGCGCGAACTGAATGGACGAGAGAAGGACGTGTTCCTTTGCATACTTTGAGAGCTGAGATTGATTATGCAACCAAGGTTGCCAGCACTACATATGGAGTCTTGGGAATCAAAGTTTGGGTTTTCAAGGGAGAAGTGCTCGCAAAAGAAGATCAGCCATTACCTGTGGGCGCAAGTCCGCGGCGTCGAGGTAATCGACGACCACAACAATTTGAAGATCGCTCAAATGAGGCTTAAGAAGGAGTTTTATCATGCTTAGTCCAAAACGCGTCAAATTTCGGAAACAGCAAAGAGGCCGCATGCGGGGTGTGGCCACTCGAGGCAACAAAATAGCTTTCGGGGAATTTGCTTTACAAGCCCAAGAATGTGGCTGGGTTACTTCCCGTCAAATTGAGGCTAGTCGAAGAGCTATGACGCGATATGTCAAGCGTGGGGGGAAAATATGGATCCGAATTTTTCCAGACAAGCCAGTCACAATGAGGCCTGCTGAAACAAGGATGGGTTCTGGTAAAGGTAATCCAGAATTTTGGGTCGCAGTGGTTAAGCCTGGTCGAATTCTTTTTGAAATGGGAGGTGAAGAAATAACTGAAGATATTGCGAAGGAAGCGATGCGCTTAGCGCAATACAAACTTCCAGTCAAAACGAAGTTTCTCAGACTTCATGACCAGGAACAATTAAATGGTAATGCTGTTCTTGGAACTGCATCTGCGCCTAAAGCAACCTCGGAGAACTGATTTATGTCTAGACCTAGCACTGCTGATTTAACCAAGCTCACCGATTCGGATATCACCGAGAAAATTGATGGTATTCGTCGTGAATTATTTGACCTTCGCTTTCAGAAAGCGACAAGTCAATTAACCAATACCCACCGTTTCAAAGAAGCCCGCATTAAGTTGGCCCAACTTTTGACGGTCCAAAATCAGCGCACTCGCGCTAATTCTTCCTCCTGATTCAATCTTTTAGAACAATGGCACTCAAGGAAAGGGTCGGCACAGTCGTTAGTGACAAGATGGATAAAACCGTTGTTGTTGCGGTAGAAAACCGCTTCCCACATCCCATCTATCAGAAGATCGTTAGCCGCACAACACGTTACAAAGCTCACGACGCAGAAAATAACTGTCGCGTTGGTGATCGAGTTCGAATTACTGAAACCAGGCCTCTCAGTGCATCCAAGCGGTGGGCTGTTTCAGAAGTTCTTAGCCACAGTATGAAATCTCAGGAGGATTCAAAATGATTCAGCAAGAGACTTTCCTTACGGTTGCAGATAATAGTGGTGCAAAGCGTATCCAATGCATTCGTGTCCTGGGATCCAATCGTCGTTATGCCCATGTTGGGGATGTAATAGTTGCAGCAGTAAAAGATGCGATGCCAAATATGGGCGTTAAGAAATCAGAAGTTGTAAGAGCTGTAGTAGTGCGCACAAAGGCGACGATGCGACGTGAAACAGGTAATTCAATCCGCTTTGATGACAATGCTGCGGTTCTTATTAATGAAGATAAGAATCCCAGAGGGACAAGAGTTTTTGGGCCAGTTGCCCGAGAACTCCGAGAGCGTAATTTCACTAAGATTGTTTCCCTTGCCCCAGAGGTGATTTAAACATGAACAAATTAACTTCTACTCCTAAAACTTCTCAACGCATAAAAATGCGCATTCGTAAGGGAGACACGGTTCAAATTATTAACGGCAAAGATAAGGGAAAAACTGGGGAAGTTCTTAAAACTTTGCCAATTGAGAATCGTGTAATTGTTGAAGGTGTAAACATGAGAACTCGTCATGTCAAACCAACTCAAGATGGCGAGAGTGGAAGGATTGTCACTGAAGAAGCATCTCTACATGCATCTAACGTGATGATTTATTCCACTGCAAAAAAAGTTGCTAGTCGCGTTGAGTTGGTTGTTGATAAAGATGGCAACAAGAAACGACGACTTAAGAAAACCGGTGAATTGATTGATTAATCATCACTTTCTTTCCTCCTAGCCACCTTCTGACCACTTCCAGAAGAACCCTTTTTTAATCAATGTCACTCAAAAAACGCTATCGAGAGACAATTCAGCCGAAATTGCTGAAAGACTTAAGTCTCAAAAACATTCACCAGGTCCCAAAGGTTACGAAGATTACCGTTAACCGTGGATTAGGAGAAGCAGCATCGAATGCCAAATCGTTAGAAGCTTCTCTTTCTGAGTTGGCCACTATTACCGGTCAGAAAGTTCTAGTGACGAGAGCTAAGAAAGCTATTGCTGGCTTCAAGATTCGACAAGGGATGCCAATTGGTTGTGCTGTCACTCTTAGGGGTGAAAGAATGTATGCCTTTTTAGAGCGTCTTATAAATCTTGCTTTACCCAGGATTAGAGATTTCCGAGGTGTTAGCCCCAAAAGCTTTGATGGAAGAGGAAACTTCACTCTTGGGGTTAGAGAACAAATTATTTTCCCTGAGATTTCTTTTGACAAAATCGATGCAATCAGGGGCATGGACATCACCATCGTGACCAGTGCCCGTACTGATGAAGAAGGTCGCGCCCTTCTTCGTGAGATGGGAATGCCCTTCCGCAATAACTGAGGTTCTTAATACAAACTATGGCTAATCACGATCCAATTTCAGATATGCTCACTCGCATTCGAAATGCGAGTGAAAAACGTCATCAAACCACCCGCATTCCTGCATCTCGAATGTCTCGCAGTATTGCCAAAGTGCTTCGGCAGGAAGGTTTTATTGCTGAGATCAGCGAAGAAGGGGAGGGAGTGCTTACTCAATTAGTTCTTGAGCTGAAATACAGCGGAAAGCACCGTCATCCAACCATTCGGTCGATGCAGCGGGTAAGTAAGCCAGGGTTGAGAATTTATAAAAACACTCGGGGCTTGCCAAAAGTGCTAGGAGGGCTTGGAGTCGCAATCATTTCTACCTCTAAAGGTGTCATGAGCGATCGCGATGCCCGTAAACAGGGAGTTGGAGGAGAAGTCCTCTGCTACGTCTATTGATCTGGAGTTAGAACAATGTCTCGAATCGGAAAATCCCCAATCCCAGTTCCTGAAAAGGTTGCGGTAACTCTTGATGGCCTTTCAGTGACTGTTAAGGGACCTAAGGGAGAATTGCATAGAACCCTCCCTGAAGGAGTGTCCCTTAGTCAGGTTGAAAACACTATTGTTGTTACCCCAACAACTAACAAACGCAAGTCTCGCGAGCGGCACGGCCTCTGTCGTTCTTTGATAGCCAATATGGTTGAAGGCGTTAGCCAAGGCTTTTCCCGCAAGTTGGAGATTGTGGGTGTTGGCTCTCGAGCTCAAGTAAAAGGAAAAACTCTTGTTGTTAGTGCTGGGTATAGCCATCCAGTGGAGGTTATTCCTCCAGAGGGCATAACTTTCGCGGTTCAGAACAACACGAATGTAACTGTTTCTGGCCCTGATAAGGAATTGGTTGGGAATGAAGCAGCCAAAATCCGTGCTATTCGCCCCCCAGAGCCTTATAAGGGCAAGGGCATTAAGTATGAAGGGGAACGAATACTTAGAAAAGCTGGTAAGTCCGGCAAGAAATAAACATTTTTTACCAATCTATTTACTCTTTAACTATGTCTAATCTCACTCGAAAACAACAAACTCAGAAGCGTCACAAACGTATCCGACGTCATATAAGTGGTACTCCAGACAAGCCTCGTCTTGCAGTTTTTCGCTCAAACAATCACATTTATGCTCAGTTGATTGATGATGACGCGCAAAATACTATTTGTGCAGCTTCAACACTCGACAAAGATCTCCGACCAACTCTTAAAGTAGATGGGAGCAGTTGCGCCGCATCCACTGCTGTAGGAGAGCTTGTGGCTAAGCGTGCTCTTGATAAAGGGATTAAGCAGGTCGTCTTCGACCGTGGTGGAAATCTCTATCACGGCCGTATTAAGGCCTTAGCAAATGCAGCCCGTGAAGCGGGCCTTCAATTTTGATTCCTGCTTTCACAATGACCGAACCAAAAAACCAGTCCAAAACCAAAAAGGCCTCTTCATCAGAAGTCCCAGCCGCGGCTGAAGGCCAACAAGATCAACAACAGCAACAACAGCGCCGTAGTCGTGGAGAGCGACGTGGTGGCGGGAGAAGAGACCGTAGAGGTCAAGATCGTGATTCTGAATGGCAAGAGAGAGTTGTTCAAATTCGAAGAGTCTCGAAAACTGTTAAAGGAGGTAAGAAAATGAGCTTTAGGGCAATAGTTGTTGTCGGTAACGAACGTGGACAAGTTGGTGTAGGTGTCGGGAAGGCTGGAGATGTAATAGGCGCTGTGCGTAAGGGGGTGGCTGATGGTAAGAAACACATAGTTAAGGTTCCTTTGACTCGTAATAGCTCAATTCCTACTCTTTCAAATGGTCGAGATGGAGCCGCGAGTGTGCTTATTCGGCCTGCAGCTCCTGGCACGGGTGTTATTGCTGGGGGCTCAATTCGTACTGTTTTAGAGCTTGCTGGGATCAAAAATGTTCTAGCTAAACGCCTAGGGAGTAAAACTCCATTGAATAATGCCAGGGCTGCAATGGTTGCTCTTGCTAGTCTTCGGACTCATAAGCAAACCGCTAAGGAACGGGGAATATCCCTCGAGCAGATCTATTCTTGAACATCATGACATTTCAACTCGATTCTCTAACATCCAACGCTGGCGCAAGGCGCCGAAAGTTGCGAAAAGGCCGTGGCATTGCCGCAGGTCAAGGTGCAAGCTGCGGATTTGGTATGCGTGGTCAAAAATCACGATCAGGTCGCTCCACGCGTCCTGGTTTTGAAGGAGGGCAAATGCCTCTTTATAGAAGAGTTCCTAAGCTTAAACATTTTCCCTTGGTTAATCCAAAGCTATATACGGTTGTCAATGTTTCTGCTCTCAATGAAATTAAGTCAGGCAGCAAAGTAAATCTTGATTCTTTAGTGAAGCAGGGAATTGTAACTAGCCCTAAAAACCCTTTGAAAATTTTAGGAAATGGGACTTTAAAAGTGAAGTTAACCGTTCAAGCTTCTGCTTTTACTGAGACGGCGAAAAATAAGATTGAAGAGGCAGGAGGTACTTGCGAAATCTTGAATTAACGGAGATTTGTATTCAGTGATGCCTTATGAAAACCCCAGTTTCAGTGTTCTCTAGTAACCAAACTTTTACTTAACTGAATTGAATCCATGCTGGTAAGTCGTGGTAGGAATCCAAGTGCCGCTGAAGTAATAACTCAGTTGGTCAAAAGCAAAGAGCTTCGAGAGAGGGTTCTGACGACATTGGGTCTGCTTCTTATTATTAGGCTTGGAATCTATATTCCAATTCCTGGAATTGATCGAGAGTCTTTTCAAAGCTTTCTTGATCAAGGAGGGCAATTAATTGGGTTTCTTGATATTTTTACTGGAGGAGGAATATCAACATTAGGAATATTTGCTTTAGGAATTCTCCCTTTTATTAATGCTTCTATCATTCTTCAACTGTTAACAGCGGCTATTCCTCAATTAGAAGACCTGCAAAAAAATGAAGGCGAGGCTGGAAGGCGAAAGATAGCTCAAATCACTAGGTATGTTGCATTAGGATGGGGGTTTATACAGAGTTTAGTTTTTGCCTCAATACTCCGACAATATGCAATTGAGGACTTAGGAGAAGTTGCATTTGTAATTCAAACTTCTCTTGCCTTAGTTACTGGATCAATGGTTGTTATGTGGCTTAGTGAGATTATTACTGAGAAAGGAATTGGACAAGGTGCTTCATTGGTTATTTTTTTGAACATTGTTGCTACTTTGCCGAAGGCGTTAAGTTCCACTATTGAAAAAGCTCAGACTGGTGATAGGAATGATGTTGTAGGAATTATTGTTCTTCTATCAGTTTTTTTAATAACAATAGTAGGAATCATTTTTGTTCAAGAAGGTGCACGTAGGCTGCCCATTGTTAGTGCAAAAAGGCAGATTGGCGGTTCAAACCTTTTGCCTAATAGACAAAGCTATCTTCCTTTGAAATTGAATGCTGGAGGAGTTATGCCCATTATCTTCGCTTCTGCCTTGATTTTCTTGCCAATTACAATAGCGAACTTTACTAAAAACCCAATTTTAATTAGAGCTGCTAGTGCTTTGAACCCTGGAGCTGCAAATCCATGGCCTTATGCAATCACTTTTTTCGCATTGATTTTGGGCTTTGCTTATTTTTATGCTTCTTTGACAATTAATCCTATTGATATAGCTTCAAATTTAAAACGAGGTGGAGTTGCACTTCCTGGAGTAAGGCCTGGAACTGCTACAGCAAATTACTTATCTGGTGTGCAAAATAGACTTACATTGTTAGGTGGGTTATTTCTTGGGTCAGTAGCAATAATTCCTGCAGCAGTTGAGCGGGCTACGAATGTTCAAACCTTTCAGGGCCTGGGAGCAACATCATTATTAATTCTTGTTGGTGTTGCTATAGATACTGCAAAACAGGTGCAAACTTACGTCATTTCCCAACGCTATGAAGGCTTAGTTCGTCAATAATTAATTTCAAATTTCTAATGAATTAAAAATCATGCAAACTCGCTTACTTTTTCTTGGTCCTCCAGGAGCCGGTAAAGGGACACAAGCTCAACTTTTGTGTAAAAAATATGATCTTATGCATTTATCAACAGGAGATATGTTGCGCTCAGAAGTTTCCGCAGGAAGTCCTTTGGGTATTGAGGCTGCTGAATTAATGAATAAAGGGGAGTTGGTTAGTGATTCGCTAGTGCTATCGATTGTTGAAAACAGGCTTAATGAGGCGTCTCAAGGATGGTTGTTGGATGGTTTCCCTAGAACCGTTGATCAAGCAGAGGCTTTGTCTGTTTTGTTAGGCAAAATTCAACAGCCAATCCAAGCGGTTGTGGTAATTACGTTAGATGCTGAATTCTTAATTAAGAGGCTTCTTGGTAGAGGAAGAACTGATGACAACGAAACCGTAATTCGCCATAGATTAGAGGTTTATAAAGAAAAAACTGCTCCGCTGATAGCGCACTACACAAAAGAAGGACTAGTAAAGACTGTTAAAGGAGATGGAGATGTTTTGGAGATAGCAAGTCGTATTGAAGCTGTTTTGAGTTGATTGATGTAGTAGTCTTGTTGTTTGGAAATTTATAGAGCCACACCCTATGAAGGTGCGTGCCTCAGTCAAAAGAATGTGTGAGAAGTGCCGGGTGATTCGCCGCCACGGCCGGGTAATGGTCATCTGTACCAACCCCAAGCACAAACAGCGCCAAGGCTAACCCTTGGTTTAAGCGCAAAAGGATGAGCTTGGCTTCTTAGCCAATTTTTTTCTTTGCTTTTCCGCCCCTTTTTTAGGTGGCTCACGTTCTCTCTAATTGATTGCTCAGTGGCAAGGATTGCTGGCGTCGACATACCCCGTGATAAGCGGGTTGAAGTTGCCCTCACATACATCTATGGGATTGGCCTTACTAGAGCCAAAACCATTCTCGGTAAAGCTGGAGTTAATCCGGATATTCGAGTCAAAGATCTGGAAGATGGTGATGTTCAGAAGCTCAGAGCTGCTGCTGAAGTATTCACTATTGAGGGTGATTTGAGGCGTCAGGAAGGGATGGCACTTAAGCGCCTGCAAGACATTGGTTGTGTGCGCGGAAGACGTCATCGCATGAGCCTTCCTGTTCGAGGCCAACGTACCCGTACGAATGCTCGAACGCGACGCGGTTCTCGAAAAACTGTGGCAGGCAAGAAGAAATAACATCCTTTTCTTCTTCTAGCACTGATCAAACTTTTCTAGTCCTTATCTAAAAGGCCCCCATCACATGGCCCCAACAGCCAAGAAAACTGGTTCTAAGAAGGTTAAGCGCAACGTCCCTAATGGCGTTGTCCATATCCAGAGCACCTTCAATAACACAATAGTTTCAATCACAGATACTTCTGGAGAAGTCATTTCATGGTCTTCTGCAGGGGCTAGTGGTTTTAAAGGTGCTCGTAAAGGGACGCCATTTGCCGCTCAAACAGCTGCTGAGGCAGCAGCTAGGAGAGCTCTTGAACAAGGCATGCGCCAAATAGAAGTGCTTGTTCGAGGCCCTGGCTCTGGACGTGAAACTGCTATTAGGGCTTTGCAGGTGGCAGGCCTAGAAATCACATTAATTAGAGATGTCACTCCACTGCCTCACAATGGGTGTCGGAGGCCTAAACGCAGGCGCGTTTAACCCCTTCTTCGTTTTTCACCCCTAACCCACTTCCTGCCCTCTTTACCGTTTCAGCCCGTGTTGCAATACCAGATCGAACGTATCGAGCATGAAATTGCCGATGATCGTGCACAAACCGGTGTCTTTTTAATAGGACCACTCGAGCGAGGTCAAGCAACAACCCTAGGTAATTCCCTGCGAAGGGTTCTAATGGGTGGACTTGAAGGTAGTGCAGTAACTGCTGTGCGAATTGCTGGGGTTAATCATGAATATGCAACGATTCCAGGAGTTAGAGAAGATGTTCTCGATATTCTGCTTAATTGCAAGCAAGTTTCAGTAAATAGTCGAAGTCCGGAACTTGAAATCGGTCGCTTAGTTGTTACTGGCCCAGCAGAAGTCAAGGCAAAGGATCTTCAATTCTCCTCGCAAGTACAAGTTGTGGATGGAGACCGACCTATAGCAACAGTTCATGAGGGACATGGTTTAGAACTTGAAGTCCATGTCGAAAGGGGCATTGGTTACCGACCTGTTGATCGTCACAATGAAGAGACCAGTGCTATCGACCTTCTGCAAATAGATGCAGTCTTTATGCCTGTACGTCGAGTTAATTTCACAATTGATGAGACAGCAGTCGCAGAAGGTGGTTCAACCCGAGAAAGACTTCGAATGGAAGTTGTCACTGATGGTTCAACTACACCTGATGATGCCGTAGCAGAAGCAGCTAATCAGTTGATAGAACTTTTTCAACCTTTGGCAACTGTCACTATGGTTGAAGAAGAGATACCTGAAGATGAACCTTCGGCAGAAGCTCAAATTCCTTTAGAAGAATTGAATCTTTCTGTTAGGGCATATAACTGTTTAAAACGTGCCCAGGTTAATTCTGTTTCAGATTTGATGGGCTTCAGTTATGAAGACCTATTAGAGATTAAGAACTTCGGATCCAAGTCTGCTGATGAGGTGATTGAAGCCTTAGAACGAATTGGCATATCAATTCCTCAGAGCCGTACTTCTTGAGCTCCTTAGTTTCTTTATTAGAAAAACTTTTAATCATGCGCCACCAACTTCGAGTTCCAAAACTAGGCAGACCCGCAGATCAAAGGAAAGCAATGCTGCGTGGATTAACCACACAATTAATTCGTGAAGGTCGTGTTACTACAACTAAAGCTAGAGCAAAAGCATTACGTGATGAAGCCGAAAGAATGATTAGCTTGGCAAAAGAAGGAAGCCTTGCTTCAAGGCGAAGAGCTATTGGTTATATCTATGACAAGCAATTAGTTCATGCCTTATTTGATAAAGCACAGGATCGTTATGGTGATCGAAAAGGCGGCTATACGAGAATTGTAAGAACTATTGCTCGAAGAGGCGATAACGCTCAAATGGCGATTATTGAGTTGGTTTGAATGCTTTTTAATTCTGGAGTGCTTTGCACCTCAGCTAGATGACCTCTCAATTAATAAATAAAAGAAGTCAAATAGATCAAATTCAACGTATAGCTTTGAGTTTGCAATATGAAGGTACATCTTATTGCGGGTGGCAAAGGCAGTCAAAAGATATGAGTGTTCAGGAAGTTCTTGAAAATGCGATATCTAAGCTTGATCCATATAGGCCCATTAAAGCTGTAGCAGCTGGTCGTACAGACTCTGGAGTACATGCTGCAGGTCAAGTTGTGCATTTTGACTGCTCTGGTCCTATCCCTTCAAGTAGATGGGCGGCTGCCTTGAATGGAGTTTTGCCAGCTTCTATAAGAGTAAGAGAGGCAGTATTACGTCCAAACAATTGGCACGCTTGCCATTCAGCTATTTATCGTCGTTACAGATATCTCATTTTTAATGCTTGTAAGCCAAATCTGTTTTTATCTCCTTGGAGTTGGCACCGTTATCGATATCGTTTAGATGACCAATTAATGAGTAAGGCATTAGAAGGTCTATTAGGCCGCCATGATTTCTCTGCTTTCCAACGAACAAGAAGTCAACGCATAGATGCAGTTACAACAGTTCAGGAAATTAATCTTGAAAGAAATGGTGATTTGATTGTTCTTGAGATTCAAGCGAGTGGTTTTTTGTATGGAATGGTCCGGCTATTAGTAGGTCAACTCGTGGCTTTAGGAGAGCATCGGATGTCCTTAAAAGCTTTTGAAAGGCGATGGAAGGAAGGACGAAGGTCAGAAGTTAGGGAGGCTGCGCCCGCAAAAGGGCTCTGTTTGGTAAGAGCAGGATATGAGGAGTTTATTTTCTCTGAACCTGCTTGGTATGACTCATTCCCAAAGTACTCTTTAGCGGTTTTGGATTCTCCTAAGGATCCGCCCATTATTTGATTCTGAGTTATATATCAAAACTCCTATTTGGTACTTGCTGATTACCAATACTTTTGAGCAGCCTTTCAGAACCCTCACATGAAAGTGTAGAGTTGTAGTTTGAGCAATAATTGGCCTAGTTTCATGGGCCATAAAGCTCCTTTATCCACAACCCCCCTTGCTTGCAATGGGGCATTTAAAACCGGCATGCCGGCGTGATGAACAAGACCTCAATTCCATCCATTGATTCAATTAGTCGCCAGTGGTATCTGGTCGATGCTGAGAATCAAACCCTTGGCAGACTTGCTACGGAAGTAGCTTCAGTGCTTAGAGGTAAGAACAAACCAAACTTCACTCCTCATTTAGATAATGGGGATTTTGTAGTGGTTGTTAATGCTGAAAAAATCCTTGTCACGGGAAAGAAAGCTGAACAAAAGCTATATCGCAGGCATTCAGGTAGGCCAGGGGGGATGAAGGTGGAGAATTTCTCCTCTCTTCAGGGTCGATTGCCTGAGAGGATTGTTGAGAAAGCTATTAAAGGCATGCTTCCTCACAATGCTTTAGGGAGACAATTGTTCCGCAAATTAAAAGTTTATAAGGGTTCTGAGCATCCACATGCTGCACAAAACCCCCAAATCCTTCGGGTAAACTCTTCATCTACATCTTCATAAATGAGTACTTCATCAAATAATTCAGTTGTTTATTGGGGAACAGGCCGTAGAAAAACCTCAGTGGCTCGTGTTCGATTAGTCCCTGGCAATGGGAAGGTCACTATTAATGGTAGACCTGGAGATCATTATTTGAATTTTAATCCTGCATATCTAGCGGCAGTAAAGGCTCCTTTGCAAACTCTTGGCCTTAATGAAGCCTATGACATTTTAGTGAATGTAAGAGGAGGAGGTTTAACTGGTCAGGCTGATGCGATTAAACAAGGAGCAGCAAGAGCATTGTGTGAGTTGTCTGCAGATAATCGAAAACCTTTAAAAACTGAAGGTCATCTCAGTCGGGACCCAAGAGCAAAAGAACGTCGCAAATATGGCCTTAAGAAGGCTCGCAAGGCTCCCCAATTTTCAAAGCGTTAAAAATTTCTTTTCCACATTCCTTACTTTCATCTCCCTTCCTGACTATGCCTAAACCAGACATCCATCCAACTTGGTATCCAGATGCCAAAGTTATCTGTAATGGAGAAGTTGTAATGACTACAGGCTCTACGCAGCCTGAAATTCACGTAGATGTTTGGAGTGGGAATCATCCATTCTTTACTGGAACACAAAAGATTTTGGATACAGAAGGCCGTGTTGATCGCTTTATGAGGAAGTATGGAATGGCGCCTGCTAATGATGCTCCTGATGATACTGAGAAAGCAAAAGATAAGAATAAAAAGACTTCTAACTAACTTTTCTCTTAGGTCAATCTTTATTGCTTCACAATAGGCTTATCAAAAGTTTGAACTTCTTCAGGACTTGACGGGTATGGATTCTTCAACCCTCAAGACAAGACTAGAAACTGCAAAAACCAGTTTCCGAAATTTGGAATTACAGCTGGCAGATCCAGATGTCGCTTCAGACCCAAAGAAGTTAGAAAGTATTGCTCGAGAAAGATCAAGATTAGAGCCATTGGTTGTGGACTATGAATTGCTTGAGAAGGTTGAGTCTGAAATTCAAGAAACTAGAAATTTGTTGCGAGCAAGTAAAGAAGATAAAGACATGCAAATTCTCGCTCAGGATGAATTACAGGAATTAGAAATTCGACAGCAGGACTTAATTAAAAGTCTGACATTGTTTTTATTGCCTCAGGATCCAAGGGATCAGCGAAGCGTAATGCTAGAAATTCGAGCTGGAGCTGGTGGAGATGAAGCATGCCTTTGGGCAGGTGACCTTGCTCGCATGTATGAAAGATATGGCCAGAGAGTTGGTTGGTCAGTCAAGCCTATGAGTTCCACTGAGGCTGATTTGGGTGGATTTAGAGAGTTGATAATTTCAGTTAAAGGTGATGCAGTTTTTAGCCAACTCAAATTTGAAGCTGGTGTTCATAGGGTTCAAAGAGTTCCTGCAACTGAATCACAAGGGAGAGTTCATACCTCCACTGCAACAGTTGCAGTAATGCCCGAAGCGGATCCTGTTGAGGTTCAGATAGAGCCAGGAGATTTAGAAATAAGTACTGCTCGATCTGGTGGTGCTGGCGGCCAGAATGTAAACAAAGTAGAAACCGCAGTTGATTTGTTGCATAAACCTACTGGGATAAGGGTTTTTTGTACTCAAGAGCGCTCGCAACTGCAGAACAGAGAGCGCGCTATGGAGATTTTGAGAGCTAAGTTGCTTGAAAGAGAGATAGCAGAGGCAAATGCGAGAGAAAGATCAGCTCGTCTTGCGCAGGTAGGAACAGGAGATAGAAGTGAGAAAATTCGTACTTATAATTACAAGGACAATCGAACTACAGATCATCGTTTGGGTTGTAATTTTTCTCTAGAACCTGTTCTTCAAGGTCAATTAGAAGAAGTTATTGGTGCATGTATTGCAGAGGAACAGAGGTTAAAGATGCAAGAGCTTAGTAATACGAATGAGGACTGATTAGGCAATATTTGAGCCCCAGCCGATGACATATTTCTCCCACTCTTTGTTTTTCCCAGAATTGATTTGGCGAGTTGCTTCGAAGCTCATATTGCTTAAAGGTTTATAAGGATTTCTTCTTAACGGCATATTGGCTTCTTGAGGGGTCCGATTACCTTTCATAACGTTGCATTGAAGGCAGGCTGTAGTGACATTTTCCCAGGTATCTTCTCCTCCTCGACTGCGAGGGAATACATGATCAATTGAAAGCTTGTCTCCTATATGTCCGCAGTATTGGCAGCAATTGTTATCCCGAAGCAAAATATTTTTACGATTTAACGGCAACTCTCTGTATGGAACCCGCACAAATTGCCTCAACCTAATCACAGTTGGTAGAAGAGTGTCATGACGCAGTCTTTGACTTGCATCTTCTTCCAAACTTTCTGCTTTCCCTTTGAGCATCAGAACCGTGGCGCGACGCCAGGTTGTGATGTTTAAAGGCTCATAAGATGCATTGAGTACGAGAACCCGGCTCATGCCAGCTCCCTCATTAAGCGGCATGCTAACGGGATTAAAAGGGTGATGCATTTGTTGTGTCTCAACATTGCTCTATGCAGAACCTGTTCTCTAAGAAAGTGCTCCTTTTTTGACTACACAAAACAAAGATTTTGCAATGGCAGATCCACGACAACGAGCTTGGATTGAGGTGAATCCATCGGCGATTGAATCAAATGCTCGAACTTTAATAGGGCTGATTGGCGAGAATTGTTTGCTTATGGCTGTTGTAAAAGCCGATGGATATGGGCATGGTGCAGAAACAGTCGCGCGTGCGGCTCTCAAAGGAGGTGCTCATACTCTTGGTGTGGCAACTTTGTTAGAAGGGATTGAACTACGTCAAAAAGGATTTGTTTGTCCGATCCTTATTTTGGGAAACTTAATTGATTTGGAAGAGTTACGGGAATGCCTTTATTGGGATTTAATGCCAACTATTAGCAGTAAACGTGAGGCAAGTCTTTGCCAGCAATTAGCCAAAGAATGTGACCGAAAATTTAAACTACAACTTAAGCTAGATACTGGAATGACAAGGCTTGGCTGTGACTTACTAGAAGCAGAAAATTTAATTACAGAGTTAAAAGAGTTCAAGGACATAGTTCTTGTTGGTATTTACAGCCACCTTGCATTAGCAGATGGTGGCTTCGAAGGTCTTTCTGCAACAGTTACTCAAAAACAGCAGAAAAGATTTGAAAAGGTTTTGAAGACTTGTTTGCCAAATAGAGAAAATTATTGCTTCCATTTAGCGAATTCTGCAGGCACTCTTCGTGATTCCAACCTTCATTACGACATGGTGCGGGTTGGTTTGGCGTTATATGGCTGTAGTCCTTTTACTCACTTAACTAGAGAATTTTCTTTAGAGCCTGCTTTGGCGGTTAAGGCGCGAGTCACTTTTCTAAGAGAAGTACCTGCAGGAGTAGGCGTGAGCTATGGCCATTCTTTTGTGACTAAACGACCCACTAGACTGGCTGTAATTGGAATAGGTTATGCAGATGGAGTGAGTCGTGCATTGTCAGGAAAGATATCTGTCTTGTATATGAATAATTTTTTGCCACAAGTTGGCTCAATAACAATGGATCAAATGGTTATTGATGTCACAGATCAGGTTGATATTGGTCTTGGCAGTGTGGTTACTTTGTTGGGTGCTGATAAAAACAAAAGTATTTCTCCTAAATCCTGGAGTGATTTGGCTGGAACTATTCCATGGGAAATTCTTTGCAGCTTTAAGAATCGTTTGCCTCGAGTATTGGTTTGAAGATCTCTAAATGCAAAAGGTCAGTCTTTTGGATACAACGCTTGATAAGGTATTAAGCCTCTGGAGAGGTGGCTGAGTGGTTGAAAGCGGCTCCCTGCTAAGGAGTTACAGGAGGCAACTTCTGTCGAGGGTTCGAATCCCTCCCTCTCCGTTTTAAGAAACTGTTTTACTAAGAAACAGCTTTTAGGCCTGTTTCTACTAAAACTAATTTCAAGACTTGTCAAAGGATTTGCGCTTTATAGAGCAAGAGATGCACTAGTAAAGCTCCAATAGACTCTAATTACCGCAATTGATTTCATCGAATCTACTTCTGTGATTTTTGCTGCTCCAAGGGTGCTTGAATACATTCATACCTTTCTTGGTTAACTCGTGGCAGATAACAAAGCAGCAGCGGAGAAGAAAGCCGCCGCAGACCGTAAAGCAGCAGCGGATAAGAAAGCCGCCGCAGACCGTAAAGCCGCAGCGGATAAGAAAGCAGCAGATCGTAAAGCCGCAGACGAGAAGAAAAAAGCTTTAGCGGCAGAGAAGAAAGCCGCCGCAGATCGCAAAGCAGCAGCGGATAAGAAAGCCGCCGCAGACCGCAAAGCCGCAGCGGATAAGAAAGCAGCAGATCGTAAAGCGGCAGACCGCAAGATTCGATTGGCTTCTTCATCAGCTTCTAGGAGCCAAAAGAAATCAACCTCTGAACAGAAAAGAGATGCCCGAAATGAGTTTCTTACAATTTCTGTTTATTTGAATTCTGGGAAGATCGCAGGAGTTGTTTCAGCTGGTGTTATTGCTGCGGCCTTTTTGGTTACTGCAATAACGTTTATCGCAAGGTAATGACTATGATGTTCATTGGTTTTTGAATGCTTTTATATATATTTAGGGATTAATTCACTAGTCGCATTCGATGCTTGAATATGGTCCTATTTAAGGAATCCGCCAGTGGTCAGACAGAGAATTAATGAACTGATCGATTTTGCTTCGACTGAATCCCCATATCGTTCAGCTAATAAAGGATGGATTAATAAGGATGTCTTTTTGTCATGGGGACCTGCCCCCAAAACTCTCAAAAAGAGTAAGGATGAATTAGCAAATGTTGCACTTTATTGGAAGCCAATAAATGAAATCGTCTTAATCATATTTTTTGTTCTCTCTTTAGCTGCAATTTTGGTTGTCTTTGCCCTTTCGTTGGCAAAAGGTAAGCTCTTCCCATTGACTACCTCTAGCCCTGTACCAATTGTTGATTCAACACCTGTTCAGGTTCAAGAGATGCCGGCTGAAGATAAGGGTTTAGGTACTGCCATCACAGCTCCTGCTCTAGATGAAATTGCGGCTGTGGAGGAAGTTGATGAACCAGATCAACGCCCTGCAAGCGTAAAAACCATTTTTAAGGCGCCTACGAGCACAAAACAAATGACGAGCAATTTTCTTGCACCGTGAGCTCAATACATGAGTAATGCATAGAACAATGGCTTTTGTTGGAGTGACTCGAGCGCAAATTGTTTGAATTTGGTATAGAAATTGTTTAGAGGGCAAGCTATTTGGGATTTTCTGGTAATTGGTGATGCTTGAATATTGGTAAGTCTTGCAGGATCCCAAAGTGGCTGAAAAAAAAGGCAACGAGTTAGCAACCATATCCGTATATCTCAATACACCAATAGCGGCGGTTCTCTTGGGAGTTGGTTTTATCCTTGGATCAGTTCTATTTGCAGGGGTTCTTTTGATTGCGAAGTGAGTTGCTTAGAAAAGACTTCTTTGGAAATATGACCTTATAACGAAGAGGAATTTTCTTCATTTAGCTTTGCGAGCTCAATAGCTATTGATGGAAATAGCTTGGTGTCTTTCGCCAACTCTTTACCTTGACTAAAAACCACTAAAAGCATTGGATTCCCATTAGTACTGCAACACCAGGCAGCATCATGTCGAGCATGACTCATTAACCCTGCTTTACTCCACAATTTAGTTTCTTCTGAAAGACCTTCTCCTAAGAAACCATCTATTTGGTTTTCTGGATTTTCCTCGCGCTTTTTCCTTTCTAAAGATCTGAACAAAATTGCTCTCAGTCTCTTGCAAGCTTGAGGTGAAAGGAATCCATCCGTCATTATTGCTTCTAAAATTCGACCTGTTCCAGAAGTGCTCATAGCATTGCGATTTACATTTCCTGTGCCATAAAAATCTTTTTCTCTTCCAAATGGTCCATCGCCCCAAGTCTTTTGACAGCAATTAGTGCGTGCAAGTTCAGGCCAGTTAAAACTATGAAGCCACTCATTTATTAGAAGTCTTTGCTTTTGCCAAGCTCTCCATCTGGTTCCCGATAGTGATGGCCCACTAGTCGTTCCAGTAAGAAGGTCAACGATTAGGCTTGTAGCGTCATTGCTCGAATCTGCAATCATTGCTTTGAGAGCTGAACGAAGTTCTTCAGATTCAGGGATAAAGTCTTTTTGGAGCCAAGCTTCAACTGCAACCGCATATACAAGTTTTACAACGCTTGCTGGATATTGAAGTTGTTTCTCTGACCATCCAGCCCCTATCCCACTGCAGATTTCTGGGTTTCTGCTTTCATAACGTATCCACGTGATTGCAATTTTATTGTGGAGACCTGGACGCCCTTTATTAGCAAGCTGATCCAACAGATCACTCAATTGGGATGCCATTTGAGGATTAGGACGGTAGAACGCCATAGCGCTCGCAATAATTAAAGATGACCCTAGGAGGACTTATAGCGAAAGACAAAATGATTCCTGGAAGTTGTTGGCAACTTCAAACTTCGGTTAATGGGTTTGCAGAATCTTCAGGGATTGAACTTGCAACTCAAGTGGCTTCTGGCCGTAGTTTTGAATTATTAGGTAATTACGCTTTATTTAAAGCTGATAAGTTTTATCGATTAAAGGTTCGTCTTTTAGAAGACGGATATCAATGTTGGCTGGATTTTGATGAAATTATTGGACGAGCTTTGAAAAGAGGTCAATGGGAACCAAGACATTTCAGTTTTTTGGAAATCCAAAGTCGGATTCCCGCTATTCTTCAATGGGTTGAGCAAGCATCTCAAAAGAAGAATAAATATCTCTGGGGTGGAACGATTGGCCCTGATTTTGATTGCTCTGGTTTAGTTCAAGCAGCATTTGCCAGTCAAGAAATATGGTTGCCAAGAGATGCATATCAAATGGAGAGGTTTTGCCAAACACTTGATTTAAGCCAAGGTGGTTTTAACTTGCTTCTCCCTGGAGACCTTTTGTTTTTTGGCACAGATACAAAATGCACTCATGTAGGTCTATACAAAGCTTCTAGCCTTTATTGGCATAGCTCAGGGATTGCTTTTGGCCACAATGGAATTGAATGTGATCGTTTGGATCCTATTGATCAAAACTCCGTCGCTTTCCATTATCTCTCTCAGATACGAAGTGCAGGTAGAGTTGTTTGCTGTCATGATGGAACTACTCTCCCGTAAAATGTATCGGAGTAAGTTGCTATTGCCTAAAGCAATAATTGGATGAAAGATGCTTTGGATATATCTGTAGTAGTTCCTGTTTACAACGAGGAAGAAAGTCTTCCTAAGTTGGTCGAACAGTTACTTGCTGCATTACGACCTACAGGGGAAAGCTTTGAATTGGTTTTGATAAACGATGGCTCTATTGATGGAAGTGCTGAAGTTTTGTCTCGCTTAAGTTCTGAGGTGCCAGAACTCGTATGCGTCCTGCTTCGAAAGAATTATGGACAGACAGCTGCAATGGCCGCAGGGTTTGATGTTTCGAAGGGAGAAATTATTGTCAGTCTTGATGGCGATTTGCAGAATGACCCTGCAGATATTCCTTTTTTAGTTAAAAAGTTGAGAGAAGGTTTTGATTTAGTTAGTGGATGGCGATATGACCGACAAGATTCAGTTTTACAGCGCAAATTACCTTCAAAAATTGCCAATCGTTTGATTGGGCTGGTTACAGGTGTTCGACTGCATGATTATGGCTGTTCTTTAAAGGCATATCGCCGAGAAGTACTTGCAGATATGCGGTTATATGGAGAGCTGCATAGGTTTTTACCGGTATTGGCAAATATAGAAGGAGCAAGAATTACAGAGGTCAAAGTAAATCATCGAGCTAGAGAATATGGGGATAGTAAGTATGGAATTGATCGGACATTTCGAGTGCTGATGGATTTGTTGACTATCTGGTTTATGAATCGATTTC
>QCFX01000005.1 GCA_003280105.1 Prochlorococcus sp. AG-363-N20
CCAACGGCTAGCGCAAGGTTCCTACTTTGTTCGTCACCATGACGAATTTCACCAATTCGATTCAACTCAGGTTCAGCGACGCTTAAGACATCTAAACAACTCAAATCTGCATACAAGCTCACCACAGACTTACAAGGTAATAAAATCCACACATTCAAATCAGTAAGGCAAAGTAAAAGAGGGAATTGTCCAGGCCCATCTAATTTATTTACGATTACTGCTGGAGTAACACGTCCACGAAGCTGGGGAGATTTCAAACTCACTAGAGTTCCAACACTTGCAAACTTTAAGGCAGAAGTCAGTTCATTCGCCAAGGTCTCGGCCGCTTGCTTTTGAAGAATACGCAGTAGACGTCTTTCTTCTTTAAGACGACCTTTTTGCTTCTCATAATCTTCAAAATCTGTCCAAGGTACATCTCCTGCTAATCCTTGGAGTTGTCCCAACTGCAGACGCAGTTCATCAAGCAATTCTTCTTCTTCGACTAAATCAAGACTCGCCAAATACCGACCAAAACTCCGTTCAACAAGTTCCTTTGCTTTGCTAAGAGGGTATCGCTGTAAAAGGTTCAAAACCATTCCATAGCTAGGAGTGAACTGACTAACTAAAGGGTCAGGCGAGCAAGTGGCCAATTGGCCAGCCTCTCGAACTCCTTCAAAGCGATTTTGTACTGCAACCACATAACCTTGAGAGTCAAGGCCTCGCCTACCAGCTCTGCCTGCCATTTGCAAAAATTCGCTCCCCATCAGTGGGCGGTGTCCCCGCTCAGTTCGCTTAGAAAGTGCAGAAATAACTGTGCTACGCGCAGGCATATTTATTCCTGCAGCTAAGGTCTCAGTCGCAAAAACCACTTTAATCAACCCCTGCTGAAACAACTCCTCAACCAATTCCTTCCAAGCAGGTAAAACACCTGCATGATGTGCCGCTATCCCACGCGTCAATGCATTGGCATGAAACCCTTCACGAACAGCCTCCGGATTCGCTTTGGTATATGCAAGAAGACGTTCTTCTATTAATTTCTGTTGATCTACAGAAACCAAACACTTAGATCCCATGTCTCTTACAGCTTTATCGCAACCACGACGGCTAAAAATAAAATAAATAGCAGGAAGCATATCGAGTTCTTCCATTTGAGAAACCACAAAACTGATTGGTGGAGACTCAGGCTGAAGTGGTTTATTAGAACGCCCTTTACGCCTATGTCCTTTAGGAGCCCGCCAAACCTTGCAATTCGGATGCAAGGTTTTTCCATCTTCCTTTAAGAGAGGATGCAGCCCTTTAGCACTGCAGAAGCTGAAATGAAGAGGAATAGGGCGAAAATCACTGCTGATCAATTGAGTCGGCCCATGAACTCGCTGAATCCAATCAGTGAGCTGCCCTGCATTCGCCACCGTTGCAGAAAGTGCTACCAATTGCACAGATGAAGGGCAATGAATTATCGATTCTTCCCAAACAGTTCCACGTTGAAAATCATTCATGTAATGACATTCATCAAGAACAACAGCCTCAACATCTAAAAGTGGATCATCTTTTTCATCAGCTTCCGCATAAAGCATGTTGCGAAAAATCTCCGTCGTCATAACAACGATCGAAGCGTCACGATTAACACTAAAATCACCTGTCATAAGTCCCACGTTTTCTGCACCAAACTGTTCTCTGAAATCGCGAAGTTTTTGATTAGACAGAGCTTTTAAAGGAGTTGTATAAAAAACTTTTTGTTTATGAGCAATCGCCCGATAAATTGCATATTCACCCACAACAGTCTTTCCTGAGCCAGTAGGCGCGCCAACAACCACTGAATGCCCTTGATTTAGTGCATCAATCGCCTCAAGTTGAAACGCATCCAAACTGAACGAAAAAATCTCTGCTGGATCCAATCCAGGCTTGACGACGCCAGAGGAATTCGTAACGTTCTTGGCTGAACTCATAGACTAAATCTTATCGAGCACTTCAATTCCCCTCATGCAATAGCTTCATTAGAAGCAAGGTTTAGAACTAATTCATAAGAAGAAGTTAACCAAATTTTAAAGAACCCCAGAAGAGACTAGACAAATGCAAAGATTTCACTCAGCAAGACTTCGTAAATTAAGGACATGGGCCCGTGGAGAGAAGCCTCATGAGTTCATAGCAAAAGGAGAACGGGAAGCAGCAAGACCGCTGATAGACCTAGCTAGCAATGACTACTTAGGCCTAAGCCGACACCCAGCACTTATTCGAGCTGCAGAAATGGCCATGACAATAGATGGAGTAGGCGCTGGAGCTTCAATGTTCATAACTGGAAGTCGCCCTATCCACAAAGAATTAGAAGATGCTTTAGCTGATTGGATAGGCCAGGAAAGTGTCCTACTTTTCCCAAGTGGTTTTCAAGCAAACTTAGCCGCAGTAATCGCACTAGCCGATAGGAATACAATAGTTATAGCAGACAAACTTATACATCATTCTCTTCTCGTAGGCGTGAAAGCTAGCGGTGCAAAGTTAAAACGATTTGCACACAATGATGTAAACGAGCTTAAAAGGCACCTAACACACATTAGAGACCATCACGCCAAGAAAAAAGTCGTTGTGATAACAGAAAGTCTTTTTAGTATGGAAGGAACAAGTCCTCCTATTGAAAAAATCGGACAGATTTGTGCGCATTTTGAAGCAGCGCTATTGGTTGATGAAGCACATGCTCTTGGTGTTATTGGCCCTCAGGGGAAAGGACTATGCCATGACCTGACCTATTCCCCCAAGATAATTAGCGGAACATTTGGAAAAGCATTTGGGAGTGGTGGAGCATTCTTAGCAAGTAATAACAAGATTAGAGAAGAATTAATTCAAGCTAGTGGATCATTTCGATACACCACAGCTCTTGCCCCTCCACTTGCTGCTGCGGCATTAGCTTCCTTGAAACTCATGCAAGCTAATCCACATTGGAGCTTCGAGTTACAAGAAAAAGCAACCCAATGGAGATCTACCCTGGAAAAAGAAGGTTGGCCACGTCCACCTGGAAATGGGCCAATACTCTCTCTCATAATTGGAGAAGATCAAGCTACTCTTAATCTTCAGAATCGGCTTGAAACAGCAGGTCTCCTCTGTGTTGCAATTCGTCCTCCCACTGTTCCTGAGGGATCAGCACGTTTGAGATTAGTACTTCGTAGGGGTTTACCCGATGAAACTTTAGAAAGACTAGTTAATGGACTAAAACAACCATGAAAGAAGTAATTGCAATGCATGGCTGGGGTGGAGATAGCAATACATGGCAACATTGGTCTGAGATTTTTCAAGAAAACGGATGGTTCTGGGCAAGTGGTGAGCGAGGTTACGGAGTAATCCCACCGAGAATGCCTACTTGGACTAAGCTTAGTCATAAAAGAGATGGTCAACGGCGAGTAGTAATAGGTCATTCACTAGGGCCACATCTCTTACAAGAATCAATCCTTCAAGAAGCAACAGATCTCGTATTTATATGTAGCTTTAGTCGCTTCGTTCCTAAAGGAGTGAAAAGCAATTATTTAAAAAACGCTCTGAAAAGTATGCAGAAAGACCTTGGCTCACCTAATGAGGCGATAATGCTAAAAAAATTTCTCAACAAAGCATGTCAGCCAGAGCGATTGAGTCCCTTACCAGCTGGTCCAATTACTGAAGGGATAAGCTCGACAGGCCGTGAGATATTAAAGGCTGATTTGAAGTTGCTCATTCAAAGCGAAGGTCTACCACCTGGCATATCTAAACAATCAAGAGTGCTAGTCATACAAGGAGATCAAGATCGCATAATTGATCAAGCCTCTCAGAAACTCTTACTAGATGAACTCAAAGAACATCTTGAATCAGAACCTACTTATTGGAATATTGCTGGAGTAGGACATGCTTTGCTCCCAATTGCACTCATTGCACAAGTTCACGATTGGCTCGAGTCAAACCAATGAGTAGTAATTGGGCAGATGTAGTCTTAAAGAACTTTAGTGATGCAGCCTCTAGCTATGAGAAAGAGGCTGACCTACAACGTCAATTTGCCTGGGAGTTAGCAAAGCAGTGCGCTAAACAATCAATTCCTAGAGGGTTATGGATAGATCTTGGCACAGGAACAGGTTTATTAGCCGAAGCGCTTGAACATCACAACCCCAATCAAAGGGTCATCAGGGTAGATGGGAGTAAAAAAATGCTTGCTCAACATCAAACTGGCAAACATACACAATTATGGGATCTCAACCAAGGACTTCCTGCTTGGCACAAATCACCTGCTTTACTTGCTTCAAACTTCGCCCTGCATTGGTTAGATCAACCAACAAAAAGATTAGAAGAATGGTTTACTGCTTTAAAGCAAGGTGGATGGATAGCGATCACAAGTCCAGTTAATGGGAGTTTCACAGAATGGGAACAAGCAGCAAATGCCGCAGGTGTCCCTTCAACCGCGCTTTCTTTTCCCTCTCAAGATGCATTAATAAGAGCCTTCGCACCAGAAAAAATCAAGTTTAAAAAGTTATACCGGTTTACACAGAAATCTTCATCTGCAATTGCACTTTTAAAGCCAATTTTAAGAACTGGAGCTCAAGCAAGTCCTAAAGCTAGCAACAGTATTGGGAGCTTACGTAGACTGCTTGAAGCATGGCCTCGATCTAAAGGTTGTGATGAAGTAAAACTAACTTGGTTGATCCAATTACTATTAGTACAGAAATGATTGGACATTATGCAGGCATAGTTATTTGTGGAACCGACACTGATGTTGGGAAAACTATCGTCAGCGCTTTACTAGTCCAAGGCCTCCGAGGCACTTATTGGAAACCAGTACAGAGTGGTTTAGAAGGAGATGGCGACACCGGTACAGTATGTAGGTTGCTCAACCTTAATGAACAAAGATGGGTCACAGAAGCTTATAGATTCAAAGCACCCGTTTCACCTCATTGGGCAGCAGAGCAAGAAAACAAGTTAATTTCTTCTGACAACCTTCTCCTTCCAAAAGCGAAAAGTCCTCTAATAATAGAAACAGCGGGAGGGCTTTGCGTTCCTCTTAATCGTCAACTACTGCAAATCGATCAACTAAAGAGTTGGCAACTACCAGTAGTACTAGTTGCACGAACAGGACTAGGGACTCTTAATCACACATTGCTTAGTCTTGAGGCATTAAGGGCCAGAAACATAGATGTTGTTGGTCTCATTCTCAATGGTCCTCCTCATCTTGACAATCCAAAAACTCTGGAGCAACTAGGTGATGTCAAAATCATTGGGCACTTACCTCCTCTTCCCAAACTTAATGCACAAGCCCTTGCCGACGTATGGGAAGAACAACACATAGGCATGACACTCTCAAAACTTCTCAGCAAATAATTTTGCTTTCATCTCAATGCTTTCAAAATGAGCAATCATCTAAAAAAATGGAATCCTCATCTTTGGCCTCCATTCACTCAAATATCATCAGCCATACCTCCTCAACGAGTTCATTCAGGAGATGGAGCTCTGTTACTGCTAGATAGGGAAACTCCATTAATTGATGGAATTAGCAGCTGGTGGGTCACCCTGCATGGGCATGCAAATTCCTATATCAGCAATGCAATTGCTGAACAAGCCAACCAATTAGAACAAGTCATCTTCGCAGATTTTATACATCCCCAAGCTGAGCATCTATCCAATCGGTTAAGCACGCTAACCGGTTTAGATCGTTTGTTCTTTTCAGACAATGGCTCAACCGCTGTAGAAGTAGCACTTAAAATCGCCTGTCAATGGTGGCAAAACCTGAATGAACCTCGTTACCAACTTATTGCATTTGAAGGGGCTTATCACGGAGATACTTTTGGAGCGATGGCTGTAGGAGAAAGAAATTTATTTAACGCTCCATTTGAAAAAATGCTCTTTCCAGTTAGCAGGCTCCCATGGCCTGCCACCTGGTGGGACGATCAAGAAATCGAAGGTCGTGAGAGACGAGTCTTGAAAGACTTAGAAAAACTTCTTGAAACACCTACAGCAGCAGTAATTTTTGAATCTCTTGTGCAAGGCGCTGGTGGAATGTCAATGGTAAGACCAGAGTTTTTACAACAAGTTGAAAAGCGTGCAAAGCAAGCAGGTGCTCTCGTAATTACTGATGAAGTAATGACGGGATTTGGCAGATGTGGAACATTATTCGCCTATGAGCAAATCGGAATTCAACCAGACCTTGTGGCCTTATCTAAAGGTTTAACTGGTGGATTTCTGCCTATGGGTGTAACGATGGCAAGGGAGGAGATTTTCTCAGCCTTTATAGGAGAAGAAGCCAATTTAACTTTCTGGCATGGCCATAGTTTTACTGGAAACCCTTTAGGTTGTGCAGCTGCAAATGCAAGCTTGGATCTTCTCGAGGAAAGCCCCGACCAATACAAACAATTTGAGTCCAGGCATAAGCATTACATGGAAGGTCTTTCAAAACATTCCAAAGTGACTAAGCCTCGGGTCAAAGGAACAATTGCAGCTTTTGATATGAGAGTAGACGGGCCAGAGGGCTACCTAAATAAAGCTGGGCAAGCTATTAAAAGCTTTGCGATGAAAAACGGTGTTTTCATACGTCCCTTAGGAAATGTTGTTTATTTATTACCCCCTCTCTGTATAAATGACTCACAACTGGAGCAATGCTATTCAGTGATTAAAGAAGGCCTAGACAGGCTTTGAATTAAGCAAGTATCAAATTCAAATAAAAGAGTTAAGGACCTTCAAATATTGCGTCTTGAATGTCAGATCGAGACAAGGCATACGAGAAAGACAACTGACTTCGTTTCCCCTCTTTTTGCCAAATCACTTGCAAACATTCCTTCTCCATGAATAATTCTGCAGACCAAAGTGGTTGCACCCATAACCAAACGCATGGGTTCTTATCACTTTTCTTCGCACCTAGTTCATGGAGCCATTGTTCAATGGCAGCTAATGAGTGTTGGTTTAAAGGCGTATGAGCTGGAGGTAATTTGCTTATCACTTTTCCTTGGAAAGATTGAAAGGTTGATAGGTTCATAGTTAACAATGAGCCAACTAGGCCTGACCTGCAACTCACGGCCATTAAAAGATGCAAAAACAATGCCTAACAACAAGCTCATCAAAAGTGCAAACCCCAGTAAAAGTAAGGAAAACAATTCTCCTCCTGACAAAGGGCGTCGCACTTCTGCTCCTCTAACTGCCTTCGATGAGGGTCTAGTCGGCAAATAGCTCCCAAGGGCGTGCGGAGTATTCTGCAAAGTCTCTTGATTTAAACGTTGGTCGTATCCTTCTCTCAGTATTGGATCAGAAAGCAATTCATAGGCCTCACAAACTTGTTGAAATTTGATTGCCGCCTCCTCAGAAGGGAGAACCGTTGTGTCTGGGTGAAGTGTCTTTGTTAGTCTCCTAAAGGCCATGTGGAGAGCTTGTGCATCAGCAGAATGAGGCACTCCAAGTAGTTCATAATGGGTTTTAGGAATTGCCAAAAGCGTAAAAACCTACTTCAAAGACATTTACCTAGTGATCATCTCAGGAAAAGACTAGTCATGAGGAATAGTTTTGATTTTACAAATAATAATGACTATAAGAAACCTCATGAATCTATCTGGGAAAAGTTGAACTGGTCGCCAAATAGCAAACAAATAGATCAATTTATTAGTCTTCAGAAGTTACTAAATGATTTTAATGAAACAGTAAATTTAACTCGTCTTTTAAAAGGAGAAGATTATTGGATAGGACAGGTTCTAGATAGTCTTTTACCGCTAAAAACTGAATTGCAAAGTCCTTTCAGAAGTCTTAGCTGTGTAGACATAGGAAGTGGCTGTGGATTCCCAGGATTGGCTGTAGCGATTGCATTCCCGCAGGCAAAAGTCACGTTAATTGATGCAGTTTACAAAAAAACAGCTGCTTTAAAAAAAATCACCAATGCACTTAATTTAGCGGAGAGAGTCAAAATATATACAGAGCGAGCAGAGTTAACAGGACAAAGGGAAGATTCCAGGGGAACTTTTCATTTAGCAATTGCGAGAGCTGTTGCATCTCCTCCAATCACAGCTGAATATCTAATCCCACTAATCAGATTAGATGGAGAAGCTCTTCTCTTTAGAGGGAAATGGAGCCAAGCAGATGAAACCAACCTCATTGCAGCTCTTGTACCACTCAAAGCCAGAATCAAAAAAACTGAAGGTCTTACTTTGCCAGGAAATCGTGGTGTACGAACTGTTATTCGACTAGAAGCAATGTCTCCCTGCCCAAGAGCTTATCCAAGAGCTGTAGGCATCCCTACAAAAAGGCCTTTAGGCAGTTAAGTATGAGAGAGCCTTGATTCACTGCTATTAGCTAAACGTGAACGTAAATGGCGCAAGACTCCAGGGATTTTCTTACTCCAAGGACTTTGAATTAAAGCACTTTGTAAATCCTTTTCACTAATTGTGTGATCCAAGCAATCAGCATTCTCCCCAGGGAACCAATGACTTCCGTTACCAAGCAGGCCATATCTTGATTTTGCAAAACTTTCCATATCCCAGGCCTCAATAAGATTGTGAAGCCAAAGCAAAACTGGGACATTCATATTCCCTGGCGTCTTCTGCCAACTTGGCAAACCTACATGCCATGTATTCACCCAAGACTCCCCAAGAGTAGAGATAGCAGCATTACTCAGTCTTTGTTGAATTGGGCTCAGCAATTCATCGGCTCGTGGCAACAGAGAAATGGCCTTTAAATGAAGAACCAAGTCCTCTGGCTTCGCCGCTCCAACGCTAATAGTATGAACTCTTTGATCTCTCAAGCAAAAGAGGTCATTAAAAACAATCGGATGCAAAGGATCACAAAGCTCTAACAATCTTGAAGAAGGCGTATGTAAGTGTCCGCCCTTATCCGTTGGGCTAATAATAAATATGCCAAGGTCAAGATCAGCTGCAGCGGTCAAAGCAGACTCATTGTCCGGACGAATGAAATACCAATGCAAGTTCACATAATCAAACTGATTTGTCTTAATTGCATCAACAATTAAATCTGTCGATCCATGTGTAGAAAATCCAACAGACGAAATCAAACCATTTTTCTGCCACCGTTTCACAACATCTAAACAGCCACCTTGTCGAACCGTCTGTTCCAAGTGCTCTGGAAGGTTTAATCCATGAATCGCTAATAAATCTAATTTTTGACAGTTAAGTTTTCGAAAACTCAGTTCCAGCTCTGCTTCAAACTGCTTTGGATCTTCTCTAGGCGGAATTTTAGTTTGAATGATCCTATTAGGATCCGGCAGGTTCTTCATGGCCCATCCAAGCTGTAGTTCAGAAGTCCCGTAATGCCTTGCTGTCTCAATATGGTTAAAGCCTTTGATAACTGCTTCTTGAAGAGTTTTCTCTAATTTTTTTTGACTTTGAGGTGTAATTTCATCTGGGTGAAGATCCTTCCAACTCTGCTGAAAACGCATAGACCCCAATGATAAAACAGGCATATTGAGACCAGTTCGTCCAAATCTTCTGACAGGAATAGAGCAAGAAGAAGACAAAAAGATTTTAATTATTTAATTCACGGTGAAATCGCCTAGAAATTTTTGGCAGCATCCCAAGCGATTGCAAATCTAATGCTGCAAGCATGGATTGCAAATTGCCTAACTCTTCAAAATCGACCCAATGAATACAATCAACTGGGCAAGTGTCAATTGCTTCCTGAATTATTTCAGAGCTATCTCCATCCTGTCTAATAACTCGAGATCTGCCAAAATTTGGCTCTACAACAAAAGTATTAGAAGCAACATTTGCGCAATAACGACATCCAATACATGTCGATTCATCTACCCACACTGCTTTTTCACGAAGCTTTCCCCCAAGGCAAGGCTCCCTTCCATTTTGGTCAAGACTTGGCTGAACCTTGACCTTAAAAGCAATAACAGGATCAAAACTCAATTGACCTAATTAAGGATCCCAACGAGTAACAACAAGTTCTATAGAGCCATCAATGTTTTTAGTCTGCTCAGCAATCTCAAAACCTTCCTCAGAGGTTGCAGAAATAACAGTATTTAAGGCATATCTTTGAGTTAATTGAGACAAAAAACGTTCTACAGGAACCGATTGCTTCCAAAGGTCTAAATCAGTGACTAATTCATATGCTTGAGAAGATTGATTCCAACGGAAACCAATATCTCCTCCCTTTTTCATAGAAACTGCCAGTTCTGCTTTGACAGTTTGACCACGATAACCACGAACCAAGCTTTCTCCTTCTTGAGGAACATACCCAAGATCACAGAGAGCTTGAAGTAGAGGCTCGCGTTTGCGAAGTTGCGTTTTGACCGTGCTGAAGTGTGACATCAGAAAATTTGTTCTGCAGAAATTGATTCAGATTGGACTTCCGGGCAAAGATAAGCCTCCGAAGTAGGCTCTCGCCGCTGAACAACACCAAGTGCTTCTTCAACTCTTTCAGTAAGCCTTTGACAAGACTCACCAAGAGCTCCCTCAACGGTCTCTTCAACTATTCCATCTTGGTTAATCCGGAATCGCAGAATGCGTTGAGGCATGAATCTGGTGCTGGAATTAAGAATGTTATAGAAAAAAAAGGACAATTTTATGCTCAGTTGTTACAAGGTCGTGTTTTTAATTGCAAATTCACACCAAGCGACCTTCTCCAATTAGTCGTTTAAGCCTCTCCTGCAAAGGAGGGTTATCAATTTGTTCCAATGCAATTCGAGCTTCATACCGAACAGAAGGTTCAGAATCACTTAACAAAACAGTCAAAAAAGCCTCCTCCACATCATCTCTACGTGATATCTCCAAAGTTTCATAAAGACGCCCTAGCGCCCAAATACAGTTACTTCTAACGAGTGGTTCATTATCAATTTGAAGACTGACTAATAGCTGCGAAGCGGCTGCATTAGCTTTTTTCACTGAAGCTGCCCCTGCTTCAGCCAAAGACCCTGAAGCCCAGAGCCGAACAGCTGCAACATCGGTCTTTAAAGCATTGATTAAAGGTTGAAGAACGGGAGAATCAACATAATTTCCAAGGCTCCAGGCCGCAGCTTTGCGTACATAAGCATTGCAATCGCTTCGTAATAGTCGCAGAAGAATATTGACGGCCCTTGGACAAGGATTCCTACCAAGTGCATAAACAGCACTCATCCTCTCCACAGGGCAAGGCTCTTTTAATAGAGGCACTAGTAATGGGAGAGCTCTAGGGTCTCTATGCTCACAAAAAACTCTTAAACCTTGAAGACGCTCCTCGTGCCCTTGCTTAAGCCAATCAAGCGCTAAGTCACATTCTTCTGAAATATTTCCGCCGTCAGACTCAAATTTCTTAAGCTCAATTTCATCTAATGGATCTCCTAACAATTCTGCTTCTAGCTCGCGTGCAAGCAAATCAGGATCTATAGCAAGATTGGCTAGACCCTGTTCATCTAATTGTTCTTGAGCATCATTCATATAGGTCCTGAGAAAATCTTCAATTCAAAGGTGCTGGGGCCATCATGTCGCCAGGAAGCCAGATACGCGCGCTGACTGCAAAAAAAGCGACCCCAAATAGAGCGACAATCAAAATTGGGAGGAGAGTGGAGCGGAAGAAGCCCAAGGTTTAAGTGGATTTTGAATCATTCTGCTTCCATAAATCAATTCTGCTAGATCAAGAAGCAATGTAAATATTCAAGATCTTCTTCTTTCGCATGGCAAACAAACAGAAAATTGCCATCAAAAGACCTATCCACCCCCCCCTTTCTTGATGCAAAAGGAAAGCCCCAGTCCCCAAAAGAGAGCCGTACAGAACTCCTGAGCCAAGTAAAAAGCGTAAAATCAAGCCAGACAAAGAAGTCTCAGCCAGAACATTAGCTTTCTCTCTAAAAATGCTCCAACCTGGACCTGGAGGCCGAACTTTGCGGACAAAACCCACTAAAACATCTTCACATTCAGGAGGCGTTACAACTAAAACCAATCCCGAGATCAATACAGTAAAGGCTGTTGTAACAAATAATCGAATTCCATAGTCATTTATTTGAATTATTGGAAGTAGTGAGGTCGCAACCCCTATCACAAATCCAGAGACCATTGCTGCGAGCTCTGCCGCTGCATTAATTCTCCACCAAAACCATCTTAATAAGAGAACTACACCAGGCCCTGTACCTATCGCTATAGCAAGACGAAATACTCCTCCAATACTGTCACTAATTAATGCAGTGCAAACTCCAAGCAGAAGCAGCAAAACGCTTGTGAGTTGACCTACAAGCAGTAATTCAGTTTTATCAGCAGTAGGTCGCAAAAATCTCTCGTAAAGATCATGTGTCAGATAACTCGCACCCCAATTAACAGAAGTACTAACAGTACTCATAAAAGCCGCAACTAAAGAGACAACCACAACACCTATCGCGATAGGTGGCAAATATTCCAAAGCAAGTTTTGGATAACTGAGCTCCCAATCCTGTTGATTAGGCAGAAGAATAAGTGCCGACAATCCAACAAGTATCCATAGCCAACTTCTAATCAAGTAATTAATGATGAGAAAAATCCAACCAGCAAGCTTTGCCTCTCGCTCATCAGTGACTGCAAGCATACGTTGAATAAACTCTCCTCCTCCATCACTGCGACGAAAACTCCACCACTGCAAAGCAATAAATGCTGCAAACGTAGACGTGCTAATACCTGCCACTCCAATCCAGGAGAATCCATCATGATTCCATTGCCAAGGGAAAAGTGAAAACAACTCAGGTCTATTTAAATTTTCAAGCTGAATGAGCATCTGATTCATACCACCTGCCGCATGGATCACTGCAATCGCAACTGCTAATGCACCTACAAGTGCTAATACCAACTGAAGTAGATCATTAACGACAACAGCCCACAATCCACCTATAGCCGTATAAATTAAAATCAAGCAAGCCACCAGAATTAAAAGCAGCAACGTATCCGTTACGGTTCCAAAAACATAGTGGCCATCAACAATCTCAAGAGCTTCTGCGACCTTCCTCATAGCCAAAAATGCATATCCAATGCCAATACAATTCACTGGAACTGAAAGTAGAAAAGCCTTAATGCCTCTTAACCAAGCTGCTTGCACTCCTCCATAACGCAATTCGGTAAAAGCAGCATCGGTCAGCACGCCGCTTCGGCGCCACATAGGAGCGAAAACAACTGTCATTGCTACATGTGCCAAACCAAAGCTCCACCATTCCCAGTTCCCAGCAAGACCACGAGTACCAACTATGCCCGCAACATATAAAGGGGTATCAATAGAAAATGTCGTTGCCGCCATGGAGGCTCCAGCTAACCAACCACTTAACCGACGACCTGCAACAAAATAATCATCTTTATTCTGATTTCTAGACGCTAAAAGCAAGCCAAGAATCAAAGTAATTAGTAAATAGAAAGCAAGGATTAGCCAATCAATAAGGGCCATAAGCCTCATTGCTCAGAGTAAGTTTCCCTAGTTAAGTACCTTTAACTCCTTTGCGCATGCTGTCGACGTAGTTGTCCACATGCTGCATTTTGATCTAGGCCCCTGCTGGATCGAAAACTGACTGCAATACCACGTTTCTCTAAAATCTCTTGAAAGGAGCGTATTCGACTCTTAGATGGTCGCTTAAATTGCTCTTCTTTAATTGGGTTATAGGCGATTAGGTTGACATGGCTCTGGAAACCTCCCACTAAATCTGCCAATTGATGAGCATGTTCGTCCTTATCGTTTAAGTTTCCCAGCAATATATATTCAAAGCTCACTCGCCTTCCAGTCAGAGAAAAATAATTTCTACAGTCTTGAAGTAGCATTTGAATTGGATAGGACTTTGCGACAGGAATCAACTTTTCTCTTGTCTCTTGAGTAGGAGCATGAAGACTTACTGCAAGAGTGAATTGTGCACGACCAAGCACTTTCAACGACGACTCCGCCAACTTAGTGATCGTATTAGGTACTCCAACTGTGCTGACAGTTATACGGCGTTGTCCAATTCCTAAGTCATTGTTCAGGCATCGAATTGCAGAAAGGACTGCATCACAGTTCATTAAAGGCTCTCCCATACCCATGAAGACCACATGAGAAGGGCGTCTATTCATCACTTCTCGTATGCTTAAGACCTGATCAATAATCTCATGAGAGTCTAGAGATCGTTGCAACCCCTCTTTACCCGTAGCACAGAATCGACATCCCATCGCACAACCAACTTGACTAGAAACGCAAACCGTAAGCCTATGGTTTGTAGGGATACCAACGGCCTCAACATTCTGGCCATCCGAAGTCTCCAACAATAGTTTTGTGGTTTGATCAGATGCCACTAATCTCTTGATTTCATTTAATCTCCCAACTTTCACTCCTCTTTCTTCTAGAGACGTACGCCATCGTCGAGGTAAAACAGTTATCTCATCTAGGCTTTTGACTCCTTTTACATATAACCAATTATGTATTTGACGACCTCGAAAGGCAGCTTCACCATGCGAGATGGCAAACTGCTCTAATTCATTGGCACTAAGTCCTATTAAGGCAAACGAGCTTCTTTGTTGACTCGTTGCATATTCACCAGACAAGGAGGCCATGACCTAACTTCATCTCTAATATGATCAATCCAATAAATCCAATCATGGCGATGCGGCCATTAAATCTCTCGATATGAGTGTGAAAGCCATATCGAGGCAAACGTCGTTTGGGAACAATCGTAGGATCAAGCATATAAAAGCACCTATGAGAAAAGTTGATAATAGCTAACGAAGTATGGATTACTCATCAGACAATAATCCCTCCTCTTGAAGGCCTTCAAGCGCAGCTGGATCAGGTGATTGATCTTCCTGTAATTCGTCATCTCCACTTGGTCGAGCAAATGCAGCAAAATTGCTAACCGAAGGGTCAATACCATGACGACTCCTTGTAGCTTCTAAATCTTCTTCACTTGGATCATCAAGCACAGCAGAAGAATTAACCGTGGCAGGAGGAGCCGTAGGCATTTCCACTGTGTAATCCGGACGAAGGTTTTGAATTCGGCGATAGCCAGCAGAATCCTCAGCCAAAATATCTGGATGAGGTCCAGCTTCTGCACGAAGCTCTTCGACAAAGCCACTAAAGCCAGTTCCGGCAGGGATTAAACGTCCAATTATCACGTTCTCTTTAAGTCCTCGCAACCAGTCAGACTTACCTTCAATTGCCGCTTCAGTAAGAACTCTAGTAGTTTCCTGGAAAGAAGCTGCAGAGATAAAGCTATCTGTATTTAATGATGCCTTCGTAATACCTAGCAAAACTGGAGTAAATTCTGCAGGGGCTCCACCAGTAATAGACATTGCCTGGTTTGTATCCTCAACCTGTCGTAATTCAATTAACTCACCAGGTAGAAGCGTAGTGTCCCCTGCATCCTCTATTCGAACCTTACTAGTCATTTGTCGAACAATCACTTCAATATGCTTATCATCAATTGAAACGCCCTGGGATTTATAGACATTCTGCACCTCACTGACTAAACGGTGTTGCAACTTTGCGATTGCCTCCTGTGCTGCCTCCATCAAGGGTTTTCTGTCACGCAAATCACAGAAAAAGCAATCTAGTAATTCATGAGGGTTGATAGGTCCATCAGTCAATAATTCACCTGCATTAACTTGTTGGCCATTGCTAACCATTACATTTCTACCAAGAAGAATCGGGTATTCACCGATTGAATCATCATTTTGAATCACGGTGACGGTAATAGACTCTCCGTCTTCTTCTTGCTTAATCTCTACTACTCCTGGTTTCTTCGCAAGAATTGCTGAATCACGTGGTCTTCGTGCCTCAAGAAGCTCCTCAATTCTTGGTAGTCCTTGAACAATATCACCTGTTTTCTGCCTTTCAAAAACTAGTAAGGCCAATCCATCTCCTCTTTGCACCAAATCTCCATCTCGCACATGAAGAACAGAGTCAGGTGAAACCATATATGGGCGGCCAAGCCGGAGAGTTACTCCTTTATCTGTCACTGACTCAACTTCTCCACAACAGTCAACCTTCTCATCTTTAGCCAATAAGTCGCCATCTACAACACGTTGGCCAACTTTAACCAAAGGCTTCTCCTTGGTTTTTAAAGTAGTTGTGTCTTCATCTCTTTCTACAATGAGTCGACGTATAGGGTCTCCTTCTCTTAGGTCAGGTAATTGAACAATGCCCTCTTCCTTACAAAGTATCTGAGTAGTAGCTACAACATCTCCAGCTTGAACAGTCTGACCATCCTCGATTTGCAACTCTGTGTGCGTAGATCCATGACTTGAGTCTGACATGGTGTCACGGCGAACCAGAATGCTTTCAAGGATTACTAATCGAAGACGTTCAATAGTCTTGGCTCGCTTGTCTTTTACTGCCTCTACATCAACAGTCATTTGAGGAGTAGTTTCAAAAGTCTCGAGGCCAAGCTGTGTTTTCAGCAACTCAACACCCTCAACTGATTTGATCAATTCACCATCTTTAAATGCAAGCCTTTGAGTGGCTTTTAGACCAAGATACGGCCCCTTAGGCTGCTTCACATGAGCCAATTCAGGTAATTGTGCTTCATTAGGAATGGTGTATTCCTCAACAGGCCTGAGTAAAAGTCCTTTTCCTTCTGGGGTTTCTACTGTCTGTACAAAAACAATTGCATCTGTCTTAATGCCTTTTGCAATTGTCTCCCCAGGGTTGACGAGTTGACCATCGCCTTCAAATCTATCTAAAGCTTTTGATTCAGAACAAAGATGGAAGCTTCCACTACGAACAATAATTTCACGCAAAATATCATTTTTCTGAGTAACTGTAACTATCCCTGCGGTTTGGCTAAAGATATCTTTTACTACCTCTGTTCCTGCTTCTATCCATTGACGATCCTGAATCATTAATAGAGAGATATCTTTATTGATTTCATGAGTTTCTTGCGGAATCCATAGAAGTGTTCCCCCTTTACTAACTTCATAACCATTTTTAGCTGAACGAGCTTTCTTAATAGCCAGTCCAGGAGCAAATTTGGCAAGACCTCCCGTTTTAGTGCGGAAGCGATCATCCGCTAATTCAGCAATTACTTCGCTATTCCCTATTTTGCTACCAGGAACAGTATTTAATCGATATCGTGTTCCATCTTTGGCTTCTAAATGCCAGATCTCACCAGAATGCGTTGACTCTCCAAGCAATTTAAAATCTTTGAGTGTCATTGAAGTAGTCACAATCTGAACTTCTCGAGAATCGCCAATCGAATCACGTAGACGTACATCCCCACCAAACTCACTCGCTTGACTTGCTTCTGCTAATACCTGACCTTCTTTCGCTTTGACATTTCCTTTAACAACTGGTTGTGCATTAGGAGGCAAGTTATAAACATCTCCAGCCAGGACCCATAACCGTCCTAAACGCTGCGCTTTGAGAGTTATGTTCCCTTGCCTATCAGTTACTTCTTTAGGCTGAATAGCCTTTTCATAACGAACTTGTCCTGCAAGGTCACATATAACGTCCTTAGTCGCTTTCTCTACACTTTTCTTGACTGCTCCTGCAGCTATTTGTGCAACAGTAACATCCGCGTCTATGTCTTGTGAGTTGTCTACAAAAAGTAGTGATCCGTTAGTTATCTCAATTCTTTGAGCTCTCCCTTTCCCAGAAGGCTTGATTGTCAGAGTGAAATCGACCTCTGCTTGCTGTGCCTCGACTCCATGAGGAGTTCTATATCCACGCACACGGGCCTTAGATCCAAACTCTACTTTCCCAGCAAGAGTAGAACGCACCACACCAGTTTCTGCCGTAGAGACACCACCTGTGTGGAAAGTTCTCATCGTAAGTTGTGTCCCAGGTTCTCCAATTGATTGAGCAGCAATAATGCCTACAGCTTCACCTAAATCAACCAATTGATTATGTGCCAAGGCCCAGCCATAACACTTCCTGCAAACAGATCTAGTTGCTTCACAAGTAAGAGGGGAGCGAACCATTACACCAGGAATCTTTGCTCCCTCAAAGCGTTTAGAAAGAGGAGGATCAATAGCTGTATCTCTTTCTGCAATCACTTCTCCATCTGGATTTAAGACTTGCTCAGCAGTAAGTCGACCAACAAGGCGATTCCCATAACGTCCATCTTCTGCTTTTACTAAAATGGCTCTTGCTGTTCCACAATCCTCTTCTCTAACAATCACATCTTGCGCAACATCAACAAGTCGACGAGTTAAATATCCTGAATCAGCAGTTCTTAAAGCGGTATCTACTAATCCTTTTCTTGCTCCATAAGAAGAAATCACATATTCAGTGACAGTCAAACCTTCTCTAAAATTTGTACGGATTGGCAGGTCAATAATTTCACCTTGAGGGTTCGCCATAAGGCCCCTCATCCCAACAAGCTGGCGAACCTGTGACATATTTCCCCTTGCTCCAGAATTCGCCATCATCCAAACAGAGTTCAATGGATCGTTCTGGTTGAAATTCTTTTTAACTGCATCAACCAACCTTTCATTAGTCTCGGTCCATGTATCAATTACTTTTGTATGACGTTCGACCTCTGTAATTTCACCAAGGCGATAACACTCTTCTGTCGCTGTGATTTGCTCCTCTGCTTGTCCTAATAAATCTTGCTTAGCTTCAGGGACCTTTAAGTCCTCAACTGAAATAGAAACAGCAGCTTGTGTGGCATACCTGAAACCTAGATCTTTCAAATTATCAGCCATAGCTGAAGTTGCTGAAGTGCCATGATGCTTGTAAGCCCATGCAACTAATTGTTTAAGACCTTTTTTATCTACTACTCGATTACGAAAAGGAGGAGGGGTTTTAGAAAGTACTGGGAAGGTATTCTTTTGTGCAGATTTTTTAGAAGCTTTAGAATTCTTCTTAGTGCTTCTAGAGGACTTAGTAGAAGACTTTTTACGGGATTTAGGAGTTGAGGAAGTCATTAATTAAATTTGATTTTTTGGAAAAAAGAAATTCAGAAACAAGTGTTAAGTTGCTGCGACAGCATCAATAATGGTGTAATTCATAACAACACGGCCAACAGTAGTCAGAATGTAACGGCTTATAAGTGCTCCTTCTTCATCAAAACGATCTCTGCGAAGCGTCCATTGCTCGCATCGAGTTCCATCTTCAAGAACATTTGACTCAATTGGTTCATCTAATTCTTCATCATCTTCCACTTCTCCATTAAATCGAACCCAAACCCAATCATGAAGATTAATCCTCTTATCTTCAAAAGCATGAATAACATCCTCAAGACCAGAGAAAGTCTTTGAACGATCTCCAAATTTTGGCTGAGAAGCTTCAGGTTCTAAAGCCGTTAAATAATACGAACCAAGAACCATATCTTGAGAAGGCGTAATGATTGGATCCCCTGTAGCAGGAGAAAGAATATTATTGCTAGCCAACATCAACATCCGAGCCTCGGTTTGAGCCTCAATCGCCAATGGGACATGTACAGCCATCTGATCCCCATCAAAGTCAGCATTAAAAGCAGGGCAGACCAAAGGGTGGAGTTGAATAGCGCGACCATCTACAAGCTTTGGCTCAAACGCCTGGATTCCAAGCCTATGAAGGGTAGGAGCACGATTAAGCAAAATCGGATGCCCCTCTATGACCTCTTGTAATACCTGCATAACTTCATCATCTGCACGCTGAATAAGTTTCTTCGCAGCCTTGATGTTATTAACAATGTTTTGCCGGATAAGTCTATGTATCACAAACGGTTGAAAAAGCTCTATCGCCATTTCCTTAGGCAAGCCACATTGATGCATTTTTAATTTTGGTCCAACGACTATGACAGAACGTCCTGAATAATCAACTCTTTTCCCAAGCAAGTTCTGACGAAAACGTCCTTGTTTTCCTTCAATGATGTCACTTAAAGATTTAAGTGGCCGACTATTTGCACCAACTACTGTTCTTCCTCTTCGGCCATTATCTATGAGAGCATCAACTGCTTCTTGAAGCATCCGTTTTTCATTTCTAACAATAATTTCTGGAGCAAGTATCTCCTGTAATCGAGCTAAGCGATTGTTCCGGTTAATAACTCTGCGATAAAGGTCATTTAAATCAGAAGTGGCAAATCTTCCGCCATCCAGTTGGACCATAGGCCGTAGATCAGGAGGTATAACAGGTATGGCATCTAAGACCATCCATTCAGGACTTGCATTTGTTGCGATGAAATTATCTATAACTCGTAGACGTTTAATAAGCTTTGCTCTTTTTTGACCTTTGCTACTTGCAATATCTTCTCGAAGTTGTTCAGCTATTTGTGGTAACTCAAGATCCTCAAGAATTTGCTTTAATGCTTCGGCTCCTATACCAACTACTGGTTCATTCTCGATCGTGGAATCTTCAGCATAAATTTCATCTTCAATTTCAAGCCATTCGTCTTCAGTAAGCAACTGCTTATATTTAAGATCCTTGTGATCTCCGGGATCCAAAACTACATAACAGTTGAAATAAACAATCTGCTCAACATCCCGAAGAGGCATATCTAGCAAAATCGCAACGTAACTAGGAATGCCCTTCAGATACCAAACATGGGAAACAGGTGCGGCTAATTTGATAAATCCCATGCGATGACGACGCACTCTGCTTTCAGTTACTTCAACACCGCACCTTTCACAAACGATTCCACGATGACGAACCCTTTTATATTTCCCACAATGACATTCCCAGTCTTTAGACGGTCCAAAAATCTTTTCACAGAAAAGACCATCCATTTCAGGTTTAAGTGTTCGATAATTAATCGTTTCTGGTTTAGTAACTTCGCCCACCACTTGACCATTAGGCAAAGTTCTTTGCCCCCATTCCATAACCCTGTCAGGCGAAGCTAAGGTGATTTTGACGTAATCAAAATGATTTTCAGTGCGCAGGTTGCTGTTGGTCATGAACAGGTAGCAATTAGGTGGGGAATAAATAGAAGAAAGGGGAGAGTTAACTAATCTTCGTCGTAATCAGATACTCCTAAAGATTCATAAGTTGGCCTACTTGGAGTACTTCGTCGTGGATTTACATCTTGCATAAGATCAACTTCTTTCCCTTCATCTGTATAAACAGCAATATCGAGACCTAAAGATTGAAGCTCACGCATTAAAACCTTAAAGGACTCTGGGGTACCAGGCCTAGGGATAGGTTTGCCTTTAACAATGGCATTAAGGGCTTCGTTCCTTCCTTGCATATCATCGGACTTGACAGTGAGCAACTCTTGCAAGGTATAGGCAGCTCCATATGCCTCCAAAGCCCAAACTTCCATTTCTCCTAAACGCTGTCCTCCTTGTTGAGCCTTTCCTCCTAGGGGCTGTTGAGTCACTAATGAATAAGGGCCAGTAGATCTGGCATGGATCTTGTCATCTACCAGGTGTACTAATTTCAGAATTTGAGCATATCCCACTGTAACTGGTTGATCAAAAGGTTCTCCTGAACGACCATCAATAAGTTGAAGCTTCCCAGGGCTCTCAGGGTTATAAACCCAACTCTTTCCAGGCTGCTTTGCAGCTTCTTTTAAATAGGCCTCAACTGTTTGCTGTGACTTTTCCGCCCCATACATTTCATCAAAAGGAACTACTTTGACTCGACAATCAAGATTGGCAGCAGCCCATCCCATTAAGCATTCAAAAACCTGTCCAACATTCATGCGACTTGGCACACCTAAGGGGTTTAAGACAATGTCTACAGGCGTTCCATCTGGCAAATAAGGCATATCTTCTCTTGGAAGAATTCGACTAATAATGCCCTTATTCCCATGACGGCCTGCCATCTTGTCTCCAACTTGAATCTTGCGGCGTTGAGCGACATAAACCCGAACGACCATATTTGCTCCAGGAGGCAATTCATCTCCCTGCTCTCGGGTATAAATACGAACATCTACAACTCTTCCCCTTTCAGTACTTGGAACTCTTAAAGAGTTATCACGAACATCACGAGCTTTCTCACCAAAAATTGCCCTTAAAAGCTTTTCTTCTGGAGGCTGATCTGACTCACCTTTAGGTGTAACTTTTCCAACTAAAATATCACCACTTTCAACAAAGGCTCCTATTCGAATAATCCCCATTTCATCAAGATTACCTAAATTTTCTTCAGCTACATTTGGTATTTCACGAGTGATTTCTTCAGGGCCGAGCTTGGTTTGACGTGCTTCAATTTCGTATTTTTCAATGTGCACAGAGGTATATAAATCGTCTTTTACTAGACGCTCACTCACTAAAATTGCATCCTCATAGTTATATCCTTCCCAAGGCATATAAGCGACTAAAACATTCTGACCAAGAGCTATCTCACCACCTTCACAAGCAGATCCATCTGCAAGAACTTGACCTATAATGACTGGATCACCTTGTTTAACAATTGGCCGCTGGTTTAAGCACGTGTCCTGGTTTGAGCGTTGATATTTCTGCAGGTAATGATTGTGATCTACCCCTTCTTCATCAGTTACAACAATGGCTGTTGCATCTACAAATGAAACTATTCCATTCACTTTAGAAATAGGAACCATTCCTGAGTCTCTGGCGACTTGTGTCTCAAGGCCAGTACCTACTAAAGGTCGCTCTGGGCGCAACAAAGGGACAGCTTGTCTTTGCATGTTGGACCCCATAAGTGCCCTATTGGCATCATCATGCTCAAGAAATGGGATTAAAGATGTCGCAACAGAAATAACTTGAACAGGTGAGAGTTGAACATAATCAACTTGCTCTGGTGGAACCTTCTCAAAATCTTGACGGTATCTAACAGGAATCAAGTCGGCAAGAATTTTTCCATCGCTATCCGTTGCCACGTCGCCTGGAGCAACTCGACATTCATCCTCTAAATCAGCTGACAAATAAATAGGGTCTCCTTCTTTTATTAATCGGCCATTTTCCACCTTCCAAAAAGGCGTTTCTATAAAGCCATATTGATTAACTCGTGCATGTGTAGCGAGGGAATTGATCAAGCCAGCATTTGGCCCTTCTGGAGTCTCGATTGGACACAAGCGTCCATAGTGAGAAGGATGTATGTCGCGAACAGCAAAGCCCGCTCTCTCCCTAGTCAATCCGCCAGGTCCTAAAGCAGAAATCCTCCGTTTATGAGTTAACTCAGCTAAAGGATTAGTTTGATCCATAAATTGGCTTAATTGACTCGAGCCAAAGAACTCTTTGATTGCTGCCACAAGAGGCTTAGGATTTACGAGTTGAGCAGGAGTCAAAGAATCTGTCTCTCCGACAGTCATTCTTTCCTTAATTATTCTCTCCAAACGATTTAATCCAACACGTACTTGATTCTGCAGAAGCTCTCCAACAGACCTAACACGTCTATTACCTAAATGATCTATATCATCAAGAGTAGCTCCGCCAACATCTAGTTCTAAATTTATTAGGTAATCAAGTGTTGATAAAACATCTTCGTGCGTAAGTGTCCGAACTGTATCTGGAATTGTAAGCCTTAATTTCTTATTTATTTTATAACGACCTACTCTACCTAGGTCATAACGCTTGGGGTCAAAAAACCTCGTTTGTAAAAGCTGTTGACCGCCAGTTACAGATGGTGGTTCGCCAGGCCTAAGCTTCTTATAAAGCTCCAATAATGCTTGATCTTCTGAACTGATACCTTCCTCGTTTGCTGCTTCAATTGACTTTTTATAATACTCTGGATGCCGTAATTTATCTATTACATCATTATCAGAAAGACCCATTGCTCGCATCAAAACATGCGCATTTATCTTTCTAGTTTTATCCACTCGAACATGTAGCAAGTCATTCTTATCAGTTTCAAACTTCAACCATGCACCACGATTTGGTATTACACTTGCGTTATAAGTTCTGCGACCATTCTTATCCTGTTCGTCTTTAAAATATACACCAGGACTGCGAACAATTTGATTAACAATTACTCTCTCAGCACCATTAATTATAAATGTTCCACGCTCTGTCATGAGCGGAAGCTCTCCAATAAAGACTTCTTGCTCTTTAATTTCGCCTGTTTCCTTATTAACTAAGCGACAAGTTACATACATTTGAGATGCAAAAGTCGCATCTCTGCGCTTTGCCTCTTCAACATCATGCCTAGGCCTTTTGAGGCGATACTCACTTCCTACAAAATGAAGTTCCAGCTTTCCTGTGTAGTCAGTAATGGGCGAAAAGCTCTCTAACTCTTCTATTAGACCTTTCTCTAAAAACCATTTAAAGCTTGCTCTCTGCACCTCAACCAGATCGGGCAGGTAAGTAGCGGTCTTGGCGACCTGAATCGCGCTTCTGCTCATGCGGCAACCTGCAATTGAGAAGTTAGTAGTTGGAAGCCTGACTTGCGACAAAACATTTAAACCAAGTCATAGAGACATGAGTGACATAAACAACTTGCCCATAAAGGAAAGCTGCAAAAGCACTCAGAGAATCAATGAACTCGGGTCAAATTACTGACGTCGGCAATGCACTTAGAAGGGGAGTGGGCTCTTCTGGCGGCAAAGAGGAGGATGACCTCGTCAAACCAGGACAATCTCTAATCTTACACTTTCATTGCCCCTTTTGCACTCTCGAAGAATCAACTCAAGCCAAATAAACTTCTTGCATTGGCCGTACTGCTTTTTGCAACTGTATCCAATAATTGCCCACGCAATTGAGCCACCTTTGCGGCCACTTCAACCACATAAGCAGGCTCATTGCGCTTTCCTCTATTAGGCACTGGTGCCAGAAAAGGGCAATCAGTCTCAATCATGAATCGATCTTCAGGGACCTGACGCGCACATTCATGCGTTACATCAGCTTTTGGGAAAGTAACTGTTCCGCTAAAACTTATGTAAAAGCCAAGATCTAAAAAACGATTCATTTCGTCTGGGGTACCACCCCAACAATGCATCACGCCTCTAGGACATTGTCCTTCTTTTTGAAGCTCGAGAAGCTCCTGCATCATTGGCTCAGCAGCCTCTCGACAATGAATAATCACTGGCAAATCCAATTCAACTGCCAAATAAAGCTGTGGTCGAAGAATCGCCAACTGTTCCTGCAGGTTTGAAACTCTGAAAAGGTCAAGACCAAGCTCACCTATAGCAACTACTCGAGGGTCTTCTAGCGCAGATGAACGCAACAATTTAAGAGTTCCGTCTCCCCAATGCTTCGTATCAAGTGGATGGACCCCCACTGAATAGCGCAACTCAGGGAATCGATCTGCTAAAGAGCGAATAGCAGGAATTTCCGAAGGCTCTACACAAGCATGTACAAGATTTTCCACCCCTGCTTCTCTCCATCTGGCGGAGACTTCATCCAAATCATTTTCAAAATTTTGAAAAACGATATGGCAATGACTATCTATCAAAGTGAGAGATGTCAAAATTCACCTTTCTACTCTTGTACAAGTTATTTTGACCACAAACTCATTTCCAGGTCAAAAGAACAGAGAAGAATATAAATAATGAATAATTTAATTTGTTGAAGTCTCTATAGCCTGTTTAACCGCTGAACTAAGTCGAGCCTTTTGATGAGCACCGTTATTCCGATGCAGCACTCCACATTTCACTGCCTTATCTATTTTACTGAAGGCTGCATTCACACTTTGCTCAACAGTTGCCTTACCTTCCGCTCCAGGTTTTTGCTTATAAGCCTCACAAGCGTTAAAGCATCGCTTCATCAAAGTCCGCATGGCCGACTTATAAGATTTGTTCTGCAAGCGATTACGCTCTGAAATTTGAATGCGCTTTTTGGATGACTTGTTATTTGCCACTTAGGCTTTGTGGTTTTGAATCGCATTTAGATTACCTCAACACCGATTAAAAAGTCTCATTTGAGGTCTTCACAAGACATTTTTGGATGCCAAGCTATAGCTTTAAGGAAGGTTTTAAATAAAGGCAGCGGCTTAAAGCTGCTCAAAATTTTCTAAAGGTCTAAAAGCTTATGCGGTGTGTAAAAGGACTCGATCAATCAAAAAAAGCACTAGAAATAATCGCGACTCGCACCTCAAGTGAGACTCAACAAAATGCCTTGCAAACAGTTGAAACCATACTGAAAGAGATCCAAGAAGAAGGAGATCATGCCGTCATTAAATACACAGAGAAATTTGATCGCTTTAGACCAGAGCCTTTCAACGTCCCAAAAGAAACCATAAAAAGAGCATGGAATGAAACACCTCTTGGGCTCCAAAAAGCTCTTAAGCTTGCACATCTTCGAATTGAAGAATTTCATCAACGTCAACTCCCAAAAGATGTTTTATTGAAAGGAGTTCACGGTGAAAAATTAGGCCGCAGATGGCGTCCAGTAAAAAAAGCAGGGATTTATATCCCAGGAGGGAGAGCTGCTTATCCGAGCACAGTGCTGATGAATGCAATTCCCGCTCAAGTAGCTGGCGTAAAAAATATTGTTATGGTTTCACCAGCGAATCAAAATGGGGAAATAAATAGTGTCGTTCTTGCTGCAGCTCATTTGGCTGGGGTAAACCAAGTCCTTAGGATTGGAGGAGCACAATCAATTGGTGCTCTTGCTTATGGGACCGAAACCATAGAAAGGGTTGATGTCATTAGCGGACCAGGCAATATTTATGTAACTTTGGCCAAAAAATCGGTCTATGGAAAAGTAGGAATTGACTCGCTTGCAGGACCAAGTGAGGTAGTGATCATTGCAGATGGAAGCGCGCAAATTAAGCAGATTGCCGCTGACCTGCTTGCTCAAGCAGAGCATGATCCTCTAGCAGCAGCAATATTAATAACTACTGAAGCAAGCATTGTGGAAGCTCTCCCACAAGAAATTGAAAGTCAGCTAACAAATCATCCAAGAGCAGAAACCTGCAAAGACTCATTAAATAATTGGGGCTTAATAGTTATCTGCGAAAATATCGATGAGTGTATTGAATTAGCTGATTACTTTGCACCAGAGCATCTTGAATTACTTACTGAAGAGCCTCAAGAGTTAGCAAATAAAATAAACAATGCTGGAGCAATCTTTATAGGCCAATGGTCTCCAGAGGCAGTAGGCGATTATCTCGCTGGTCCAAATCACACTTTACCAACATCAGGTACAGCAAGATTTAGTGGAGCACTTGGAGTAGAAACATTTATGAAAAACACTTCTTTAATTGAATTTAACAAAAAAGCCTTTGACAGTACTTCCAAAGAAGTTATTGATCTAGCCACAAGTGAAGGCCTTTATAGCCATGCCGAATCAATAAAGATTAGGATCTAAGACTATCTATTTAAACCTTTTTCAAGCGGCGAACGCCTGGAACACCATCAACTATTTCACCAACTAAAACCTCATCTGCGAGATTGACAAAAAGGCCATTCTCAAGAACACCAGGAATATTATTTATTTGCTGTTCTAGTTGCTCAGGAGCTTTAATCCCTCCTTCAATAGTGACATCAAGAACAAGATTCCCTTGATCAGTTACTACAGGACCAGCTTTGCGTTCAGCCATTCGTAACTTAGACGTTCCACCGATGTCATTCAAAGTTGCTTGTACTTGTTTCCAAGCTGTTGGTAGAACTTCTACAGGAAGCTGAAAATCAAGGTTTAATGTATCCACAATTTTTGTTGAATCCACTACTACTACGAACCTTTGAGCTAAAACAGCTACCAATTTCTCTTGTACATGGCAGGCTCCACCACCCTTGATCAATTGAAAAGATGGATCTACTTCGTCAGCACCATCTATAGCCAAATCAATTCGATCTACGGCAGAGAGACTAAGTAAAGGGATCCCTAAATGAGAAGCCAAAACTTCACCTTGAAAGGAAGTAGTTACTCCAACAATATTTTTGAGCTTTCCAGAAGAAAGTTTGCTTCCTAAAGCTTCGATCATCAAAGCAGCTGTTGAACCTGAACCAAGTCCCAACACCATGCCATCTTTGACTTGCTCAACAGCTGCTATAGCCACAGCTTGCTTCATCTGAGTTTGTAGGTCAGACATCTTTCAAGAAATCACAGGCGAGACAGTAGCAAGATGTCAACTCAAACCGGGCAATGCTGCAGGTTTGATAGAAAGACTTAACTCACTACTATTACGCATAATAGTTACAGAGAATGGGACACCTATCTCCGCTCTATCAACTTGTTCAAGCAAAGATTGAGGGTCAAATATCTCTGTTCCGTCTGCCTCAATAACTAGGTCACCCCTTCTTAAACCTGCCTTTTCGGCTGGGCTATCAGGCAAGACAGATTGCACTAATGCCCCTGAACGTTCTGGTAGTTGTACCAAAGAATTCGGGTCATTATTATGCTCCCTAGCAATTCGTGCTGTTAAAGATACTAGTTGAACTCCTAAGTAAGGGTGCAAAACTTCCCCAGTTGCAAGAAGTTGGTCAGAGACTCTTCTTGCAAGATTTATTGGAATAGCAAAGCCCAAACCTGCTCCAGGACCTGATCTAACGAGGGTATTTATTCCTATTACTTCGCCAAAACTATTAACTAATGGACCACCTGAATTGCCAGGGTTAATAGCTGCATCTGTTTGAATCAAGTCTAATCTCTTATCCGAAAAACCTAAACTATTTATATTGCGATGCAAAGTGCTCACAATGCCAAGTGTGACTGTTTGCTCAAGACCATAAGGAGTGCCTAAAGCAATTGCCCAATCACCGACCTGCAATGCCTCAGAGTCTCCAAGAGGTGCCCCTTCAGGGCTATTTCCTTCTTCTGTATACAGACGAACAAGCGCTAAATCGGTAACAGCATCAGTACCTACAACCTCACCATCACACTGGTTTCCATCTGCAAGCGTCACACTAACTTGATCAACCCTTTCTACAACATGCGCATTTGTAAGCACCAACCCATGATCATCAATTAAGAATCCAGATCCTTGTCCTCTTTCTCTTTCCGGCCCACTACCAGGCTCTCCAAGCAAATCTCTGAGTAAAGGGTCAATCAATGTTGGGTCGAAAGGCTGCCTCTCAACAGTTCTCTCGGTATCAATACGCACAACTGCCGGCGCCACCCGCTTAACTGCTTTGGAGACAAAACTATGTTCAAGAGTCTCATTACCTTCAGACAGAGGGTATGCGCTGGACTCGTTAACTGCAAAACCAAAAGTCAAACAAAATAAACCTAATAATCCACTGAAAAGTCGCAATAAAAACCTGCGACTAATTTTCATTAGGAAGCTCCTAAAAGTCATTGCATTAAGGCTAAAGAAAAGCCTTCATCACAGCTTAATAAAAAGCGAGAAAATCCTCCGATAAACAAATTTTCATCCATTGGAATTAAATTTTTTCGGGTCTTGGTTGGCTGAAAAAGCTTACTTTCGTTAGGTCATCGCGTAGTATGAAGTTCTGCCTGGCGGTTACCTCCTGCATTGGAGACAGGTCAATTCTGAAACCGATCGGGCTAGCAGTCCGGTCAAGTCACTGTCTCTTGCCTCATCAAATTCTCACAGACTTTGAGCGACTTGCAGCCACCACAGCTGCAGATAATGGCTATCAGCTTTGTGGTGTCGAGGTATTAACACATCGCAAGCCAATGACAATGCAAGTGCAAATTAGGCATGCTGGAGGAGAAGATGTTTCATTAGATGATTGCGCCAGTTTTAGTACTCCAATGGAGGAGGCGATAGAGAGCTCACAACTTTTAACAGAAGCCTATGTATTAGAAATCAGTAGCCCAGGTATCAATGAAACACTTTTGACTGATCGAGATTTTCAAACATTTCGCGGCTTTCCAGTGGAAGTTATTTTTAATAATGAACAGCATTCAAAAATGAGTCGTAAGGGCCTGCTGCATGAGCGTTCAAAAGATTATGTTCTTTTAAATATTAAAGGGAGAATGAGTCGCATTCCTCGAGAAGAAGTTACGGATGTGCGACTTATTAGTCCGTCAGGGTGATTAAAAATCTCCCGCAAACAATTCTTTATTAATCCAATCCCCATCTTCGATGGCTCTCGTTCTACTTCCTGGCTTAAATAATCTGATAGAAGATATCAGTGAAGAAAAAAAGCTCCCAACTCCTGTTGTGGAAGCTGCTCTTCGCGAAGCTTTGCTTAAAGGCTATGAAAGGTATAGGCGAACGCTTTATTTAGGAATAAGCGAAGATCCTTTTGAAGAAGAGTATTTCAGTAATTTCGATGTAGGTCTTGATCTTGATGAAGAGGGTTATCGCGTTCTAGCAAGCAAAATCATTGTCGAAGAAGTTGAAAGTGAAGATCATCAAATTTCCTTATCTGAAGTCATGCAAGTGGCAGAAGATGCTCAAGTAGGCGACACAGTTGTCCTCGACGTAACTCCTGAAAAAGAGGATTTCGGAAGGATGGCTGCTTCCACCACAAAGCAAGTTTTAGCCCAAAAACTCCGGGACCAGCAACGGAGAATGATCCAAGAAGAATTTGCTGATCTGGAAGATCCTGTTTTAACAGCTCGTGTAATACGATTTGAGCGTCAATCAGTAATCATGGCTGTTAGTTCTGGATTAGGTAGACCAGAAGTAGAAGCAGAATTACCTCGGAGAGACCAACTACCTAATGACAATTATCGGGCAAATGCAACTTTCAAAGTTTTCTTAAAAGAAGTAAGCGAAATTCCTAGAAGAGGACCACAACTTTTTGTAAGCAGATCTAATGCGGGTTTAGTCGTTTATTTATTTGAAAATGAAGTGCCCGAAATCCAAGAAGGATCGGTACGCATAGTTGCTGTTGCCAGGGAAGCAAACCCCCCTTCCCGGTCTGTTGGCCCTCGCACCAAGGTTGCGGTTGACAGCATAGAAAGAGAAGTCGACCCTGTTGGAGCTTGTATCGGTGCACGTGGGTCAAGGATTCAGCAGGTAGTAAATGAATTAAGGGGTGAAAAAATAGATGTTATAAGGTGGTCGCAAGACCCGGTTCAATACATCTCTAATTCCCTCAGTCCTGCAAGAGTTGAAATGGTCCGATTGGTCGACCCAGAAGGACAACATGCCCATGTTCTTGTGCCACCAGATCAACTAAGCCTTGCAATTGGGAGAGAAGGGCAAAATGTACGCCTAGCAGCAAGACTTACTGGTTGGAAAATAGATATCAAGAATTCTCAGGAATATGACCAAGCTGCAGAAGATTCTGAGGTTGCAGAGTTAATTGCTCATAGAGAAGAAGAAGAAACTTTACAACGTGAAGCTGAAGAACGTTTAGCAGCGGAACAAGCAGCTAGAGCTGAAGAAGATGCCCGGCTTAGAGAGCTTTATCCACTTCCAGAAGATGATTATGATCAAGAGGAGTCTGAGGAAAACTCTTCTCAAGAAGGTCAAGAAAGCCTTGATGAAACGGAAATAACAAGCGAAAATATTGAAAATGAAAATGAAGATGAAGAGTCTTCGTCTAAAGAGGATGGAGCCCGGTGAGTCAAAGACCCGTCCTTCGTCGCTGTGTTGCTTGTCGAAAGTTACTGGATCGCCAGAAGCTTTGGAAAGTTACCAGGGACTATCAGGATGGAGTAGTCCTAGAAGGAGGGATGGGTCGTTCAGCCTATCTTTGTCCTAACAAGACTTGCCTTGAAGATTCTTGGCGTCGCAAGCGTCTCCAAAAGGCTTTGCGTTGTCAGATACCTGAAACCATTGTGGAGATGCTGCAAAAGCGTCTAAATCACTGCATTGATTCAGATGCTGAGGCAATATGAACTATGGCTCAAGATTGAATTGAGCACTCTGTTAGCAGCCACCCGGAACGACCGGAGAACTTAATGACCAGCAGCGGCAAAATCAGAATTTATGAGCTGTCCAGGGATTTAGGCCTGGAGAACAAAGACGTGCTCGATGCCGCTCATAAACTTTCAATTGCAGCAAAGAGTCATAGCAGCTCAATCAATGAAGGTGAAGCACAACAAATTCGAAATCACCTCCTGAAAGCAAAAACTAATGTTCCTGCCCAAAAACGCAAAGGTTCAAGTTCTGCAGGCGACAAGGTAATTCTTTCAGTTAAAAAAGCATCCTCCCAAAATACGCCTCAAGAAAATCAATTAACTAATAAGAAAGCTGGGACCAAAGTGCCTGCTGCACCAAAGAAACCAATCGCTGTAGTTAAGCCATCAGCACCAACTCCCGTTAAAAGCCAAACCCCCAAAAGTCCTACTAATTCTCCGATCAGACCAATAAACCCCTCGCAAAAAAGCGCTTCTAAAAATCTTTCTCCAACACCACCCACCGAGAAACCAACTAAAAATCCAAGCAATAGTTATTCATCTCCACCTAGTAGACCACTAGCACCAAAGCCAACTGGTAAAAACCCTTCTTCTAACAGACCAACTTTAGAAAAGAGCAATCAAATAACAAATCGACCATCAGCGCCTAAACCGTCTCTTGCAGGACAAACCCCTGCTTCAAAACCAAAAATCGTCTCAAGACCTCCTCAAAGCACTCATCAAAACAAACCAGCTCCACCAAAAGCTCCTTTAAATCAATCTCAACGGCCTCAAACAAAACCAGAATTAGTTGGCAAACCGCAACCAAAAAGGCCTATCACCCCTCCAAGTCGTCCTTCCATTCCAAGGCCCGACAGGAAGCGTCTTGGTGGAGGTCCAAGACCAACAGGAGGTGTCAATCAACGAAATAATTCTCCTCAGCAACAAATTAATCCACAACGACCAAATGCTCCTATTCGTACAGCAGGAGCAGGTACTAGACCAGGTCAACCGCGTTCCTCAGGCAACCCCGTAGAGCTAGTAGGTAAACCCATCAGGCGAGACAAGACGGGTCCAGGCTCACCTTCCAGAGACAATAAACCTCGCTCAGGGGGCTCAGCTCGACCTGGAATGCCTACAGGCATGAGGAAGCCCGTCTCCCCTGGCGAACTAATGCAACTTCAAAAGCCGACGGGACGGCCTGGAGTACCACCTCCTAGACGAGCCGACGGAACGAGCGTTGGTGCTGGACCTAAAGGAGGCAGTACTGAAGGGCCTAAACCACCTGCCAAAAAACCAAACGCACCTACTCCTTCTCCCAAAAAGCCAACTCACAGACCTGGGGCAGGAGCTCCTGGAGCAGCAAGAAGAACTGGCAGGCCCGACTGGGATGACAGTGCAAAGCTTGAGGCGTTACGCAATAAATCCCCTCAAAAACAGAGACAAAGAGTTCACATCATTGGAGAAAATGATGATGCACTCACAACAGAAACAAGCGGCTTCGCAGGGGAACAACAGGCTGTGGTCCTGTCTGCAAGCCTGGCCCGTCCATCCAAACCAAAAGGGAGCAAAAAAACATCCGCCAAGCCAGTGGCGGCAATGCGCAAGCGCAAAAAAGAGACCACACGTCAAAGACAAAGGCGACGTGCCATGGAATTAAGAGCAGCCAGGGAAGCAAAACAGATCAGGCCAGAAATGATTGTTGTCCCAGAGGCAAACCTAACCGTTCAAGAATTAGCGGACAAACTCAGTGTAGAAAGCTCTGAAATTATTAAATCCCTTTTCTTTAAAGGGATAACTGCAACTGTGACACAGTCGTTAGATCTTTCAACAATTGAGACTGTTGCAGAAGAGTTTGGTGTACCTGTATTACAAGATGATGTTGAAGAAGCTGCGAAGAAAACTTCCGAGATAATTGAAGATACTGATTTAGAACATTTAATTCGAAGGCCCCCAGTAGTTACTGTCATGGGGCATGTTGATCATGGAAAAACTAGCCTCCTAGATGCCATTCGAAAGGCAAGAGTAGCGGCAGGGGAAGCAGGAGGAATTACACAACATATCGGGGCATATCAAGTTGAAATTCAACATGGAGGTGAGGAACGGAAGCTCACTTTCCTTGATACTCCAGGGCATGAAGCCTTTACTGCAATGCGTGCTCGAGGAACGAAGGTGACAGATGTAGCCGTACTAGTTGTTGCAGCAGATGATGGCGTGCGTCCTCAAACACTTGAAGCTATAAGCCATGCAAGAGCTGCAGAAGTCCCCATAGTTGTTGCCATTAACAAAATAGATAAAGAAGGGTCATCAGCGGACAAGGTGAAGCAAGAGCTTTCAGATCAATCTCTAATCGCTGAAGATTGGGGAGGTGATGTTGTGATGGTTCCAGTAAGTGCAATCAAAGGAGAAAACATTGATAAGCTTCTAGAAATGGTCCTTTTGGTTACTGAAGTTGAGGATCTGCAAGCCAATCCAGATCGTCTAGCTAAAGGAACAGTTATTGAGGCACATTTAGACAAGGCCAAAGGTCCTGTTGCAACACTACTAGTCCAAAACGGAACACTCAGAACTGGAGATGTCCTAGCCGCAGGGCCTGTTCTTGGAAAAGTAAGAGCGATGGTTGATGAAAACGGGACTCGGCTGAAAGAAAGTGGGCCTTCTAGTGCTGTAGAAGCACTGGGCTTTAGTGAAGTCCCCACTGCTGGTGATGAGTTCGAGGTTTATCCAGATGAGAAATCTGCAAGAGCTGTAGTGGGAGAACGTGCCGCCGATACACGAGCCACACGATTAGCACAACAAATGGCTTCTCGACGTGTCTCTCTTTCAGCGATATCAGGTCAAGCAAGTGAGGGAGATTTGAAGGAATTAAATCTAATCCTCAAAGCAGATGTTCAAGGAAGTGTTGAAGCCATTTTGGGTTCTTTAGAACAACTCCCTAAAGACGAGGTGCAAGTCAGGGTTTTACTTTCTGCGCCTGGAGAAGTGACAGAAACTGATGTTGACCTAGCGGCAGCTTCAGGAGCAGTGATTGTTGGCTTCAATACCTCCATGGCTTCGGGTGCTAAGCGCGCAGCTGATGCAACAGGAGTAGACGTTAGGGAATACGAAGTCATTTATAAGCTGCTAGAGGATATTCAACTTGCAATGGAAGGTCTTCTTGAGCCTGAAATGGTGGAAGAAAGTCTTGGAGTTGCAGAAGTACGTGCTGTATTCAATGTCGGCAAGAGTGCAGTTGCAGGTTGTTATGTCACTAATGGTAAATTGCAGCGCAATTGCAAAGTCCGTGTCAAACGTGATAAGCAAATAGTTTTTGATGGTGATCTGGATTCTCTAAGACGAAATAAAGATGATGTAAAAGAAGTAGCTACTGGATTTGAGTGCGGAATAGGCTGCGATCGATTCGCTAACTGGGAAGAAGGGGACAATGTTGAAGCTTACAAATTTGTGACTCAAAAGCGAAAATTAAATACATAAGCAATCAACATTTAATTGGCTATTAAGTAGCAAAATCTATGAATGCAAAAAATTATTGAACTAGTTAAGACTCCTCATTTGTATTTCTTGAGCGATCGAACCAAAGCAAGCTGCCTGAGAGCATAACGGCAATAACTTGAATAAGTCCATCACTCCAAAGCACTGACTGTCCAGAGATCTCTCTAAAAGCCATCACAAAAAGACCAATTAGAGATGAACCAAACAATGCAATCCAAACAATCCTGCGAATTCCCCTAAACGGACTTTTAGATTCTTTTAAAAGCCTTTCTCTTAATTTAGGATCTAATTGAGAAGCAGTTTTCTTAGTTTCTTTCACAGATTTCTCAGCCTAAATTGTAATATTAGATTCCTTTTGCCGCCGGTGTAGCTCAGAGGTAGAGCAACTGATTCGTAATCAGTAGGTCGCAGGTTCAAATCCAGTCACCGGCTTTTGATAGAGCTTTAAAGGAAAAACTAAAGAATGATCAAAAAATAAAAAGCCCCCTCAAATGAGGGGGCTTTTCCGATCAGACAAACAAACCTGATCTTTTCGCTCTAAGCAAACTACTTAGACTCAACCAATTGCAGGAGCAACTAGCGCAACAGAAGTGGTCTCAGCTGCTGCAAGGTCTAGAGGGAAGTTATGAGCATTACGCTCATGCATTACTTCCATACCTAGGTTGGCACGATTTAGAACATCGCCCCATGTTGGAACAACCTTGCCCTGAGCATCCAAAATTGACTGGTTAAAGTTGAAACCATTCAAGTTGAATGCCATGGTGCAAATGCCCATGGAAGTCAACCAAACACAAACAACTGGGAAGATTGCCAAGAAGAAGTGAAGGCTACGACTGTTGTTAAAGCTGGCGTATTGGAAGATCAAACGACCGAAATAACCGTGGGCAGCCACGATGTTGTAGGTCTCTTCCTCTTGGCCGAACTTATAGCCATAGTTCTGTGATTCATTCTCAGTAGTCTCACGAATCAGAGATGAAGTCACCAAGGAGCCGTGCATCGCGGAGAACAAGCTACCGCCAAACATTCCAGCTACACCAGCCATATGGAAGGGGTGCATCAGGATGTTGTGCTCAGCCTGGAACACAAACATGAAGTTGAAGGTTCCAGAAATGCCTAATGGCATGCCATCAGACAACGATCCTTGTCCGAAGGGATAAATCAGAAAGACTGCAAAAGCAGCTGATACAGGCGCGGAATAAGCAACGCAGATCCAAGGGCGCATACCCAAGCGGTATGAAAGCTCCCACTGACGTCCCATCCAACCGCAAATACCGATCAGGAAGTGGAAAACGATGAGCTGGTATGGGCCTCCGTTGTAAAGCCATTCATCTACAGACGCAGCTTCCCAAATTGGATAGAAGTGCATCCCAATGGCATTACTGGAAGGGACAACAGCACCAGAGATGATGTTGTTTCCATACATCAGGGAGCCAGCAACAGGCTCTCTAATACCGTCGATATCTACCGGCGGTGCAGCAATAAAGGCAATAATGAAGCAAATGGTGGCCGATAACAGGCAGGGGATCATCAGAACACCAAACCAACCGACATAAAGACGGTTATTGGTGGAAGTGACCCACTCACAGAACTGCGGCCAACCTTTAAGCAACGAAGAACGTTGCTGCTGAAGGGTGGTCATGAGGACAGGTAAAAATCCCGAAAGGGAATTAAGTAAGGACAGGTTTGCCCTGTCAGCAAGAGTTTAAAGGAAAACCGCGTGTATTGAGAGAGAAATCGAGAAGTTTTTTGAAAAAGAAATCTTTTATATTTTCTTCCTAGTCAAGCCATTCCCGCTTTTTGTTGCATCAGCTCTAAAAAAGGAAGGGAGAGATAAGAGCAATTGATTCATAATAGGAATTGATCAAAAATCCCGGATCAATAAATCAAAGAGATTAAGAGGCAAAATCTGGCCTATCAGTTGTTAGCGTCATGTTGATTCGGAGTCTGAAGTTAAACCACTGAATTAACTTGTGAAGATTGGCGCCGCCAAAACAAATCCCTCTGACTCTTCAAAGACAGCATTGAAAGAGCCTGAAAATCCTAAAGTATTACTGATTAGGCTTCCATGTAATCCAATTTTCCCAATTGGGCCAATTTATCTAGCTGACCATTTGCACAAATGTTTTCCAGATATGCCTCAACGCATTCTGGATTTAGCTGCAATACCAGTAATTGATGTCGAAAGACTGTTAATCAAAACTATTGTTGATTTTCGTCCTTCTTTATTAATCTTTTCTTGGAGAGATATTCAAATATATGCACCTGTAGATGGAAGAGGGGGGAATCCTCTTCAAAACTCTTTTGAAGTTTTTTATGCACGTAATCCACTAAAAAGATTACGAGGCGCCCTGGGAGGTCTGCGCCTTATGAGTAGTCATTATGGAGAGCTTTGGCGTAATCAAAGACTTATAAAAAAAGGATTAAAAACTGCTCGCCGGTTTACAAAAGAAGCTCGAGTGGTCTTAGGCGGTGGCGCCGTAAGTGTCTTCTATGAACAACTTGGAGCAGCACTGCCAAAAGGAACAATTATCTCTGTAGGAGAAGGAGAGCCACTGCTAGAAAAATTATTGCGTGGGGATTCTATTCAAGAAGAAAGATGTTTTATTGTGGGCGAGACTCCACGACCAGGACTCATTCATGAGCAGCCTATAAGTTTACCAAAAACCTCTTGTAATTATGAATATATTGCTTCCATCTGGCCTCAACTAAATTGGTATTTAGAAGGAGGAGATTTCTATGTAGGAGTTCAAACAAAAAGAGGTTGTCCTCACAATTGTTGTTATTGCGTTTATACAGTTGTTGAAGGTAAGAAAGTGCGTGTAAACCCTGTCCAAGAAGTTGTCAATGAAATGCGTCAGCTATATGACCTTGGGGTAAGGGGCTTTTGGTTCACAGATGCACAATTTATTCCTGCAAGACGCTATATCGAAGATGCCAAAGAACTTCTAAGGGCGATCAGAGAAGAAGGGCTCTTAGATATAAATTGGGCAGCTTATATACGCGCTGATAACTTAGATCAAGAACTAGCCGAATTAATGGTCATTACTGGGATGAGCTACTTTGAAATTGGCATCACATCAGGCTCACAGGAGTTGGTAAGGAAAATGAGGATGGGCTACAATTTAAAAACAGTTTTAGAAAGTTGCAAAATGCTTTCTCGTGCAGGTTTTAAAGATAAAGTTTCTGTTAACTACTCATTTAATGTGATTGACGAGAGGCCAGAAACTATTCGCCAAACAATCGCTTACCATAGAGAATTAGAAAAAATATTTGGTCCTGAAAAAGTTGAGCCGGCAATTTTCTTTATCGGGCTACAACCCCATACGCATTTAGAGCAATATGGCTTTGAAAAAGGTTTAATAAAACCGGGATACAACCCAATGAGCATGATGCCATGGACAGCAAGAAAACTTTTATGGAACCCCGAGCCAATGGGTAAACAATTTGGTCGTATCTGCTTAGAAGCATTTGACACCAATTCAGAAGATTTTGGGCGAACCGTTATGGACCTACTGGAAAGGGATTATGGAGTCGCTCCACTTGAAGAAGCATTGCATGCGCCTCTAAAAGGCCGCCGAACAATGGCATCTGCTTTTAGTTGATTAAAGAGCATCAAAGTCAAAACCAAAATAGCTATCAAACTACCTATAGGGTTTGGATTAGGCATATCAGGTCCAACAAGCCACCAAGGACAGTTAGGCGAGAGCTCTATCAAACCAGCCTGAATTAGAAACCACCCAGCAACCAACCCTCCATGGAAACCAATACTCCCCCACAAAGAACCATTGTCCGATCTGCGTCTTAAAGCAAGCAGCATGCCCAACAGGAACAAGCCAATAAGTAAAGAAATCATTGAAAAAGCATCAAGGTTTGTCCGAATATGAACCAAGCTAAAAACTACAGCTTGTCCAATAAAGGCAGCAAATGGGCCTAATAGTTGATCTAGTTCTTCAAAAAGCCAACTGCGAAAAATCAATTCTTCAGCGAAGCCCACTCCAACTCCCAAAAACAAAGCATTGATAAAATTAGAGTAAGAAAGTTGACCTTGCCAATTTGCCCAAGGACTTAAAAGAAGTGATATCAATAACAATAAAAGTAGTCCAACAGCATACGCAATGCCTCTTGAAAAAGTTAGCAGAAAGTATCTTTTTCCTAGACCAAATATGCCGAGTGAATTATAAAATCTTGGTTTTCTCCATCTAAGCTTTATCCAAGCTGGCATTAAGGAAATAAAAGCCAAAAAACTAATTAGTGTAGAAATAAGGCTAATAGTGTTTTCAGTTAAATCCCCAATAAGTCGAAAAGGATGAGACAACAACCAGCCCAAAAAGTAAACAAATGGAATAATGGTTAGCAAAGGAATCCATCGATTGGACTGAACCAACCATTTATTCAACTTAGCAAAAAGAATGTTACTCAGTTTTCTTTCTCAAGAGTAGTCGTAAGACCTTTTGAATTAAGAGTCTCGGCATAAAATTCTGCAGGTTCTAAGTCACATACAATCACCAACCCTAGTCCTGTATTATGAGCTTCAAGCATAATTGCAATTGCATCTTGCTCACTCAGTTGAGGAACTACCTGTCTTAATGTTTGAACAACATATTCCATAGTGTTGACAGGGTCATTATGCAATAAAACCTTGTACCTAGGAGATTTCTTAGCAACCAATTCTGGAAGCTTTTCTAAAACCCCTACACCTCCAGAGATCTCTTTTAATGTATGCACTCTTTTCAATTTAGGTTGAATTAAGTGTAGTTTGAATAACATTGAATTTGATTGTAAGTATTTTAAAGATTGGCAATTCGTTTCATCGCTTTCTCTACATTCTTTCTACTATTAAAAGCTGATAAACGAAAATAACCTTCTCCAGCGACTCCAAAGCCACTTCCAGGTGTTCCTACAATATTGGCCTTATCCAGCAATAGGTCGAAAAAGCTCCACGAATCAAGTCCATCAGGGGTTTTGATCCAAACATAAGGGGCATTTTCACCTCCATAGCTAGTTAATCCAGCCTTAATCAGCTCAGTTCTTATTAAGTTTGCATTCTCCATATAAAAATTGACCAAAGATTTAACTTGCGACTGGCCTTCATTGGAATATACGGCTTCAGCTCCTCGCTGAACGATATAACTAACTCCATTAAATTTAGTGCTCTGACGACGATTCCAAAGACTCCATAAATCAATACTTTTACCATCTTGAGTTCTACCTTTAAGAGTCTTAGGAATAACAGTAAAGGCGCAACGCGTTCCAGTAAAACCAGCATTTTTTGAGAAAGAACGAAACTCAATTGCGCATTGTCGACTCCCTTCTATTTCAAATATTGAATGGGGAATATCATTATCTTGAATAAAAGCCTCATAAGCAGCATCAAAAAGAATAAGTGCATCATTCTTTAAGGCATAATCTACCCAAGCTGCCAATTTAGATTTCGTAGCAACTGCCCCAGTCGGATTATTAGGGAAGCATAGATAAATTAAATCGAGGGATTCTTTTGGAATCTGCGCCTCAAAATTATTTGCTTCATTTATTGCTATATAAGACAAGCCCTCATAGCAGCCAGAATCTTCTACCTCTCCTGTTCTCCCTGCCATTACATTGCTATCAACATAAACTGGATAGACTGGGTCAGTTACAGCAATACGATTTTTTGGGCCTAAGATATCGAGAATATTACTGCTATCACATTTAGATCCATCTGAAACAAAAATTTCTTCAGCAGAGATATCACACCCACGTAAGTGATAGTCAAACTTCGCAATAGCCTCTCTAAGCCATGGATAACCTTGCTCTGGCCCATAACCATGAAAGCCAGCATGAGTCCCCATTTCGTCAATAGCTGCTTTCATCGCATCTCTACAAGCCGAGGGGAGAGGCTCTGTGACATCTCCAATACCTAAACGGATTAAATCAACGTCAGGATGCTCAGAGCAAAAAGTGTTAACTCTTCGAGCAATCTCTGGGAATAGATAACCCGCCTTGAGTTTTAGATAGTTGTCGTTGACCTTGAGCACTAGAGCAAATTAATTAATTAAAAACATCCTGCTATGAAAGATGTCATTATGTGGACTCTCCTCATACGATGTAGTCAAGAGAGGACTTTTGTCTGTTGTGACTATTGCCTCTAAAAGTGGTTTGAAAGCCAACAATCAACTAGATCCAATTGTTTTCAACCAATTAATAGACGCTGACATCAGTAAACCTGCAAGGTATTTGGGGCATGAACTTGGCGTCCAAGCAAAAAATTGGGAATCAAGCAAAGTCCACTGGGCTCTGACCTATCCAGATCTGTATGAAATAGGAGTAAGCAATCTTGGCCATCTCATTCTTTATTCAATCCTGAATACAGTCCCTGACCAAATGTGTGATAGGGCGTATCTTCCTGCTCCTGACATGGCAAAGCGGCTTAGGGACGCATCTCAGAAGTTATTTGCATTAGAAAGTCGCAGACCTTTAATAGCTTTTGACATAGTTGGATTTAGCCTTAGTTACGAATTAGGTGCAACAAATGTCTTAGAGATGTTGGATTTAAGCGAGATACCTCTTTATTCAATTAAACGTACTGATCTTCCGATCAATCATCCTGAATCACCACCCCTTGTTTTTGCTGGCGGTCCAACTGCTACAAGCAATCCTGAACCTTATGCAGATTTCTTTGATTTCTTTGCATTAGGGGATGGAGAAGAACTATTACCAGAAATTGGGTTAGTTGTTTCCGAAGCCAAAGAAAACAACCTGTCCCGTTCAGAACTTTTAAAAGATCTTTCCGAAATACCTGGTGTTTACATACCAGCTCTATATGAAAAAAAAGGAACAGAGATTTCAATCAAACCCAAATTCGAATCTATTCCCAAAAAAATACTTAGGCGAGTTGCAACTCCAATTCCTTTTTATGCAACAAGCTTGGTACCAAATATAGAGACTGTGCATGATCGGCTCACAGTAGAAATACGTCGAGGGTGTACACGAGGCTGTCGTTTTTGCCAGCCAGGAATGCTAACAAGACCTGCTAGAGATGTTGAGCCAGAAGAAATAATTAATGCAGTTGAAGATGGAATGCAAAAAACTGGTTATAGCGACTTTTCTTTACTATCTCTAAGCTGTAGTGATTACTTATCTCTCCCAGCAGTTGGGGTTGAGTTAAGAAATCGATTAGCCAAACAAAACATTTCCTTGCAATTGCCGAGCCAGCGAATAGATCGGTTCGATGACAACATTGCACACATACTTGGCGGGTCAAGGAAAGCTGGCCTCACATTTGCACCAGAAGCTGGAACACAGAGATTAAGGAACATCGTTAATAAAGGTTTGACAGATGCAGATTTAATCAAAGGCATTCGCAAAGCCATGGAAAATGGGTTCAGGAAAGTGAAGCTCTACTTCATGATTGGACTGCCTGGAGAAAGAGATGAAGACGTTGAAGGTATTGCTGAAACTTGCAAAATGCTTCAATCAAAATGTAGCGATCTTGGGAGATTAAATTTAAACCTAACAATTAGTAATTTCACTCCTAAACCACATACACCATTTCAATGGCATAGCGTTTCTAGAAATGAATTAGAGAGAAAGCAAAAACTCCTCAAAACTTCTTTGAAGCAGTTAAAAGGAATTAAGGCAAATTTCACAGATCTGCGCTTATCCGCAATGGAAGATTTCATAGGCAGAGGAGATAGGCAAATAGCCCCTGTAATAGAAAAAGCATGGCGGCTAGGCGCAGGAATGGATGCATGGTTTGAATCTCTTGATCGTGCGTTCGATGCATGGACACAAGCCATAGACTCTGCTGGATTAGCCGGTAAATATAGAAAACTGGAAATAGGTTCTTGGAATGATATTGAAGCTCTAAAAACTTCTGATTTAAATGTTCTTGACAAGCAACCACTGCCTTGGGATCACATAGATACCGGACTAGAAAAAAAATGGTTGGCGAATGATCTACAAAAAGCTCTTAAAGAGATAGTTGTTGAAGATTGCTCATTTGACAGTTGCAGTAAATGTGGCGTATGCGGACCCGAATTAGGCCACAACTTAATAGCAAAGCCTCCAGAAATTCCTAAGCAAAAGCCTACAGAAAATCCTCCTAGCCAAAGAGTCTGCCGAGTCAGGTTTCGTTTTTCGAAGACCAATCCAATGCACTTAATTAGTCATCTAGATGTTATGAGAATATTTGAACGAGCCTTTAGGAGAAGTCATTTACCAGTTAGTTACAGCGCTGGCTTTCATCCCTTGCCAAGATTCCAACTTGCTCTAGCACTACCTTTAGGAATTGAAGCAAATGGAGAATTGATGGATATTGACTTCTATGAAATAGTCGAAGGTGAAAGCATACGCAAAAAACTTCAAGAGACTCTTCCAAAAGGGTTAAATCTGATAGAAGCAAAAGTTATACCCATCACAAAAAAAGGTCTCTCTCAAGAAATCGCAGGTTCTATTTGGACTTTTTCTCTACAAGCAAGAACGGAGAGTAAAAAATCACTACATGATTGGGGGAAAGCCATAGCTTCTTTATTAGAAACAAAAGAGATCATATGGCATGATAAAGATAAGAAAGGGAGGCCAAGAACAAGAAATTGTAGGCCATGTCTAGGCTCTCTAAAATTAAAAACAACCTCAGTCAGCTCCTCTCCTGAGACCCAAGTTCAAAGAGTGGGTCTTGAGCTAAATACCAAGATAGATGACCTCGGAAGAAGTATTAAGCCTATTCAGATCAAGTGTTGGCTTGAAGAATATTTTGATCAATCTCTAATCATCGATGACGTGAAAAGGGATGAAATAAAATTGCTTCAATGCTAGTGTCTTAGAAAGACGCGAAGTTCTGGGCAACTATTGCCAATAAAGCGTCCAGGCCTTACTAAAAACCCCAATTCTGAGGAATCGAGGCCTTTTTGCTCCTCGCAATTTCCGGTTATTTTGCCGGACAAGCAATCTAAATCTCTTTAATTGGAGTAATTTCTCCTATTTTCACCCTCCACTCAAGAGCTCAACCGTTGAGTTGAGATCACTTTGCAGGCTGACTGTTTGCAATCGTTGATGAGCCAGGCGGGCTCCTAACTAATTTCTTTGATATATGCCCCAGCAAATTGTCATCGCTGAGCAGCTGCGTATAGCAGCAGTGCTCACAGATGAACGAGTAGACGAGCTAATCGTCGCCCAAGGACGCTACCAAATTGGAGATGTCTTTTTAGGAACGGTAGAAAACGTTCTTCCTGGAATCGATGCTGCCTTTGTAAATATTGGGGAGAGTGAAAAGAATGGTTTCATCCATGTGACCGATCTTGGCCCATTGCGATTAAAAAAAGGCGCTGCTGGGATAACGGAACTCCTGGAACCACGGCAAAAAGTTTTAGTTCAGGTAATGAAAGAACCTACTGGGACTAAAGGTCCCAGACTCACAGGGAATATTTCACTACCAGGCAGATATTTAGTCCTTCAACCTCATGGACAAGGAGTCAACATTTCTAGACGTATCAATTCAGAAGGAGAAAGAAATCGACTTAGAGCTCTAGGTGTCTTGATCAAGCCCCCTAGCACTGGTTTACTTATTCGAACTGAGGCTGACTCTGTAAGCGAAGACTTATTAATCGATGACCTAGAAAATCTTCTCAAACAATGGGAGGCAATTCAGCAAGCTTCTGAAAACTATCCACCTCCAGTACTTCTAAATAGAGATGAAGATTTTATTCATCGTATTTTGAGAGATCATGTTGGCCCTCAGCTTGTAAAAGTAATAGTTGAAGATGCAGCTGCGATGGATCGTGCAAAAGAATTCCTTGCGCAAGACTGTTCGAATGTATTAGTTGAAGTACATAATGACCAAAGAAATTTATTAGATCATTTCAGAATTAATGCTGCAATACATGATGCGCTAAGCCCCAGGGTTGACCTGCCTTCTGGCGGATACATCATTATCGAACCAACAGAAGCATTAACTGTTATTGATGTCAATTCAGGCTCTTTTACTAGGTCTGCAAATGCGCGTGAAACAGTTTTATGGACAAATTGTGAGGCAGCCGCTGAGATCGCACGACAATTAAAACTAAGAAATATCGGGGGTGTGATTATTATCGATTTCATAGATATGGAATCACGAAGAGATCAACTTCAATTACTCGAGCAATTCACTTCTGCTATAAAAGATGATTCGTCCCGACCCCAAATTGCTCAATTAACAGAGTTAGGCTTAGTTGAACTCACCAGAAAACGTAAGGGGCAAAATATCTACGAATTATTCGGCAAGCCTTGTCAGTCATGTGGAGGACTTGGTCAAGTTGCTGTCCTCCCTGAAAAAGACCTGTTACAGCCCTTAGCAACTGCAACTGGTTTAGTTCGTAATCAAATCTCAGCCAAAAATGAAATACAAGTTTTAGAAGATAGCAACCTAATACGTCGAAAAAAAATTGGGAAGAATCGCAATAATGAAGTTAATTTGACCTCTTCTGACTCAACAAGTTCAGAAGGAGTAAACAACTCTTTAAATGACAACTCAAATGAAATTTCTGCTTCTGAGATTTCCACTAACCGTCAAGAACCTGAATTTGTTGCAATAGCAATGAGTCCTGAAGAGGAAGAAGTTTTCAGTTTTTTAGGTTTAAGCCCCATTTTATTGGCAGACCAGTCTCTAAAAAATGACAACCTAATAATCCGAATAGTTCGACCTGGGGAAGATCCAGAAAAAATCCTTGACGAAGCAAAACAGCAACTAAGCAATAATTCCTCACGCAGACGAAGGAAAGGTAGAGGTGGAGGAAAAACCAGTCATAGAGGAAATATAGATAATAATTCGAACCTTAACGATGAAGAACTAATAAAAAATTCTCACATTGAAGAAAATATCGATTTGCAGCAAGAAGAGGTAAGCAATGAGGAAGTTAATGAATCAGTAGAAAATAACCAAGTTTCAACTCAAGAAATAATTCATTCAGAAGAAAAAGAGTTAGATGACCCTAGAAGAAGGAGGAGAAGATCTTCTGCATCTATTGAAAATGCCTCTTAATGAAGAGCTCATTGCGGGAGTAGATGAGGTTGGCAGAGGTTGCTTATTTGGACCTGTGTTCGCAGGAGCAGTTTTATTAACATCAAAGGCTGAGATTTCATTATTAAAAGCAGGCTTAAAAGACAGCAAAATGCTTACTGCCAAGCAACGTAAATTACTTTCTCATCGTATAAAAAATGAAGCTTATGCATGGGCACTTGGCCAGGCATCTGCAAAAGAAATTGACTCAGTTGGTATTCGCGAAGCAACTGAATTAGCAATGCTAAGAGCGCTTCAGAAACTGCCGCAGCCAATAAATTTAATTTTTGTAGATGGCAAGCTCCCCATAAGGTTATGGAAGGGGAAACAAAAAACTTTGATTCATGGAGACCGCATTAAGCCTTCGATTTCAGCGGCAAGTGTCTTAGCAAAAGAATCACGCGACAGACTTATAAAACGTCTAGACAAAAGTTTCCCAGGATATGGACTAGAGAAACATGTTGGCTACGGTACTAAGTTTCATCAGGAAGCTTTGCTTACCTTTGGAGCTACACGTTTACATAGAGCCTCATTCCTAAGAAAAATACTTCCTTCTTAGATCAAATAAATTCAAAAATCATAAAAAATTATTCGCTGCTCCATTTACTAAAATCTTCAATCAACTGTTTTTTAACTCTTGCTTTAATTCCAAGCAAGATAGTGCTAAGTATCGATTGACCTGTACTTTCAAGAACTTGTTTAGGAATTAGTTTTAAAAGAGGAGGTTGACTCACAGTAACTCCAAGTAAAGCCTCTCCCTCTAGCCCCCTAGAAGTGGCTTCTAGAGTCGCATCAAGAGTCAATACAAAATCATCTACAAGACCTAGTCCATCAAGTTCACTGTCTGTTGCGTGCATTCTCAGTTTTCCTTCACTAGTAACGACTCCTATCGAGACCACAGGGTTTACTTCCAACTGGAAGACCTTGAAACTAGTAACCGAATAGCGATAACTACCTGGCCCCAAAGGAGTCAGTTTGCTGGAATCCAGCATCGCTCCAACCACCCTTTCTTGCTGAAGAAGGTAGTCAGGAAGCAACTCAACCTTGCTTCTCACAGGCAGATCAATTTTCTGTCGGGCATTGAAGGCCAGAGGCATAATCGGCGACTGACGCGCAATGATCCTATCCACCCTGACGTTCTATTTCCCTAATGTCGATACAAGTGGCCTATTTGGGCCCAGAAGGAACCTACGCTGAAAAGGCCGCATGGGAGCTTTCAAGACTTGAAAACATAGACAGGCCAACGCTTGTTCCTTGCATCGGGCTTCGCTCGGCCATTGAGCATGTTGCCACAAACCTTTGTGACGCTGCCGTCGTTCCAATTGAAAACTCTGTGGAAGGAGGGGTTACAAGCACTCTTGACGCCCTCTGGAGCTATCCACAATTATTCATAAATAGAGCGTTAGTTTTACCAATAAAGCATTGTTTATTAAGTACAGGGTCTCTGAATGAAATATCCGAGGTTTTGTCTCACCCACAAGCATTAGCTCAATGCAATGAATGGTTAAGCCAAAATTTACCTAATGCATTGCAGCTCCCAACCAATTCCACCGCAGAGGCCGCCAGAATGGTTCAAGGAAGCAAATTTCGAGCAGCAATAGCTTCTAGGGCTAGTACCAATCTTGAGGGTCTGAATGAACTGGCATTTCCCATTAATGATGTTCCTGGAAATCGAACACGTTTTGTTTTACTCAAGACAAAGGAATCTCAAAAAAAAGGGGATATAGCAAGTATTGCCTTCTCCTTACATTCAAATGTGCCCGGGGCTTTGCTTCAAGCATTATCTGCAATAGGCAACCTGGGGTTAAATATGAGTCGTATCGAATCACGTCCCTCAAAACGGGAACTAGGTGAATATGTGTTTTTTGTTGATGTAGATCTAAAAAACTGTGATGACAATGTTCACAATCAACTTATGAAAGCACTTATGCCTTTATGTGAGCATCTTATTAGTTTTGGTAGTTATTCAAATACCGAATTAAATATTGGTTAAGTATCAACCCCGTGTTCTAAACACACCAAATTCCATTAACCCACTAGAGAAAGCCCATCTCATCAACAAAATTGTTGGGATTTCACGAATTCCACTCACAAAACCCTTCAGGCCCAAGCTAAATATTGCTTTAGGTCGCCGAAACCCTTCAAAAACAGAATCCAACCATGAAGGAATAGTGAACTTAGTCCAATCTTCAATTTGAACTTCTCCACCACAAAAGCGGCTATTTAATAGGTGATTGCGAAATTCATTAATGCTAGAGAATTCTGGGTGAGCCCATTGATCTAGAAGTTGCCTCATCACCCACTTCTCTAAGAGGCTAGTTTCACCATCTAATGGATCACGAGCATTCCAATCAGCCACCGCCAAGACTCCTCCTGGTCTTAAAACCCTCAACATCTCATCAGCATATTGCTGTTTATCTGGGATATGAGGTCCAGCCTCTACGCTCCAAACTCCGTCAAAACTTCCATTTTCAAGTTTTAAATCCAATGCATTCATAACTTCAAAGCGACATGAAAGCCCCTGAGGAGTTAATTCCTTTGCTCGTCTTACCTGAGCAGAGCTGACTGTAATTCCAAGAACATCAAATCCATAATCTTGAGCCAAAATCCTTGCACTACCACCAATCCCACATCCAACATCAAGAATCCTTGAGCCTTTTGGTAATTGATCAAGACCACTCCAACGAATTAGTTCATGAACAAAATCAATTTTTGCTTTTCTAAAATCACATTTTAAAAAAGATTGTTTGTAATAACCCAGATGGACATGCTCACCCCATAATTTTTCTAAAAGTCTTTCATTTGTCCATGAATCATATGCAGTTGCAACACTCTTAGTAGACGTATATCTTCGTGCCTTGCTTAACCAAAAACAAACCGACAAGAAAAGGCTAAAAGATATAAGGCTTAATATCCAGAAAAAAACAGTCATTAACTATTTGCTTGATCAGCATTTGTCAGTGTCTCTTTTAATACTGTGCGAGCAGCAAGTTGGCGGCGAGTTTGGTCAAGCATCTCGTATTCACACTTAAGTCTTTTACTAGTGTCATTAATTTCTAGTAAGTGCTGTTGTTCATTAGCCACTGGGCCCCCTAAATGAGCTGCAATCCAAAATGAAAGCTCCCTAGGAAGATCGGGGAGGTCATTTGGCAAGGTCATTTCCGAATCTGTTAGCTTGCCGGTTAAAGAAACAACATCTTGCAATGCGGTTAAAACAGAATTAGAAAGTTTCTTTAATCCATCTAAATCTTCAACTTCTTGATCCTCTATCCAACTAACCATCGCAGTTGCAAATGGCGTTTCACGAATTATCTCTAATACTCGAAATCGTTGCTGTCCAAGAGTAATGATATTGCTTCGTCCATCTTCAGCGGTTTGATGCTTGAGAATTTCTGCACAGCAACCGACATTTGACATGGTTTTATTTTGAGGATCCCAGCGAACCACCCCAAAACGGCTATCAGTTTCTAAAACACTCTTAAGCATTATCCGATACCGCGACTCAAAAATATGCAAGGGCAGTACTTCCCGGGGGAATAAAACTACATCTGGCAAAGGGAACAATGGCAATTCCCTGACTGACAGGTCGGTCACAGGAATCTACCCAAACAGATATAAATCCTAGAGACAAGAGATGCATCTCGTGGCATTTCAGGAATTACAACTTAACTTCTATATCCACTCCGCTAGGTAAATCCAGTTTCATTAAGGCATCGATCGTCTTCGCAGAAGGGTTGTAAATATCGATGATTCTTCTATGAGTCCTTGTTTCAAAATGCTCTCTTGAATCTTTATCTACATGAGGAGAACGAAGAACGCAATAGATCTTTCTTTTTGTCGGCAGAGGAATTGGACCAATAGCACTAGCCGCTGTGTTATCAGCTGTTTCAATGATTTTTTCGCAAGAAAGATCGAGCATACGTCTATCAAAAGCTTTAAGACGGATACGTATCTTTTGCTGAGCAATTGCCGTGGACATAGAAAAATTAGGTGGTTTCCCTAAAGATGAAAAAGATTAGTTGTCAAGGTTCAGTCTTGCCATTCTCAAGGATACTTGATTGAAACGACTCACAATCAAAGTGTGACTAGCTCTAGATGCTAGCCACACTTTGGAAAGGGCTATTCGAGAATTTTAGAAACGACGCCTGCTCCAATCGTCCTACCTCCTTCTCTAATTGCGAATCTCATATTTTTCTCAATTGCGACTGGGCAAATTAGTTCTCCAGTCATCTTGATCCTGTCACCAGGCATGACCATTTCTACGTTACTTCCATCATCAGCAGTAAATGCTGTGATTTGACCTGTCACATCAGTTGTACGGATATAGAACTGAGGACGGTAGCCAGCAAAGAAAGGGGTATGACGGCCTCCTTCTTCTTTCTTCAGCACGTAAACTTCTCCTTCAAACTTGGTGTGAGGAGTAATAGACCCTTTCTTCACAAGAACCATTCCGCGCTCTATATCTTCCTTCTGAATACCACGAAGCAATAAGCCAACATTGTCACCTGCCATTCCTTCGTCAAGAAGTTTACGGAACATCTCAACTCCAGTAACAGTTGTAACACGGGTATCTTTAATGCCGACAATTTCTACTTCTTCGCCAACTTTTACTTTCCCTCTCTCAATACGACCAGTAGCAACTGTTCCACGACCTGTAATTGAAAAGACGTCCTCAACGGCCATCAGGAAAGGCTTGTCAACTTCTCTTTCTGGCTCAGGGATCGAATCATCAACGGCATTCATTAATTCGTCTATCTTTCCTTCCCATGTGGAATCTCCCTCTAATGCTTTAAGAGCAGATACCTGAATAACGGGAATGTCATCTCCTGGGAAATCGTAACTAGAGAGAAGCTCACGGATTTCCATCTCAACCAATTCAATCATTTCCTCATCGTCGACCATGTCGCATTTGTTTAAAGCCACCACAAGTGAAGGTACTCCAACTTGTTTAGCCAAAAGGATGTGCTCCTTGGTCTGAGCCATGGCACCATCAGTTGCAGCAACAACAATGATTGCTCCATCCATCTGAGCAGCACCTGTAATCATATTTTTCACGTAGTCAGCATGACCAGGGCAATCCACATGCGCATAGTGGCGACCTTCTGTTTCATATTCCACATGAGCTGTATTAATGGTGATGCCACGTTCACGCTCTTCGGGAGCACCATCAATGTCTCCATAATCTTGAGCCTGGGCCTGACCCTTTTTGGCCAGCACGTTTGTGATAGCTGCTGTAAGGGTGGTTTTCCCATGGTCGACATGGCCAATAGTGCCAATGTTGACGTGAGGCTTGTTCCTCTCAAACTTCTCGCGGGCCATTTTGTTTAAAGAATCGGGGGTTAAAAAAAGAAGGGGTTAGAGATCAGGAATTGCCCTGATTCTTGGAAATGATGGCTTCAGCCACATTACGGGGAACTTCCTCGTAATCACTGAACTCCATTGAAAAGATACCCCGACCCTGTGTCATTGATCGGAGTTGAGTGGCGTAGCCAAACATTTCGGCTAGAGGCACTTTGGCATTCACTTTAGACAGTCCATCGTCAATGGACTGTCCTTCAACCTGACCTCGACGAGAAGACAGGTCGCCAATAATAGCTCCCAGGAAATCCTCAGGGACCTCCACTTCAACCTTCATCATTGGTTCAAGCAGTACTGGATTGCACTTCTTGATTCCATCTTTGAAGGCCATTGAGCCAGCAATTTTGAAAGCCATCTCTGATGAATCAACGTCGTGATAAGAGCCATCAATCAGGGTGACTTTCACATCTATCAAAGGATAGCCAGCGATTACACCAGATTCGGATGTCTCTTTCATGCCAGATTCTGCAGGTTTGATGTATTCCTTAGGAACAACACCACCAACAATTTTATTTACAAATTCAAATCCTGAGCCTGGCTCGCCTGGCTCCACTTCTATAACAACATGACCATATTGACCTTTACCACCTGTCTGGCGTGCAAACTTGCCTTCCCCTTTAGAACTCGCTCGAATAGTTTCTCGATAAGAAACCTGAGGAGCTCCAATATTTGCCTCAACCTTGAATTCTCTTAGCATTCTGTCTACAAGAATCTCAAGATGTAACTCACCCATACCAGCAATTACGGTCTGATTAGTTTCAGCATCAGTACTGACACGGAAAGTTGGATCCTCCTCCGCTAAAGCAGTAAGTGCTTTCGAAAGCTTCTCCATATCTCCTTTGGTTTTTGGCTCAACCGCCACAGAAATTACAGGCTCTGGAATGAAGAGAGTTTCTAAAACAATCGGATCATCAGTTGTGCAAAGAGTATCTCCTGTAGTTGTGTTCTTTAAACCAAGCACTGCGCCAAGATCCCCCGCCCTGAGTTCATCAACCTCTTCACGATCATCAGCCTTAAGAATGATCAAACGGGAGATTCTCTCTTTTTCATCCTTTGTGGAATTGAGTACATAACTACCTTTTGAAAGAACCCCTGAATACATCCTTACAAATGTGAGTTTTCCATATGGATCTGACATGACCTTAAAAGCCAATGCGCTAAAAGGTGCATTGTCATCAGAAGGGCGCAAAGCCTCTTTCCCACTAGGAAGCAAGCCTTGGATAGGCGGAACATCTACAGGCGCTGGCAAATAGTTCACAACTGCATCAAGAAGCAATTGCACTCCTTTGTTTTTAAAAGCAGAGCCGCAAAGCATTGGCACTAATCCATGCTTTAAAACCCCCTCCCTAATCCCAGCTTCTAGTTGATCTTGATTCAACTCTCCTTTATCTAAAAATATCTCAATAAGATTTTCGTCAGTTTCTGCAACAGACTCCATAAGTTTTGCTCTCCACTCTGCTGCCAATTCAGTCATATCTGACGGAATTTCAGTTTCTTCAATGTCTTTTCCTAGGTCATCTTTATAAATATAAGCCTTATTCTTGACAAGGTCGACAATCCCTTTCAAATCATTTTCAGCTCCAATTGGCAATTGAATCGGTACTGCAATTGCTTTTAAGCGGTCTTTAATCTGGTTATAAACTTTTAAGAAATCAGCGCCCGTACGATCCATTTTATTAACAAAAACCATTCTTGGAACTGAATACCTATCAGCTTGACGCCAAACAGTTTCTGATTGAGGCTGTACTCCACCAACTGCACAAAAAACAGCAATAACGCCGTCCAGCACTCTCATGGAGCGCTCTACTTCAATAGTGAAATCAACGTGACCTGGAGTATCGATGATATTGATTCGATGGTCTTGCCAAGTTGTGGAGATAGCAGCCGCAGTGATCGTGATACCTCGTTCACGTTCTTGCGCCATCCAATCAGTTACAGCAGCTCCATCATGGACCTCGCCCATCTTATGGACTACACCGGAATAGAACAAAATCCGCTCAGTGCAGGTTGTTTTGCCGGCGTCAATATGGGCGGCAATTCCAATATTTCTGACGCGTTCCAGGGGGAAAGCACGAGCCACGAGAAAATCTCCGGTGCGGGGTCATAAAAGGCGGGTGAGACTCTACAGGGCAGCCTGCCTTAAGTAAAAGTTTTCAAGGGCTTTTCAATATCAATATCGATAATGGGCAAATGCCTTATTAGCTTCCGCCATTTTATGAGTCTCTTCTCTCTTACGCACCGCACTACCTGCCTCATTGGCTGCATCCATCAGTTCAGCCGCTAATTTTTGAGCCATACTTCGTCCATTTCTTGTTCTTGAGAAATTCACCAGCCAACGCAAAGCCATTGCTGTTCCTCTTTCCTGACGGACTTCCATAGGAACCTGATAAGTAGCCCCACCAACACGACGAGCTCTAACTTCTACAAGTGGTGTGGCATTCTTTACAGCAGTCTCAAAGAGTTCAATAGGGTCCCCACCAGTTCGCTCATTAATAAGACCAAAAGCCTCGGACAAAATTCTTTGAGCGGTAGATTTCTTTCCATGCTTCATAAGCCTTGCCACCATCATTGTGGCGAGGCGATTATTAAATTGGGGGTCAGGAAGAACCGGACGTTTTTCAGCAGCGTTTCGGCGAGACATAAACCTAAGAGTTGAAAGAAAAAGCGAATTGAGCAGTGATGACAGAAATTTTTATTCCTTAGGCAATTTGGCCCCATACTTAGATCGAGCTTGACGACGATCTTTAACGCCTGCGGTGTCTAATGTTCCGCGAATTATGTGGTATCTCACTCCTGGAAGATCTTTAACCCTTCCCCCACGAAGCAAAACCACTGAATGCTCTTGCAGGTTATGACCAATACCAGGAATGTAAGCCGTAACTTCAAAGCCAGAAGTTAATCGAACACGAGCCACTTTCCTTAAAGCCGAATTTGGCTTTTTAGGTGTAGAGGTGTAGACCCTTGTACACACCCCTCTCCTTTCAGGACACGCTCGTAAAGCAGGGGATTTGGTTTTTCGAGTGAGGCGCTGACGCTCAGTTCGTATCAGCTGTTGAATAGTTGGCATCGACGATATGCATGAGGTCGCAATCCGACCCAGTTTTCCACAAACTATTACCTTACTGGGTCACCCGTCCATGTTCCTAATCAATCTAATCAAAAGAAATTGAACTCAAAGAAAACTTGGATGAGAACGAAGAATGAAACAAAGAAAAATTCTTACAGATACCCATCGAATGCTTTTATATCAATGAAAACCAGCTTCTAAACAGCTAACTCATCAAAAAACTCTCAGCACAAACAAATACTGAATCGAAAACAAATTCACTTGCCAGTACTTATCAGTAGATTTTCAGGCTGATTCATCTCTAGGATTCTTAATTAACGCTTCCTTTGATTCCAAATCGATGCGGAGTAAGGAAGCTAGTCCGGTCGAAGTTTATGTCTGAACTCCCTCTTAGCAGTAATTGGCCTTACTGCGACAGCAACCCGCCAGAGGCCCTAAAAAATGAGAAGGATTCTTGTGGGGTTGGTTTCTTAGCTCAAATTGAAGGCAAGCCAAGCAACTGGATTCTTAAGCAAGCTCTTAGAGGATTGAGCTGTATGGAACACAGAGGGGGATGTGGTGGTGATAGTGATTCAGGAGATGGCGCCGGTTTGCTTTGCCAAATACCGTGGAATTTCTTAAAGCAAAATTGGCAAGAAGCACAACAAATTTCTCAGGAAAACACTGGGCTTGGCATGCTTTTTATGCCACAAGAAATAACGAGAAGAGATGAAGCAAAGGGATTTTGCGAAGACGAAGCAAAGTTGCTTGGACTTAGATCTAAAGGATGGAGAAATGTCCCTGTAGATAAATCCGTATTGGGTCCTCTGGCTTCTAAAACAGCTCCATTCATCCAGCAATGGTTAATAGAAAGTTCAACAGAAGGAGATGAACTAGAAAAACTTTTATTCAGATTGCGTAGACGTATTGGAGAAAGAGCACGAAAAGCATGGAATGAATACTCCAATGAACTTTATTTCGCATCACTGAGCAGTCAGACAGTTGTTTACAAGGCCATGGTTCGGTCAGAAGTATTAGTCAATTTCTACAAAGATCTCCAAGATCAGGATTTTGAAGTAGCTTTTGCCGTATATCACAGACGATTCAGCACAAACACTCTTCCAAGATGGCCACTTGCTCAGCCAATGCGCCTCTTGGGGCACAACGGTGAAATCAATACTCTTCTAGGGAATTTGAATTGGGCAAAAGCAACAGAAGTCAACCTCGACCCTGTATGGGGGAATGCAGCATCTGACATCAAACCCGTTGTGAATCCAGCATTTAGTGATTCCGCAAATCTTGATGCGACATTAGAACTGCTTGTTCGTAGTGGCAGACCAATAACTGACAGTCTTCTGACTCTTGTACCAGAAGCATTTCGTGAGCAACCAGCACTCAATGATCAACCTGCAATAAATGCTTTTTATGAATTTTCTGCCTGCACCCAAGAACCTTGGGATGGCCCAGCATTACTTGTTTTTACAGATGGAAGTTATGTAGGCGCAACACTTGACAGGAATGGTTTGCGCCCAGCGCGATATTGCATCACCAATGATGGCTTTGTTGTAATGGGATCGGAAACAGGGGTTGTCGAATTAGAAGAGCAGAACATTCTCGAAAAAGGACGCCTCGGTCCAGGACAAATCCTTGCAGTAGATCTTCAAAAGAAACGACTTCTTAGAAATTGGGATGTCAAAAAAGAGGCCGCGAATCGTTACCCATATCAAAAATGGTTGTCTAATAATCGAAAAAAACTAAATAATCAATCATGGCAAACGGAAACAAAACTAGGGTCCTTCGAATTACTTCAACAACAAACAGCGTTTGGCTTTACCGCAGAAGACTTTGATCTAATTATCGAAGCAATGGCAGGAGGAGCTAAAGAGCCCACTTATTGCATGGGTGACGACATCCCTCTAGCCATCCTCTCTGATAAGCCTCATTTGCTTTACGACTATTTCAAACAACGTTTTGCCCAAGTAACCAATCCCCCAATAGATCCATTGCGTGAAAAACTTGTTATGAGTCTTGAGATGCATCTTGGGAAGAGAGGTTCACCACTAAAACCTATTGAGAAGGCAGCTTCTGTAATTCATCTTGCAACTCCAATAATTAATGAAGCTGAGCTAAAAAGTATTAAAACAAAGAGCTTAATCACAACAACACTCTCCACCTTGATGCCAATCAATTGTGGTCCAGATTATTTAAGAACAAGCATTGAAGAGCTGTGTGATCAAGCTGAGATAGCAATTAGTAAAGGCAGCGAGATATTGGTGCTTTCTGATAAAGGACTCAATGCAAGCAATACTTACATTCCTCCTTTGCTAGCAATCGGAGCAGTTCATCATCATCTACTCAAAAAGGGTTTAAGGCTAAATGCATCGCTAATCGTTGAAACTGCGCAATGCTGGAGTACACACCATATAGCTTGCTTAATTGGTTACGGAGCCAGTGCAGTATGTCCATGGCTCACTTGGGAAACTACTCGACATTGGTGGCATCTCCCTAGAACACAAAAACTCATCGAGACTGGAAAGCTTCCAGAACTTTCAATTGAACAAGCACAAGCAAATTTGAGGAAGGCCTTAGAAGATGGCTTGCGGAAAATCCTATCCAAAATAGGAATTTCACTTCTAGCTAGTTATCACGGCGCCCAGATTTTTGAAGCTTTAGGAATTGGTGCTGATTTAATTGAATTGGCTTTTAAAGGTACTACCAGTCGAGTAGCAGGCCTAAGTCTCATTGAATTAGCAAATGAGACCCTGAGCTTTCATACCAAAGCTTTTCCTGAGCTCGATAGAAACAAACTTGAATTTATGGGCTTTGTCCAATATCGAAATGGTGGGGAATTTCATTTAAATAGCCCCGAGATGTCAAAGACCCTGCACAAAGCTGTTAAAGCAGGTCCTAACTACGACCATTATCAGACTTATCAAAAACTTCTTGAAAACAGGCCTCCAACTTCCTTAAGGGATTTATTAACCCTCCAAAAAGCGGTCAAACCTATTCCTATAGAGCAAGTTGAAAGTGTTGAAAACATCTGCCAGCGATTTTGTACCGGAGGAATGAGTTTAGGAGCCCTCTCCCGAGAGGCACATGAAGTCCTGGCAATAGCGATGAATCGAATTGGAGGCAAAAGCAACAGTGGAGAGGGTGGGGAAGATCCAGCTCGATTCAAAATTTTGGATGACGTCAACTCTGAGAATCGATCAGCAACGTTGCCGAACCTATCTGGATTAAAGAATGGCGATACTGCTTGCTCTGCGATTAAACAAATTGCATCAGGTCGTTTTGGCGTAACCCCTGAATATCTAAGGAGTGGCAAACAGCTAGAAATAAAAGTCGCCCAAGGCGCAAAACCTGGAGAAGGAGGACAATTACCCGGACCAAAAGTTGACCCATACATCGCCAAACTTCGCAACAGCAAACCTGGTGTGGCCCTTATCTCTCCCCCTCCTCACCATGACATTTACTCCATCGAAGATTTAGCTCAACTAATTCACGATCTTCACCAAGTACATCCAGCAGCCAAAGTAAGTGTCAAATTAGTTGCTGAAATTGGGATTGGAACAATTGCTGCTGGGGTAGCGAAGGCAAATGCAGATGTAATCCAAATTTCAGGACATGATGGAGGGACAGGTGCCTCCCCTCTAAGCTCTATAAAACACGCAGGAAGTCCATGGGAGTTAGGCCTAACAGAGGTACACCGGTCTCTTCTTGAGAATGGATTAAGAAATAGAGTCCTACTAAGAACCGATGGCGGATTAAAAACAGGTTGGGATGTTGTAATCGCAGCCTTACTTGGAGCCGAAGAGTTTGGATTCGGTTCAATCGCCATGATTGCAGAAGGATGCATCATGGCTCGGGTATGTCATACCAATAAATGTCCCGTAGGGATTGCTACTCAACAGGAAGTTTTACGTAAAAGATTTCCTGGTTTGCCAGAACATGTAGTGAACTTTTTCCTTTTCATAGCCGAAGAAGTTCGTCAATTAATGAGCATTCTAGGTGTCGCAAAATTTGAAGAACTTATTGGTCGCAGCGAATTACTAAAGCCAAGAGAAATAAAACTTGCCAAAACTCAAAAAGTTGATCTCTCATGCCTTTTAGATCCAATAAAAGAAGCTCCAGGAAGATCATGGCTATTACACAACAAAGAAGCACATACCAATGGAGAAGTACTAGAGAAAGAACTTCTGAATGATCATGAACTAAAAAATGCGATAGAAACACATGGAAAACTCATAAGGAAAATTGCTATTTGCAATACAGATAGAAGTGTATGTGCACGAATCTCTGGAGAGATAGCTGAGCTATATGGAAACAAAGGATTTAATGGTCAACTTAATCTCACATTTGAAGGAGCTGCAGGTCAAAGCTTTGGGGCATTTGTCCTACAAGGTATGGATATTCAATTAATTGGTGAAGCGAACGACTATGTAGGTAAAGGCATGAATGGTGGATGCATAACCGTTATTCCACCTAATACTGAAAATCTTTCTGCCAAGCAGTTAAGTCAAGTAATTCTTGGGAATACCTGTCTTTATGGCGCTACAGGTGGGGAATTATATGCACTAGGGAGAGCAGGCGAGCGCTTTGCTGTGAGAAATAGTGGAGCAACAGCAGTCATCGAAGGCGCAGGGGATCATTGTTGCGAATACATGACTGGTGGAGTAATTGTTGTTCTCGGGTCAACAGGGCGAAATCTTGGCGCTGGTATGACTGGCGGTCTAGCATTTTTATTAGACGAAGAAGAAAATATAGAGTTTCAGATAAATAAAGAGATTGTAGAAATTCACCCAGTATCGAATAAAAGACAAGAAGACATCTTAAAGCCTCTAATAGAAAATCACTTCAAGAGAACAAAGAGTCTTAAAGCAAAATCAATTATCTCCAACTGGGATCAATGGAAAGCAAAATTCAAATTAATTGTACCTCCTAGCGAAAAATCAAAAGTAGGCATCCAAAGTATCAAGCAAAAAGTCATCTAAAATGCCTTGGTTTATAAAAACTGAAAAATTCACTGCATCTACTGAACAATTGACTCCAATAAAAAGGGCTCTATATATAGATAAACATAGATTATGGGTAAGCAAGGTCAGGTCATTGGGAATTAAAATCTTTAGTGGATACTTGGTAAATGAAAACCATCGACCTGGAGGAGGAGGATTATTAATTTTTGAAGAAATCTCCTTTCAAAAAGCAAAGGATCTTGTCCTAGAAGATCCAATGATTAAGGCTGGAATTGTTGAGTGGGAGTTAAATGAATGGGTGCCATTAAGTAAAGATGAAAATGCAATTTCTATCGAGGGTGAGTTCTCATAAGAAGTTGCACTTCTCCTGCGTGATAACTACTTCTAGTTAAAGGTGAGCTAATGATTTGTAAAAAGCCTATTTCTTCTTCTCCCTTTTTCTTATATAACTCGAATTGAGTTGGAGTTACAAATCTATCAACTGGAAGATGCTTAGAACCAGGAGAAAGGTATTGACCAATGGTGACAATATCAACATTATTCTTTTTTAGGTCAAGAAGGACATCAATAACCTCATCATCAGTTTCTCCTAGGCCAACCATAAAACCAGATTTCGTATAAGTTTTAGGCCAAGATTCTCTAATTCGGCTTAAAAGTTCTAAGGAACGTTTATAGCCCCCCTGAGGACGTACTTTTTTATAAAGTCGAGAAACAGTTTCTATATTGTGATTTAAAACATTTGGCGCAGCTTGCATCACGGATGCCAAGGCATCCCAGTCTCCACAAAAATCCGGTATTAATAATTCAATTGTTGTCTTAAAAGACTTTTTACGAACTTCTTCAATGCAAGCCACAAATTGACTCGCACCACCATCCGATAAATCATCTCTATTAACAGAAGTAATAACAACATGACTTAAACCCATTCGAGCGACAGCCTCTCCAAGACGTTCAGGCTCAGTGGGGTCTAAAGGTCTTACACTTCTATCAAAGTCAATATCGCAGTAGGGGCAAGCACGAGTACAACCAGGACCCATTATCAGAAAAGTAGCCGTGCCCCCTGCAAAGCATTCACCAATATTGGGACAACTTGCCTCCTGACAAACAGTATTTAATTTGAGATCTAACAAAAGATCAGATACCTGCCCAATCCTTTCCTGTTGAGGGGCCTTAACACGTAACCAGCTTGGTTTAAGCAAGACTATTCCTGTAACAAGCCAACTCTAGAAACTGAAAAGGCAAAGGATTTGTTTTATGAAAAATATTCTAAAATCCAATTATTAATCAACCGGGATGTAGCGCAGTTTGGTAGCGCACTTCGTTCGGGACGAAGGGGCCGCAGGTTCAAATCCTGTCATCCCGATTCCAAAAAATGCAAAGCAAGCTCAATTCACTAAATATCCCCTAGGTGAAACAAGCCATCCATCCTTATATAAGCTTCTACTATTCCCAATTAAAACAATAGAAAGCATATCCACTTTATGTAATTCCAAACTATCAAGACTGAAGAAGCTGATCTCCTCATCGGATCGTCCAAGCTGCCTTGCAAGAGCTACAGGAGTGCTTCCTAATCGAGATTCTTTTAAAATCTCTATAGCAGCTTCAAGTTGCCAATCACGACCACTAGATTTCGGGTTATAAAAAGCAATCACAAAATCTCCTATAGCGGCTCCTTTAATCCGTTCTTGAATTTTGGACCAAGGAGTTAAAAGATCACTCAAGCTTATGGAGCAAAAATCATTCATCAGTGGCGCACCAGTTTTGGCAGCCGCCAATTGCATAGCTGTAATACCGGGATGAACCTGAAAAAGTGGGCGTTCATTTTCGGGCTGTTCTAAGTAAAGCTCTAAAGCAAGTCCTGCCATTCCATAAATCCCACTTTCTCCAGAAGAAATAAGTGCTACTCGAACACCTTGCCTGGCCAATTCATACGCCTGCTTACAGCGCTCCTTCTCAAAAGTGATTTGACTATCTATTCTCACCTGATCACTTCGGCGAAAAGGCTCTATTAATTCCATATATCTCGCATATCCAATCCAAATAGCGCTTCTAGAAAGTGCAGAGCGAGCATCATGCGTTAAGAAAGCCAAATCACCAGGCCCACTTCCTATCAGATGAAGTTCTCCTCTTTGGGGTGCAAAAGGCTCAACAGACTCTGCTATGGCAATAGTTACGGCACCAATTTCATTATTGTTTGCCTTATAAATACTCTTTTCACGAATCAAACTTCCCCCTTCGCCAGCAGCCAAAATCGCCGCTGCTTCAGCAACTGAAGAAGTCCCGACTTCTAATTTGACAGTAGAAGAAGGGTTAGGAACAAGAACCTTAGACAAAGTGACCGAGTCATAAAAGCGACTAGGCCAGTCATTTTGTTCTGCTAAAGCCAAAATAGACTTCTCATCCTTTTTCAAGTTAATACTTGCCAACCCAGCAACAGCCTCAATTGCTAGGCCTGATTCTTCCATGGCTATTTTTAGCGATCTATCTAACAGGCTTTGACTTGTATTTCGTTCACAACCTATCCCTATCCATAACATCGCTGGATGCCAAGTGCATGAATTATTAGAAGCTTTTGCACCTATCAACAGTTTCAAGTCAAAAGAACTTTCTATATCTTCAGAAGGTTTGGTTACTTTGAGAGCCCCTTCAGAATTCCTCCAAAGAGAAGAACCAGATTGCTGGTAAATGCAAATACTTCCTTCATTAGCTTGTGCAACCATCAATTTTTGCCAACCAGATCGATCGCCCGACCGCTTCCATCCCCAACTATTTCCAAAACTGTCTAAAGGCAAACGATTTTGAATAAATGAATCCCCTGTCAGCAAGGCCTTACTGCCTAAGTACTCAGCTAACTCAAGAGAAAGTTTCTCAGCTCCTGCTTTATGACCTCCTAAAAGAGGAACAATATGTGATCCTCTTGAATCCATGACCAAAACAGCAGGATCATCTTCCTTATTAATTAAAAGAGGAGCAATTAAACGAGTAGCAGCCCCTATAGCTCCTATGACAATCAAAACATTTCCTGGCTTCCAGTTTTGACGAAGTATTGGATTAGGAGTACTAACGAGCAAACCTTTTGGGCAAACATCAAAATGTTTTGCTGCCCTTGGAGTAAGTGCAATCAAATCAACAATCTTGCTTGTGTTCAATCTTTGGAGCAAAGGCCATGAGCTCACAGAAAGGCCCAGAGCAATCCTTGTCGATGGTTTTGAAGAGTGTTTGTTTGTCAGAGAATTTGTTGAAATGAAGTTGTCCAATACCTTCTTAGCTGAAATCAACTGGGGTTTTATAAACGCAGATCTTTCCTTCTAATTGGAATGAGTGTTGCACTTCCTTCAAGAAAAAAGCGACCTGAGAATTGAACTTTGCCTCAAAAGGCGTTTAAAGATTGGAATAAAGGGATAGAACATTTGTTACGTGCTTCGGTAGTAACAGGCTCTCGGTTCTAAGCTGTTTAGACACGGACCCCTTTATGGGGAAACGTCCAAATAGTGCTAGCTAGGTTTTAAGCCTTGGCTCACACTAACTCCAGAAGTAATACCTACTATTTAAAGTAGGTAACCCCTTCTGAACCAAACAAGCCATTTGGCTTGTTTATATAGGGTGGCAATCCACCTCGATCACATACCTCGAGGAATCTCTCGATGACCATTAGCCCACCAGAACGTGGGGAGAAAGCTAAGTCTTCAGGAGTACCTACTCCCTGGGACCAGCCAGTCGACCGGGACCATGTCCCAGCCGAATTTGAAAAAGCCGGCAAGCCAGGTTTTTTCTCAAGCAAGCTTTCCAAAGGTCCAAAAACCACAACCTGGATTTGGAACCTCCACGCTGACGCTCACGACTTTGACACCCATCTAGGTGATCTCCAAGAAACAAGCCGAAAGATCTTTTCGGCCCACTTTGGACACCTAGCAATAGTCTTCATATGGATGAGTGGCGCCTTCTTCCATGGCGCGCGCTTCTCTAATTACTCCGGCTGGTTAGCAGATCCCACGCACGTGAAACCTAGTGCTCAAGTGGTCTGGCCAATTGTTGGACAAGAAGTAATGAATGGTGATGTGGGTGCCGGTTTTCATGGCATTCAAATCACTTCAGGAATTTTCCAGATGTGGAGAGGCTGGGGAATTACTAGTGAAACCCAGCTAATGGCTTTAGCCATTGGAGCTGTTCTTATGGCAGCCCTAATGCTCCATGGAGGGATTTATCACTATCACAAAGCAGCTCCAAAACTGGAATGGTTCCAGAAGATTGAATCAATGCTCACCCACCATCAGATTGTTCTGATTGGTTTGGGTTCAATAGCCTGGGCTGGCCACTGCATTCATATCGGTGCCCCAGTTGCAGCAATGTTGGATGCAATTGATGCAGGTACACCATTAGTAGTTGATGGAGTATCCATTGCATCAGCTGCAGACGTTACCAATCTTTCAACTAGGCTTTGTGATCCTCAGGTAGCAGGTCAGATCTTCCCTAGCTTGGCTGGCCGCACTGTTGAGAACTTCTTCACTCTTAACTGGTGGGCCTTCACCGATATTCTTACCAACAAAGGTGGTTTAAACCCTGTAACTGGAAGCCTTTGGATGACAGACATCTCCCACCATCATTTGGCTTGGGGTGTTTTTGCCATCTTTGGTGGACACATGTGGGGCAATGACGTGCACGGTGTTGGTCACAGAATGAAGGAGATTATGGATAACCATCGTGGTGATCCAATCCTTTTCCCTGCTCCAAAAGGACATCAAGGCATTTTTGAGTTCTTAAGTAATAGCTGGCACGGTCAACTTTCGATCAACCTGGCAATGATTGGATCAGGCAGCATAGTTATTGCGCATCATATGTATGCACTACCTGCCTACCCATATCTATCTACAGACTATCCAACAGTTCTTGGATTGTTTACTCACCATATGTGGATTGGTGGCCTAATGATTTGCGGGGCTGCTGCACATGGCGGCATTGCCATGATTCGCGACTATGACCCTGCGCTTCATATAGATAATGTGCTTGATCGAATCCTCAAGGCTCGTGATGCACTTATCAGTCATCTGAACTGGGTTTGCATGTGGCTTGGCTTCCATAGCTTCGGTCTATATATCCACAACGATGTAATGCGTGCCCTTGGACGTCCCAAGGACATGTTCAGTGACACTGGAATCCAACTCCAGCCATTTTTGGCTCAATGGGTTCAAGGTCTTTGGAAAGGTTCAATTGGTACTTCTGAGCTGGTAGGAACTCCTAACGCACTACCTGGTGGTGTGAGTGAAGCATTTTCAATTCCTCTTGGAACGGCGGATTTAATGATCCATCACGTTCATGCATTCACTATTCATGTCACTTTGCTCATCCTTCTCAAGGGTGTTCTATACGCAAGAAGTTCACGCTTGATTCCTGACAAAGCTCAACTTGGATTCCGCTTCCCATGTGATGGTCCTGGCCGTGGCGGCACATGCCAGGTTTCATCTTGGGACCACGTTTTCCTAGGCCTTTTCTGGATGTATAACTCATTGTCCGTCGTTATCTTCTACTTCTCTTGGAAGATGCAAAGTGACGTATGGGGGCTTACAGGCGGAAACTTTGCACAAAGCTCAATCACAATTAATGGTTGGCTTCGTGACTTCCTTTGGGCACAATCTTCTCAAGTGCTTACTGGTTATGGTCAAGCAACAGCAGGCTATAGCCTTCTATTCCTAGGAGCACACTTCATTTGGGCATTTAGTCTTATGTTCCTGTTTACCGGCCGCGGCTATTGGCAGGAATTATTTGAGTCCATACTCTGGGCACATAACAAGCTGAAGTTAGCTCCAGCTATTCAGCCTCGTGCTCTATCCATTACCCAGGGTCGTGCAGTTGGTGTTACTCATTTCCTTTTGGGTGGCATCGTTACAACCTGGGCCTTCTTCCATGCCCGCCTTATTGGGCTCGGCTGACCTCTCCTGACCTTATCCCCACATGGCAACGAAATTTCCTTCGTTTAGTCAGGGTCTGGCACAGGACCCTACAACCCGTCGTATTTGGTACGGCATCGCCACGGCTCACGATTTCGAGAGTCATGACGGCATGACCGAAGAACGGCTTTACCAAAAGCTGTTCTCTACACACTTTGGTCACCTCGCCATCATTGGTCTTTGGGTTGCAGGAAACCTGTTCCATATCGCCTGGCAGGGCAACTTTGAGCAATGGGTTACTGACCCGCTTCACGTTCGCCCTATCGCACACGCAATCTGGGACCCCCACTTTGGGCAAGGCATTACTGAAGCCATGACCCAGGCTGGTGCAAGTGGACCAGTAAACATTGCCTATTCAGGTTTGTACCACTGGTGGTACACAATCGGAATGAGGACCAATGCGCAGCTATATCAAGGTGCGATTTTCATCAACATTTTGGTTTGTTGGCTTTTATTTGCCGGTTGGTTGCATCTTCAACCAAAATTCAGACCTTCTCTTGCTTGGTTCAAAAACGCCGAAGCGCAACTAAATCATCACCTTGCTGTTTTATTTGGTTTCAGCAGCATTGCATGGACAGGTCATTTAGTTCATGTAGCTATTCCTGAATCTCGTGGCCAACACGTTGGTTGGGATAACTGGTTAACAGTTCTTCCACATCCAGAGGGTTTATGGCCCTTCTTCACTGGCAACTGGGGAGCATATGCTCAAAACCCAGACTCCTTGGATTCTGTTTTTGGAACCACTCAAGGAGCAGGTACTGCAATCTTTACCTTTATGGGAGGAATGCAACCTGATAGTGGAGCACTCTGGCTAACGGATATTGCACATCACCATATAGCTATCGGTGTTTTATTTATAGTTGCTGGCCATATGTATCGGAATACGTTCGGTATTGGTCACACGCTTAAAGAAATAACCGAAGCTCACAACACAAACCATCCAAATGATCCTCATAAGGATGGATATAGAGAAGGTGTTGGGCATTTCAGTATTAACCACGATGGCATCTATGAAACGGTTAATAACTCTCTGCACTTTCAATTAGGACTAGCCCTAGCTTCTATTGGTACAGCTTGTAGCTTGGTAGCACACCATATGGGTGCATTACCTTCCTATGCCTATATCGCACAGGATTACACAACTCAGGCTGCTCTCTATACACACCATCAATACATAGCCATCCTTTTGATGTGTGGTGCTTTCTCTCACGGAGCAATCTTTTTTGTCCGTGACTATGATCCTGAATTGAACAAAAACAATGTTCTAGCAAGGGTATTAGACAGTAAAGAAGCACTCATTAGCCATCTCAGTTGGGTAACCATGCTCCTCGGCTTCCACACTTTGGGGCTTTATGTCCACAACGATGTGTGCATGGCTTTTGGAACTCCAGAGAAGCAAATCCTTATTGAGCCTGTTTTTGCACAGTTTGCGCAAGCAGCTAGTGGAAAAATGATGTATGGGTTTGATGTTTTACTATCAAATTCTTCCAGTGCTGCCACGATTGCTTCCCAGCAAATTCCTGGCAATCATTACTGGATGGAAATGATTAACCGCCAAGATCAACTAACTAATTTCTTGCCTATTGGGCCAGCTGACTTCTTAGTTCATCACGGCATTGCTCTTGGAGTTCATACAACAGCATTGATACTTATCAAAGGTGCTCTTGACGCAAGGGGTTCTAAGTTGATTCCTGACAAGAAGGATTTTGGCTATTCATTCCCTTGTGATGGACCAGGTAGAGGAGGTACATGTGACTCATCCGCTTGGGATGCTACTTACATGGCACTTTTCTGGGCAGTTAACACAATTGCCTGGGTTCAGTTCTATTGGCACTGGAAACATCTTGCTATCTGGCAAGGAAATGTTGCTCAATTCAATGAGTCAGGGACTTATTTGATGGGGTGGTTTAGGGATTATCTATGGCTCAATAGTTCGCAGCTGATTAACGGTTACAACCCGTTTGGAGTCAATGAACTATCAGTTTGGGCTTGGATATTCTTATTTGGTCACCTGATTTGGGCTACTGGTTTCATGTTCCTCATCTCTTGGAGAGGATATTGGCAAGAATTGATTGAAACATTGGTATGGGCTCATCAAAGAACTCCTATTGCCAACCTTGTTGGTTGGAGAGATAAGCCTGTCGCTCTATCAATCACTCAAGCCCGCTTAACTGGTGTCACCCACTTCGTGGTAGGAACAGCTGTTACATATGCGGCATTTGTAATTGGCTCTACTGCAGGTAAGTTCGGCTAGAACTATCTAAAGGACAAGAGTCTTCTAGGAGAGGCAAAACCCCCATCAGTTATTTACTGATGGGGGTTTTTTATACCTACTTTCATCCAAAGTTATGGATGAAAATACTTGAATTAAGTAAGTATTGAAGAGCTATATCCCTAAAAGCATTATTAGTTTGATCGGTTCCGGTTTAGATTTTTAAATCACAGCTTTCTTAGAAAAAGTTTTAGAGGAGTCGACCTAAGGCTAAGGTTCAAAATTGTTATTAGAACTATTCCCTACATGTGCAGAAATGTTTTTAAGAAACTTGTTCCAAAGTCTAGGGAACTTCCATCTTAAAAAGATTGCTATAGCAATAAGATAAGAAATCCCTTCCAAAGGGTGCTTAATATTTGAAAATTGAACAAGGTAGTCTGTTATGGCGAAAAAAATGTATCCCATTCGTAATCAAGGCTTTATTTGCATAGAGCTAGTTTCTCTCTGAAGAAAAGATAATCTTTTTATTCTCTCTTGGGATTTTTCTTTCATAATCTTATACGAATTCATAAAAAAATTCCTGGTGCAGGTTGTGCACCAGGAATTGTTATGAGTTATTAGTATGAATTTACTTCATTAAATATAATGGTTAATTGTGGATTCAACCTCCAACCCAAATCCCCTTAATTAAAGGAGTAATAGTGTCTAAATGGAGGGTTCCACAAAGCAACCAAGCAAAAACAGCTCCTCCACATCCACCTAACCAAAATCCGCTAGTAAAGTCTGCCCATCCAGTTCTAGTAAACAAATCAGTGGGCGTCTCGTTAATTGTTGCATCTGGGGGCTGAACATTAGGGGCCTTCCCTGGAGCGTTATATAGCACTAAAAGAGCTGTAAGGATATGTACTGCTCCAATAGCACCTAATAAGCCCGCAGTAAGGGCAAAGTCGGTATTACGCAAAGGGCCCGTCATTGTATAAGGGCCATAGAGCAAATAACCGAACGCGGCACCTACTTCTAGTCCTCGGAAGTTTGGAGATAGTCCAGGGCGGTAGAAAGGGAGATTATTCAGGAAAGCTTTTGTGAAGTAACCCGAATTGACTGGCGTTGCCAAATCGCCCACACAAGGGTCAGAAACTGGAGTAACTGCCCATTGTTCTGCTACACCTAAATCTCCTGGACGTACGCTGCTATCAACGTACTTCTGGTTAAATTTAACCGGTTCACCGGATTTTAAAAAAGGGTCTTGAAATTCAGTCATTGGGTATAAAAAGGCTGTGTTAGCTAGTGA
>QCFX01000006.1 GCA_003280105.1 Prochlorococcus sp. AG-363-N20
GATGAAATGGTTCTTGTTGGACGAGTCAACAAGCAAATTGTTAATGGGATCAACAAAATTGGTACCCAAGCTGTGGGACTTAGCGGAATGGATGGAGGGTTAGTAAAAGCACGCCCATTCGAAAATGGTATTCATGGACTTGTAGGAGACGTTGCCAGCGTCCAACCCGACGTACTAGAGCCACTCCTTTCCAAAGGCTATGTTCCTGTTATCTCAAGTGTTGCAGCTAATTCCGAAGGTCAATCGCACAACATTAATGCGGATACCGTGGCTGGGGAACTAGCAGCAGCCCTTCAAGCAGAGAAATTAATTCTATTAACGGACACTCCAGGTGTCCTGAGAAATAAAGAGGTGCCTTCTTCGCTAATTAGACAGCTACAGCTATCAGAAGCTCGTCAACTAATTGAAGAAGGCGTGGTAAATGAAGGCATGAGACCAAAAATAGAATGCTGTATCAGAGCATTAGCCCAAGGAGTAGCTGCTGCACATGTTATTGATGGTCGTATCCCTCATTCACTTCTACTAGAGATTTTTACTGACGAAGGAATTGGAACAATGCTTCTTGCTAGAGGCTAAGAATAATGGCAGCCCTGGCATCTGCGGAAGCCGCTTTAGATCGAGGAGAGTACAGAAAGTGCCTAGTCTTATTGGAGGAGTTAGCACCAAAATATCCTTTATCCCAAAAAGAAGGCGCAAAGATTCGTCTACTAATGGTTACAGCTTGGATGGGCCAAGGAGACAATGAAAAAGCTATGGCTACTTGCCGACTGCTAACAAAATGCAAAGACAATGAAATTCGACAAATATCCAAACAAATACTATCCATATTAGAGGCCCCAGGATTGGATCGTCCTAAGAATTGGTCGATACAGATTCCCAACCTGAATTTTGCTTCTGAGAAAGGATCACGCATTCTCTCAAAGAAGAAAGAATCAAAGCATTGGGCAGACAATCCTTTACCACCAACTGGTCCTACAAAAGGTCTAGGAATTGGTTTTTCTATAGTTGTCTTAACTGTCTTTCTCTGCTTAACAATTTTTCTTAGCGGCTAATTCCAGCCTCCTTCTTGCCTAAATTACAATTGAAGAGGGTCTGGATCTACCGATAGTGTTACACCCCTAGGCAAACCGTCCCAAAGCTCCTGACCAGTTGGTAATGGGAGAGTTGTTGCCTCCGGTCCATGAATCAATAGCTGCCAGCGACTCTTGCCTGCAACCCTTGCAATTAAAGCTGGCGCAGGTCCAAGCAAAGACCAACCTTGTTTCTGACAGAGAGGTCTAACTTGTTCCGCCAAGGCGGCTGCCGCCGTCGCAGTGACAGAGGCTGATTCTCCTGACAAACGAAGCAAGCATGCTCGACAGTAAGGAACTAATCCTGCGTCCTTTCTTAACTTGGATTCCTTACGTAAAAATTCTTCGTATCGTCCATCCTCTAAATGAAGAATTACTGGGTGCTCAGGACAATATGTTTGAACATATACATTCCCAGGACGTTCACCTCTACCTGCACGACCCGCTAATTGCATAAAGAGCTGCAAGCATTGTTCAGTCGCCAACAAGTCTGGACGATGTAATAGGCCATCTGCTGCAAGCACAGCAGCCAGAGTTACTCTCGGGAGATCCATTCCCTTTGCAAGCATTTGAGTACCAATCAAGACATCCGCCTCACCTGAAGCAAATTTCTCTAATAAAGCTCTGTGCCCATCACGCCCACCAGTTGTATCTCGATCAAAACGTAATAGCCGAAGCCCAGACAACTCTTCTGCCAGATGATCCATTACACGCTGAGTCCCTGCTCCAAAGGGTTTAAATGCAGTTGAGCCACAATGTTGACAAAAAGATTGAATGGCTGAGCGGTAATCACACCAATGACACCTCAACCATTGATTTCCTTCTCTACCTCTATGAACAGTTAGCGCTACATCACAATTGGGGCATTCAACCACTTCTCCACAACTACGACAACTCAAAAAACTGCTATACCCTCTTCTTGGGACTAAAACCACTCCCTGTTCACCTGCATCGCGCAAATTAGAGAGTCTCTCCATTAACGAACGACTAATTAACCTCCGATGTCCTTCTGCTAATTCATTACGCATATCAATAACATGTACACGAGGTAGAGGGTTGTTTGAAATACGACGAGTCAATCGAGCCAAAGCAATAGAGCCTTCTGGAGCAAGACACTTCCAAGTAGAGAGAGAAGGAGTTGCACTGCCCAAAACGACTCTCGCTCCAGTCCAATCCGCCCGTGCCAATGCCATATCTTTTGCGTGATAACAAGGCATTGGTGATTCCTGTTTATATGAACTGTCATGCTCTTCATCTAGAACAATCAAACCCAAAGGGGACAGGGGAAGAAAAACGGCTGAGCGAGTCCCCACTACCACTAATGGAGTTGATGACTTAAGAGCATTTCTCCAAGTGTTTACCCTCTCTGCTTCATTACATCCACTGTGATATTCCAAGACCTGTGACCCAAACCGTCTTCGAAATCGATCAACCAATTGAGGAATCAATCCAATTTCTGGCGCAAGAATCAAACAATGCCGGCCCTTGGACAGTTCTCTAGCCGCAATTTGAAGGTAAACCTCTGTTTTTCCTGACCCTGTCACACCCCAAAGCAACATGGCGCCTCCAGGAGGCTGGGATTCAAAAGCCTGAATAGCTAACTTTTGTTCCTCTGTAAGATTTTGTGGACTATCAAGATCAATAGCAAACCCTTCATATTTTGCAGTTACCGCCTCTTTAACTAAAGCATTTTCTCTCTGTTCTCGATTTGCTCGACCAGTCAAAATAAAATTTTTAATCATTCCAGGAGAAAATCCTTCTGCTAAAAGCTCTTTTTGCCATGCACCTCCTCCATGAATTAAAAGAGCTTTTTCTAAATCAACTTGTCGCTTAGACAACTGCTTGGAATGAGCCCAATCTTGATTCAATGAAACCCACCAAAAAACCTGACTGGATGACTTTTTCAATCTCTTTTGTCCAAGCCAACCAGGAGGCAATGCAGCCTTTAGCATCAAAAATGGGGTGATATAGCAATATTCCGCCATGGCTTCTAGCCAGGCCCTCCAAGAAAAATCAACAGCTGCCGGTTCTATTAATGCTTCTATTTCCTCAAAAGACACTCCCTTGGATTTCTGCAAATCTGACTGAGGATTGCTCGTAGTAGCAAAACTTCTTTTACCTACTACCAAGCCGTTCATAGGACGGCCACGTAATCGAACTCGCACCAAATCACCAAGATCAACACCCCAATAACGCTTATCTAGATAGGTAAACTGACGGCCTTCTCTTCCTATACCAAGCCAAACATCTACCTCATCAAAAGGTCTCTGATTATTAGTACTTGCAGAGCTCACAAGTTTTTTTTAGAATTGAAATGTTGGACAGCCCAAAGGCTGTTGTCGGAACCGAGCAAAGTCCCGTCCAGAGGGAAGACACGAAGTACAAACCAACTGGAGGAAACTCCAACAGTTTGTCCGGTCTAAGAAAACCCCTGACAGCATTGCCATTATCAACACATAGTCCTTTAAGTTTCCACTCTGCTTGCGACACAGAACCTATCTAATCAAGTAACTCCCATCTTCTAGCTTCTCAGAGCATTGATGGATAGTTGTATTTTTTGTGGTTTAACTCTAGTTACTGTGTCTAATGTGTGAGTAAGAGATTTTTATGGAGGTTTTGCTGAACTGTGTTCCGTTCAGTCGCCCAATTGTTAGTTTGCTAGTCCTGAAATGAGCCCTGCCGCAACAAAACCATCAGCTGCAAAGGCTAAACCCAAATCAGCTAAAAAGTCAGTCAAAGTCAAAAAGGCTGATTCAAATCAACCAAGCAAGTCCAAAAAGAGCAAAGCTTCGACTGTAAAAGCGAAAGCCATCAAAAAAGCTTCGCCTGCATCAATAAAAAAAGAAGATACAAAGGTTTTGGACTCGCAAAGTAATTCTATGGATGCCATGGCGGATCAATTACTTGCAGAAGCGTCTAAAGGTAAAGATTCTGAGGAATTAACTGCATCAACTTCTTTCTCAGATGCCGAACTAGAAGCCAGAACAAAAGCAGCCCTAGCAAGTATCAAAATTGGTCCTAAAGGAGTTTATACAGAAGATTCCATAAGGGTTTACCTTCAGGAGATAGGCCGAATTAGGCTCCTCCGACCTGATGAAGAAATTGAACTAGCAAGAAAGATTGCTGACCTTCTTCATTTAGAAGAGCTTGCCGCCCAATTTGAAAGTGATAACAACCATTATCCAACTGTCAAAGAATGGGCAGCATTAGTAGAAATGCCTTTGATCAGATTCAGACGGCGGTTAATGCTGGGCAGAAGAGCTAAAGAAAAAATGGTTCAATCTAACCTTCGTCTAGTTGTTTCAATCGCCAAGAAATATATGAATAGAGGCCTTTCATTTCAAGATCTAATTCAAGAAGGAAGCCTTGGCCTTATTCGGGCAGCTGAAAAATTTGATCATGAAAAAGGTTATAAATTCTCTACCTATGCAACCTGGTGGATTCGTCAGGCGATTACAAGAGCAATTGCAGATCAAAGTCGAACTATCCGTTTACCAGTTCATCTTTACGAAACAATTTCTAGAATCAAAAAGACAACAAAAGTCCTCAGTCAAGAGTTTGGGAGAAAGCCAACAGAGGAAGAAATTGCAGAAAGCATGGAAATGACAATTGAGAAGCTGCGGTTTATAGCCAAAAGTGCTCAATTGCCTATTTCTTTGGAAACTCCTATTGGGAAAGAAGAAGACTCCCGTCTTGGTGATTTTATAGAGGCTGATATTGAGAATCCTGAGCAAGATGTTGCCAAAAACCTTCTCAGAGAGGATCTAGAAGGTGTCCTGGCGACTCTTAGTCCAAGAGAGAGAGATGTATTACGACTGAGATATGGCCTTGATGATGGGCGAATGAAAACTCTTGAGGAAATTGGGCAAATCTTTGATGTAACACGTGAACGAATAAGACAAATTGAAGCAAAAGCCCTTAGAAAACTTCGGCATCCAAACCGTAATGGCGTTCTAAAGGAATACATCAAATAAAGGCTTTTGAAAGGATGCTGACTTTCTTCAGGTCGTTTGTTTAATGTGAATAGGTTCTAATTGTTTTCAATGACACTTGACCAACTGCGCATCGCTTCTCGACGAAGCCAGCTGGCAATGGTCCAGACGAATTGGGTCAAACAAGAGCTAGAAAGAATTCACCCAGGCCTTCCTATCTCTATAGAGGCCATGGCGACTCAGGGTGACAAGATTCTTGATGTGGCTCTTGCCAAAATTGGCGACAAAGGGCTTTTCACAAAAGAGCTTGAAGCCCAAATGCTTGTTGGCCGAGCAGAAATAGCAGTTCATTCCCTCAAAGACTTGCCAACGAATCTTCCTGCAGGGTTGATCCTCGGTTGTGTCACTGAGAGAGAAGACCCTGCGGATGCACTCGTCGTAAACCAGAAGAACGCAAATTACCAGCTCGATACCCTTCCAGAAGGATCTGTGGTTGGAACAAGTTCATTAAGACGGCTTGCTCAATTACGCAATAAATTCCCGCATTTAACCTTTAAAGATGTCAGAGGGAATGTGATAACTCGCCTGGAGAAACTTGATTCAGGTTCATATGATTGTTTAATACTTGCCGCTGCAGGGCTTACAAGACTTGGATTTAAAGATCGAATCCATCAAATCATTCCAAGTGAAATTTCTCTGCATGCCGTGGGGCAAGGTGCCTTAGGGATTGAATGCGTAGAAGGTCGACCAGAAGTATTAGAGATAATTAAAAGCCTTGAACATAAACCAACTTCCTTGCGATGTCTTGCCGAAAGAGCATTTCTAAGAGAACTAGAAGGCGGTTGTCAGGTTCCCATAGGAGTTACTAGCAGAATTGATTCTGGAGAATTAATTTTGACTGGCATGGTCGCAAGTCTTGATGGTAAAAGGCTAATCAAAGACCAAAAACGAGGCTCAATAGATGAACCTGAGTCAATCGGGTTAGAACTTGCAAAAGAATTACGGTCACAAGGAGCCGGAGAAATTCTTCAAGAAATATTTAATGAAGTTAGACCTGAAAAATAATTAGTTAACCAACAAGAAAGCTGCCTCCAGAAAAAATTTAATCAACCAACCTAGGCTCTATTTCTGATAGATACCTTGATTCACACTCCTTGATGATTTCTACAGCTTTTTTAGGTCCATAAAATCCATTAACACTGCATGAACCTGGCTTCTTAAGGTCCTTATAATGCTCCCAATAATACTGAGTTTCCTTCAGCCAATGATCTCCTAATTGCTCAAAACTAATTATGTGGTCGAGTCGTTTGTCGTCGGCCAATACAGCAATAACTTTGTCATCAACTTCACCTCCATCATCAAAAGTCATTATTCCAATAATCCGTGCTTCTACAATCGAACCTGGGATCAATGGTTCAGTCACATTAACAATTTCTATATCTAAAGGATCGCCATCTTCATCCCAAGTCCTAGGAATACATCCATAAGCAAATGGATAAGCGAGCGAGGAATAACCAACTCGATCAAGCTTAAGGTGCCCCGTCTCCGTGATCAGCTCGTATTTATTAATAGTGTTTGAATTTAGCTCAACAATCGTGTTAAGCCTTAACCCATCTTCATCTGCAAATGCAGGCAACACATGCAAAAGATTTGGCATCGTGCGGCTCGGAGCCTGTTCAAGGTTGGCCATACTCAAAGAAAGTCAAGCTAATCATCTTAGGAGGCGTCTATAAGTATTCCGACTTTTTCACGTAAGTAGTCAAGGAATGCTGAACTTGATAGAGGCACACCAGTTACCTTTTCTACAAGTTCTTCACCATTTACTTTGCGTCCATAATGATGAACTTCTTTTCTTAGCCAAGCGAGCATGATTGACTCTTGCCCAGAAGAGATGGCGGCAGAGATCGCATCATCTTCCTGAAAACAACTGTTTTTGAGAGAGCTATTCATAGCCTCAGAGATTTGGGCACTTATCAAATGTCCCAATAAATAAGAAGGGAAGTACCCAAACTGTCCTTCACTCCAGTGAACATCTTGCAAGCAACCTTCAACATCATTTCGAGGCGCTACCCCAAGCAAATTCCTATAGCTTTTATTCCATTCTTCAGGCAAAGCATTAACCTCTAAACCCTTCTCCAACAAAGCAATTTCTAAATCTGTACGAACGAGAATATGCATACCATAAGTCAATTCATCAGCCTCAACGCGATTCAAACCTGGCATCAAAGGATTCATAGCGCGCCAAAGGTCTATACCAGATTCAACAGGCGCTCCTGCCTTGGCAAAATAAGGCCAAAATCGATCAGAGAAAGCCTTGCTTCGCGCAATTCTATTTTCCCAAAAAAGGGACTGACTTTCATGAACTCCCATAGAAGTTGCTTGACCAAGTGGCCAAGCAAACCATTGATGTGTTTGAGAAGGCAATCCTTGCTCATATAAAGAATGGCCCCATTCATGAGCTGTTGCCAATAAAGCCGAGAAAGGTTGGCCAGGGACAAATCGAGTTGTAAGCCTAAAGTCTTGGGGCCCTAAGGTAATTGAGAATGGATGTGGTGATCTAGCAACAGTGGTGATTTTTTCGTCTCTACCCCATTGCTTAAGAAGTTCATCGCAAAGAAATTTCTGAGAAGGCTCATCTAAATCCCAATTGAGAGTAGAAATCTTTTGAGAAGTTCTTACTTCATCCAACAGTTCAGGAAGAGCTTTTCTTAAAGGAGCAAATAGCTCTTCTAAACGAGAGATCGTAATATCAGGCTCAAAAGGTTGCGCAAGAGTTTCCCAACAACTTCCTGACTCTGGAAGCTGACTTGCCTGCTCTTGTCGAAGAGAAATCAAATTACAAAGCGCAGGCGAAAACAATTGAAAATCATTCTTAGATTTAGCAAGTTGCCAAAGGTTGTACCCCTCAGCTTTTGCTAGAGCAATTCGAGATACCAAATTAGGGTCTAAAGATTTTTGACGGCGAAAATCCTGCTCTAAGAGGTTCAGATTTCTAGTCCTTTCAAAAATATCTTCCTGGTCAAGTCCTTCTTTTTGGCAAATGTCTTGTAACTCCCCTTTCGCATCTTCTAAGAGTTGCTGAAAACACTCACTACTCTGCCTTGAATGCAATTGTTTCGCTAAAAGGCTTAACTGCTCGCCACGCCAAGGTGCCCCAAAAATAGGCATCGTTGTACTTTGGTCCCAATACAAGGTGCTTTGAATGGAACCCAATAACTGAGTCTCATGCAGATACTCTCCAAGTCGATCCCAAGCCAGGGCAGACAAATTCTGAATAGATCACTTCTCGAACCATAAGCAACAGTTGAAAAAAGCACAGCTCATCTTGTAGAGATATTCTCTTTTACCCATCAAAGTTATAAAGGCTTTTAGGCCTAAGCTTCTCAATTGGCTCGTTCAAGCAATTAACAAGAGTGCGACAAACGAGAATTTAAAAAAAATTTTTAAGCTCGCCAATCAAGCTACAAGCTTAGAAACTTTGCAACTCTTTTCACCTACCATCTTCCTAGAGAAATGATCGAAATAACTACATACCCAATCCAAAACCATCTTGGCTAAAAACCATGTCTCTTGAACAAGCATTAGGGCAACTAGAGGTCATCACCACAGGAGAAGGGTTTATAGACCTAACCCCGAAACTCAATAATTGGATAAAAGACTCTAATATTTTTAGAGGTAGCCTTAACATCACAAGCCTGCACACCAGTTGCAGTCTGACCATTAATGAAAATGCTGATCCAAGAGTCCTGGAAGACCTATCTGTATATATCAAATCAATAGTTCCAGAAGGAGGTATTAAATCTATCAATGGCCTAGGGAAACAAGTTCCCTATCAACATGCAGACGAAGGTAGTGACGATATGCCAGCACATATTCGAACAGCTTTGACATGTACTTGCCTAACTCTTACGATTGATAGTGGAGCACTTGTTTTAGGAACTTGGCAAGCGGTTTATCTTTGGGAGCATCGTTATAAAAAGCACTTTAGAAAATTGTCCCTTCAAGCAATTGGAGAAAGAAAAGCCGAGTGAAAATGATTCTTAAAGCTGATAAAAGCTATAAATTAAATCAATGATTAAAGTTGAATGATTAATAAAGATATCTCTCTGACTCGGGCTCTTCTGAACCCAATCAATTCATAGCCCTACATACCAATCACATGACAATCAAACTCCTAAATTCCGAAGAAATCAGTTCACTCAGAAACGAGCTTCCTGGCTGGGAAGTAGGGGATTCAAAATTAATACGTCAATGGAAGTTCTCTAGTTTTGTTGAAGCATTTGGCTTTATGAGCAAAGTAGCGCTTCTCGCAGAGTCAATGAACCATCATCCAGAATGGAGCAACGTCTATTCAACTGTAAAGATTGAATTGACTACACATGACGTAGGAGGACTAAGTTCAAGAGATGTGCAACTAGCTACAAGCATAAACAGGCTTCAAGGAAGCTAAAGAAAATATTTACTACCTCTTGCCGTCATGAGATTTTCAATTAATCATAGGAACTAAACTGTAAAGAGAAAGATCAAGTTATCTTAATTGGCTACCAATTCAACCATTCAACTATTCTTTTTCAACTCGAAGCTTGTACTGTTTAAAGATGCAGAAACAAATTAGCATCTCAAATAGAGTACAAATTCTTTATCAAAACCTCAGTAATAACTCAGGGAGGTCTGTCTTAAGCCTAATCGCGGTAATTATCTCAGCAATTGCATTGTGGCCTTTGGCAGGGCTTATTGGCGAAGGAATAATTGGAATAAGCACCAATTCAGTGACATTAGGAATCGATGGTCCAAAGCAAATTACAGGCACATTGTCTTTAGTTGTATATACAGCTCTCTTCGGAGGGTTTATTGGAACTGCGAACGGCTGGTTGCTAGCAAACTGTCGATTCCCAGGAAGAAAAGTATTACGCGTAGTACAACTTATTCCTCTGGCTACGCCTGCATATCTACTCTCAGCGACCTTAGTTGATCTTGGAAGTATTCACTCCATAAGAATTTATGGAATGAGCTGGGGAGTTGTGGTCATGGCTCTTACGACATACCCGTATGTTTTTCTCCTAAGTACAGAAAGCTTTGCTATGTGCGGACGCCGTCAGCTAGAAGCCTGTCGCAGTTTAGGTATAGGGCCATGGAATAGTTTTAGGCGAATCGCATTGCCAATTGCTCTTCCTGCAATTGGGGCAGGTGTTGCGCTAATGGGAATGGAGGTCGTCAACGAGCTCGGGGCAGTAGAGCTTCTCAACATCCCAAGCATTTCCGCCGGAATTGTCGAAAACTGGGTAGCCAATGGGAACCCAGCTGGTGCGGTTGCCTTGGCCATTATTGCTCTGATCATAGTTATGTCTCTAGTCGCATATGAAAAAGTCCTTAGAAGAAGAAGTCGAAGATGGACAGAGGGAGTTGCAGGTGGAGAAGCTCCTGCATGGGAACTAAAAGGGATTAGAGCAACCCTTGCTCAAAGTCTGGCCTTCCTTCCACCAGCTATCACACTAGGAACACCTATTAGTTGGGCATTTGTCAACATTGATCAAATAGGAAAAGGTCTAAATCTAGAACTTCTAATTCTTACTTTAAGAAGTCTGGGGTTAGGCATATTTGCTGCAACTATTGCTGTCATTTCAGCTTTAATACTCACAATTGCAAAAAGGTGGAATTCATCTAAATGGATGAAAAGCCTAACTTTTCTAGCCGGAATTGGTTATGCAATACCAGGAGCCGTACTTGCTCTGGGACTCATCTCTTTTGGGGGCCCTCCTTGGAAACTTTCAGCATTGTTTTTACTCGTTTGGGGTTATAGCGTCAGGTTTCTAGCCGTTGCAAAAGGTGGACTAGATGCAGCATTGGAACGTCTTTCTCCAAGCCTGGATGAAGCTGCAACTGGTCTTGGGAGCAAATGGCAAGAAGTCTTGAAACGAGTGCATCTTCCACTTCTCAAAGGCCCATTAGGCATTGGAGCATTACTAGTATTTGTTGATACTTTAAAAGAATTGCCTCTGACTTTTACGTTAAGGCCATTTGATTTTGATACTCTCTCAGTCCGCATTTTTCAATATGCGGGAGATGAACGCATGGCAGAGTCTATTTTGCCAGCATTGATTATTTTGTGTTTAGGGTTAATAGCTTCTCTTGCATTAATGCCAGGATTAGATCACACTGAATCACATAAAAAAACATCTAAATAGGTGGTATATCTTTATTTCTCTAATTAGATTATTTTAAAATGATTTTAAGAAATAGCTCTATCTAAATATTGCTAGAAAATAAAGACCCTAATTTAATCTTTGAAGAAGTTAAAGCCGCTAAAAAGTCTGACAAGATGGAGATAAATCTATAGCAAAGTAAGCATGCCAATAGAGAAGCCTCAGGAACTATCGAATCAACCCTCACTAAGAAAACAGATTCAAAAACACCAATTCCTCCAGGCGCTGCAGGCACAACAAGTCCAATAGTCCATGCCAAAGAAAAAATTGACAGCCATTTAAAGAAAGTAAGGTTAGTGGCTATAGAGAATGCATTCAAAGTACACCAAAACCCTAAGAACCTTAAGAAGACGAAAAACATCTCCAATATCAAAGGGGCAAAAGGATAGCCAAGCCTTTCTATCTCGTAATCAAAGTTTCTTTCTCGAGGTAAAAGGCCCGGGTCAATTTTATTTAACTGACCAATTTTAAGACTTTCTAATTTATGTAAAAGTGGTTCTCGAAATCGTGAAAGAAATAAGAGTGAAGGAATTAAACAAATCAAAGATAGTCCTGATTGCCATTCTCCAAAAGGGAACCAAAGAAGTGCCGCTGCAACCATTAAAATAGGTTCCAGGAAGACTGAAGCAATAGCCCTACCAGCTCCTAGAGAGTTCTTAAGAGTCCTTAACCTATCGACAAAATGCCATACCCCACCAGGCAAATACTTAAGTATGTTGCTGCTTAGAAATATCCCTATGAGGTCTAACTTTTTTGAGTTGTATCCCAACCAGAATAAAAGTGATTTCCATGCAATAGCATTACAGACTAAGCTAAAGAAGCTAAAAACAACTCCAAAAGAAAGCCATAAATAAGAGTAGGTAGTTAACTCAAGGTTACTAATATTTTGACTGTTAATATAAACAGCATAAGAAACAAATCCAAGGCTAAGGATAGTGAGCCAAGGTTTTAAGCCTCCTGGAAGAAATCTTCCTGGTGATAAACTCTTCAAACGGATAAAGATACTATTCAATTAGCCAGCTCACCAATTCCAATCTTCTCGGGGAAGAAATTCATTTCCATTTGCGAAGACTTCTTGGCGAATTATATCTATAGAAACTCCTGTTTCAGAGTTTATTCTTAGCAATTCATCATTCTCTGGCTTAATAGATAATCTTCCATTGGGATGTTTAACTTGCTTAACCTCTATTTCTCCAAATGAAGTATTACATATACCTTTTCGTCTAGGCAAAACCCATCTTCCAATAGTGTATTCCCTGATTCCAAGAGTTGTGGCTTGATTAAACCAAGACTTTCTCAAGGTTTGAGCTTTAGATTGTCTTACAATTGCCCTAATACTTATACCTTGTCGACCTTTCTTCATTTGTACTGAATGAGCAACAACTTCTATTGCTCCAACACTTCTTAAATGTTCAACTAAATTAGCAATATCCTCTGGTGAAGCGTCATCAATCCAAGCTTCCTGACAAATCAATTCCTCCCACTTAAGATCATCGATTGGCTCATTAGCTTTAACACTATTAGCAACTTCTAATTCACATATTCTCAATAAGTTTGGCCTATCAAGACTTCGGCTTCCCAAACCAATTCCAAAACGTTTTATTAGCAATAAATCAGGTTGGCAAAAATCATCAGCTAAAACAGTCATTAGGGCAAGCCCTGTTGGAGTTGTGAGCTCACCTTTAGGATGCTTAGCTCCTCCGAGAAGAGTTATATTATTTCTTTTTGCAATTTCAAGGACAGCTGGGGCTGGGACTGGAAGAATTCCATGCGAAGCAACTACGCTGCCAGAACCTGCAGGAGGCAATCCACAAAATATCTTTTTGGGCTTCAAGTATTCAATTGCAGCGCAAACACCTACAACATCAATCAGCGCATCTAAAGCTCCAACCTCATGAAAATGTACATCGTTAATCTTTACACCATGAACAGAAGCTTCTGCTTCAGCTAACTGCCTAAAAACTGCAAGAATTTTCCCTCTTAGTTTTTGATCAATCAAGGAATTATTCAATAGTTTTGTTATATTCTCGAGACTCCTATGAGTAGCTTCCATTTCAAAGGTTTCAACATAAAGTTTTAACCCTCTAAGGCCATTACTATCACTTTCTTCTATCTTCAGATTAAAATGTCTCTTGAGACCAAGGGAAGTCAAAGGAGTTTCTATAATATTTTTTGGAACACCTAGATCAAGCAAAGCCGCTAGGATCATATCTCCAGACAAACCTGTAGGGCAATCAACAAAAAGAGTGCTCATTTTAGAAATGTTCTCCTGATCTATTCAAGTCATCCAAATTAAAAAGGCCTATTAAAATATTTCTCAAACCATGTAAGCAATCAAACAATTTCTGGCGTTTAATTACAGGCACTATTTATCAACATCAAGACCAGGTTTATTCTGGGAGTTCTTTTTTCGTGGATTCTCATACTTTCCAGGTCGTTTTTTACCACCTCTAGTAGGCATTGGGCCAATGACATCATACTTTTCCAATCGGAGTTGCTGTCGTTCTCTTCTTACTTCTAAGCTAACAAAATGACGGAGGTGCTCAAAAGGTAAATTACCTTTTAAGTTAAGTTTAAAAGGCAAGGCTCGAGAATTTTCATCTCGAGGCTTTTGTCTAATTTTTATAATTAATTCCTCTGTTTCAGGTTTAGTGAAAATCAATTCACCACGGATAGAAAAATAATTATCTCCTTCAGGCAGTTCATCTGACGTCAAAGAGTTCTTATCCGATCTTGATTTACTTAAATCCTCTTTTTGTTGATTTGTGGATCCAAGAGAGCTTGGCTCCCATATGCCCGCCACCTGCAAATGAAGATGATTTGTAGTACGTGAACGAGGGTAAACAACCCATAGATGTGATTTATCCATCTCTATGTGTCGTTTCATCAAAGTCATTACACGCCCAAGCACTACAGCCTCTAATTCCTCTCCACTTTCGTCGACAAGCCGACCACGTGTGAAATGGTTGAGGGATTCAGGAACGTAAGTTCCTCTTACAATACCGATTGCCCTGTATTGCAAAGGCTCAGTAACAGGAGGGATCGGATGGTCTCGCATTGAAAAAAGGGCATTTGGTGGCCCAACCATGAATCTAGCGATAGTTTGTCGATTACTCCCAATCGCGAAAAGATCTAAAAAGTCAGGATCTCGTTTTGGTTCTCAATGAACTAATAATTGATCATTAAAAAGAATTCTCAGTTTCTTGAGAATCTAAGGCTTTTAAGGCTTGATCTATTGCATCCGAAGGACTTGTTGCATCTTGCATGGCTTGTGCTTGACGCAAGCGGTTTAGTAATTGAAAAGGGTTAGTGGCATCCAGAACAGTTTCTTTCTGAGAATCTCCAGAAAAGGTATTGTGAATCTCACGCTCTTTAGGAACTTCATTTGGATTAACAGGCTCAGCCCTAGAGGGCGCAAAAAAGGCTGAAACAGTCAAGACCCCTATAGAGAAAATGGCCCGAAGTAATCCATCCAAAGACTCTCTATAAAAATGCTGTAATTTTTTCCCCATTCCCTTCTTATAAGACAAATTTGCGCTAATGCTAATGATCTTATGCCAATTTTCTTGAGAAGTGCTTATTGCAACTTGGAACGTTAACTCAATTCGTTCTCGTCTTCCCCAGGTCCAAACATGGATAGAAGAAGTTAAACCTGATTTACTTTGCCTACAAGAAACCAAAGTCGATGATCCATTTTTCCCAAAATCAGAATTTGAGAGAATTGGTTACCAGGTTTCATTTCATGGGCAAAAGTCCTACAACGGAGTTGCCTTAATAAGCCGCCACCCACTTACTGATATTCGATTTGGACTAAGTGGTGAACTCTCAAGCGACTCAGATGCTGAGAGGCTTGGGGAACAAAAAAGAGTAATGAGTGCTCTTGTTAATGGTCTAAGAGTAGTCAATCTCTACGTCCCAAATGGATCTGCCGTGGACTCAGAAAAATACTTATATAAATTGGAGTGGCTGAATTGCCTAAAACACTATCTAGAAGCTCAAGCAGAAAGAGATGAACCTCTTTGCATTTTGGGTGATTTCAACATAGCCCTCGAAGCAAGAGATCTTCACAATCCAAAGCGTTTAACAGGTGGGATCATGGCAAGTCCTCCAGAAAGGGAAGCGCTAAAGAAAGTTTTAGGAGAAAGACTGCATGATGTATTCAGATTGTTTGAACCAGATTCTGGTCACTGGAGCTGGTGGGACTATCGAAGTGGCGCCTGGGATCGTGACAGAGGCTGGCGAATCGACCACATTTATTTATCTGAAGAACTTCTACAAAATGCGAAAAGCTGCTTGATTCACAAAAAAATTCGAGGAAATGTAAAACCTAGTGATCATGCGCCTGTAACCGTTGAAATCTGCTGGCCACCAGAAGAAGACGAAAATGAACCAATTAATTCTGAATCCTTCAGATTTTAAAAATCAGTTTTGCCGGCAAAGCGGCAAAAGAATCAGCCGTAGAGTTCAAAATATGACGACATATCTGCAGATCGTCACAATATACACGTTTGATTTCTCTGACATCACAACAAAATCTTTTTCTTCTTACTCTTCGAGAGTGACTGCTATAGCAATGGAATTAGAGAAAGAACTCCATCAGAATCATCAGAGAAAGTAGACATTCCAGCCTTAGAGATATAGAACTTAAAAAGCAGCTTTAGACGAAACTGACTCTTTTAGGCCAAGATGGCCAACTGTGTTTATTAGCCCTTTGGCATAGGTCTCTGTGACAAACGCATTGAACACCAGCCATTCCCAGGCCATATTCAGCGCTGCAAAAGCCCTGATGCCTGGTGGTGTCAGCTCTCCCGTTAGGGCATTCAAGTCTGTTGGTGGACAACCAATCGTCTTTGATCGCGTAAAAGGTCCCTACGCATGGGATGTTGATGGGAATCGCTACATCGACTACGTGGGGAGCTGGGGCCCTGCGATATGTGGTCATGCTCATCCAGAAGTTACAGCTGCGCTTCAAGAAGCCCTAGAGAAAGGAACAAGCTTTGGGGCTCCATGTGAATTGGAAAACAATCTGGCGGAGATGGTAATTGACGCTGTTCCAAGCGTGGAAATGGTGAGGTTTGTAAATAGTGGAACTGAAGCCTGTATGGCGGTTCTTCGACTAATGAGAGCCTTCACCAATCGGGACAAAGTCATCAAATTCGAAGGCTGCTACCACGGACATGCAGACATGTTTTTGGTTAAGGCAGGCTCAGGAGTTGCCACACTCGGATTACCTGATTCACCAGGCGTGCCCCGCAGTACAACAGCAAATACTCTGACTGCTCCGTATAACGATCTAGAAGCGGTTAAAGAGCTATTTGCGGAGAATCCTGATGCAATTTCAGGAGTAATTCTTGAGCCCGTTGTTGGCAACGCTGGCTTCATTACACCAGAACCTGGATTCCTTGAAGGCCTAAGAGAATTAACCAAAGAGAACGATGCATTACTCGTCTTTGACGAAGTTATGACAGGGTTCAGAATTAGCTATGGAGGCGCCCAAGCTCGCTTTGGAGTTACACCAGATCTCACAACTATGGGGAAAGTAATTGGTGGAGGCCTGCCAGTAGGAGCTTATGGGGGAAAAGCTGAAATCATGTCCATGGTTGCGCCTGCAGGGCCTATGTATCAAGCAGGAACATTAAGCGGCAACCCATTAGCGATGACAGCAGGTATCAAAACACTTGAGTTGCTTAAGCAAGAAGGTACATATGAAAGGTTGGAGAACAACACTCAACGACTAATTAGCGGGATTCTTAAAGCAGCAAAAGAAGCTGGACTACCAATCACAGGAAGCAGCATTAGCGGAATGTTTGGCTTCTATCTATGTGATGGACCTATTAGAAACTTTGAAGAAGCTAAAGCTGCAGATACTGTCCGCTTTGGGAAACTTCATAGAGCAATGCTGGAGAGAGGCATTTATCTAGCACCAAGTGCTTTTGAAGCAGGCTTTACATCTTTAGCTCACTCTGAAGATGACATAGAAGCAACTTTAAAAGCATTCCAACAAAGCTTCGCCGAAATAGGCTGAAGGGAAAAGCATTAAGCGCTAATAACTTGTAAATTATTTAATTATATTATTTTCTTCCTCCAACAATGACAGGTGTTCCTCCACCTTTATTGCCTGGAAGAGCAGGAACAACTTGAGTTTTTCCATCCCATTTATCTAGAAATAATTTAAACAAGACCTGATCATCCAAGCTTCTAGTAAGGGTTTCGTATCTAAGAGCTTCTTGTTCAGCTATTTTCACTTCAGTTTGCGCCTTTAATAATTGTTGTTCGGCGATTTGCTTTTGTTCAATAGCGGCTCTATATTCTTCAGCTATTTCTAAACCTGTTAGATCTAGGGCCTGCACATCAACATAATCAAACTTATCAAGTTCTACTGCAACTTGTTCTTCTACTTTCTTAGATATATCACTCCATTCAGTTGCTATCTTTACCAACTCATATTGAGAAAAAACTGATTTCAAAGCTTTTAATAAAGAAGGTTGAATTATGCGTGGATATACTTCTCTATCGCTATATGCAATTGTTCTAAAGACACGACCAGCTTCATTTGACTTTAAAGCATATTTAACAGTCGCTGTAGCTTCAATGACCTGTAAGTCTTTAGTTAAGGAAGCAAACTTCTCTGGTCTTACCTGTGTTCTTACATCAAATGGGTAAACAGCTTGAATAAAAGGTAGCTTCACATTCAGGCCTGGGCGCCTAGATCCACCACTTACTTTCCCTAAAGTAGTCACAACAGCCACCTGACCAGCAGGCACTACGAATAAAGCCTGCGTAAGAAGCAAAAATCCAGTAAAGGAAAGCACCAAAAGGATTGTTGCGGCACCCCCTGTTCCATTTGGGGTGACATTTCGAAAAGGCGTTGTCATAAAATCTCTTATCCAATCAAATCTTATAAAGGGCCAGCTTAAATTGTGATTATTTAAAGGTAGTTTTAGTAATTCAACACTAGTTCAACAAGCCAACGAGGTTTACTTCAGTCTCGATAAAGTATTTGAGAGAAAGAGTCAAAAGTCAAGCTTTTGATCTAAAAGCTTGACTCCAAATCGTTTTTATTTAACTTTGTAGGCCTTAAAAGGCTATCTATAATTTTCAAACTGAAGTGGAACTTCTAATTCATCCTCCATTTCCTTAAGAAGTTGAATTGCTGATTGCAAGTCGTCTTTACTCTTACCAGTAATTCTGATCGATTCTCCTTGAATAGAAGCATTAATCTTTTTCAGCTGATCTCTGATCGACTTACTTATCTTCTTAGCAATTTCCTGATTAAGTCCTTTCTTTAACAGGATTTTTTGCTTTACTCTGTTTCCCGAAGAACTCTCAGGGTTTTGAAAATCAAAAATCTTTAAAGATAAGTTGCGCTTAATAGCCTTTTTTCGAAGGATATCTTCTATGGCCTCTAAAGTCATCTCACTAGCTGTTGTAATTACCAACTCACTCTCATCTAATTGAACCTCAGTATTTGAATCCTTCAGGTCATAGCGTTGAGAAACCTCTCTTCGCAATTGATCAACAGCATTTAAAAGTTCTTGGCGGTCAAAATCTGAAACGACATCAAAAGAATAAGTGCCTGCCATAGAGTCAATCAAAACTAGAGTTTATAGTTCACATTATCAAGATTGTCCTTTTGGACAACAGCATTTGAAAAACACTAGTTCTAATTGCTTTCTGAGAATAGAAAAAAATTATTTGGTCAATTCTCAATCAAAAAAAAGAAGACTGACAATTTTACCCATCTCTTCTGCACTATTACAACTAGCTAAAAGCGTCTCACTATCATGAAATGCAAAGCAAATTAATTGGTCACAGCGACTAATAATTTCTTGATTACATAAGCTACTTGCTACTTGTAAAGGCAAATTATCGTTATCAACCTTCTCTATCAGATGCATTACCTGCCCCAAAAGGTCTCGAATTTCAACAGATTGGCGTTCAAGGCTTTGAGGAAGCAGAACAGTTAGTAGCGAAGGGTCTACTTCAAGAACACCTCTTATAACTGCTGCATTTACGCCCTGGGAACCTGAAGTAATAATTGAATGGCCTTCTTGAGCCAATGAACGCGAAATTAGTTCTATTAGATGTATTGCAACTACAGGGACATGTCTACTTCCTAAAAAAGCTATGCGCCTTTTCCCTTTATCTTGCAATAAAGCAAGTTCCTGGGCCAAAGTATCTATACGGCCCAAGGCAGGGAGATCCAGGGATCGACTCAAGGAAATCCCAACAACATTCTTTTAAGCTAGCAGTTCTCTGGAACCTTTGAGTCAACTCCAAGAATGGGGAAAAGTCGTTCAAGTGCACAATGCTCTTCTACCAATCGGAATGCATATGTAGCTTTAACTGTTTCATGCAGTCGAACATGACCAAAAGCATGCTCTATAACCTCAACTGTTGAGAGTGTGTCATGTTCAACCTTCAGCAATGGGACCTCCAATTCTTCCGCTCTATTAATCAACTGAGGTAAAGGTTCACCTGCTCCTGTCAAAATCAAACATTGAGTAGAGGCTTCAAGAGCAGCTAACTGAATATCAGTGCGATCAGCACCAGTAACAACAGCCATATTCCGTCTCTTACGAAAGAATTCCATTGCTGAATTCACATTCATAGCTCCAATACTTAGAGTTTCTACCATCAATTCAAGTCTTTCAGAACAACAAATAACCCTTGCTTCTAAGCGTCTAACCAATTCCCCAACAGTGACACTTCGTAGAAGAGGTGATCGAGGCATTACTCCAAAGACATCCATTCCTAAAGATTCAAGTGAGGGGACAATATTCATTTGCAGGCTTTCTACTTCTTCTGGATTTACCGCATTGAGAACTATTCCTACCAAATGGTCTCCTAGTTTATCTTTAGCCTCTAATAAAGCATCAACACTTCGACTGTCCTCCCATAAATGAACAAGTAAAACCTGCGCATCCAATCCTCGCGCCAATTGACAAAGGCTTAAACCATAAAGAAGACCTTCATGGAGACTTCCTGCCGCCTCAAGAATATTTAAACCTTCAAATGGAGCATCCAACTGTTTTTGCAAAGACTCAAATCCTTCTCCAGGGTCCAAATTAGAGTTGGCAAGCCTTTGGTCAGCAGTCACTGAATCCACAAGATGCAAAGAAGGTATCAACTGTTTTTCAGACAAGCCAAGAATTGACCCGACAAATCGAACATCATCATCAATCAAAGGTTGAGAAGTAGAGCCATGCAAGGAGCCAACTTCAAAACTAGTTGCCAATGGTTTTCCAAAACGAATCTGCTGGTTTGCTGCAATTAGCTGGCGAGCAATCCCCAGCACAACAGCAGATTTTCCACTGAAAGGCTCACAAGACCCGATCATTAAGGTCTTGCCCATGAATACTCTCCTTCATTTAACTATTTAATTTTATACTTTTAATTAAATTTCTCAATGCCCAATTTCAAAATCATCCTCAAATCAAACAAACACACTTTTTATAAATTTCATATGTCTTGTCCAATAGCGTTTCTATATTGAGATTTGGAAACAATTGCCAACCATCAAGTGCATTTTCAAGAATCTAAAACAAGATCATGAAAAAAGAACAATCCTCAAGCAAAAAATGGGATAAACGCCGAATAGGGATTACAGGCGCGAATGGAAGCTTAGGGAGGTCTCTTGCTTATTCACTAAGAAAAAAAGGAGCTTATGTTATAGGAATAACTCATCGATCTGTTAGCAATGAAAGCGAATCAAAAGAGGGGCCCAATGAATGGGTTAGTTGGAAATGTGGGGAAGAATCATATTTAGACAAAACCCTTGAGAATTTAGATATTTTAATTTTAAATCATGGTATCAACCCTCAAGCGAATATAAATTCTCAAGATCTAAATGAAGCTCTTGAAATAAATGCACTAAGCACCTGGAGGTTAATTCAGAGATTTGAAGACATTATTTTTAATGATGGAAAAGTTACGCATCAAAGAGAGATATGGGTAAACACTTCAGAAGCAGAAATACAGCCAGCCTTAAGCCCTGGGTATGAAATAAGCAAAAGGTTGATAGGGCAATTAGTAAGTATTAAATGGAGTAATTTAAATCAAAGCCAAAGAAAAATACTTAAATTAAGGAAATTAGTTTTAGGGCCATTCAAATCAGATCTAAATCCTTTAGGGATCTTAGATGTAGACTTTGTCGCCAACCAAATAATTAGGCTGGCGCAGTTCCGATTTGATCTAATAATTGTTAGTCCAAATCCACTAACTTATTTGATCATGCCCCTTTCAGAAACATTGAGGTTTTTATACTATTTAATTCTAAGAAAGAATTGAATTCAAGCTGTGTATAAGTCTGCAGATCAATCTCCACGATCTGTCAATATTTCACATCCATCTGAAGTAACAAGAATTGTATGTTCCCATTGAGCTGAAATGTTTCCATCTTTAGTTATTACTGTCCATCCATCTCGAAGTGTCTTGCAATATTTACTCCCAGCATTAATTATTGGTTCAACAGCCAAAGTCATCCCAGGCCTTAAAGTCACATTTGGCAAGTCATTTGTGCGAAAATTAAAAACGGAGGGTTCTTCATGCAAATTTCTACCTACGCCATGTCCTGTGTAATCTTCAACAACGCTATAACCACTTTCTTTAACCAAGTCTTCTATAGCACCTGCAATATCTAAAAGAGTATTTTTAGGCTTTATCTGAGCGAGGCCAGCCATTAGAGCATCTTGTGCTAATGCACTTAATTCCTTAGCCGCAGAGGAGACATCTCCAACACAAATTGATATACAACTATCACCGTGGTAACCATCGAAATAAGCACCCGTATCAACTTTAAGAAGATCCCCTGACTGGATTAATCTTTTTGGAGAAGGGATCCCATGCACGACCTCATTATTAATACTTGCGCAGATGCTTGCCGGAAACCCTTGATAGCCCTTAAAGCTCGGGACAGCTCCCATCTCACGAATTCGACGTTCAGCAAATTTGTCAAGGTCTCCTGTGGTCATACCTGGCTGGACCATCAAATTAATTTCCCGCAAAACTGTGGCAACAATTTGACTAGCCTTACGCATGATGGCAATTTCCCTCGCAGACTTAATCTCAACGCCTCTACGTTGATGAATTTCAGCCCGAGGGTTGTTATTAATTGACTTAGACGAGGAAGCAAGGAGATCGGCGAAGAGTTTCATAATGCCGAAAGGAAGGAGTGATCAAAAAAAAGAGGCTGTGCTGAATTAACCATGAAGCTATTCCATGGTTAATAATTTCAACCTATGTATATACATTAAGCCAAAGAATCATTTGAAAGAGTTTTAGAGATCTACATCAATTCTTCTCCTTTTCAAAAAGGCTGCCAATTCTCGCTTAAATCATCCCAATAAATTCATATCCGATTTCTTACTATTGGCTCATATTTTCGACAAATAAAATCACTTGCTTATAGCTATCAACGAAGAAAATAGGGGCAAAGAGCTTTTTTAGCGAAAACTTCTATAGCCCTCTTTAAAAAAGCGAAAAACAGACTCAAGTCTGTTTCTTGAAGGATTTAGCCTCAAGAGAATAAAAAAAAAGAATCCGATAACGTTTAACGAGCAGTTACACTATGTCTCTGGTTAATCAACTTGGAGCTGGGATGGCAGCTGAATCGAAAGAACCCCCTGCAAAGGACAACGCTAATCAGAGCGTTATAGAGGAATCATCTGCAGTTGAGGAAAGCTCAAAGACAAGCTCCTCTAAAAAAGCAACCGTGGTTTCACCCACCAAAAAGCTTGGAGGAGCTGAGTTAATCCGAGAATTCGAATTAGCCCAACAAAAGACAAATCTTCCTGAAATTTATGTAGGAGATACCGTGCGAGTAGGAGTTCGAATCAGTGAGGGCAATAAAGAAAGAGTCCAACCTTATGAAGGGGTGGTTATTTCCAAGAGACATGGAGGACTCAACGAGACCATTACCGTCCGTCGAATCTTTCAAGGCATTGGGGTTGAAAGAGTCTTCATGCTTCATAGCCCTCAAGTCGCATCCTTAAAGGTTGAACGCCGCGGTAAAGTAAGAAGAGCGAAGCTTTTCTATCTGCGGGAACGGGTTGGCAAGGCCACCCGCGTGAAGCAGCGCTTCGACCGCTGAGGTTCCGGCCTCGTTCAATCCAAATACCATCGCCTTATGCGAAGGTTAAAGGGTATTTCCAATGCGCCGTTAGTTCAGTTGGTAGAACGCAGGTCTCCAAAACCTGATGTCGGGGGTTCGAGTCCTCCACGGCGCGTCCGATGACCCGTCCTGCAGTTTCCCAGTTTTGCGAATGGAGTTAGATCTTCAACCTGGAGATGTCGTAAAGGTGCTTGAGTCGGCCGCACTAGGCTGGGTACGAGCACGCGTCATAAGAGTTAAATCTGGCGGTAGAGTGGTCGTTCAAAGCGATCAGGGCCGTGAATTCACTGCCCGCGGCAACCAGGTTCGACTTATAGAACCTGCCGGATTCCGACCTTGATTGAAATTGGCCAGCTATAAACCATGGCCTTCAAAATTTCAATTGAGACCCCCAAGGAACTACTTAGGGGTTTTCACTGCCTCTTCTAGGAGCCTTATCTTCCTAAATAATTAGCTCCTCTCGCTTCAAATTATTCTTCTTCTGAGTTGACGAGAGGGACTGGATAGGTTGATACTTCCTTCGTTGCAATCGCGACAGTTTTCAACCAAAGCCTCTAGAGCCACAAACAAGAGGCCAAAAACAACTTGGGACCGTAGTTCAACTGGTTAGAGCACCGCCCTGTCACGGCGGAAGTTGCGGGTTCGAATCCCGTCGGTCCCGCTTCCTCACGAAAAACAATTTGACTGTGCGCGTAAGGCTGGCACCCAGCCCAACCGGGACACTTCATATAGGAACAGCCAGAACGGCTTTATTTAACTGGCTTTATGCTCAACATGAATGTGGAAAATTCTTGCTTCGTATTGAAGATACAGATAAAGAGAGATCGAAGCCAGAATTCACCTCAAATATCCTTGAAGGATTGGAATGGTTAGGCCTGAAATGGGATGAAGAGCCAATTGTTCAAAGTAAACACATAGAGACACATCGTGCTTCTATTCGGAAATTAATTGATTCCGGACTTGCGTATAGATGTTATGCAACGGAAGCTGAACTTGAAGAGATGAGAAATGCTCAAAAAGCAGCAGGTCAAGCATCTCGCTATGACAACAGACACAGAGATTTAAACCCTAAGCAAGAATCCCTTTTTATTGAAGAAGGGAGAAGCTCTGTTATTCGCTTTCGCATTGAAGATGAAGAATTAATCAATTGGAATGATTTAATCCGTGGACATATGAGCTGGAAGGCTTCAGATCTAGGAGGCGATATGGTTATTTCCCGAAGGGCGCCTGCAGATCAAATTGGAGATCCTTTATACAACTTAGTAGTAGTAGTTGATGATGCCTCCATGGGAATAACTCACGTGATTAGAGGTGAAGATCACATTGCGAATACCGCCAAACAAATTCTTCTATATAAAGCCTTAGGGCTAAAAGCACCTCTTTTTGCTCATACCCCATTAATTCTTAATCAAGAAGGTAAAAAGTTATCTAAACGAGATGGAGTGACTTCAATAAGTGATTTCAGAGAAATGGGATATACCCCAGAAGCTTTGGCCAATTACATGACATTACTTGGTTGGTCTGTGCCCGAAGGAATGGACGAAAAATTTACTCTTAAAGAAGCTGCAAAAGTTTTCAGCCTCGAACGAGTGAACAAAGCAGGTGCAAAATTTGACTGGGATAAACTCAACTGGTTGAATTCACAAGTAATTCATAACTGGTCCTCTGAAGTACTTTTAAGTGCTTTAGAACCCCTATGGGAGAAGGAGGGTTGGAAATACGAAAATAAAGATTGGGGCCTAACCTTGGCATCTTTAATTGGGCCCTCACTAACTTTATTAAAGGATGGAATTTCTGAAAGCAGACCTTTCTTTGAAAATCCAAGTCTTCAATCTGATGGGTTGCAACAACTCGATTCAGAAAATGCCAAAATTGCTCTTAGATGTTTATTAAATAACCTACAAAAGACGCCTTGGGACGGCATAGATCTAAATGAAGGTAAAAACCTTATTTCTCAATCAGCGGAAGATGCCTCTGTAAAGAAAGGCCTGCTTATGAAGACTCTAAGAGCAGCTCTCTTGGGAAGGATGCAAGGCCCTGATTTAATGACTTCCTGGAGCCTCTTAGCTCGAATCAGACAAGATATTAATCGACTCAGTCGTTGCATCTAGATCACTTTGCACAGGCTCTTCTTTATCAAGTAGTCCCAAAGTCTTAGCCAATGGTTGTGCAGTTAAGCCTTGCAATCCTACTGTCATTAAAATCGTCAAGAACACGAGTCCTTGTAACCTACCTGCGCCTAAGACACCTGCTTGTTCTAATCGAATTGAGAATAATGAAGCAATGGCAGCCGTTACGATTCCTCGAGGTGCCAACCATCCTAAAAACAATCTCTGGCTTAAATCTAATGGCAAACCAATAGTTGCAAGACTTACAGCAACTGGTCGAACAATCAGCATCAAAACAAGAACACAAGTAATTCCTCCCCAACCGAGTGGACTTAACTCTCCCCAAGAAACGTCTGCTGCCAAAAGGGGGAACAACATTGTTATTGCAAGTTGTGCAAGCTCTCTAATTAACTGATCTAATTGATTGGCTTGGGTTGCTGGTCTTTTGCCAACCACAAATCCAGCAGCTACAGAAGCAGGTAACCCAGCCTCTGGCAATAACCACTCACAAAATCCATAAAGAAGGAACAAAAAGCCCAATGTGAGCTGCAACCGAATTCCCACAGAAGGGTCAGGTTTAAGACGCCTTAAACATTCTGAAAGCAAAAAGCCAACAAGCAAACCAATTCCAACGCCTCCTCCTAATCTTGCGAGCAATCCAAAAGCTAGCTCTCGCCAACCATGTAAATCTCCAAGTACTAGTTCTAATAACAACAAAGCCAAAACAGCTCCTACGGGTTCTAGGAGTAATCCTTCGGCCTCAAGGACCTCTCCCAATGGAGCCGCAAGCCGTATTTGCTGAATAAGTGGCGTCACAACTGTTGGTCCAGTCGCCAAAACAATTGCGCTATAAACAGCAGCTACTGACCAGCCCAAACCTGCTAACCAATGTGCCGCAAGGACACCAGCCGCAAGAGACACAACAACTCTTATGACCGAAATTCTCAAAACTGTCGCTTTTAAGGTGTCGCCCGGAAGTCGCAAATTCAGGCCACCATCAAAAAGTACAAGACTTACCAATAAGCCAACAATTGTTTCTAAACCTTGTCCTAAATCAAGAGGTTCTACCAACCCCAAGCCAGAACGACCGATAAGTAAGCCTGAGAGAAGCAATAAAACAACTCCAGGGAGCCCGGTCAGGAAAGCAAGCAACCTTGCTCCTGCCCCTGCAAAAACAGTGACACCCCAAAGTAAACCAAGCCTCTCAGGTGTCATAGAGAGGTCTTAGTAGAAATTGCACTCTCAATAGTGCAAAACGGCACGTTAATTAATCCCCTTTTAAAGCGTTAACGATTCCCTTATATAACTGCAGAAACCTACAAAAGGAAGGCAAATACATTTGTTAAATTATTACTTTCACAAGTTAATGTCAAAAATCGACGGAATTGAACTTTACGGAGAATCATTAACGCAAACTATCAGGAAACGCAAATCGGCTCAAATCTAGGGTTGGATGAAGTTGAAAGGCCTTAAAGAGGTATTGGCAGGAATATACAAAGGGTGAACAGGATGTCCTTTTAAGGTTGTCCCCAAAGTCATTGGTCCCAAAGAAGATGGTGACTTGATCGCACGATTACTCAAATAAAAGCGGATGTTTTCAATCACATTGAAGCTCCTATTTAGAAATGATCCTTTTGCACCCCAACCAAGCCACAAATCACAACTTGGTTCGTTAGACCAAAAATCAAGTCTTGCATGCAATTCCTCATCATTTCTTTTACCAATAGGGTCAGAGCAATTTCTCAGCATCGAAGGGTTTCGACTAACTCGTGCAAACAAATTGACCACAATGAGAGTTCCATAACCCCAGGACGAAGAGAAGTTAATGAGTCTTCTGAGGGTCTGATCATCTCTAAAAGAAGATGCATACGAAGGATTCAAACCTATAAATACGATAATTTTTTTTCTTTTACTCAATGTTCGCTTTAGAAACCACCGGTATAAACCACATGAACTGAAGGAAGAAGATGACATTAGCGCAGCGTAATCAGTCATATCTAAGATTGAAAAGCCATTAGCAATAGTTGCTTTACTATAGATATTTAAAGAGTTATTGCTTCAGAGCCTTTGGAAAATTTAGATTATACAGAGTTTGGAATAGAAGAAGTTTCATTCAAATTAATTACTTAATTCCCAACGATTATGTTTACAAGAATCAAAATTGCCAATCCAATTCCAAGGCCAAACATTGCCATTCTTCCATTCCATATCTCAGCCTGAGGAGTAAAACCTCTCCTCCATGAGTTTAATTCTTCTCTGGATGGAGATTCACCTACCTTTTTTAATTCTTGGCTTGAATTGTTATCCATAATCTGGATTAGAACTTGTACTTAACCCTTTTAGAAAGGAGGGTTTGGCCCATACAACAAATTTGCCTGTTCCAATCGCCATCGAGGAGCGACGCCTAGCTTCATAGAACTAGGCTCCACTTCTGATTGTATGCGGATTAAAGCCGCTGCTGCAATCATTGCAGCATTGTCAGTACAAAAGTCTTTTGAAGCAAGATGAAGATTCACCCCTTTCTCTAAGCATCTCTGAGACATCATTTTCCTTAATCGTTTATTTGCCGCTACTCCACCAACCATTACCAGAGTTTCCATCTTCAGATCTTCCGCACATTTCAAGCTCCTTTCAACTAGCACTTCTGCCACAACTTGCTCAAAACTTGCTGCAAGATCTTCTTTTGGAAAAAAATCTGAGCTTTTCTCTAAGGACTGGGTCAAGCGAAGCATTGCCGTTTTAAGACCGCTAAAAGAAAAGTCATAAGGGTAAAAACCACCTTCTGGACGTGAGACTCTTCCTTTTGGGAGCTTAAATCTTTTGGGGTCTCCATCTCTTGATATCTTTTCAATCGATGGTCCACCTGGGTAAGGCAGTCCCAATAATCTCGCGACTTTGTCAAAGGCTTCTCCAGCAGCATCATCATGACTGCGCCCAATCCTTTTATATTTGCCAAAATCAACAACTTCGATCAATTCTGTATGCCCACCACTCACAAGCAATAAAAGGAATGGTGGTTTCGGAGAATTTGCAGAGAGCGTTACAGAAGCCAAATGCCCCTCTAAGTGATGAATACCCAAGAAAGGGAGATCATGCAGTGCCGCAAGAGTTCTACCTGTCAAAGAACCAATAAGAAGGGAACCGGCCAATCCAGGAGCAACTGTTGCAGCAATAGTGTCAATATCTCCAATCGACAAACCAGAATCAAACAAAGCCTTTTCAACAAGAAAAGGTAATGACTCAAGATGTCGCCTTGAGGCAATCTCTGGGACCACTCCTCCCCATTTAGCGTGCTCATCTACTTGAGAAGCAATGCAATTAGCCATTAATTGCATTCCGTTAAGAGGCTCAATCGTCAAAACAGCAACAGCAGACTCGTCACAACTTGTTTCGAGGGCAAGAACTGTTTGGTTTTTAGGAAGGTATCTCATATAACTTAAGGATGTGACATCCTGCTCTTTCTAGGCAGGTTTAAAAAAGGAATCGAAACTAATGCGTCGCCTCTTCGCCATTCTGCTATCGGCTTTCCTTGTTGTTGGCTTTGCGCCATTAGCTAACGCTGCTGCAGGGCCTGCGTTAAACCAAGACAGAGCCAGTACTGAATTCACTGCTTCCGCCTTAACTACTTGTGCTGAAAACGCTCGCTTTCAAGAAAGAGCTAGCGCTGCAACAACTCCAAAGGATATCGCCAGATTCGAAAGATACGGAAAAGCTTCTTGCGGTGATGATGGCTTGCCTCATTTAATCATCGGACCAACAATCGAACCTTTCGGAGCTCTCTACATGCGTGGGCATGAAGGAGATGTCCTAATTCCAGCTCACATCTTCATCTTTATTGTTGGCATTATCGGTTGGTCAGGCAGAGAATATTTAAAGCTTGCAAGGGCATCCAAAGACCCTATCGACAAAGAGATTTTCATCGATCTTGACTTACTGAAAACGGCTTTAATCAAAGGTGCCCAATGGCCATTTATGGCAAATAAAGAAGGTCGTTCTGGCGAGCTTCGCGAAAGTGACAAAAACATCTACGTCTCTCCTCGTTAAAGACCTCTCCCTAAAACATCTAACTAAATCTAAAAATCAATCATGGCAAAAGAACGTCCTTCCTTTAAAGCCAGCCACAAGCTATTTAGATCTGTCCCTGTAATTGGTGCTGGATGGGTAATAGTTACAGCTGGGATACTAGTTGAATGGAATAGGTTCGTCCCAGATCTGCTATTCCACCCCATGTAATTCAAAAGACCCCCAGGAATGGGGGTCTTTTTTTTGCCTAAAATTAAACCTTAATTTTATAAAGTTCTAAAAAAGCTTCATTAATTGCTCTAACTCATGTAATGCCTCTTCTAAGTCATCATTAATTACAACTGCATCAAACTCATTCTTAGCTTTTAGTTCTTCCTTCGCCCTAAATAAGCGCCTTTCAATAGCTTTGTCTGAATCAGTTCCTCTTGCTCGGATACGTCTCTCTAGCTCACTAAAGTCAGGGGGCGCAATAAAAATCTGGAATGCTTCTGGGAAGCTACTGCGAACCTGTCTCGCGCCTTCTAACTCAATTTCCAGTAAAACTGTTTTCCCATTCATTAATTTCTGTTTGACTTGAGAACTTGGCGTCCCGTAAAAATTGCCGGCAAATTCAGCCCATTCAAGAAAGCCATCTTCCTCTATTAATTCTTTAAAACGGTCAACAGTCAAAAAGAAATAATGTTCCCCATCCTTTTCACCTTTTCTTGGGGCTCGAGTTGTGGCAGAAATAGAAAGCCAAACTTGTTGATGCCTAGTCAAAAGTTGAGTCACTAATGAGCCTTTCCCTACGCCACTAGGACCAGTGATAACTGTTAAACCACCCAACGAAGTCGATGAAACCATGGCTTTGCATCGAATTAAAAAGCACAGTAGGAAAGAAAGCTTGTATAGAGGGGCAAACTATAGAAATGAATCACATAGCGCTACAGGTAATGGACATAACCACCCTGATGGCGGTGATAGTTGATTTGCGTCAAACAATTGTTCCAAGTCGGCTAGAGAAAGCACAACAAAGCGATTTAGGAACTATTCAAATTGCTTTGAGAACATTAAAGGGGCTGACTTGGCTTGAAATTTCTTGGGACGCATACGCCCCAAGATTAGTTCAAATCCCTCCCCCTCCGCGCTCAGCAACAACGAGCACACTTGCTCAGCAATTACAACATGGCCTCAGTCACCTCGCATTAGTATCAATTAACCAAAATGGATTTGAAAGAATAGTTGAATTCCAATATGCACAGAGGCCTGGAGAAGTTATCGAGAAAAGTCTTGTACTTGAAATTATGGGGCGGCATAGTAATTTATTTTTATTAGATAAAAATCGAAAAGTAATAACGCTTGGGAGAAAAGTTCGCAATCACCAATCAAGAACCAGGCCAATTAGTACAGGTGATGTTTATGTAACTCCTCCCCCTTTAAAAGGAATAGAGCCAATCTCAAAGGAATCTTTTGTTAAATGGAAAACAAGGTTAAAGCTTCTCCCTATAAACTTAAAGCAGGCCATGCAGGATAGTTATCAAGGGATAAGTCCTTCCATCGCACTACAAATTGCTCACAACAATAAATCTGATGCAGAAAATCTCCTCAAGCGACCTGTAGGTGACATTTCCAATCAAGAATTAGTTGAAATACATAAAAGATGGTGCATTTGGCTTCAATGCGTTGAAAGCGGACAATTTAATCTTGCATTTAAAGGGCCAAGTGATTATCGAGTTTGGGGTGAGCATATAAGCAAAGTAGATTCACGAAAAGATCTAAGTCTCCATCTGGGTCAATACTATCAAGATCATTTAGAAAGAAAGAGGCTAAATGAACTTATAAAAACTATTAAACAAAAGCTTTTAAATTTTATTAAAGCCGAAAGGACATCTCTTTCTAATCACGCGAATAGATTGGATAGTTCAGAAGATATTGAATCTTTAAGAAAAAAAGCAGATTCTTTACTTTGCTTGATTTCACCAACTAGTGAACAAATAAAAGAAGCCCAAAAGCTTTATAAAAGAGCAAAGAAATTACGTCGTTCAATCCCAATTCTGAAAGAGCGTATTGCTTATCATAAGGAAAGGCTATTTAACCTTTTGGAAAGTGATCTTTTTTTAGAAGAGATTATCACTGATAAGTCAGAAGATTGCAGAGGGAAGATCGAGAGGATTATGGAGATAGATCAGGAGTTAAATAAGTCTCTTAACCTCCACAAGAAAGACAAAAAGAATACTCATTCTGTTCAGAATAAACCCATAAAGCCCCTCTTTCTGCTGAGTCCTGGAGGATTAAAAATACAGATAGGTCGCAATCATCAGCAAAATGACTGGATAAGTATTAAAAGCGCCAGAACAGGGGATTTATGGTTTCACGCGCAGGAATGCCCAGGTAGTCATGTTGTTTTAAAAGCCTCAGCAGGTCTTGCAGAAGATGCTGATATTCAAATGGCCGCAGATCTGGCTGCCTTGTTCAGTAAGGCAAAAGGGAATGCAAAAGTAGCTGTAATAATGACCCCAACAAATGAATTAAAGAGAATTCCTGGCACACTTCCTGGGACAGTTCGACACCGCAAAGGGGAAGTCCTTTGGGGGGAACCCTTCAGAGGTCAACTTTATATAAATCCCTAAGAGCTGCTACCTAAAAGAAAACCAAACCCCTCTTTCTCCGCTAGGTTTATATAGGCAAGTAAATCAAAACAGCCAGTTCTTAAACCAATCCAAGTTAGTGGTGTGAAGAAAAGTTATTCAACCATTAATGATATGGAAATGCCTCTTGTAGATCATTTAGAGGAATTACGCCAAAGAGTACTTAGTAGTCTTATAGCGGTAGTTATTTCAGCTGGCTTAAGTTTTGCATTCGTAAAACCCATAGTTCGATTCCTGGAAGCTCCGGCCAAATCAATTCGCTTTCTGCAAGTAGCTCCTGGAGAATTTTTATTTGTATCAATCAAAGTCGCTGGTTACGCAGGCCTGACAATTGCTTTGCCTTTTATTCTCTATCAGGGGCTTGCATTTGCCTTGCCAGGACTTACTCAGAGAGAAAGACGATTAATAGCTCCAGCAGTAGCAGGTTCAGCAATATTGTTTATTGCTGGCATTGGTTTTGCTTGGTGGGCTCTTATCCCAGCTGCATTGAATTTCTTAGTTAGTTATGGGTCAGATGTTGTCGAGCCTATTTGGTCGATAGAGCGGTATATGGATTTTGTGATTTTGCTAATGGTTGCAACAGGTCTAGCATTTCAAATCCCTGTTTTGCAAATGCTTTTAGGTGCATTGGGGTTAATTCAATGGCAGCGGATGCTATCAGCGTGGAGATGGGTATTAATGGCAGCAGCTCTAGCAAGTGCAGTATTAACACCTTCAACTGATCCAATAACAATGATGCTTCTTTGTGCTGCTATCTCAGCTTTATTCCTTATAGGAGTTGGATTGGTAGCACTTACAGACCAATTTTCAACCAATACGACCAAATAGTTTTCTAACGTCAAGTAAATCCTCAAAAAGAATTAGCCAAGAGTCTTTAATTCTTTTTTTACCTAGCAATGACTCGTGATCTCATAGAAATAAATATGAAAACCAAAATAAATAAAAGGCAAAGTAGAGCTCAAAGTTCAAAAACCTTGAAAACTCCTAGTCCTTGCAAAGAGAAAAAGCACCCTCAAGGTACATAATGGTCTTAATTATGAGTTGTCTGAACATCCGTCATGACACAAATGACTTCTAGCGATGTGCCCTCAATGGGTCGTAGGCAATTCATGAACTTATTGACTTTTGGCTCTGCAACAGGGGTTGCCCTAGGCGCTTTATACCCAGTCAGTCAATATTTCACCCCTCTAAGGGCTGCAGGTGGTGGTGGTGGTACTTCTGCGAAAGACGAGCTTGGCAATCCTGTCACAGCTAGTGGATGGCTAGAGAAGCACCCCGCTGGGGATCGCAGTTTGGTTCAAGGATTGAAAGGAGACCCTACTTATTTAATCGTTGACGGTGATTCGGTAATTGGCAGTTTTGGATTAAATGCAATTTGCACACACCTTGGATGTGTAGTCCCTTGGAACAGTGGAGCAAACAAATTCATCTGCCCTTGTCACGGGAGTCAATACGATTCGAATGGGAAGGTAGTTCGAGGGCCTGCGCCTCTTTCTTTAGCCTTAACCAATGTGGGAATAGAAGAAGATAACGTCTTTATTAGTCAGTGGACTGAAACTGATTTCCGAACTGGCGAAAAGCCTTGGTGGACATGAATTTCTTTCTAAAAGCACCTAAATCCAATCCACTAACTTTTTTTCGCCCCATGCGACGCATCCTTACTTCTCTTATTTGTTTCGCTGCAATAAGCTTCTCAATGCTGATAAGCCCTACCGCTAGTTGGGCATACCCTTTCTGGGCACAACAAAATTATGAGAACCCTAGAGAAGCGACAGGGAAAATTGTTTGTGCAAATTGTCATTTAGCAAAAATGCCCACACAGGTGGAAACACCTCAATCTGTAGGCGCTGATAGCGTTTTCAAAGCGGTAGTAAAGGTCCCATATAAATCCAACACACAAGAGATAGGTGCCGATGGCAGTTCAGTACCGCTTCAAGTAGGGGCGGTTGTAATGCTGCCTGAGGGGTTCAAACTTGCCCCTCAAGATCGCTGGTCAGAAGAAATCAAAGAAGAAACACAAGGAGTTTTCTTTAGCCAATACAGCGAGGATCAAGAAAACATTATTCTTGTAGGTCCAATTCCTGGAGATCAAAATAAAGAAATAGTTTTCCCAATCCTTTCTCCTGACCCAGCAAAAGATAGCAATATCCATTTCGGTAAATATTCAATTCATGTTGGAGGGAATAGAGGAAGAGGCCAGGTTTATCCAACTGGAGAGAAAAGCAATAATGCAGCTTTCACTGCAACAGAGACAGGGACAATCACTTCAATAGAAGAAGGTGAAAATGGTGGAAATGTCTTGACAATTCAAAATGAGAGCGGCACTTCAGTTACAGAAACTATCCCTGCAGGACCAAATTTAATAGTAAAAACTGGAGACTCAATTAATAAGGGCGCTCTATTAACTGATGACCCTAATGTAGGAGGATTCGGCCAATTAGATACAGAGGTCGTGCTTCAAAGTCCAGCAAGAGTATATGGACTTATTGCTTTCTTTATGGGTGTTTCATTAACACAAATTCTTCTTGTCCTCAAAAAGAAACAGGTGGAGAAAGTACAAGCAGCTGAAGGCATCTAAAAATTAATCCAAAAAGCTAAGTAAAATTAATGGAAGCTTTTTTAGGCACCTTTAAATCTCCAGGTCCAGTGCTTCTAAATCTTGGTCTTTTGTCAATACGTTGGTATGGATTACTTATTGCAATCGCAGTATTAATTGGACTTAATCTGTCAACATATCTTGCGAAAAGGAATTCAGTCCAATCATCATTGATAAATGACTTAATGCCAGGGTTAGTTCTTATTTCAATATTAGGAGCTAGAGTTTATTATGTAATTTTCGAATGGAGAAATTACACTGGATTGAATTTCTGGAGTTCTATAAATTTCATTGGTTTTCGAGTGCCAATCCCAAGTGCTTTTGAAATTTGGGGAGGAGGAATTGCTATTCATGGTGCCTTAATATCGGGAACTATTTTCGTTTTAATATTTTGCAAATTAAGAAGGCAACCATTCTTAAGTGTTTTAGATGTTTTAATCCCATCGGTAGTACTTGGTCAGGCGATAGGTAGATGGGGAAATTTTTTCAATAATGAAGCCTTTGGTATCCCCACGAATCTCCCATGGAAGCTATATATTCCAACCATTTATAGACCCGAGGTTTTTGCTAATCAGGAATTCTTCCACCCAACATTCTTGTATGAATCAATTTGGAATTTATTCATATTCATTTTTCTGTTGGTTTTGCTAAAAAGAAGTGAAGAAGGTAAATTCTCTTTAGCTTCAGGAGTAATAAGTTGTATCTATTTGATTTCTTATAGCCTTGGTCGAATATGGATTGAGGGTTTAAGAGTAGACCCTCTTTGCTTAGGAGGACTCCCACCATTTTGTGAAGGAGGTATTCGCATGGCCCAAGCAATAAGTCTTTTGCTTTTTGGGATAGGAAGCCTTGGCCTTTATTTGATTTCTCGAACTCAAAAAGTCTTCTCCAAGCAATCAAATGCTGAATGGAGAGGGCTTGAATGAATACGCTATCAATTATTGGAGCAGGACCTGGAGCAGTAGATCTTTTAACTGTTAGGGCTCTGAAACGACTACAACAAGCTGAGGTACTTATATGGGCAGACTCATTAGTCTCTCCGGAAATAAGTGATCTTGCTCCTGAAAATTGCGAGCGAATTACTACAAGCTCTTTAACTCTTGAAGAAATTCTTCCTCTTCTAATAAGCAGATATAACCAGGGAAAGAAAGTCGTGCGACTACATGATGGCGACCCATGCTTATATGGCGCTTTATCTGAACAGATCTACGGATTAGCTGAAGCAGGAGTAGAAGTAGAAGTCATTCCTGGCGTAAGCGCATATCAAGCAACAGCTGCCGCCATCTCTGCAGAGCTAACCATCCCTGGGACAGTTCAAACAATTGTCATTAGCAGAGCTAGTGGGAGAACTGCTGGAGTACCAGAAACTGAAAGACTAGAAAAAGTTGCGTCATTAAAAGCTTCTCTTTGTATTTATCTAAGTGCCCGTCATGTAGAAGAAGTGGAACATACATTATTGAGGTTTTACCCAAGCGATACTCCAGTCGCAATTGGCTACAGAGTGAGCTGGAAAGATGAATGGATTAAAGTCGTTCCCCTTAGCCAAATGGCCTCAACGACTAAAAGTCAAGGTCTTTTCAGGACTACTCTTTATATCATCAGCCCTGCCCTCTCTGAGAAAAATCAACGATCCAAGCTGTATGCCCGACAACATAGTCACATTTTTCGCCCCAAAGCTTAGATCTTTTTAGTAATAGCACTCTCTAACTCCCAGTTAGAAAAAAATTATTTTCCTTTTCATAACAAACATTCGTCCTTTTAACAAATGGTCAAATCGTGGTGTTTTTTTGCATGAAGTGACGTCCAAGAAATCACATCTAGACCTCAAATCCCTGATTATGACTGAAATTCCATAAAGCCTTTACAGGCCTCTTAAAATAAATTAGTTCATATTGATTTTCTAGACGTCATGGTCTTGAAAGATCAACTCAACAATCAAACCCAAGTGGAAAATACATTGAATCCACTTGAGAAGGTTGGAGCATTAATTAAAAAAGCCAGAGAAGAAAAAAGTCTATCTATCAAAGATGTAGCTGGAAGTCTCAAAATTGGCGAAGAGCAATTATCAGCCCTAGAAAAGGGCGAGGAAGATCTTTTACCTGAGAAAGTATTTATTAAGGCAATGATTAGAAGAGTAGCAGAAAGGCTTCAAATTGATGAAGATACTTTAATTGAAGAGTTTCAAGCAAAACCTGTTGCAACTTTCTCATCATCAACTAAAACAGAAAAGAAAACAGATAACTCTATTACCGAATCGAATAAAATAAAGTTGCTTCCTACTTGGATTATTTTCATTGGGGCAATAAGTATTACAACTTCTTTTCTAGGGAAAAGTTACATCGAAAGAAAAACGAGTAGCCCTACCACCCAGAGTCCAATCTCATATAAGAAGTTTAAAAGTCAAAAAGATATTACTAATTCAAACTTTCATATAGTTCTTCCTGGGCAGACTTTGACAAAAATTTCTGCTCATTACAATATCCCAATAAACGATCTTATTAGAATAAATAAGATTTCCAATCCAAGTGAATTAAAGATAGGTTCTAAACTTATAGTTAAAACTGATAAAGTAGATGGAATATAAGCCAATTAAATTCCAAGAAAAGTAGTTAATTTCTTTCAATTGAGCAAAACCTTTAAATGCATACCTGTTAAATCTCTAATTATTTCTGCACAATTCATTAAGTTCCATTTCTCAAGTCCAAGATTTTCATCATTTACTGGAAATAATTCTAAAACAATTTCAGGGCCATTTACTTTTACTTTTATAGATTTCACTGCTGGTTGAGGCCTTTGATCCATAGACGAGGCTAAACGCAGAATTAAAGCCATTTCTGAAACAATTTGACGATTCTCTTTATTTGATAAAACTTGCCAAGCTTCGTGCCGTTTCTTTGGCAAGCTTCGGCGATGGTATCGAGCAATGGCCGCAACCATTAAATGCTCAGATTGTGAATAACCCAATAATTCACCATGTCGAATCAGATACCAAGAATGCTTGTGATAAGCCGTGAGATTTATGTGCTGGCCACATGCATGCAACAGAGATGCAGCCCATAACAATTCTCGACCGTTTCCTTTGTCGTTATGAAGAGATCCAAAAGTTGAGTCATACAAACTCAAGGCATAAGAAGCAACCCTTTCAGCTCGAAGACGGTCAACGGCAAAACGCTGGGCTTGATGAATAACTGTTCGCTGCCTAATGCTGCTTTGGAAGCTAAAACGATCTTTCAACAAGCCTTGGCGCAACATCCAATCAAAAATCAATCCTTCACGAAGCGCTCTTTCACTCAGCGTTAGCTCCTCAACATTGAGCATCTGCATTGCAGTTTGCAAGATTAAACCACCTGGAACAATAATCTCAGCCCGTCGATCATTTAAGGGTGAAAGTTTTCTTCTCTGCTCAGGAGACATTTTGACCAATTTCCCGAGCAATTGATCCAACGTTTCTTTGGACACTCGGTATCCATGCAATTTTTTGATTTGATTGACATCCTCGCTGGCAACCAATGCACCAATAGCCATGGCGGTTCCACTAGTTGCAACCATTACAGGAACTTCTGAAGGTTTTATTCGACTAGAGATCTTGTAAACAGCTGGTTCAAGAGATCCACGAATAAAGGTTTGAATAAAATCTCTTCTTGCAGGTGGAATTGGGTCTTCTCTAACAAAATCCTGTTGCAAACGAACCGCTCCTACTCTTGTACTAGTAAGTGCTCTTGCATCTCTACAATCTGCAAGAATTAATTCAGTAGAACCACCCCCGATATCAAGTAATATGTGAGGCTGATCCCCAAATGGCATTCCAGATAAAACGCCTAAATAAATCAATCTGGCTTCTTCTGAGCCGCTAACTAGATCAACATCCAATTGAAGTTTCTCTTTAACAAGGCTTAAAAAAGCTCGGCCATTAGGGGCTTCCCGAACAGCACTAGTAGCAGCTATGACAAGCTCTTCAACCTTATGACTATTGGCTAATTCTTTAAATCTTTTTAAAGTTTCTAAAACCCTTGCAATCGCTATGTCTGTAAGGTTTCCAGATTCGAGGTCTCTATTCCCTAATCGAGTAGTTTCTTTTTCGGCAAGATCAATCGTAAATGTATTCAAAATAGGGTCTATTGACGCTATTAATAGATGTGTGGAGTTCGTTCCAATATCTATGGCACCTACATGACGAAGCCTTCCATCATTAAAGTTGCCCATCTTCTTACTAAAGGCCGGAGAAGAATCGAATGGCTCGACACTAGCCATAGAGTCCCGGCCCTGAAATGCAAATACTCTTTCATCCTGCACCAAAAAGGGAAAAGATCTAACTAAGGTTGCTTAATTAGAAGCATTTGAGGACGTAAGAATCATCTCCAGACAACTAAACAATTTTCTCCTTTTACTGCGCTGGAACAAGCCAAGCGGAAGGTTGATCCTAATAATTCCGGCTGGCTGGTCGCTTTGGCTGACTCCTAACGCACCTCCTGAAAGTCTACTTCTAGGATTAATTCTTTCAGGGAGTCTATTTATAAGTGGCGCTGGTTGCATTGCCAATGATTTATGGGATAGAAAAATTGATGAGAAAGTGCGTAGAACCAATCAACGTCCATTGGCGAAAGGAACAATTCGTGTTCCAACTGCCTTTGCACTGCTGTTCGTAATGCTTGTTCTTAGTCTTTCAGTTGTATTACACCTACCTAATAACAGTAGATACCTATGCCTATTCCTTTCCTTTTGTGCCTTGGCTCCTATTCTTATTTATCCATCAGCCAAAAGATGGTTTAAGTACCCACAAGCATTGCTAGCAATTTGCTGGGGATTCGCTGTATTAATTCCCTGGGCAGCAAGTGAAGGATCCTTAGGGGGAGGAGTACCACTATTTGCATGCTGGATAGCCACAGTAGTTTGGACATTTGGATTTGATACTGTTTATGCAATGGCAGACAAAACAGACGACGCAAAACTTGGGCTTAATAGCAGTGTTCTCAGTCTTGGGAAACAATCTATAAAAGTAGTTTCTATCTGTTATGCAATTTCCTCTAGCTGCCTTGCTGTCGGAGCTTTCTTCGCTGGTATTAATTGGTATTTTTGGCCCATATGGCTTATTGCTGCGTTAGGCATGCAACGTGAGGTGGCGATTCTAAAGGGTCCAGATCCAGCATTGGCAAATATTAGTAGGCATTTCCAAAACCAAGTTTGGCTAGGCAGCCTGTTTTGGTTAGGCCTAGTTCTTGGACAAATCAATCCTTAATGCTTTCCATTAACCCCATAACACGAGTTAAACCTCTAACTAATGGGGCTGCAGTAAGTGCCGTTGCAACAAGTTCATACGTTGTCGATGACAAGCCTATTTTAGAAAGCTTAGAAATACTTAAAAGTTGGGGGCTCAAACCTCTTCCCTACAAGAGAAAAGATAGGCATTGGGGATATCTAGCAAGCGACGACGCAACGCGTTATGCGGAACTGCATCCAAGAAAACCGGTTGATTTAATCGCTTTTGAAAGAGGGGGCTGGGGGGCTGCGCGTCTGTTGGAAAGACCTCAAAAATGGAAACCTGGCTGGATGCTGGGCTTCTCAGACGTAACATCCATTCTTCTTTCAAGGCTCTCTGCTGGCTTTGATGGATGCATTCATGGCCCGTTACTATCATCTCTGGCAACCGAACCTGGTTGGAGTCAAGAGCGACTTCGAAAGGTTCTTTTTGGAGAAAAAATCCCTGATATTGGTGGCGAAACCTGGTGCAATGGAGAAGTGAAAGGACCTTTAATAGTTGCAAATCTCACTGTGGCTTCGCATCTTCTCGGAAGCAAACATATACCTGATCTAAATGGCGCGATTTTGGTTTTAGAGGATGTTGGTGAAGCTCCTTATCGAATTGACCGAATGCTTACACAATGGCGTCTGGCTGGAGCTCTTCACAAGATTGCAGGTCTTGCCTTCGGCAACTTCAAGGATTGCGAAACAGAAGAAGTTGAAGGCCCTGACAAGAGCTTTACCATTAAAGATATTCTCAAAGAAAGAAGTTCAGATCTAGACATTCCCGTATTGGCAGGGCTACCTATAGGTCATTGTTATGGCAATGCAGCATTGCCACTTGGACGAATTGCAAAGCTAGACGGAACAAAAGGTATTCTCAGCATCCCTTCCTCATAGCAATTACTGCCTCAGCGACAATCAGATCAAATGGAGTAGTGACCTTGATATTTGATGGCGCGCCTTCAATTATTCGAACAGGCCATCCAAGACGTTCATAAAGAGATGCATCATCAGTAACCGTCCAACCTTTTTCTAATGCTTGAGCATGTCCATGTCGCAACTGTTCAACAGAAAATGCCTGAGGAGTCTGAGCAGACCAAAGGTCTGCGCGGTTAGGAGTATCAGTTATTAGGCCTTGGGAGTCAACGCGTTTAATCGTGTCAGTAACAGGGGTTGCGGCAATTACAGCATTACCAGATAAAACTTCCTTGGCAGAGAGGTTCAACAATTCTGGGTCTACTAGGCAACGTGCTCCATCGTGAATAAGGACATGACCAGCATTAGATGGCAATGCAGCTAAGCCCAACTGAACAGATTCCTGACGAGTACTACCACCATCAACCCAAACAAAAGGTTTTGAAAAACTTTCCAATAAAGAAAGTATTGGTTGTTTATCAATAGGTTGTCCTACAACTCCAACCCATGAAATTTGTTCTGCAGCTAAAACTGCATCTAATGTCCAAGCCAACAAAGGACGCCCGGCTATTGGCAACAAGAGCTTGTTGCAATTAGCCCTCATTCGACTTCCACTTCCTGCAGCCGCGATTAAAAGATGCAATTTGAACTCCTAAAAACTTCAACGTGGAACATCTTCCATAAAAACAGCACGAGTCGAAACTGTGTACAGTTTCAATGCGCGTCTGAACTTTTGCTCTGGAACTCTTCAGCAGCAACTCCAAAGGTTGCTCGCCTTACATTCTCTCTCATCACAATTACCAAATGTTCGGGAAGTCATTATTGATAAAGAAAAGAGAAAAGTAAAAACATTAATGAATCAGTAATTAAAATAAACTCTTCAAATTGTGTTTTAACTAATTGCACAATCATTCAGGTATTAGCTTTTTTGCAGAGTTAAGCTAATTTCTATGCGATTAAATGCCCAGGACTTTCCAAGCCTAGAGAGGTACATTAATAAAACTAGGCGATTTAAAACTTAAAAAATCAATTCAAGAAGAAGTCCTAAGCGCTATAAACATCTGATGAAATTTTTCAGCCGTTTCTTTCAGTTCTCAGAACTCAAATATTTAAACCTACGTGAGTTCATAAAGCCATGGCTATCCCCTCTTTTTTCTTTGGCAGCACTCTTACTAATAGGAGCTTTTGGGTATCGCCATACTGAAGCTTGGGATTGGGGAGATTCCCTATGGATGGTCCTAATTACAATCAGCACTATTGGTTATGGAGAAGTCGAGCCACTTAGTGCAGCAGGCAGGGTTGTAACTGTTTTAATAATCGCCGGAGGAATCGTCGTTGTTCAATTAACCATTAAAAGAATATTAGGGCTTGCAGAGTCAGGGTACTTTCGCAAGATGCGAGAGCTTAGATTTCGGAGACGATTAAGGCAGATGAAAAATCACGTCATCCTTTGTGGTTATGGACGAATCGGCCAAGAGATAGCCGATCAATTGCAATCAGGCAATGCTCAAACACTTGTGGTGGAAATGGATCCAGATCGCAAGCTGAAAGCGGAAGAAAACGGGTTAGAAGTTTTGCTCGGCGATGCCACTCTTGATGAGACACTCCTCTTGGCAGGGATTACCAAATGCAAAAGTCTTGTAGTAACACTGCCCAGCAATGCGGCAAATCTATATGTAGTACTTAGCGCCAAAGGACTTAGTCCTACTTGTCGTTTAATTGCTCGAGCAGAAACGGAAGAAGCTGCGAACAAACTCAAGTTGGCTGGTGCAACAGTTGTTGTTAGTCCTTACGTTGCAGCAGGCAGAACAATGGCAGCTACCGCTTTACGTCCAATTGCTATTGACTTTCTAGATCTACTAGCAGGGTCAAAATGTGAAATTGAGGAGTTTCTACTTACTGGCGATCCAAAAAAGTTTACTCATTTCAATCAATGCAGCCTTTCCGAACTTCAATTAGGGCGCAAAAGTGGTGCAATGATTCTTGCTATTCGAGAGAAATCAAACCTTATAACAAATCCTGGTGGAGACATGAGATTAGCTCCTGGTCAATTGCTTATAGCTCTAGGGAGTAAAAAAGAACTTGGTAAATTAAGGGAGTTATTGGGAGAAACTCTGGTCAACGTTGAAAGGATGAGTGGTTGAGGAAAAGGTCCACGAGTCATTACGATCGATAGAGGTATCTTCAAACAATGAATTCTTCTGCTTCCCTATCTGGTCAGACAGCAATTGTAACTGGAGCAAGTAGAGGGATAGGAAGAGCTATTGCAATAAGCCTGTCAGAAGCGGGGGCAGAAGTAGTTGTGAATTACGCTAATTCTCCAGAGAAGGCTGAGGAAGTAGTTCAAATAATAAATTCCTCTGGAGGAAAGTCATATGCAATTCAAGCAAATGTTGCTGATGAAACAGCCGTAGAAGGTTTAATCAAAACTGTTTTAGAGAGGAGCGGTCATATAGATATCCTTATCAACAACGCAGGAATCACTCGTGATGGGCTCTTGATGAGAATGAAAACCGAAGAGTGGCGAGCAGTAATTGATTTGAATCTTACTGGTGTTTTTCTTTGTACAAGAGCAGTCTCAAGATCAATGCTTAAACAAAGAAAGGGGAGAATTATTAATGTCACATCTGTTGTGGGGCTTATGGGAAATGCCGGTCAGGCAAATTATGCGGCAGCAAAAGCAGGCGTAATCGGTTTAACAAAAAGTTCAGCCAAAGAGTTTGCCAGTAGAGGGATAACTGTTAATGCTGTTGCCCCTGGCTTCATAACCACTGACATGACAAAAGGGTTAGAAGCGGATCAAATCCTTTCAAATATTCCTTTAGGCACATTTGGCACACCTGAGCAAGTAGCTGGAGCGGTACTTTTCTTGGCTTCCAGCCCCTCCTCTGGCTATATGACAGGGCAAGTTTTGCAGGTCGATGGAGGAATGGTAATGAGCTGAAAATTGGTTCTTGATAAGCCAAATTTTTAAAGAGGTTGTCCTAGCTCATCTCGCAACTTCCTAATACGTTGCAAGAGCTTTAACCTTCTACTACGAGCTGTGGCAGTAAGAAAAAAGCGTAAGGGGAAATAAATCAATGTCATTGTGCCGGCCAGTCCTGCCATCAAAACAAAAAACAACGTGCCGGAGTCATTCATATTTTGAAGATAACTAGATGAAGCTGAAGAGGGAACTCCAAGGTATAAAGGATTCGGCTTTCCCCACTTATGCAACCTCCCAACAAGGAAGTCTGCTATGAGAAATTAATTGATTGGTATTAATAGGACATGTCAAAACTACTCAGCTTTTCAGACAAGTCTCGAGTGTCACTTGAGAAAGGGGTAAATGCGCTAGCTGACGCAGTAAAAGTGACAATTGGGCCACGTGGAAGGAATGTGGTTCTCGAAAAACAATTTGGAGCTCCAGATATTGTTAATGATGGAGTGACTATTGCCAAAGAAATTGAACTCGAAGACCCCTTTGAAAATCTTGGTGCAAAGCTAATAGAACAAGTCGCATCTAAAACAAAAGATAAGGCTGGCGATGGTACGACTACTGCCACTGTCATTGCTCAAATAATGGTTCATGAAGGTTTGAAGAATGCTGCGGCAGGAGCAAGTCCAATAGAACTCAGACGGGGAATGGATAAAGCTGTTTCTCAGGCAGTGGAAGGACTAACAAAAAAAAGCAAAGCGGTGAGTGGCAATGCCATTCTGCAAGTAGCAACAGTTAGTGCTGGTGGAGATGAAGAAATAGGTGAAATGGTATCGGCCGCGATGGACAAAGTCAGCTTTGATGGAGTGATTACTGTTGAAGAGTCCAAATCTCTTTCCACAGAATTAGAAGTTACGGAAGGGATGGCATTTGATAGGGGATATACATCTCCCTACTTTGTAACTGAGGGTGATAGACAAATATGTGAGTTCGAAAATGCTCTGATTTTAATAACTGATCGAAAAATTACAGCCGTTTCTGACCTTGTACCAGTTCTTGAAAGTGTTCAAAAAAATGGTTCACCGCTTGTAATCCTTGCCGAAGAAGTTGAAGGGGAAGCATTAGCAACACTGGTTGTTAACAAAAACCGTGGAGTGCTTCAAGTTGCAGCTGTTAGAGCTCCATCTTTTGGAGAGCGTCGTAAAGCCTCTTTAGCCGATATAGCCGTCCTTACGGGTGGAACATTGATAAGTGAGGACAAAGCTATGACCTTAGATAAAGTTGAACTATCTGATCTAGGAAAAGCCAGAAAAATCACCATAAGCAAAGACTCCACGACAATTGTTGCCAATGAAGACAACAAGCAGGCTGTTTCAGCAAGAGTCAACTCAATAAAGCGTGAACTTGAGGAAACTGAATCGGAATACGATAGAGAGAAACTTAATGAGAGAATTGCAAAGCTTGCCGGAGGTGTAGCCGTTATAAAAGTTGGAGCTCCGACTGAAACTGAATTAAAAAATCGCAAGCTAAGAATTGAAGATGCCCTAAATGCAACACGTGCTGCTGTAGAAGAAGGAATTGTTGCAGGAGGAGGAACTACCCTTTTAGAACTAAGCCAAGAACTCGATCAACTTGCCAGTGAACTTGATGGTGACAAGAAAACAGGTGTAGAGATTGTTCAAAAAGCTCTTTTGGCCCCTACGAGGCAAATAGCAATTAATTCTGGAGAGAATGGTGATGTTGTTATTTCTGAGATCAAGCGTTTAGGGAAAGGGTTTAATGCCTTAACAGGAGAGTATGAAGACTTGCTTTCCGCTGGAATTCTTGATGCAGCAAAGGTTGTGCGTCTAGCACTACAAGATGCTGTTTCTATAGCTGGATTATTAATTACCACAGAAGTCGTGATTGCTGACAAACCAGAACCGCCCGCAAGTCAAGCTGGTGAAGGTGGCGACCCAATGGGTGGAATGGGTGGAATGGGTGGAATGGGAATGCCTGGAATGGGTGGAATGGGAATGCCTGGAATGATGTAATAAGGAAAACTGAACATTCCTTAAACCCTCAAAAAGAGGGCAAGACAACCTTCAATAAAATAGTTTTACTTAAGTTAAGAAGCCTTGGGTAAATCCTCATCAGCCAATGGGAGCCATCGACGAAGATGCTTCAACGAAGGTGGTGGTGGCGGCACCGATAAAAAAGGGGTTGAGGTGTCAGGCTGAGTCTCTTGTTCTTTATAGTTTTTGACATCAGGCTCTTCCTCTTTTACATGTTCATTAGAACAATCCTTAGGCTGATCGAAATCGATAAAAATATTTTCCTCTATAAACCGATCTTCCAAGTTACCTTCAATCCTTGAAGAGTCCTTCATCTCACAAAAGAGTGCTTCTTCATCTATTGAAGGTAATTCTTTAGAAGAAGTAGAGATATTGGGAATCGTATCTTTATTATTAATCCTAGGGAGTGTAGAAAATCCATAACGGTGAACCCATTTAATCTCCAAAAAAGAAAGCAGCTCAGGTTGCTTGAGTTGCAAGGCATCAAAGATTTGACTCTGAAGCTGTTCCTTTCTTGAAGAAAGGGTATTTGTAGAAAAAGCTTTGTTCACGAGATCAAGCAAGTTTTCGGTTTAGAACTGGGCTGACAAGAAAAAACAACCCAATAGAAAGAACCAGCAAGACCCCTAAGCATTCATAACCAGTGACATCTCCATATGGTGCATGAAGTAGTACCAGGCTTAAATCAAGAGGTCCAGAATACGCAGAACGTATTGGTTCTATTGCAAAGGTAAGGGGATTAATGGCAGCTAGCCAGCCCAACCAGGCAGGCATATATGAAATAGGTGCTAAAGCAGTGCTTGCAAATAAGAGAGGAAGATTTAGGACAAATATCACAGCAATCAATTCAATATGACCAGGCAGAACAAAAGCCAGGCCAAGACTTATTGCAGTAACACTAAAAATTAATAGCAATAGTGTACAGAACACAATAAAAAGTCCTGCGGGTCCTGGCCATCCATAACCAAGGAACGCTGCTGTTCCCATAATTGCGATACTCTGCAAAAGGCTTATGGCAGTGATATAAATAACTGAAGCAAGAACAATGGAGTTACGACTGCTTAGAGGGGCAACTAATAAACGATTTAGGAAACCAAACTCACGATCAAACATTACTGGCAATCCTGCATTCAAAGCTCCACTAAATGCAGTAAAAACAATTACACCTGCACCCAAAAATCTTCCATAACTCATTCCTCCTGGAAGGAGTTCCTTTGGAGCATTAGAGAACAAAGCTCCAAACAATAAAAGCCAAATCAAGGGCTGAAGAATCCCAGCAATTAATGTGGATGGACGTCTTATCAATTGCAGGAAAAGACGGTTAGTAAGGGCAAATGTCTCCTGGATTAAATCAGCAAATGTCCCCTCTTCATTGTCTCTAATAGGTCCAAGTTCAATTGAGCTAGTCATAAGGCAAGTGAAAGATGCGGTTTAAGAACTTCAAGAAAAGAGAACAACAATCAAAAAGATGATATTCAGATCACCTCATGGCTTTTTTCTTCTCGAGTTTGATATCTCTTTGGCTAGAGACTTCAAGTTCTACATCCATAAGTGTTCTTCCTGTTGCATTTAGGTATACATCATCCAAGCTTGGGCGACTTTGAGCAAGTGCAAAGATTTGAAAATTTGATCTTCCTAACTCAGTTCTGATGTCTGGCAAAATATTTTCACCCTCAACAACAAAATTCAAAGAAAATCCTTGCGCCTGATTTACCACAACCTGACTTACACCATCAATTGATTCCAAGAGTCCTTTTACAAGATCTGATTCATTTTTATTACTAAATTCTTGCACTCTTAGTGTTACTCGATCGCCACCAAGTTGCTCTTTAAGTTGTTGTGGTGTTCCCTCTGCAATTACTCGCCCATCATCAATAATGGCTATTTGGTCAGACAGAGCTTCTATTTCTTCAAGATAATGACTACTAAGCAGAACTGTTGTGCCATCCTCCTTTAATTCTCTCAATAATTCCCAGATTGAAGAACGACTTTCTATATCTAAACCGACAGTAGGCTCATCCAAAACTAATAATTGGGGTTGATGCAAGAGACCAGATGCAAGATCTATTCGTCTTCGCATTCCACCCGAATAAGAACCACAACGACGATCAATCCATTTATGCATTTTAAGCCTTTCAATTAATTCATCAATCCGCAAATCTCGTTGTTTCGAAGAAAGGTGGTATAGATCTCCTTGTAACTTAAGTAGTTCTCTGCCAGTAAGAATCTTGTCAATTGCTACTTCTTGAGCCACATAACCAAGCTCCCTTCTTGCCGCTAGGGGGTTCTTTAAAGCGTCAAACCCCGCAAAAGTTACACCTCCAGAATCAGGAGCCAAGAGGGTACACAAAATCCTTAGTGTTGTAGTTTTTCCTGCACCATTAGGTCCTAAAAGTCCAAAAAGGGATCCTTTGGGGACTTTGAGAGTTAAGCCCTGCAAGGCGTTAACTGGCCCATAAGACTTCACAAGCTCCTTGATTTCAATTAAATACATCGAATTGAAGGCTTACTGCGAATAGTTGAAATCTAGAGAACAAATAATGGCAGAGGAGGGATATTGATGACCTCAATATTTTTTTAAGTAATAGCCCAAGTTCCAGACATTTGCGTCAACAAAGTTAGGCCTTGGTTATGAAACTGAGTCGCAAGTGGCTGTCGACTAATAACAAGTAAAAGGCAAATCCCAAACATATAAAGAATCGACCAACGAAAAAGACCTTTGGCCCGATCTAAATCTTCTGGTGCCCTTTCTAACCTATGAACCATTTGATGGAAACGAGCATTAAAAGGAATCAGCAAAACGCCATAAAGCAAGCCACCCTCTGGCAAAGCCCATACACCTAATGCACTCATAAGAATAGTGGCCCAGCCATAGCGAGAAATAGCCCTGGCAGTGACTACTGAACCCTTAACAACTGGAAGCATTGGTATCCCTACTGACTTGTAGTCATCTTTTAACAAAAGGGCCAACGCCCAAAAATGTGCGGGGGTCCAAACCATAACTAACGAAAACAACCACCACCCACTCAATCCAACATGGCCTGTTGCTGCTGCTGCTCCAACTAAAGGAGGTATAGCTCCAGCAACTCCCCCAAAAACAATATTTTGAGATGTACGAGGTTTTAGGAATGCAGTATAAAGAAGCACATAACTACAGAGACCCAGCAAAGAGAGTCCTGCAGCTAAACAATTAACTCCACTCACCAAGAGAGCTGCCGCTGCCAAAGTACAAGAAATCGCCCCTGCAAAGACTGCAGTTGGAGATAGTCGACCAGCAGGCAAAGCTCTATTGCTAGTTCGCTGCATTCGTCCATCAAGCTCTTGCTCCCAGAGACAGTTCAACGCTCCCGCTGCGGCGGCTGCAAGTGCACCTCCTCCTAAAGTGCATGCCAACCTTGGAGAGGGCAAAGGCCACCCTTCACTTAATGCCATTCCACCAAGAGTTGTTGCGAGCAACAAAGGTATTAAGCGCGGTTTTGCTACTTCCAGCCAAGGAGGCAGCTTAATACGTTTGCGAGAAGGTACTACCTGCTCACGCTGCAAATGGGTTGTAATCATCTCAGTTGTTGAACTAACCATGGCAAGCTTCAAGAAGAGGTTGATCTTTTAAAAGGAGAAGGTTGGAAGTAGAGCCTTGAGGGCTTCTACAACTCATAGCTGATAAAAAAGCCACTAGAAGAGCAGCTATTAATTGATGTCCAATAGTCAAAGTTGGCTGAGAGAGGCCTAGATTGACTGACAGGAATCCCAAACAGACCTGCATCATTAAGAGGGTAGAGATCGTCAAAAGGAAAGGCCACTGACTACGGGGCCATCCTTTAACCAAAAAAGAAGTAATTACAAGTATGAAAACAGAAAATGCCACAGGGATAGCCGAAAAGCGATGCCAAAAGAGCCATTGACATGCCTGACCATGAATTAAACACCTTTGAGCTGCCCAGGTAGTAGCCATTCGTCCTCCAAGTAGACACTGACTCATCACACAAGCAAGCGATGTAATACACATCCAGCGCCACCAAGCTGGAGAAGCCAATCCATTAGGAACAAGCAATTTTTGTGCCAGAGCACTCATAATTGCCACCAGTGTCAAAGCCAATGCCAAATGGGCTGTTACAACGCCTGAAGGCAAAAGCTGAAGAACGGTCATTGCACCAAGAGCGCCTTGAAAAAGAACCAAAAAAACTAAGAGTGCATAAATCCAAGGCAACCAAGCTGGCAAATGTGATCGCCATATCACAGCCAACCAAAGTTGAACGAGTAAAGCAATCCCAATTACAAAAGCATCTAATCGGTGGAACCATTCAAGAAATACTTGAAGATTCATTTGATGTCCTGGCAAAAATGAGCCAAAGCAAAGTGGCCAATCAGGACAAGCAAGACCCGCCTCCATTACCCTGGTCGCCCCACCCACAACAACCAAAGCTATAAGGGCCACAACCAAATGAGACGCAAGCTGAGCCAATCGCCAGTGACAAAAAGGAAGAGAGGAAGCTTTCGACAATTCAGCTCAATGAAAGAGAAAAGGGTTTCTTAGAAAGTAGCGATTTAACTAATTACGTCATGTTGTATTGACGACTGCAACACAAGAAGTGCTTTTAGATGTCTCATCCCTGACAGAACCATTTTCAAAAATTCAAAGGAGAAAATTCTGTCAATTTCAATAAAAGTCTTAATTTCACCACGACTTGATAATGAAAAGATGCGAATGAAGAACTTTCTCAATAACCTGAATAAATACTTGGAGAAACGCAGTGCCGAACTCATCGGCCTTTTTGCTGCTTGTAATTAGCCTTTTGGTAACAATCGGCGGCATTTGGATCGGTCAGAATGTAAATCTATTGCCCGTAGATGCGAGCAGCAATGCCCCTATCTATGACGAGTTGTTCAAGGTGCTTTTTAGTATTGGGGCTGTACTTTTTTTAGGAATGCTTGCGGCTGTTGTTTATAGCTTGATTCGATTTCAGAAAAATCCTGAAGATTTAGAGGATGGGTTGGCACTTGAAGGAAACTTATCTCTAGAAATTTTTTGGACCGCGGTCCCCGCTGTAGTTGTTTTATTTGTAGGAATTTATAGCTATGACATTTACGATCGAATGGGAGGAATGCAACCTCTACAAACAAATGGGCATGATCATCAAGCAATGCATCAAGAACAGCGCGTCTGGGGAGGAATTGGAGCGGGGCCGGTTGAATCAGACATGAGCAAGATTGCTGCTCCGCTCAAAATAGATGTCACCGCAATGCAATTCGCCTTCCTATTTCATTATCCACAAGGTGACATCATTTCAGGAGAATTGCATGTACCTAAAGGACAACCAATAAGCATGAGAATGGAATCAAAAGATGTTATTCATGCTTTCTGGGTTCCTGAATTTCGCCTTAAGCAAGATGTAATTCCTGGCCAACCGACAATATTAAATTTCACCCCTACAAAGGCTGGGAGATACCCGATAATTTGTGCCGAGTTATGTGGGCCATACCATGGAGGTATGCGGTCAACAGTTGTAGTGGAAGAAGCAGATGAATACAAAGAATGGTTCAATAAAAATACCAAGGAGGTTATATCTGAATTATGACTATTGCAATCCCTCCTGCAAATGAAAATTCAGGAAAAAGCCTTCAGCCAAAAGGTTTATTTCGTTATTTTAGCTTCAGCCTAGACCATAAAGTAATTGGGCTGCAATATTTAGTCTTTGGCTTTCTTTTCTACTTAATAGGGGGTGCATTGGCTGGAGCGATTCGTATTGAGCTTACAAGCCCAATGTCTGATTTCATGCCCAGAGATATATACAACCAAGTGTTAACTCTTCATGGAACAATAATGATCTTTCTTTGGATTGTTCCTGTAGTTAATGGTGCTTTTGGTAATTATCTAATTCCATTTTATGTTGGGGCTCGTGACATGGCCTTCCCAAGGTTAAATGCCGTCGCCTTTTGGATGATTCCACCATCTGGATTGATGTTAATAAGCAGTTATTTCATAACTGGTGCCGCTCAATCTGGGTGGACCGCATACCCACCTCTAAGTATCTCTACGCCCGCTGCCGGACAAATAATTTGGATCCTAAGCGTATTGCTTTTAGGTGGGAGCTCTATTTTTGGTGGAATTAATTTCATCGCAACGATTCTCAAGTTAAGAAGACCTGGGTTAAAGCTCATGCAATTACCTATGTATTGCTGGGCAATGCTTGGAACCAGTATCTTGATAGTTCTCTCAACCCCTGTTCTTGCAGGCACACTAATCCTGTTGAGTTTCGACATCGTTGCTCATACAGGATTCTTCAACCCAGAACTTGGTGGCAACGTTATTGTCTACCAACATCTTTTTTGGTTTTACTCGCACCCTGCTGTTTACATAATGGTTCTACCAGCTTTTGGGCTGGTAAGTGAAATCCTTCCTGTACATTGCCGCAAACCACTATTTGGCTACACAACAATGGTCTATTCAATTATGGCAATTGTTGTTCTAGGTTTAGTTGTATGGGCTCACCATATGTTTACAAGTGGCACTCCTCCATGGATGCGCCTTTTCTTCACTATTGCCACATCATTTATTGCAGTGCCAACGGGTATCAAATTTTTTAATTGGGTTGCAACTCTGTGGGGTGGACGGATATCCCTTAACTCTGCTGTCCTCTTCTCCTGTGGATTCATTGTGAATTTTGTATTAGGGGGAATTACCGGGGTAGCCCTTGCGCAAGTTCCTTTTGATGTACATGTGCATGACACCTACTTTGTAGTCGCCCATTTTCACTATATTGTCTATGGTGGTTCAGTCTTTGTGATTTTCTCATCTATTTACCATTGGTACCCGAAATTCACAGGGCGCATGCTCAATGAAAATATTGGAAGACTACACTTCATTTTGACTTTTATAGGTTTTAATCTGTGTTTTGCACCACAACATTGGCTTGGCCTAAATGGAATGCCTAGGCGAGTTGCTGAATATGACCCTCAATTCACATTCGTTAATCAACTGAGCAGTGTCGGAGCTTTGCTCATGGCAATAAGTACTTTGCCTTTCTTATGGAACGTTATTCAAAGTGCTTACAAAGGTCCCATCGCTGGGGATAATCCATGGCGAGCACTTACTCCTGAATGGCTAACAAGCTCGCCGCCGCCTGTTGAGAATTGGGCTGGGAAAGCACCATTAGTAACCGAACCATATGGATATGGTTACAAAACCAGTTCAAGCAAAACCGGTTCAAAGCCTCAAGAGGAGTTAGCAGAGGAAAAGCAATGACAGCAGTGAATCAGGTCGAAATTGCTTCTGAGTTGGATAGCGAACAAGCCACTAGTCATGAAGATCATCGTTTATTTGGTTTGGTTACTTTCCTAATAGCTGATGGCATGACCTTTGCAGGGTTCTTTGCTGCTTATCTCACTTTCAAAGCCGTCAACCCTCTTCTTCCAGGTGCAATTTATGAACTTGAGCTACCCCTTCCAACCATTAATACAATTCTACTTCTGGTAAGTAGCGCTACCTTTCATAAGGCTGGAACAGCACTTAAACAGAATGATTCAAAACGCTGTCAAAAATGGCTACTCATAACAGCAACCCTTGGGTTGGGTTTTTTGGCCAGCCAAATGGTTGAGTACTTCACGCTTCCTTTTGGTCTAACAGACAATTTATATGCAAGTACTTTTTATGCTTTAACAGGATTTCATGGACTTCATGTAACACTAGGAGCAATAATGATCTTTATCGTTTGGTGGCAAGCAAGGAGCCCAAACGGACGCATTACAAGTGAAAACAATTTTCCTTTAGAAGCTGCCGAGCTCTATTGGCACTTTGTGGATGGAATCTGGGTCATTCTTTTTGTCATTCTGTACCTACTCTAAAAAGTAAATTTGATACCAGAAGAAAAAGTTTCAACAAATTCCTTGCCACAATTGAACTTCCGAAGCAGAATTAATTTAATTAAAATACCCAAATGCTCGAAGGCAAAGAACTCCTGGACAAAGCCAGGTCTTTAAGCAATCGTCCCGAGGATGAGATTGCACGTGGATGTGGGTATGTAGGGCCAAGTGGAAGGGTTCTTCGCAAAAGCTTTTATAAAGCCCTTGTAGAAGCAAAGGGTTACAAGCTTCGTAATACAGGAAGGCCTGGCGGAAGATCCTCACGAGGCAGACAAGCCGAGTTCAAAACTAAAGTTCATGGGAACGGAAACCTCTTAATTGGTCATGCTTACACTCGAAAACTCGGACTAGAGCCTGGTCAAGAGTTCCGCATAGAAATTCGAAAAGATTCTGGAGCTATTTGGCTAATGCCCCTGAACGGAAAAGAACTTAAGCCAAAAACTTAAAAAGCTTCAATCAAAAAGGCTCAAATATCAAAGTCTTCGTTAAAAAAAGATTTTGATCAACTCCATCCATTTTGATCCAACCAATCTTGGGTTATCTCAGGAGGGGGATTGCTTGATTGGTTTATATCATTAATAGACTGGGCGCCTAGCAATGATTCAACATATTTGGCCATTAAATCAACTTCGAGGTTTACAAACGTGCCAGCAAGCAAATGCTCTAAAGAGGTATTAGTCCATGTATGAGGTATGACTGCTATCCAAAAATGAGATCCATTTTTGGATAGCCCTGCGACCGTAAGACTGATTCCATCAACTGAGACACTGGCTTTTTCGCACATATACTTCTCAAAAAACGAGTTTTGCCAAGACAGCTCTAAACGCCAAGAATCTTTTGAAGAGTCTATGGATATAACCTTTCCTAGCCCATCAACATGGCCACTAACTAGGTGGCCACCTAGGCGGTCTGAGAAACGAAGTGCTCGCTCAAGATTTACAAAACCACCCTTTTCAGATTTGATTCCAAGTGTTGTCCGGCTTAATGTTTCCTCACTTACATCAGCAATAAATCCTCCTCTATAACAATCAGCAACAGTTAGGCAAACACCATCAACAGCAATACTTTCCCCAAGAGTCAAATCAGAGAAAGTCTCGCACCCAGTCACTAACAAGCGATTCCCTTTCTTAGTGACTTTGCCTACTGCCTGGATCAAACCTGTAAACATAAAAACTGCCTGCCTCAAAAATCCTTAGCCATAATCGGACAAAGACTGATGGAGGGAAAGTGGTCGAAATGAGCGTAATTGGTCTAGCGATGGATGCATCAAATCGCAGCCCAATAATTTTGCTTCGTGACCAATCTGGTCGCAGGCAAGTTCCCATATGGGTAGACCATGAACAAGCACGAAACATTATTGCTGGAATTGATTCTTATTCCCCTAACAAGCCATTGAGTCATGACTTGATGATTTGTTTGTTAGATGCAGGTAACCTTCATCTTGATCGAATTATCATTCATTCAGTCAAAGAAAATGCTTTTGAAGCAGTATTAAAACTGAAAAGAGTTGACTCTAAGAAGAAGCGTAATGTTGATTCAACTGATAGCACTCCCGATTCCCCACTTATAGAAATTGAATCTCGGCCAAGCGATGCTATTGCATTAGCCGTCCGTACACCATGTTCTATTTGGATGCTTGAAGAGGTGGTTGCAGAAGCATCAATACCAGTCGACGCTGAAGCAGACCAACAAGATCAGAATCAATTTCGTAGCTTTATAAATGATATAAGCCCCGCAGATCTAATTCGACAACTAAAAGACAACAGTCAAGTCAATGAAGAAATTATCGATCCAAACAAATTCAACCAGGAGAATCCAAATTAAAGAAGTTCGACGAACCTTTGGCAATGGGCGAAAGGTGAGTCTTTTCACGCTTGGGACTATGCGAGCCTTAGCCTCAGAAGCTCAAATGTATGCCGTTCTCAAAGAAGCATGCTTAGCTGGAATAAATCATATAGAAACTGCTCCAGCATATGGACCTGCAGAAAGCTTTCTTGGGAAAGCACTTGAAAGGCTAAGAAAAACAGGTCTTCAGCCAAAAGGGGGGTGGGTAATAACAAGCAAACTACTTCCAGGCGTTGGTTTGCATGAAGGTAAGCAACAATTAAAAAGTATCTTAAAAAGGATAGGCATCAAAAGAGTTGACAACCTTGCTGTTCATGGGCTAAATCGAGCAGATCATCTTGATTGGGCAATTAAGGGAGACGGCGCCGATTTATTTCAATGGGCAAAGGATAAAGGTCTTATTGGACAAATTGGGTTTAGCTCACACGGCTCCTTTTCACTTATTGAAGAAGCCATAGAAAGCAACAGATTCAAATTCTGCAGCCTTCACCTACATTTACTCGATTCAAAAAGACTGCCTTTAGCAAAACTCGCTTTACAAAAAGAGATGGGTGTAATGGCCATTTCACCTGCCGATAAAGGAGGTCGGTTACAAGAACCTAGTAAGACATTAATAAAAGATTGTGCACCAATTTCGCCGCTAGAACTTGCATATAGATTTCTATTGGCTGAGGGAATTAGCACCCTAACGTTAGGAGCAAGCATCCCAGAAGATCTAAATCTTGCAAAAAAGCTTGCTCGAGCCGAAGAACCTCTTCAAGAGATTGAAAAAAGGTCTATACAAAACCTCCATGAAGCTTCTAGAGAACGATTGGGAAACACTGCATGTGAGCAATGCCAAGCATGTCTACCTTGTCCAAACAATGTCCCAATACCAAATATTCTTTCTCTTCGTAATCTCTTAATCGGCCATCATCTAGAAGCCTTTACCAAAGAACGTTACAACCTAATTGGAAGGGCAGGGCATTGGTGGGAATCAATCAATGCAAGTGCTTGCGAGAAGTGTGGTGAATGCATTCCCCGCTGCCCTTATAACTTACCTATACCCAAACTATTAGAAGAGACACACGCAAAACTAGTGGATTCTCCTAGAAGGCGATTATGGGGTTGACAACTTCCATAATTCCGCGAGTTTCTTTTTTCCTTGATCATCAAGAGGCGAAAGCGACCAACTGTTTTCCCAAAGATTTTGAAGTGGAGATAGTTCTGATTGATAAAAACCTGGTATTGCATTAAAAGTAGTTGTTAGATCTTTCGAAGAAAGGGGTGGAATCCATCCTTTTCCCAATAAATCTCCAACTAATGGCATTCCCCAAGCTGTTTTGAGCCATGCCGCAGGGAACGGCTCCTTAGATGCAATGGGACGTACTAAAAAAGTCCAATGCAACGGAAATCCATCAATAGGCAATGCAATTTTTAACCGTGGATCTCGGCGCAAAATTCGCGCGCATCTATACAAAGGCAGAATGGCTACTTGTGCCTTTCCAGACAGCAACCAATTCAATCCGTTTCGATCATCAAAAGCTGTTGCTTGAAGTCTCAAACGCCTCAAGCTATTAGCTCCTTTGATTCGTTCAGCAATAGAAATAAGAAGGCGAGGGCTCTCCGGGAACACAACACGGCCTTTTAAATTTGAACTTAACAACACTTCCCAAGTTTCTTTTGCTTCTGAGAGCCATTGATCCCCATTCCTAAAAACCATCACCCATGGACTCAGACCAACTGGAAAAGCCTTCAAAGCCAACTCAGGGCCTAGGCTCTCCACAAAATCATGCGCTTTATTAGCAAGTCGAGTTGACAATTCATTAGCCTCAATTGGTTGCAATAGTTCAGTTGACAATGAAGCAAGCCAACCATCACTAATTGCTAAAAGATCGGCCTGAAGAGTTTTGCTTGAAACGAGAACTTCAAAATCAGATTCATTCTTGATAACACTAAATTGCCAAGGTAGTGGCAAAGTTTTGAACAATTCACTTGGTAGTGTTTCTGCAGTAGCTCTAAGCAATGGATTAGTCAAGCCCTTCTGGCAGCCGGCCAAACTTGTAAGCCCAGCCAAAAGGCCTAATTGCAAAAATTGCCTTCTACCCAGAATTAATGTGTTCATAGTTTAGGTATTAGAAGATTGAATGGCTTCATTTAGTAGATGATTCCTGCAGTTCCTGCAAAGCATCCTCACAAGCTCTAACCAATTCATCACAGCTAAACCCCTGAGCCTGAGCAAGTAGAGCCAAAGCCCCTGCACCCACTCCTTCCTTGACATATCCCAATTCATAATCAAACAGTGCTTGATAACTACTTTTATCAAAATGAAGACCTGTAGACATTCCAAGAAGACCAACATCAAAGAATTCTCCAACAAGTTCAATCAATTGAACAAACGAACTCTCTCTATAAGAGTTCTCAAATCTTTCGGTTGTTAACCAGGCAGTTGTTCCCAAAGAAATTCCTTCTACAAAGCCTGAACGCATAGAACTCTTTAGCTCTGAAAGTGCTAAAGCCAAAACAGCCAACATCTGACTCCCTCCACCTAAAAGAACTTTTTGTTCAATTTCTCTTGCTCCAATCAAAAGCCCTGCAGCGAAAGGCTGAAAAGGGTCGCCAACTGCCGCCACTAATCTCAGAGATGATGGACAAGACCCTAAACCTGAGGCATTCAAACCTCTTTGAACAAGATCCTTCTTAAGTTGAAATGGTGGTCTAATCAGGCTACCAAAAATCAAATTACCTACAGGAACACCTAAGCCTGTCAATACAGCCTGCGCAGTTGTAGTTCCACCAGGAACACACTCAGCTAGTAAAAGTGGTTTCTTCAATTTCAACCCAGCGGAGTAACCACGAGCCCAAAGCCTCCTAACTCTCTCCAGAGTCATTGCTTTACCTGTGCTAACGCACTCAGAGGGTCCAAGAGAAGGAACTTCGACTCGAAGATGGGGAAATTGAGGGAATTGATGTAGGCCTAGAGCTAGTACAAGGGGCTTGGTTTTCAACAAGCGAGTTGCAACAAAGCTGATCAATGCAGGAGAAACACCGGCAGGAAGAGGAGGGAGAGGCCATCTTGTTGCGTTTCGAGGGCCATTTAAAAGCAACTCAGCATCAGCAATAGCTGTATATTTCCGAGATTCTGTAGTCGCTCCAGCTGCCGAAACACCCTCTACCTCTGCTGTACGCGTTCCTGCAAGAATTAGGAGAACAGAAAAATCTAATGATTTAACTGACCACGTCTGAAGCCACCGATCAATACGATCTGGTGAAGAACCACCTCCAAAAGCCTTGCTAGCAGTTGGGAGTCTAAATAGGGGGTCATTATCCATACCACCTTAAAATTAAAGGGGGTCCAAAGCGACAAGGCTATTCAATACATTTGGGGGATCAGGCATTGGTGCCTGCAGCCTCGGGAAAACCCAAAATGCCAAAGCATGCAAAGTAAGTACATACACCAATTCCTGAACAATCACTAGGAGTAAAGCAACAAGCTGGACATGAATAAGTTCTGGAACAAATTGAAGGCTGAAAAGTTCTACAAACCTTTCAATTAAGCCATATCCTGCTCTAGTAATAATCACCCAAAGATTCTCTCCAACCAAGAGCGAGAGAACTAACACTCTTACAAAAAAGCCACAAGTTCCAATAAAAACTCCCACTGCCCAACTTAACCACCAATTAAATCTGAGCTGCCAACTCCATCCAAGCCAAAGAGCAAGCAAACCGTAAGGGAAAAGAATCAGAGGACCACGAACAGGTCCCATAAGTACAATCAAGAGCAATACACATAGAAAAACACCTTCAAGGCCTGCATAAGAGCCTCTGCGAACCTGCAGAAGAGCTAATGGCAAAGGCAATGCAAGCCTGAAAAGAGCTCCTCCTATAGGCAAGTAATAAAGAGCAATCCAAATTAAAGCCGAGGCGGCTGCAAGATAGGAGGCCTCCATCATTCTGAGCGCCTGTTTACGTGTAATTGGTTCAGATCTTCTGAGCCTCTTATGTTCTCTAAACAATCCCATCAACGTCTATTCCTAGGAATATTCATCTTTTTCGCAGAATCAGATGGACTCTCGACAAGTTCTATACGCTCTACCTCAAAACGAATACCCGCTTTCCTTAAAGCTTTAGTAACCGTTTCTGCTGGTGCAGATGGATTTGCTGCAGAAAGTTTAATTGTAATTCGATAAGGCTGAGGGGTAAAAGGGATTACTTTCTCTTCTGGCCTGGTTCTTTTCTGATCCTTAGAAATCTGGAGAAGAACTTCTTTGTTTTTGGAAGAAGCTATAACTTTCTGTACTTTTTTCTTTTTATTAAATGACTTGGAATTTACTGAAAGTCTTTCTCTTTTTTCCTCCAACTCCTTCTTTGGCGTTGGATCTAATGGAGCATCAAAGCTTTCTGCCAATTGCTGACCTATTTCACTTTGCCCACAAGATTGAACTAAAAGGAAAATAAATGGCAAAAAAGATAGTTTCAAGCCTTTGGAGAAAGAATATGATCTCAAAAAAGACATCAAGCTTCTCCAGGCTTTATTACCTTCACAGCACTAGCACGTAACCTTCCTGATTTCGTTGTTGCGCGAGACTTACTAGCCGGACTTTTTTTAGAGGTTTTGGGAGAGGTTTTAGTGGTTTTTTTGGCTTTAGAAGCTCGGCTCTTAGAGGTTTTCTTTTTCGACGTTTTTGCAGCTAATAATTCAACCGCCTCATCAAGGGTAATTTCATCAGCGGTTTTTCCTTCTGGAAGTGATGCATTTACCTTGCCTTGCTTTACATAAAGCCCATATGGGCCGTCAAAAACATGAATCGTCTCTTCACTGCCGTTTGGTTTACCAAGATCTTTGAGAGCAGTTCTACCACCTCTACCCCTTTTAGGCATTGCCAATAATTCAAGAGCCCTAGATAACACGACCTCAAGGACATCATCCTCGCCTTTAAGTGATCGATAATCCTTCTCCCCTTTGCCTTTGTCCCAAACCACATAAGGGCCAAAACGACCTAAACCAGCCTGTACGCGCCCTCCCGTTGGGTGGTCTCCTAATAAACGAGGTAACCGAAGCAACCCCAACGCTTCTTCTAAACTGAGATCTTCAGGCTTAACGGTTTTAGGCAAAGAAGCTCTTTTAGGTTTAGGCGTCTCTTCACTAACCTGACCTCGTTGAACATAAGGTCCATATTGTCCGAACAGAAGAAAAACCTCATCACCAGTCTCAGGGTCAACGCCTAGAGCCTCTGGACCATCTGCTTTTTGCTTAAGAATTAGTTCTACTTTTTCCTCATCCAGTTCTCCTGGGGTCATTTCTTTAGGCAATGTTGCCTTGATCAACTCTTCTTCTCCTGCCTCTCCTATGCGCTTTGACTCCAAATATGCTCCAAACCTTCCAATTCGAACTACACAGGGCAATCCCTCAAGATCAATTGTTCTAGATGATCCTGGGTCAATATCACCCTCTCGTTGTTGTACTTGAGTTTCAAGTCCATCATTACCTTTATAGAAGCTTTCTAAATAAGGAAGCCATTGAACCTTCCCGGTAGAAATTTCATCCAATGTTGACTCCATTCTTGCCGTGAAACTTGTATCAACCAAATCTGGAAAATGTTCCTCCAAAAGAGCAGTAACGGCAAATGCCGTGAAGCTCGGAATCAAAGAATTACTCTGAAGTTCAGAATATCCACGATCAACAATTGTTCCAATGATGCTTGCATAAGTAGAAGGTCTACCAATACCTTCTTTTTCTAAAGTTTTAACGAGGGAAGCCTCGCTATATCTCGAAGGAGGTTGAGTTTGATGACCTAAAGCTTCTAAATCTTTTGGAGTTACAGAATCTCCTTCGGCTAAGTCTGGCAAAAGGACCTCTTGACCTTCAAGCGCCGCTTCTGGATCATCATTACCTTCCACATATGCTCGAAAGAAGCCAGGGAAATCTATTCGTTTACCATTTGCTCGAAATAAAGCCTCTGAAACCTGTAAGTCAATTGCAAGCATCGTCAAGCGAGCTTCTGCCATCTGACTGGCGACAGTTCTCTTCCAAATCAATTCATATAAAGATAAATCTCTTCCTTCTAAGGCTGTCTCAGTAGGAGCCCTAAAAGTCTCACCAGCGGGTCTAATAGCTTCATGTGCTTCTTGCGCATTCCGAGATTTTGTACTGAACTGCCTAGCTTCCTTACTTAAATATTCAGACCCATATCGAGATTCAACACATTTCCGTGCTGCATTAATAGCTTGCGTTGAAAGGTTTACAGAATCTGTACGCATATAAGTGATAAAACCTCTCTCATATAAACCTTGGGCGCATCTCATAGTCTCTCGAGCAGAAAGCCGAAGCTTTCGATTTGCTTCCTGCTGAAGAGTACTCGTTGTGAAAGGGGGAACAGGTTTTCTTACGGCTGCCTTCTCTTCAACACTCTTAACGGTCCAATCAGTAGAACGAAGCCTTTCAACAAGACTTTGCGCCTCTTTTTCACTAATCAATCTGGCTTTAGTATCCGATTTAAGTTCTCCTGTTGTCTCATCAAAATCATTACCATTTGCAACTTTCTGATTAGAAATACTTATTAATCTAGCGTCAAAACTATTTGCTCCTTTTTGAAGATTGGCCTTTAAATCCCAATAACTTCCACTTCGAAAAGCTCTACGAGCCCGCTCCCTCTGAACCAGCAACCTCACTGAAACTGATTGCACTCGACCAGCAGAAAGCCCCCAAGCAACCTTCTTCCATAAAAGTGGTGAAAGTGTATATCCAACAAGTCGGTCAAGGATTCTTCGTGTTTCCTGAGCATGCACCAATTCCATATCCAGATCCCTCGTCTTTTCTAATGCTTTTGAAATAGCTTCTTTAGTTATCTCATGAAAAACCATCCTTTTAACAGGTACTTTCGGAGCTAACAACTGCAACAAATGCCAACTAATACTTTCACCTTCTCGGTCTTCATCAGTAGCCAGCAACAACTGACTTGCCCCTTTCAAAGCATCCTTTAAAGCTTTAACAATCTTTTTTTTATCTTTTGGGACAACATAGAGAGGTTCAAAATCAGCAGTTGTGTTAACGCCAAGATTCGCCCACTTCTGCCCTTTTTGAGCAGCAGGAATCTCACTTGCGTTATTAGGGAGATCTCTGACATGCCCCATAGATGCTTCCACTTGGAAGTCCTTTGGAAGAAACTTCCTAATGGTTCGTGCCTTTGTGGGGCTTTCAACAATTACTAGTGTGTGCGCCATAGGCGAAGAGCATATACAGCAACCGTTATTCCTCTCTATCGCACCGACGAGCGAGCTGCATAGATCCTTCTCATATCTAGTGCTCAATTAGTAACGCAGCTAGAGTCATGAAAATGGTCTGAAATCGAAAAAAAATGCCCGAAATGGGTGCACTCCTAATCTCAATCCAGGCCATTGCCAGTCCTGGGGAGCTGTTAAATCTTGCCCTTCACGCAGAAGCTGTTGCTCCTGAAGGGGCAGTGCTTTTAGCAATGTTAGGCACCTTGATAATTGATCTTGCCGGAGAAGAAGCAGCTGCAAAATGGGCCCCGCCTATCTGTTATTTGGGACTTAGTACTGCCTTAGTCCTTCTAGCTATGCAATGGAATGCACCACTAGAAGCTTCTTTTCTTGGAGCGTTTCTTGCCGACAATCTTGCAATTGCTTTTAGATCAGTAATCGCTCTTTCAACTTTAATTTCACTGCTTATAAGTTGGAAATATGCGGAACAAAGTGGAAGTCCTGTAGGTGAATATGCAGCAATTCTTCTTGCCGCAACACTTGGAGCAATGCTTTTATGTGGGTCAACAGACCTGATAAGTGTCTTCGTTTCACTTGAGACCCTTTCGGTTGCAAGCTATCTTCTATCTGGCTACTTGAAACGGGATGCACGTAGTTCAGAAGCCGCATTGAAATATCTATTAGTTGGATCTGCCGCTGCAGCTGTTTTTCTCTATGGAGCGTCACTCCTATACGGAATCAGTGGAAATACAAGTTTAGAAAGCATTGGAATTGCTTTGACAGATGGGCCAACGGCTTTGACAGCGCTTGCTCTAGTTTTTGTTCTTGCCACTGTCGCATTCAAAATAGCTGCTGTTCCTTTCCACCAATGGACTCCTGATGTTTACGAAGGGTCGCCAACTCCTGTAGTCGCATTCTTATCAGTAGGGTCAAAAGCAGCAGGCTTTGCCCTGGCAGTAAGACTCTTGATCGGTTGCTTTAGCGCTTTCGATAGTCAATGGAAGCTTTTGTTTACTGTCTTAGCTGTTTTAAGCATGTCACTAGGGAACGTAGTAGCCCTAGCGCAAACTTCGATGAAAAGGATGCTTGCTTATAGCTCTATAGGACAAGCTGGTTTTGTGATGATTGGGCTTGTTTGCGGAACTGAGGATGGCTTTGCCGCAATGGTGCTTTATATGGCTGCCTACTTGTTTATGAATCTTGGAGCTTTCGCATGCATCATTCTTTTCTCAATACGCACTGGTAGTGACAGGATTTCCGATTATGCAGGCCTTTACCAAAAAGATCCTTTAATTACTTTAGGCTTGAGCCTTTGCCTTTTATCTTTAGGTGGAATTCCTCCAATGCTTGGCTTCTTCGGGAAGATTTATCTCTTTTTTGCTGGCTGGGCAGACCAACAATATTTATTAGTGATTGTTGGCTTAGTCACTTCAGTAATCTCAATTTATTACTACATTTCAGTAATCAAAATGATGGTTGTAAAAGAGCCTCAAGAAGCATCGGAAGTTGTCAAAGCCTATCCTTCAATTCAATGGCAAACAATTGGACTTCCTCCATTAAGAGTTGCTTTAATCGGATGTGTCGTTGTAACTGCTATTGGCGGCATTTTGTCAAACCCACTATTTCAATGGGCAAATAGCGCCGTAGCAGGGACTCCTCTACTGCAACAAGCCATTGCTCTTGGAGGTGAAAGAGCACTTGGATAAGCAGTCAAGACCAGTAGCAAAACTTACTGCGGTAAGCAAGCTTTACGGAGAAGGTTCACTGGTTGTCAAAGCTTTGGACAACATAAATTTAGAGGTCAGCAAAGGTGACTATTTAGCAGTGATGGGAGCCAGTGGATCAGGGAAAAGCACTGCTATGAACATTCTTGGTTGCCTAGATAGGCCATCAATTGGTAGCTATGAGCTCAATGGGATAGCAGTAGAAGATCTAGATGACGACGCTTTGGCCGACTTACGCAATCAACAGCTTGGCTTTGTTTTTCAACAATTTCACTTGTTACCCGAAGCCACAGCACTTGAGAACGTAATGCTACCAATGATTTACGCTGGCATCCCTTTAGACGAAAGAATAAGTCGTGCAGAAAAAGCTCTCACCAAAGTAGGTCTTGCAGACAGAATGACTAATCGTCCAAATCAACTTTCTGGAGGGCAACAACAACGCGTAGCAATTGCCAGGGCAATAATCAATCAACCAGCTTTGCTTCTTGCAGATGAACCAACAGGTGCGTTGGATTCAAAAACGACCAAAGATGTTCTAAATCTTTTTGATGATCTCCACTCTCAAGGAATAACTTTAGTTCTTGTAACGCATGAAGATGATGTAGCTGCTAGAGCAAAAAAAATTGCTCGTTTTAATGATGGGAAAGTAATTCAAATAACGAGAAGGTAATGATTTAAAAAGGATCTTGCCTGCTAGTAAGAACTTTTTTAAAGGAACCCCGACGAACTTTTAAAGCGCCATTAATTTCTATCCCTTCAATATCCCATTTCTCTCCTGTTTTACTATCTTCAAAGACTTGGTCCCAAAGCCTACGCTCAACCTCAACTCTTAACTCATCTCCTTTACTAACTAAATCCAAAGCTCTATCCAACGCCAAAATAACTTCCGCCGTCCATTTAGTTAAGTTGCATCGATTAGGCCTCATAACTTCCTTCAATGAGATTCCTTCTATCGGAACTCGATTACAAACATTTAGACCTATTCCTATTCTCCCCATTGTCATAATTTTTCCTCTATGAGAAATCCTGGGCAATAAACCTGCCAATTTTTTCTGCCCAATCATTAAGTCATTCGGCCATTTAATGCATACGGGAACACAATGAGCTTCTAGGCTCTCAGACATTGCCACTGCGACTGCCAAACCTAATAGACTTGCATTTTTGTGGGTTGTTGTAAGAGGGAAAGCAGCACTTACCCAAACCCCTCCAACTGGAGATTTCCACGCTCTATTCCACTGACCAATTCCATGGGTCTGTCGCTTCGCAATCAATGCTCTTGGAGAATGATCCAACAATGGGTTCTCACGAAGCCAACTTGAAAGAACAGTTTCGGTACTTGAGCAAACTGGTTTCCATCTCAATGTCCAAGGCTGCACTAAAGAAAGCATCTGAAGTTCTCGAGCAACAGCTGCAGCCCCTTTAAATGGCTCAAAAATGCTCATTCCACCAATTTGTCATTTGAAAAATTGCTGTTTCTAATTCATTGACAGGGTGTACCAATGCGAGGCG
>QCFX01000007.1 GCA_003280105.1 Prochlorococcus sp. AG-363-N20
TAACTTTATATTAATTGAGAGCAAAAAATCCTTGGTTAAATTAAGAGAAGAACTAGCATTAAAAAATATATTAGTCAGGGATTGTCAATCCTTTAAAGGGTTGGGAGAGAATTGGCTGCGTATTAGTCTCCAAACAAATTCTGGAAACAAAAGGATCATTAAGGAGATCAAGAAACTTGTTATTTAGCTGCTCTAAGTAATTCGATTAGATTTCTATTTGCATTAGGAGCTGCAAGACTTTTCATGGCAAGTGACATTAGTTTCAAGGGGTCATTGAACAAATTTTTCCCTATTAATCGAGTTTTCAGAAGTCTTGTCAAAGTATCTAGCAATGCTTTTTCATTAGGAGTATGTTCATGGACAATTACTGCAGCACCTAATTGAGCCGCAATGACAGCATTGAAATCTTGATGCTTATCTTTAGCCGCGGGATACGGAACAAGAACTGCAGGAGCAGCAGAAATAGCTAACTCACTCAATGCACTAGCTCCTGCTCTACTAACTACAAGATCAGCATGCTGAAGCAATGCAGGGATTTCATTTGAAAAAGTTTTTTCCACAAAGTTTTGGTGAACAAGCTTGCCGACCTCAGGGTCATTGCTACCTGTTAAATGAACAATCCGACATCCTTGGCCAAGCAAAACAGGGAAAGCAGCTCTAGCCATTCGATTCAAACCAACAGCACCTTGGCTCCCACCCATCACTAAGAGAAGTGGGCCATTGCCAGGCGGAATCCAAGTTGGCAAAGATTGTGATTCGTGAAAAGCTTTTCTCACAGGAGTCCCTGTAATTACTGTTCTACATTTCGAAAGGTGCTCAGAAGTTACGGGCAAACCAAGTGCAATTTTTTGACAAAACCTGCCTAAGAATCTTGTAACAGTCCCTGGGAAAGCATTTGATTCATGCAAGATGACTGGCAAGCCACACCACATCGCAGCTAAAATTGCTGGGGCAGCTATATAGCCACCAGTAGTGAAAACAATATCTGTTTTTTGTTCTCTTAATACATCCCTTACTCTTACAGTTGCTAATAACAATTGAACAAACTGGAGCAATTTTTTGAAGCCTTTTCCTTGAATACCTCCAGCTCGAACAGTTATCAGCTCATAACGGTTAGGAACTAGTTGCACCTCTAACCTATCAGGCACTCCAAGCCAATAAATAGACCATGAAAGAGGCAGTTCATCTGCGACTGCAAGGGCCGGGAAAAGATGGCCGCCAGTACCACTCGCTGCTATTAGAAGCTTAGGCATTAAACCAAGCGCAGAGTGTCCATGCCAGTTAAGTTATCCGAATTACAGGTTTGACCAAGGTGCATTATTTAACAAGAGTTACTTTGGTTACTGGAATGCTATTAGCAATTTCAGCTTTCCCATCTAAAGGTTCTGAACAAAAATTAGCTCAGTCCGTAGCAATTCACCAGAGTCTCCAAGAAGCCCTAAACAAAAAAGACGTATCTTCTATTAAAAAATTTCTGGCTACTGGAAATTATGCTTCAACGTTTATCTATCGATACAACAAGTTTTTAGAAGCTTTCCCTAATGCAACCTGGAAAATCCAAAGGGGGAAACCACTCCAAGATGGGAGTGAACCAATTGAAGTGACTGTAAATGGCAGTAAAAACTCAGATGGACGTTCTTATATTTTAGAAGCAAAGCAACTATTATCAATCAATACATATCAAGGAAAAATTGTAACTCAAGAAATTCTAAGTGAACAATCTGTAATTCAAAGTGGAGAAAAACATTTATCAATTGATCTAAATATTCCCGATACTGTTCTTACAGGTACCAATTATGATATTGATTTGATACTTATAGAGCCACTAGAAAGCACAATATTAGCTGGTGGACTTATCAGTCTCTCCCAAAATGAAATCAATGATCAGCTTTCTCCATCAATAGATCTAGAACCTTTAGCAAGTGGAGGTCTCTTTAAATCAGTCAAAGCGCCCTTACAGCCAGGTATACAAAACTGGGCAGCAATAATAGCTCATCCTAAAGGCCTTATTTCTATAACGAAAATGGTTAGGGTAGTTAATACTGCTGAGCAAATAACCCTTTAATTATCTTTAAATAATAGAGAGAAGTACTCGCAACAAGATTCTTCCAAGACTAAAGTAGGTATCAATAGTTAGAATCTTTTTTTATCACTAATTGTTTAAATATAACTGGCTATACCTTAATCAGATCTGCATTTAATTTGCCTCATCTAACGCCGCTACTCCTGGCAGTGTCTTCCCTTCCAACAGCTCAAGACTAGCTCCTCCCCCTGTAGATATATGAGACATCTTTTCTGCAAGGCCTGCCTTCTCAACAGCAGCAACTGAATCTCCTCCTCCAATGATTGTGCAACAGCCTTTTGAGCTCAATTGAGCCAAAGTAGTCGCAATAGAGTTTGTTCCATTGGCAAATTTATCAAACTCAAAAACACCCATAGGGCCATTCCAAATCACAGTCTGACAATCTGCCAAAGCATCTTGAAAAACCTGCACTGAATCAGGACCAATATCTAAGCCCATCCACCCTTCAGGAATCGAATCAATCGCAGTGGTCTGACTTGCAGCATCAGGAGCGAAATTATCTGCCAAAACAACATCAGTAGGCAATAAGAGTTGAACTCCCTTCGATTTTGCTTTTTCCTCAAGAGCTTTAGCAAGTTCTAATTTGTCCTCTTCAACCAAACTCTTGCCAACCGAAAGACCACGGGCCTTATAAAAAGTAAAAATCATACCTCCACCAATAAGTACCTTGTCACACTTATCAATTAAGGATTCAAGTACTCCGATTTTGCTACTTACTTTTGATCCCCCAACAATTGCCGCTAATGGACGCTTTGGTTCATCAATGGCCCCTTGAAGGTATTTCAATTCTTTTTCCATCAAATAGCCAGCCACACTTGGGGTTAAAAACTTCGCCACACCCTCAGTAGAGGCATGGGCACGATGCGCTGCGCCAAATGCATCGTTAACGTAAACATCAGCTAATGAAGCAAGGCTTTTAGCAAATTCAGAATCATTTTTTTCTTCTTGCTCAAAAAAACGGACATTTTCTAGGAGAACAATATCTCCATTAGACATTGCACCAACCTTTGTTTCAGCATCAGAGCCAACGCAACTAACCGTCTTAATCACCGTTTTTCCTAAGAGCTCAGACAGGCGCTGGGCTACAGGAGACAAACGCATGGTCTCATTCACTTTCCCCTTTGGCCTACCAAAGTGGGCTGCAAGGATTACTCGCGCCCCTTTTGCTAAAAGATCATTAATTGTTGGCAGTGCCGCGCGTATACGCGTATCGTCAGTAATCGAGCCTGTCTCATTTAAAGGCACATTGAAATCCACTCGCACCAAAACACGCTTGCCAGTTAGATCCTCTGCACTGAGAGTAGAGAGGGAACGCTTCGCCATGACGGGTGCTTTGAATTAGAAAACGCCTGAGATTAACCCTTGGTTGGATCAATTGGGTTGTTTTGAAGGCAGTTGAGCAAACTGTCTTTTACTAAGACAAAATTAAATCAAGTTTTGGAATCAGAAAAAGCATGTTCGAAAGGATACTTTTTCCAATAGACCAAAGCAGAGAAGGGCTAGAAACAGCCAGCAAAGCAATTGAACTCGCAGAAAATCACAAAAGTCACATGATCATGCTCTCCGTTATTCAGCCAGACAGAGCAGAAATGAAGAGTTCAGAGATAGTCGCATCGCTCTTAGATCGTGCTAAGCAGGAAATAGAGCAAGCTGGGATTACATGTGAGGTAATCAAGAAAGAAGGAAAACCAGCCTTCGTGATCTGTGATATTGCAGATGACTTAAATGTAGATGTAATAGTCATGAGAACAAGAGGTATCAATCTCGATCATGAGGATGAAAGTACCGCTTCACAAGTGATTCAATTTGCCCCCTGCCCAGTCTTAGTAGTCCCGTGAGCAAGCCGACAATACAGTGGTATCCAGGACATATTGCTAAAGCCGAAAAACAGCTCAGCAAAAACCTTGAAAAGGTAGATCTAGTAATTGAAGTTAGAGATGCACGAATCCCTCGCTCTACATCTCATCCTCATCTGAACCAATGGATTCAAGGTAAGCAACATCTGTTAGTCATCAATCGCAGAGACATGATTCCTACCAAAGCAATGCAAAATTGGGATCAATGCTTACGCCTTGAAGGTCAAAAACCATTTTGGTGCAATGCAAAAGATGGTACTGGGGTACAACAATTAAAAGAAGCTGCTATCCAAGCTGGGATTGAACTTAATTTGCGTAGGCGTTCTCGTGGCATGAGAGATCGTCCAGTCCGAGCATTAACTTTAGGTTTTCCAAATGTGGGGAAATCTGCCCTAATCAATCGATTAGTACGTAAAAAAGTGGTTACAAGTTCCCGCAAAGCAGGGGTTACGCGATCTCTTCGATGGGTTCGGCTTGGGCAAGAACTTGACCTCCTAGATGCTCCAGGAGTTTTACCGACAAAACTTGAAGATCAAAAATGTGCGTTAAATCTGGCGTTATGCGATGACATTGGCCAAGCTGCTTATGAAGTTGAATCAGTTGCGATTTCCTTCTTAAAAATGATCAAGCGATTAGAAAAAAATGCATCCTCAGGTATTTCTCCAAAATTACTTGAAAAAAGATATGGTTTAGCTGTTCAAGAGGAAATTGCTGATTTTGAAAAATGGCTCTTAATGGTGGCAGGCCGCCATACTTCAGGAGATACAAGACGAATGGCACAAAGAATCCTGGAAGACTTTAGAAAAAGCCTATTGGGACAAATTGCTCTTGAACTCCCTTAATGGAGGAGATTCTCACTCAGACCTTTGGAGAAGGAGAAGGAAAGCTTCAGAAGTTGTGCTATTCCAAGCCATTACCTATGCGTCTCGATCGCTGGCTTGCAAGTCAACTCCTAGAACAAAGTCGAGCTCGTATTCAAAAGTTTATTGATGCCGGCTTGGTAAGAGTAAATGGCATAAAAGGAGTTGCAAAAACACCTCTTCGCAAGGGAGATGAAGTTCAATTATGGATTCCACCCCCTGAGCCACTCCCTTATTTAATGCCTGAGGTGATGGACTTAAATGTACTTTTTGAAGATAAGGATCTAATCGTAATTAATAAACCTGCAGGCTTGGCAGTGCATCCTGCTCCAGGGAACAAAAATGGAACATTGGTCAATGGTCTCTTGCATCATTGTGAGGACTTGCCAGGTATAAGCGGCAAACTACGGCCAGGGATTGTTCACCGATTAGATAAAGACACTACTGGATGCATTGTTATTGCAAAAAGCCAGCAAGCTCTCGTAAATTTACAAATTCAAATCCAAAAACGAATTGCTTCACGTAACTACTTAGCAATTGTGCATGGTGCTCCGAAAGGCGAAACAGGAATGATAATTGGATGTATAGGGAGACACCCAATAGATAGAAAGAAATACGCCGTTGTCGATGAAGATAAAGGAAAATATGCCTGTACACACTGGGCATTGCTTGAAAGACTTAATGACTACTCTCTTCTCAGCTTCAAGTTAGATACAGGACGTACACATCAAATTCGCGTTCATTGTGCTCATATAGGCCACCCAATTGTTGGAGACCCTACCTATAGCCGTTGCAAAAAACTACCAGTTAATCTGTCAGGCCAAATTCTGCATGCCATTAAGCTTGGTTTAAACCATCCCATCACCAACGAACGCATGGAGTTCGAAGCTCCTCTACCAGAAGAATTTGAAAAGCTATTACGTTTTTTAAGAAAAAAAGTCAATTCTGATTTATCAATCTAGGGCTTACATCAAGAAGTTTTCTAGTGATTTCTGCTTGTGGCGAATCAAATAATTTCTGACCAGAACCTTCCTCAACAATGCGTCCTTGATCTAGAACTATCAACCTGTGGCAAAAACCCCTAGCCACTGATAAATCATGCGTGACAAAAATCATTGCAAGCCCTAATTGCTTCTGTAATGAACTCAATAAAGCCAAAACCTCAGATTGAATTTCTGCATCTAACATGCTCACACTTTCATCGCATATCAATACTTTGGGGTTCAACGCAAGAGCTCTTGCAATAGCAACTCGCTGCTGTTGCCCTCCTGAAAGTTGATGAGGTAAGCGATTTTCAAACTCCTCTGGAGGATTGAGGCCAACTGCTTGCAAAAGACTTCTTGTTTGTTCACGAGCCTTGCCAGAACTAGATAAATTGTGAATCAAAAGAGGGTCTGCAATTGCTTGCCCTACAGTCATTTTTGGATTGAGGGAAGCAAATGGATCTTGAAAAACCATTTGCATTAATTTGCGCGTTTTCCGCAATGACTGCCCTTGTAATTTAAAAATATTCTTTCCTTTTATTTTCACTTCCCCTCCCCGTATGGGAACTAAGCCCATCAGGGCTCTACACAAAGTGCTTTTCCCACAACCTGAAGAACCCACTACGCCCAGAGTTTCTCCAGAATGCAATTCAAAACTCACTTCATCAACAGCTTTTATCCACTTTTTGTTCCAAGGAACTCCTCCGCATAAATGCCAACAGCGCAATCTATTCACTTCCAAAACTAATTCATCTTGAAGTAATAAAGAGACTCTGTTTCTTTCCCTCTCCCTAGCAGCAGATACAAGTCTTTTCCCTATAAATGATTGGGGACTCATTAGCAATTCTTGACTTTGACTTTTCTCGACAATGTGTCCCTGATCAAGAATCGCCATGCTTTCACACCAACGCAAAGCCAACGCCAAGTCATGGGTAATAAGCAAAAGTGCAGTCCCAGACTGATTACACAAATTGCTTAATTCAGACATAATCTGATTCGCTATTACTACATCTAAATTGGTCGTTGGTTCATCAGCGATTATCAACGGTGGTTTCAATGCAAGTGCCAAAGCAATTGCTAAGCGTTGTCGCATTCCGCCACTTAATTCATGGGGATAAGCATTAAACCGAACATGACTAATTCCTACTTGGTCCAATAATTCCTTTGCTCTTGCTTGCGCCCAAGAGAGATCTTGATGAGGTCTATGAGCTTTAAAAATATCAAGCAAATGTCCCCCAACAGTCATCAATGGATTCAATCTTGTCATCGGATCCTGAAAAATAAGACCAACTGCTTCCCCTCTCAAAGTTCGTAATTTGGCTTGATCCAATTCTCTTGGATCTTGACCTGTCACCACCAGTTTGCCTTTACAAGTACTCCCATAGGGAAGTAGCTGCAGCACAGATTTGGCAACAGTACTTTTGCCACAACCAGATGAACCAACCAAGGCAAATCTTTCACCAGACTCAATATTCATGGTCAAACCATTAAGAATCCAACCATCGCTATTTGGATAGCGCATTGAAAAGTCTTGAATATCTAAAACAAGCCCTGCTAAATCGGGCATAGGGAGTAGCACGGTTTCTTCAGTCTGAATAACATGAATAAATCGGTTTAGTCCGATGCTTAATGCAACCTCTACAACCGATTCTATGCAGGCCAATATGGCTTGTGATTCATCATTGTGCGCAGAACCTCAACTCAGACCCAATCCCATCCAGAGCTGCGATGATTATGGAATCAATTTGCCAGACTGGCTGAAAGACTGTATAGAGCAAATACCCCCTGGGATAGGACAAAGCTGCCCAACAGACTCAGAAGCACTCTTATCAAGAGCTTTTGACTTGGCTTTTCAATTGCATGAGGGCCAATTCAGAGCAAGTGGAGAACCGTATATAGTCCATCCAGTTGCAGTTGCAGATTTATTAAGAGATATAGGGGCAAGTACAAGTGTTATTGCCGCTGGGTTCCTTCATGATGTAGTTGAAGATACTGATGTCACTCCAGATCAATTAGAAGATTATTTTGGCAGCGAAGTTAGAAGATTAGTAGAAGGTGTCACCAAGCTAGGAGGCATACATTTCACCAATAGAACTGAAGCTCAAGCAGAAAACCTTCGCAAAATGTTTCTTGCGATGGCGAGTGATATTCGAGTTGTACTGGTAAAGCTTGCAGACAGACTCCACAACATGAGAACGCTAGGCTCTCTTCAATCAGATAAACAACAACGTATTGCCCGTGAAACTCGTGAAATATATGCACCTTTGGCTAATAGGCTCGGAATCGGTCGTTTCAAATGGGAACTTGAGGACCTTGCTTTTAAACTGCTAGAGCCTGAGGCCTATCGTGAAATTCAAGAACAAGTTGCTACTAAGCGTAGTGAGAGGGAAGAGCGTTTAAGCGCTACCGTTCAATTACTCAAAGATCGACTGGAAAGAATAGGCCTTGATAGCTGTGAAGTAATAGGCAGGCCAAAACATTTATACGGTATTTGGAGCAAAATGCAAAGGCAAGAAAAAGCCTTTCACGAGATATACGACGTTGCTGCGCTAAGGATCATTGTTCCTAGTGTTGAAGCTTGCTACAGAGCTCTAGCAGTTGTCCATGAAACCTTTAGGCCAATTCCCGGTCGATTCAAAGATTACATTGGCCTGCCCAAGCCAAATGGCTATCAATCGCTCCATACCGCTGTTATCGGTCGTCATCGACCTATCGAAGTTCAAATTAGAACAGCAGAGATGCATCGCATAGCAGAATTTGGCATAGCCGCTCATTGGAAGTACAAAGAGGGAGGCTCTCCTGCCGCAGGAGAGGCGGAACGCTTTAATTGGCTACGCCAACTCGTTGACTGGCAGCAAGAAGGCGCAAGTAATGACCACAATGATTACTTAGCCTCTATCAAGGAAGACCTATTTGACGAAGAAGTCTTTGTCTTTACGCCTAAAGGTGATGTTGTTGGATTAAGAAAAGGCTCCACACCTATCGATTTTGCATATCGCATCCATTCGGAAGTCGGCAACCATTGCCATGGGACTCGAATCAATGATCGCCTATCTACACTTTCAACTCCTCTACAAAATGGAGACTTTGTTGAGATCTTAACGAGCAAAACAGCACATCCAAGTCTTGATTGGCTGAATTTTGTGGCCACACCAACAGCAAGAAATCGCATTCGTCAGTGGTACAAAAGAAGTCACCGAGATGAAACTATTGTGCGAGGTAAAGAGCTTTTAGAAAAAGAATTAGGCAGAAATGGTTTTGATGGACTACTAAAAAGCGATGCCATGACAAAAGTGGCTGAGCGATGCAATTTACAAACTACCGATGATCTATTAGCAGCTCTTGGCTTCGGTGCAATAACACTACAGCAAGTGCTTAATCGCCTACGTGAAGAGGTGCGTCTACAAAGTGTGTCCACTACAAAGGCACTCAGCAATGCTGATCTTGCCAAGCAGCTAACGGAAAATACCGAGGCAAGTTCCACAAAAGGAAGTACTCCAGATGGAGTCTTAATTATTGGAGTAGAAGGATTAGACTATCGTTTAGGGGGATGCTGTAGCCCACTTCCAGGTGAGCAAATAATTGGGACTGTCGCATTAGGGAATCACGGCATCACCATTCATCGACAAGATTGCACTAATGCATGCATGATTCCTAGTGAAAGACGGTTACCGGTTCATTGGAATAAGCATTCAAATATCGAAAACGCAAAATTCCCGATCCAACTGCGGATCGAAGTTCTCGATCGAGTAGGAATTCTCAAAGATATCCTCATGCGACTCTCTGATAGTGGAATCAATGTTAGTGATGCTCGAGTAAAAACAGCTGTCGGCAAACCTGCCTGCATTGATTTGCGAATAGAGCTTCGAGATGCCACTCAACTAAGTAAAACCATGAGTCAAATCAAATCAATGGCCGATGTACTTGCTATTGCACGAACAGGTCAGGGGTAATCAAAATATTAAGGAGTTGATAAACCCATTACTGTCACTTGAGTTTGAACCTTCCATTGAAGGGTTAGGGGATTCCTATTGGGATGAAGTGAAAGCTGCTAACTTTCCATTAACCAAGTTGCGATTTAGGAATGACGCTTTACTCAAAGAATTGGGAATCAATGCAAGTGCAATTAAAGATATTCATTTTGAAGAAGCTTATGGAAAATTCAGTGAACGATTTCCTTTATTGGCATTGAGATATCACGGATATCAATTTGGCACTTACAACCCTTTTCTTGGAGATGGTCGGGGTTTCTTATATGGTCAGTTACGTGATCGACATGGAAATCTTCGGGATCTAGGAACCAAAGGATCAGGGACAACTCCTTGGAGCAGAGGAGGTGATGGCCGTCTAACCCTTAAAGGAGGAGTACGAGAAATCATTGCAAGTGAAGCTCTCCACCGTCTTGGAACTACTACTAGTAGAACGCTTTCATTAATTGAAACAGGTGAAGACCTTTTTAGAGGAGATGAGCCTTCACCCACCCGTAGTTCAGTGATGGTTCGAGTTGCACAAACACACTTACGTTTTGGAACATGTGAAAGATTGCTTTACCTGCGTGAACCACTACTACTTCAACGACTATTGCTTCATACAATTGCGGTCTACTACCCAAGTATTGCCAACAAATATCCAATTACTGATCAAACTTGTTCTTATACCATTGAAAAACAAATTCTTGCTTTCTATGCCGAGTTAGTGGAGCGCGTAGCCAGGCTTGCAGCAGAATGGATGGCTGCAGGTTTTACGCATGGAGTCCTTAATACAGACAACATGTCATTAACAGGAGAAAGTTTCGATTACGGTCCATTTGCATTCATTGAGAATTGGGACCCAAGCTTTACTGCTGCCTATTTTGATCAAACTGGTTTATATGCATTCGGACAACAGCCATCAATCTGCTATAGCAATCTCAAGCTTCTTCAAGAACCACTCTTAATGATACTTTCTCGTGAGGATTTAGAAGAACGGCTAGAGAAATTTGCCAATACTTATAAGAACCACTATCAAACATGCATGAATAGGCGGCTAGGACTAGCTAATACCCTGACGAATAGAGATAAGAAATCAATAAAAAGTGACACTGAGGATTTGCCACTCATCGAAAATACTTTGAAGCTATTATCAAGCTGGGGAGTTCATTATGGAAAGTTCTTTTCAGCATTCTCAAATCATATAAGCACCTATGGTTTGCCTGAAGAAGCTGAATCTCTCTTGCCCTTTATGGGCAATGCATCGACACCCTCTCGTAAAACATGGCTGGAGTGGAGAGACAGTTGGTGGATGTTTCAACATCTCGCACGCAGCATTGATCCACAAGAAACAACAAAAATTCCTCAGCGCTTAGTTCGATGGAATCTGCCTCAAACCCCAATTCGTTCAGTTATTGAAGATCTCTGGGAATCAATTGATCAGGAGGATAATTGGGAACCTTTAAAGGATTGGTTACAACAAGTAATTGTGGATTGAAGTTATCATAAACTTATAACGTTATGATCAAGAAAGTTAATTCCAGCTTACAAACTTGCTCTAGAGGATTAGTTTTTTACTTGGGGTTTTGATTTAAGAACTAGGTATGCAATTAAACCTGTCAACAAACCAGATAGGATTCCAACAAATGAAGATCCTATCAGTAATCTACTAACAACAATCCATCCTTGATTCCACATATCCCCAAGTTCCATTTGATTCAAGTAGTGTTTATTTTCTCCTGGTCCTATCAAAATGCATCCCATACGATAGTTAAACCAATAAATTGGCAAGTACGTAAATGGATTGCTAATCCATGTAGCTGTTGCAGCTAATAATCGATTAGCCCTGAAAAGTGTTGCCAAAGAAAGTCCTAGTACCGTTTGCAATCCAAAAAGCGGGAAACATCCCGCAAAGATGCCTATAGCCAAGCCTCTTGCGCGTCTTCCTGGAGTACCTTCCTGTTGCGCAAGCCAAAACACAAATTGGCGTAATCGAGTTATCAATTTTTGGAGAGTTTGAACCATACAAGAGCCTCTTAAACTCCTTAGTTACAGACTGGGGTAAGTCCTAGAAAGCGCAAAGCATTAACCAACCATGACAACGGCTTTAGCCACCGACGAAACAATCGCTGCAATTGCAACCGCTATCGCGGCAGGACAAGGGGGTATTGCGATAATACGAATCTCTGGGCCTGAAGCGGTAGTAGTGGGAAAGAGTGTGGTTACTATTTCTGGTAATAAAAAATGGGATAGCCATACAGTCCTTTATGGCCATGTAATAGATACAAAGAACAAAACTCACATCGATGAAGTTCTAGTTTTAATTATGAAAGCCCCTCGCAGCTTCACTGGGGAAGATGTTGTAGAGCTTCATTGCCATGGAGGAGTCATTGCGGTCCAACAAGTGTTAGAAAGAGTTTTGGCTCATGCAAAAGTCCGAAGAGCATTCCCAGGAGAGTTTTGCCAACGTGCCGTGCTAAATGGGCGAATTGATTTAACACAAGCAGAAGGCATCAGTGAATTAGTTGGAGCAAGAAGCCAACAAGCAGCCCAACTTGCTATGGCGGGCATAAATGGAGGCATTCAACTACGCATAACAAAGCTGCGAGAAAAGCTCTTAGATCAATTAAGTGAATTAGAAGCTCGTGTTGATTTTGAAGATGAATTGCCTCAACTAGAAGCCTCAAAAGTTTTAAGTGAGATCAATACAGTTCAAACAGAGCTTGATGAGCTTATAGAAGAAGGCAAAAGAGGAGAATATTTCCGGAAAGGTCTCAAAGTGGCTTTAATTGGTTGTCCAAATGTTGGCAAAAGCTCGCTTCTAAACAAATTGAGTCGCAAAGAGAAAGCAATTGTTACCGACCTGCCAGGAACAACAAGAGACTTATTAGAAAACGAAGTTGTTTTATCTGGTGTACCCATCATCCTTCTTGATACGGCAGGGTTTCGTCCAACAAAAGACAAAATAGAGAAACTTGGTATTGAGAAAAGTCAGCAAGCTTTGATTAGCGCAGATGTAGTTGTTCTTGTTTTTGATCTCTGCGCTGGTTGGACTAACGACGATCAGAAACTACTTGAAAAGATTCCTCAAAATACGCCGAAGTTGTTAGTCGGGAATAAGAGCGATCTAATAGAAGAAGGAAATATGATCGAAAACAATCTAGCCCGTGAAAAATTCCCCCCTCATGTAATCTTTAGTGCGCTTACAGGTAAGGGAGAGGAAGTTTTAATTCAAACATTATTGGGAACCTGCAACGCTGAGCAATGCCAATCTTTAGAAGTAGCTTTGAATGACAGGCAAAGAGATCTAGCAGGAATCGCTAGCGCTGCCTTAGAGAGGACAAAAGATGTTGCAGAGAATCAACTGCCTTGGGACTTTTGGACAATCGATTTACGCGATGCAATCAAAAGCTTAGGAGAAATCACCGGTAGTGAAATAACTGAGGAAGTATTAGAACGGGTATTTGCTCGCTTTTGTATTGGCAAGTAAATCATCCTTAAAGAGAATCAGTGCATGACTAAATACACTCTTTCAAATAATCTGAATTAAAAAATCGAAATGGATCTTCGCACACCAGCATTAAATAATCTTTTAGATGAATGGCTGAATGAAGATTTAGGTCGAGGTGATCTAACAAGTACGAGTATCCCTAATCACAACTGTTCTGCATATTGGCTTGCCAAACAAAAAGGTGTTTTCTGTGGGGGCGCATTAGTTGAACGTCTCTTTAAAAGATTAGATCAATCTGTTGAAACAACTTTATTAATTACTGATGGCAGTTCATTTGATGCTGGTCAATGCCTCTTAAAGATAAAAGGCCCAGCACCCTCTCTTCTCTCAGGAGAAAGAACAGCATTAAATTTGGCAATGCATCTGTCTGGTATAGCAACCGCTACAGCGGCTTTGGTAGATGATCTCAATGGAACAGGTGTCCGACTTGCCGATACCCGTAAAACAACTCCAGGTCTCCGTACTTTAGAAAAATATGCATTTCGATGTGGAGGCGGAGTAAACCATAGACTTGGTCTTGATGATGCTGCAATGCTTAAAGAAAATCACCTTGCTTGGGGAAATGGGATCAGCAACACTGTTGAAGCAGTTCGCTCGACTGCACCATGGCCTTCAAGAATAATTGTTGAAGTTGAGACACCTAAACAAGCCGAGGAAGCTATACATGCAGGAGCAGATGGAATTCTTCTAGATGAAATAGCTCCAGATGTACTCCAAGAACTTGTTCCAAAGTTGAGACATCTCGCATCAACAAAGAGTGACCATAAAAGGTCTCGCCAAATTGTTCTCGAAGCCTCTGGAGTAGACCCAATGAATCTAAAAATTTATGCTGCCACTGGAGTGGATTTAATTTCGACTAGCGCACCTATAACTCAAAGTAAGTGGATTGATTTCAGTATGCGTTTTGAATGATCACAATGAATACACCTAGAACAATCTGCCAAGTAATTTTTAAAGTTCTTTTTGTGAACAAAGGACAATAGTCAACATTTACCGATGCTAACCCTTTCAAAAGTACTCAAACTTCAAATTCAAAACGCTTTAGAGAGCGCATTCCCTGAAGCCGCCTCAGCAGCTCGAGCGGCTGGTAAAAGGCTAGATCCGCTAATCGTACCTGCCAGCAAACCTGAATTTGGAGATTTTCAAATTAATGGTGCCTTGCCATTAGCTAAACCCTTGAAACAATCTCCTCGACAAATCGCTACGGCAATTGTGGAGCAACTAGAAACCAATGCAGACTTCCTAAACCTATGCAAACCTCCTGTCATTGCTGGTCCTGGATTCATCAATCTAATTTTAAAACCAAGTTGTTTAGTAAATGAAATAAGTAGTCGACTTATCGATAAGCGGCTTGGAGTTCCCTCCATTCCTCCCAAAAAAAAGAATGGGGAAATAAGTCCTGTTGTTATTGATTTTTCTAGTCCAAACATTGCAAAAGAAATGCATGTAGGCCATTTACGCTCGACAATTATTGGCGATTCACTAGCTCGAGTATTTGAATTTCGTGGATACGAAGTGCTCCGGTTAAATCATGTAGGAGACTGGGGTACTCAATTTGGCATGTTAATTACTCATCTTAAAGAGGTTGCACCTGAAGCGCTAAGCACTCCTAATGCAATTGACTTAGGAGATCTTGTCGCTTTCTATCGACAAGCAAAGCAAAGGTTTGATGAAGACAATTCATTTCAACTTGCCTCTAGAGAAGAAGTGGTCAAACTTCAAAGTGAAGATCCAATTGCATTAAAAGCTTGGAAACTACTTTGTGACCAATCTCGGCGAGAGTTTCAGAAAATCTACGATCGGCTAAATATTGATCTCACAGAGCGAGGTGAATCTTTTTACAACCCCTTTTTAAGACAAGTCATTGAAGATCTTAAGGTCAAAAAACTTTTAGTATTGGATGACGGTGCGCAATGCGTTTTCCTTGAAGGAATGACTGGAAAAGAAGGGAAGCCACTGCCAATGATCGTCAAAAAAAGTGACGGTGGATTTAATTACGCAACAACAGATTTAGCTGCTATTCGATATCGTTTTGATGCTTCACCCAAAGGAGATAATGCTTTACGTTTGATATATGTAACAGATGCAGGACAAGCTAATCATTTTGCAGGAGTCTTTCAAATTGCAGAGCGAGCCAACTGGGTCCCTAACCATGCACGTCTAGAGCATGTTCCATTTGGCTTGGTGCAAGGAGAAGACGGGAAAAAGCTGAAAACTCGATCAGGAGAAACAGTTCGCCTTCGTGACCTTCTTGATGAAGCAATTGAACGAGCTGAAAGTGATCTGCGGTTACGCCTCAAAGAAGAAGGTCGCTTAGAAAGCGAAGATTTTATTGAACATGTCTCTAAAACAGTAGGGATTGCAGCGGTCAAATATGCAGATTTAAGTCAACACAGACTCACTAATTACCAGTTTTCTTTTGATCGCATGCTTTCTCTCCAAGGTAATACAGCACCTTATCTTCTGTATGCCTTAGTCCGTATAGCTGGGCTGGCTCGAAAAGGTGGAATGATTGACATCGCTCCAGATGAGCTTCAGTTTAACGAACCTCAGGAATGGAGCCTAATTAGGGAGCTGCTTAAGTTTGATGAGGTCATCGTCGAAGTAGAAGAGGAATTACTGCCTAATCGACTATGCACCTATTTATTTGAACTCAGTCAAAGTTTTAACCGTTTCTATGACCAAATCCCCATACTCAAAACCGATGAACCATATCGAAAGAGTCGATTGGCTCTATGCCGGCTTACAGCAGATACCCTAAAAACAGGCATGACCCTACTAGGCATTCCTACTCTCGAAAGAATGTAATGAAATTATTTCCCAAAAAGCAAAAGGAATCAAAGCCTTCTCCTCGAATTGCAGTAGAAAAAATGCAGACTTATTCAGCTCCACTTGAAGGTCGTCGAGAGCTGCTGCGATTGGATTTCAACGAAAATACAATAGGTCCTAGTCCTTTAGTAGTTGAAGCACTCAGCCAAATTCCTAGAAGTGCAATTTCCATTTACCCGGAATACAGCGGGTTAAAGGAAGCTGTCATAGAAAACCTCAAAGGTTTGCAAGATAAAAGCAATTTAAATACTTCTGAAATTGGTTTATTCAATGGCGTTGATGCTGCTATTCATGCGATTTTTCATGCCTACGGAAATCCAAATGATCTACTGCTAACTACAACTCCAACATTTGGGTACTACACACCATGTGCCCAAATGCAAGGCATGAAAATCCATGCGATTCCCTATGAAGGGAAAAACTTCGACTTTCCATTTTCAAGGATATATAAAGCGCTGACAAAGCTTAAGCCAAAAATTCTGATGATTTGCAACCCTAATAATCCTACTGGAACCAGATTAAAAGCAGAGCGCATCCTCGAGCTAGCTCGTGCTATGCCGACAACATTGGTTGTAGTTGATGAGTTATATGAAGCATTTACAGGAGATAGTGTCTTTCCAAGAATAGACTTTGCAAAAACACAAAACCTCATAATACTTAGGTCGCTGGCTAAAACCGCTGGGTTGGCAGGGTTAAGAATCGGATTTGCTCTTGGTCACAAAAGTTTGATCGAAAGAGTTGGCCGAGTAACAGGCCCTTATGACATCAATAGTTTTGCCGTCACTGCCGCTTTAGCTGCTTTAAAAGACCAAGCATATGTAGATAATTACGTTAGTGAAGTCTTAGTTGCGAAGGAATGGATTGCAAATCAACTACAAAATAGTGGCATACGTCATCATATTGACGGAGGTAATTATTTTTTAATCTGGCCTAAAGAGAACGCATCAAAAATAGAAGAGGCTCTGAAAAAGTCAGGAGTCCTTGTCAGAAATATGAACAAGAAGCATTTAATTGAAGGTTCCCTAAGAGTCAGTATTGGAACAAAGGAACAAATGAAAAGATTCTGGGAGGTCTTTCAAAAGATCAGCTTTATCTAGCGTTATCGCATTAGATTAATAACAGTTTGATCGGAAAGATTTCTGTTTAGAAATACAGTCTTTCCAACTTTCCTTGTCTTTAGGTGACTCAAAGCCTCTAAAAAAGGCTCTACTCCTGTTAGATCACAACTTTGAGGAGAGCTTCTCCGAAGGTATTGCACTGGAATTACTTGTTTTGGACTTAATTCCTTTACAACTGTTGCTGCTTCTTTCCCGTTATAAGCCTTAGCACCTCCACCAACAGCAATAATCAAAACATCTGGACGGCCTAATAAAATCTTATCCTCTGCCGTAAGCGGGGCTGCGGTGCCTCCTAAATGGGCAAACCTTAATCCTCCCTGAGTCCATTGCCATAGCGTTGCGAGTCCGTACCTACGCCCACCAAATCTGTCGTGCGGTGCAGTGAACCCTTCTAAGTTCAACTTGCCCAATCGATATGAGCCTGGTTTGACAAGGAATGTACCTTCAGCAATTCTTGCACCCTCATCAGCAAGTTCAGAGCTAGCAAGAATGACATCTGCACGCACCCGTGGCTCTTTTAAACCTGCCGCACACCCAACAGACTTAAAAGGGTTTAGCAAAACAGAGTGTCCCCCGCCTTTAATTAAAAGGGCACTATGGCCATAATTAGTTATCCGCACTCCACCAGCTAATGCAGGCGGAATAGTTGATGCTCCAACCCAAGTGAAAACGCAAATAAATCTTGTAAAAGCAGATAGGAAAGAATGAAAAGGAACTGACATTTTGAAAGGCTTTAAGTTGAAGAAGTTAGCAGTGTTTGGAATGAATTTCTGTCATAGATAAAAAGTTGCTCAGAAGCTGATGCCCACTTTCAGTAAGCACACTTTCAGGGTGAAATTGAACTCCTTGTAAATGAGAGTATTCACGGTGTTGTAATCCCATAATTGTTCCATCTTCAAGCCATGCTGTAATTTCTAAACATTCAGGAAAACTTTCTCTGTCCGCAATAAGACTGTGGTACCTAGTCGCAATAAGAGGGTTGGAAACATCTTTAAAGACTCCTTTGCCGTTGTGTAATACCTGTGAAGTTTTTCCATGCATAAGTTGCTTGGCTCTAACTATTTTTGCTCCATAAGCTTGCGCAATTGCTTGATGACCCAAGCAAACTCCTAAAATTGGGAGAGTTGAAGCAAGTTGACTTAAAACTTCCAAACAAATCCCAGATTGATTTGGATCTCCAGGCCCCGGAGACAAAAGAATTCCCTGTGGGCCAAGCCTCTTAATCTCCCTAACAGAGATTGCATCATTCCTTTCAACTCGAATATCTTCCGCTACTGGGTGTTTTAAAGCCAATTCTCCCAAGTATTGAACTAGGTTGAAAGTAAAGCTGTCGTAGTTATCTATAACAAGAAGCATTTGCTTTAAAAATTTAAATCCCTATTCGACTTAAGAAAGGTGGAAGTAATAGCAGAATGGCAATTATTAAAGAGCTTATAGAAGCAACTAGAACTGCAGCTGCTGCACAATCCTTCGCGACCCTCGCTAGTGGGTGAAATCGACGACCAATCGCAAGATCTACAACAGCCTCAATAGAAGTATTTAATAACTCCAAAACCAAAACAGCCGCAATAGTCAAAACCAGTACAGCCAAATTATTCACATTGAGCTTTAACCACACACCTAGGCCGAACACCAAAGCACCTATAACGAGATGGATACGAAAATTCCTTTGGCTAAAAAAACCATATGCAAGCCCTTGAGCTGCATAACGAAAACTTGCGGGTAGATCTTTTGCAATCTGCCAAGAACCTCTTCGTTTCCCTTTTCGAGCATGACTTGAAAGAGGAGTGATTTTTTCAGACACCGTATTTAAAGACTCAGGTTGCATTACCAATCACTCGTTGTTTATCCAGATAGGCTGAACATTACCGTTGATATTCAAAAGTTGCTGCTGAAAAAACAGCATTTCTTTAAGACTCTTGGAATTCGGATGCTCCCATCCAAGCAAATGTAATAGGCCATGGCTCAGTAGCCATCTCAGTTCATGTAAAAAATCATGGTTATGTTGCTCCGCTTGGCTTTGAGCTCTTGTTAGAGAAATGACAATGTCTCCTAATTCAACACATTCTTCTCCAATAGAAAGCATGTTTGCATCTAGCACTGGAAAAGATAAAACATCAGTTGCTTCTGGTTTTTGGCGCCAAGAAGTATTTAAATCTGCAATTGTTGCATCATCCGTAAAATGAAGTCCCATGCTTAAGCACTTAGTTTTACGAATGACTTGATTACAACTTAAAGAGTCGTGTCTGCAAATGAATTGAATCCATTCACGTAAATCGCTTTCCCATGGCTCTGGGTCAGCCAAAGCTGCCTTAATTGAAGGATCACAAAAGGTTTCTAATAGTTCTTCAGAAGGAGAATTAAATGACAATACTAATTCCATCTCAAAACAATCAGAAAGAGGCATATTCATCAACTAATCAACTTGGAAGGTTCGGCCGAGCAAACCAAGCAATTAAAAGAATAAATGCCCCAAAACCAAAAGCAGTTAATGCAAAATGCGAGAGACTTTGGCTTCCTTTTCGTACCATATTCCTCATGGCAAGTTTCACAAAACTTGGGGGGGGGACGAATTTGCCAGTTGGGTTTTGAGGGTTTTCTTTATTCATAGTAATGACATCCTTTAATCCAAATTTGAAAGATCTAGGTCTTTCCTTAAAAGAGCTTGAATAAATGAATCTAAATCACCATTCATGACTCCTTGGACATCAGTTGTCTCCTCCGCTGTTCTCAAGTCTTTAACCATTTGGTAAGGGTGAAATACATAATTTCTAATTTGATTACCCCAGGCTGCCTCAACAATATCGCCTCTAATATCTGCAATTTCTGAAGCCCTTTGTTCTTGAGCTATAACCAGTAACTTTGCTTTCAACAACGCCATTGCCTTCTCCTTATTTTGAAGTTGTGATCTCTCCTGGGTACAACGGACAGCCAAACCCGATGGGACATGGAGAATACGAACTGCTGTTTCAACCTTGTTTACATTTTGCCCGCCAGCTCCTCCTGAACGGCTGGTAGTGATTTCTAAATCTTTATCAGGAATATCTAATTCAACGTCATCATCGAGTTTGGGCATAACTTCAACACCTGCAAAACTTGTTTGCCTTTTGCCATTCGCATTAAACGGCGAGATACGTACCAAGCGATGAGTACCTTTCTCATGCTGGAGATAACCATAGGCATACCTTCCTTCAATCTCCACAGTTGCACTTTTAATACCAGCTTCTTCTCCTTCTGAAAGTTCATTGACCGTGACCTTCATTTGATGGTCTTCTGCCCAGCGGGTATACATTCTCAACAACATTTGAGCCCAATCCTGAGCATCTGTACCTCCAGCCCCTGCATTGATTGAAAGGACAACTCCTTCTTTGTCATAAGTCCCACTCAAAAGGCGTTCTAACTCCCAGCGATCCAGTTCTTTAGCCAGGAGATCTAATCCAGACTGGGCCTCATCTAACATCTCTTCATCTGGTTCAAGTTCATACAACTCAACAGTTGCATTCGCGTCATGTATGGCTTTTCTCCATCCAGCCAATTGAGCTAATTGAGCTTTGACCTCATCAAGGGTCCGCATCTGTTTTTTAGCGCTTAATTGATCATTCCAAAAGTCCGGTTGAGCTGCAAGCTGTTCAAGGTCCTGTTGAAGTGCTTTTAAAGCTGGAACGTCAAAGACAGTCCTGAGCTTTGCTCAGGCGGTCAGTGAGGATAGAAAGGTCCCGTTTGAAATCAGTAAGATCCAGCAAAACTAAACTCTAAATTCAAAAACTAGACGCTATCAGAAGAGCAAACGACATAAGATCTTCAAAGCTATATGTGTGCAATGGCAAAAGTTGAAATCTATACATGGCAATATTGCCCCTTCTGTATAAGGGCAAAAGCCTTGCTAGAGAAAAAAGGTATTAGCTACATCGAACATTCAATCGATGGCAATGAACAAGCTCGTCAAGAAATGGCTATTAGGGCAGAGGGCAGAACGACAGTTCCTCAAATTTTCATCAATAATAAAGGGATTGGTGGATGTGATGAGTTGCATTCTCTTGAGCAACGACAGGAGTTAGATGGGATGCTTGAGCTAAGCAACTAGTGCCATGAAGCATCTTTTCGTTCTAGATCCAATAGCACAAATAAACCCTTGCAAAGATTCTTCAGCTGCCTTAATGCAAGCAGCTCAAAGAGCATCAATTGAGATTTGGGCCTGCACCCCTTCCGACCTTCAAGCCCAAGGGGACAAAGCTTTCGCCATTGCCACAGAAGTGGTTCCTGAGCCATGGATAAGTGTCGGCAAACCCCAAAGTCAATTGCTTGCTGATTTTCAATGCATTTGGATGCGTAAAGATCCACCGGTAGATGAAGCCTTCTTATATGCCACTCATTTACTTGAAGTCGCAGAACGAGATGGTGTCCTAGTCCTGAATAAACCAGCCTCTTTAAGAGCCTGGAACGAAAAACTTGGAGCATTACGTTATAGCAAGTTAATGGCTCCTACTCTTGTTGCTAGCAGGGTTTTTGAACTTGCTTCATTTGCTCGTGAACAAGGAGAAGTAGTTGTAAAACCACTTGGAGGTAAAGGGGGGCAAGGAGTAGTGAGAGTAGCCAAAGATGCTCCTGGGCTGGAGTCTTTATTAGAACTGCTGACCCAACAAGAAAGATTGCCAGTAATGATGCAAAAGTTTCTTCCAACTGTTGTGGAGGGAGACAAAAGAATCTTGCTAGTGGATGGTTCTCCACTAGGAGCTATAAATCGTCGTCCTAAGTCAGGGGATTTCAGAAGTAACCTTGCATTAGGAGGTCAGGCTGAAAAAACTGAATTATCTGTTCGTGAAGAAGACATCTGCAAAAAGATCGGTCCTGATTTAAAAAAAGCAGGGCTTTTCTTTGTGGGAATTGATGTTATCGGAGGCATGCTGAGTGAAATTAATGTAACCAGTCCAACTGGTATCCGGGAAGTCGAGAATCTTATGAATGTTCCTTTAGCAGATCAGGTGATATCTAAGCTTTTAGAAAAATTAGGTTGAAGGTCTAATTGACCAGCCAATACAGCAAGTTTAAGGCCAACCTCTTGCAACTCTTTTTCAGCAATTGAGCCCCTTACAAGACCTGCTCCTGCAGTTAATTCCAACTCCTGGCCTTTTAAATGTCCACAGCGAATAGCAACCCTAAATTCTGCATTTCCACAAGTATCAATCCATCCAATAGGTGCTGCGTAACTTCCTCTTTCAAAAGGTTCTAGTGTTCGCAACCAACTCATTGCTTGACTACGAGGCAAGCCAGCAACTGCTGGAGTTGGATGTAAAGCTCCTGCCAAATGCAAGGGTGCTTCTCCTCTGGTATCAGCTGTGATTGGAGTATGAAGATGGACCAAATGTCCATGTCGAGCCAATTGAGGCCTTCTTGGTCTGCGAGGTGTAAGTCCTTTCGAAATTAATTGATTCGTAATAGAAGCAACAACCAATTCATGCTCACGCAAATCTTTTTCAGACCTCATTAAAGCTTTACCTCCATCCCTAAAAGCTGCTGTTCCAGCCAAGGCATCGCTCTGAAGCTGACCTTTTCTCAGGCTTAATAAACGCTCAGGGGAAGCACCAAAAAATGCCTCATTTTTATTTCGTTGCCACAAAAACCGACAACTTCCTTCTTGTTGTTGACGTAGGCGAGAAAGCATTATCAGTGGATCTAAGGATGCATCCAAAGAAATCAATTGACGAACCGCAAGAACTAGTTTCTCAAGAACCCCGTTATTAACTAGATCAATCCCTCGAATGAGTGCTGGGTAATAACAATCTTGCCATTCTCCTGTGGAAGATATGCCTGAGACAATTTTTGTGCGTGTTGATTCTTTCTTCTTACATGGAGCAAGAAGTCGTTCTCGCATAATCCATAAGTTTTCTGCAAGTTCTCTAGCCTCAGCCTCATGAGTAATTACACCATTAATACGCAGCCAGCCATGACGTCCTTGCCTTGTTAATTGCCATCTTGGAAGAATTGCCTGGACAGCAGATGTACCTCCAAAAGTTCTTTTTCTTTCAGAAATCTGCTCAAAAAATGAAAAAGACAAAAGAATGCGAGGCCTAGCCTGTAAGGGTGCTTCGGGAGTTGCATCAGTGAGGCGGCCAAGCAATTCATCGCTTAGGCGTTGAGCGAGTTCAAATCTTTTAGGTCCTGATAAATCAAAATGCTGACACCTTCCTGATGCCGCAATACATAACCCGGGAGCTGTATCCCAAAGAAAACGAAATTCCTGCTCCTCAGACAAACAAGATAATTTATTAAGAGGGTCTACTCCATCTATCGGCAGCGCAAGGCTTAAGGCGCATTCCTCTACCTTCCGTGTGCTCCAACCTATTGCTGCAGCACTCAAAATGTCACTAAAAGTGGAGCCAGAAGTCATAGGTGGTACAAGCTGACAACACGAACTGCTCAAATGTATAAACCGTCACCCAGCCTAATGGGACCTAAGTCAATGCAAAACCAACAGGCTGTTGCATCCCTCGAAAAAGAAAAAGCTGAAAAACGTCGTCTTTGGAAAGCTGCAATCAAGTGGCCTTTGTACTCAGTCGCTGTGATGCCAATAATTTTGGCCGCAGGCTGGAATTACGGGTCTGGCTTGATTGTGCGCATAGATCAATTAATTGGTTTTCTTATTGCTTCGGTTCTCCTCTTGCTATGGGAAAACCTAACTAATGATCTATTCGATTCAGATACAGGAATAGATGAATTGAACAAACCCCACTCCGTAGTGGCCTTATTAGGTAAGCGACAACCAGTGCAAAAGCTCGCCTATTTGGTTCTTTGCATAGGGTTATCAATAATTCTCGTATTGGCATTACGCAGCCATCCAGCAGTGCTGTTTTTAGTTTTAGGCAGTTGCACGCTTGGGTATCTATATCAAGGCCCTCCCTTCAGATTGGGCTATAAGGGCTTAGGAGAGCCTCTTTGCTGGTTAGCTTTTGGCCCTTTAGGAACAGCTGCTGCACTTCTTGTTTTATCGCCTTTCGAGGCTAATCAGACAGGCATACCCTGGAGAGAGGCAACTCTGCTTGGAGCAGGGCCAGCATTGGCAACAACTCTTGTTCTCTTTTGTTCGCATTTTCACCAAGTAGAAGAAGATTCCTCCCATGGAAAGAAATCTCCTTTGGTGCGATTAGGCACTCGTCGAGCCGCTGCTCTGGTCCCATGGCTCATTGCATTTTGTTTTGGACTGGAATGGACACCAATTCTTATGGGTCACTGGCCAATTACAGCTTTTCTAGGAGTTATTGGCCTCCCTTCAGGTTTAGCTCTTATTAATTTGCTCAAACGACATCACAATCAACCTCAACGTATAAGTGGGAGCAAATTTCTGGCTTTGAAATTTCAAGCATTAAATGGATTTGGTTTAAGTATTGGGCTGGCTCTTAGTCATCATTTTATAAATCCATCCTAGGGAAATGTCTCTCATTCTTAGTGTAAAGCCTTTTTCATTTAGACTACTCCAAGTAGTCACAACTACGAATGGAAGTATCGATAAAAAACAGGGTTGGCTCCTGAATATTACTGATCAATTAGGTAATCAGGGCTGGGGCGAAGTTTCTCCTTTTGAAAAGCCCCAATTGAAAAAGTGTGAGGAAATATTAGAAACAATTAATCGTAATATTTCTCGTAAGGAATTAGAAGCTGGAACGCAGATTTGGCCAGCAGCATTAGCTTTTGGCATTGGAGCTGCATTAGCAGAACTTGATGGAGTCATTGGTTCAAAGTCTCAAACAGGTTGGCTAAAAGCACCTTCATCAACAATCTTGTTGCCACATAATGATGCACTCTTAGATACCGTCGAATCATTAGTAGAAAAACACCTCCCGAACAAAGTTCCACTCACAGTCAAATGGAAGATTGCCATTAATTCACAAGAAAAAGAGGAAGGTCAACTGCATCAAATCCTGAACTTACTTCCTCCAAATGGTGCACTGAGGCTGGATGCAAACACAGGCTTAACTCGGGGGAAAGCAAAACGATGGGCCAAGTACTTCCATCAAGATCCTCGTCTTGAATGGTTAGAACAACCCTTACCTATAGAAGATTTTGAAGGCCTTTTGGCGTTATCTAAAGAAATACCCATTGCTCTCGATGAATCACTAATTGCCAACCCACGCTTGAGAAGAACATGGAAAAGCTGGCAAGTACGTCGCCCTCTAATAGAAGGAGATCCAAGAATTCTTTTGGATGAATTAAACCAAAGGGTTGGAAAGAGAGTAGTCAGTACAGCCTTTGAGACAGGAATTGGTCGGCGTTGGATTGAGCACCTCTCTGCATTGCAGCAACAAGGGCCCACTCCAACGGCCCCTGGATTGGCTCCAGGCTATTGCCCAGACAGTCCTCTTTTCGCAAAAGACCCTCTAGTGGTTTGGGAAGCTGCATGAAAAAACTATCCACACTGCTCTGGGATCCTTATAAAGTATCCAGATTTACCGAGCACCTTGAAGAGTTAATAGATCTAAACGCTTGGGTGCAATTAGCCCCAAACCTTAAGGAAACAATAGACATTCCTTCTCATTTTTTACCTGATAAAAGCGGTCTCATCATTCGCAGTGGTGGAAGCTCAGGAGGAGCTAATTACTGTTTTCAACCTTTTAAACACTTCGATCAATCAGCAATAGCTACTGGTCTTTGGCTTAGGAAGCTGGGTTTACAGCCAAGTCAATGTCTTTTAATGAATTCATTACCAATGCATCATGTAAGTGGCTTAATGCCTTGGTGGCGGAGCAAAGTGTGGGGCTCAAAGTACAGATGGCTAAATCGCGATCTCATGCGAAATCCAATTACTTTAAATAAAACTTGTCAATTATTTTTTTCAAAAACTCAAGCTCCTTTATTGACATCATTAGTACCCACACAAATACAACGCTTGATATCTCATCCCGATGGATTGCAATGGATGCAATCTTTTTCATTGATTTGGGTTGGCGGGTCAAGTCTTTCAAAATCTTTAGCCAACAAAGCAAGATCTGCAAACATTCGACTCGCTCCTTGCTATGGAGCTACCGAAACGGCATCTATGGTGTCAGTGCTTACACCTGAAGAATTTCTTGCCGGCAAAAATGACTGCGGAAACCCTTTAATTGATGTTGAATTACGAGTAGACAGACAGGGTGCTTTAAATGTGAAAACACAACGACTAGCAATAGGGCGTTGGAAAAATGGTCAACTAGAAGTGATCAAAGATAAGTCAGGGTGGTGGGAGTCTGGGGATGCCGCTAACTTAACTCTTTTAAAAGAACTGCCGAGGTTACAAATTAACGGGCGAATTGATACAGCTATTACTTGCGGAGGAGAAACGATTTTCCCTGAAACACTCGAAGGCAGGTTATTAGAAGCTGCTAGATCTACTGACATCCCAATTCGCGACCTTCTTTTCTCAACGATTGAAGATAACGAATGGGGAGAGAGAATTATTGCACTAATTAGTTGGAATGCAGAGCAAAAAGAAGAGATTAACCAAGCTCAGATCAACAAGTTAAGGAGTCTTACCAAAGATTGGCTCCCAGCCGAAAAACCCGTTGGCTGGATTAATTGTAAAGAGCTAAGAAGAAATTACAATGGCAAATGGGAGCGTTTGTATTGGAGAGAATGGGTCGTCAAGCATCATAAAAATAAAGCGATGCCTTAAATAATGAAAAACTTTTTCCGAAGCAAATTATGTACATCAAAAATATATTTATACAGGTCTCAGTCCCAAGTTCAAAGATGAGGCTTCTAACCACAAATCAATGTCTTGAGGCAAATCGCAACGTTCTCGAGTTGTTGAATCAATTGCCAAATGGCGAACAAGGCCTATAGCTACCTCTTGACCATCTCGTTGAAACTTAGTTCGCACTTGAAAACTTCCAACATCTATTCGTTGTGGCTCAAGTCTTATCAATAAATGGTCCCCACACTTTATTGGCAATCGAAAATCAGCTTCGCAATGAATGATCGGCAAAGCTACTCGCAAGCTGTCTGTTACATCTAATTTACTTGGAAATATGTCTACAGCATTTATGCCATATCTTTCCAAACTCTCTTCCCAAGCCTCATGACACCATCGAAGTAAATGGTGAAAATGCAAAACACCTGCGGCATCAATCTCACCAAAGCGAACAGTTCGTTCTAATAGGAGCCATTCATTAGGTTGAGTAGGCGACACTTCAATTCAGCGATCAACAGAGCCCATGATTACGTCAATTGAGCCTAAGATTGCCATAATGTCTGCAACTTTTGCACCTTTGAGAATATGAGGAAGTATTTGCAAATTATTTAAGTCAGCCGCACGAATTTTAAATCTCCAAGGAGTAACATCATTATTACCCTGTAAAAAAACACCTATTTCTCCCTTTCCTGACTCCAAGCGTGTGTATAGCTCACCTTTAGGAATCTTAAAAGTAGGAGCAACTTTTTTAGCTACATATTGAAAATCAAACCCTGCAAAGGGGCTCGCCTTGCCCTCTGAAATACGACTTGCTTCAAGGTTTTCAGTTGGTCCGCCTGGAATCATTTCACAGGCTTGTGCAAGAATCTTTAATGATTGTCGCATCTCTTCTATCCTTACTCGATATCGGGCATAACAATCACCTTCTTTCTCACATGCAACATCCCAATCAAAGTCGTCATAACATTCATAATGATCTACTTTTCGTAAATCCCAAGGAACGCCAGAAGCTCTCAGCATTGGGCCAGAAAGACTCCAATTAATTGCTTGCTCGCGCTTGATAGTTCCTAAACCTTCAATACGTCGACGAAAAATTGGATTATTAGTAATTAATTTCTCATATTCATCAATTTTTGGTCCAAACCAATTACAGAAATCCTTGCATTTAACCAACCATCCCCAAGGGAGATCACAAGCCACTCCGCCTATACGAAAGTAATTGTTGTTTATCAAACGTTGACCAGTAGCAGCCTCCCACAAGTCATAGATCATTTCTCGCTCTCTAAAGATGTAGAAAAATGGTGTTTGAGCCCCCACATCCGCTAAAAAAGGGCCCAGCCACAGCAAGTGATTAGCAATTCGATTAAGTTCAAGCATCAACACACGGATATAGCTAGCTCTTTTAGGTACGGAAATATTGGCTAAGCGTTCTGGGGCATTAACTACAACAGCCTCATAAAACATGCCAGCGGCATAATCCATTCGACTGACATATGGAACAAACATTACGTTTGTTCTGTTTTCAGCAATTTTTTCCATGCCGCGATGGAGGTACCCAATTACAGGCTCACAATCCACCACATCTTCTCCATCCAATGTGACCACCAAACGGAGTACACCATGCATAGAAGGATGATGCGGGCCAAAGTTGACCACCATTGGCTCTGTGCGCGTTTCAAGCTGCGTCATGAGGCCAATGGCAATAAAGAACTATTTAGATCTTAGAGAAAAATGATGCAAGACAACTCTCTCATTAAATCTTTCACTTTCAATCATCTGCCTGTACTTGCTGAAGAAGTTCTTGAATCAATCAATGCCTTACCCAAGGAATTGCTTGATGGAGGTCTATTGATTGACACAACTCTAGGTGGAGGAGGCCATTGCGATCTTATCTTAACGAGACATCCAAATTTGCATGCTATTGGGATAGATCAAGATCCAGTAGCAAGAAGTGCAGCTGCAGAAAAATTAAAACAGTTGAGGACAAGAGTTGAAATTAAAGGAAGTAATTTTGGGGATTTTTCTCCCACAAAAAAAGCATCATTTGTTTTGGCTGACTTAGGAGTAAGCAGTCCTCAGGTCGATGACGCAAAAAGAGGTTTCAGTTTTAACAAAGATGGTCCATTGGATATGCGTATGAACCCTGAGAGAGGAAAGACCGCTGGGGATTTAATCGCACAGCTCAGTGAAAAGGAGCTTGCTGATGTTCTTTATCGCTATGGAGAGGAAAGACTATCAAGGAAAATTGCCAGGCGGATAAAAGCAGATTTAGCAACTAAAGGTCCGTATAAAGGCACCCTTGCTTTGGCTTATGCAATAGCAGGTTGCTACCCCAACAAACTCCGGTATGGCCGTGTTCATCCTGCAACGCGTAGCTTTCAAGCCTTGCGAATAGCTGTAAATAAAGAACTAGAGGCACTTGAAACCCTACTTAAAGAAGCCCCTAATTGGTTAAACCCTGGAGGAGTTTTAGGTGTAATCAGCTTTCATTCGCTAGAAGACAGATTAGTCAAAAGAGCCTTTTTGGAAGATGAGCGTTTAGAACGAATTACTCGAAAACCAATAATTGCAAGTCCAAAAGAATTATCAATAAACCCTAGAAGTAGAAGTGCAAAATATCGAATTGCAAAACGGATAGATCAGTAGTTTCTTCTACAAAAGAAACAACTTCGTAGATCTGGCACTAAGAAAAGTTGTTGATTATTACTTCAGGTTGTTTATAACGTAAACTATTCTTTGAACACATTTACTTACATCCTCTTCTGTTGTTTCTCGGCCTAAGCTCAATCTAATTGAAGCCTGTGTTTCTTTCAAACTCCTTCCGATGCTTCGCAAAACATGAGAAGGTTCTCCATTGCTACAAGCAGATCCACTACTGCAATTAACAAACTTACGTAACTCTCTATGCAGCCTAATCCCTTCTATTCCAGGGATAGTAATATTCAAGTTATGAGGCAAACGATTCTCCAAACAACCATTGATTAAAATTTCTGGTATTTGTTTTTGTAATCCATTCAAAAGTTGGTTACGAAGTTTGAGCAATCTAGTTTGACGGCTTTTGAGATCCTGTAAAGCAAGAGTTATGGCTTTTGCGAAACCAATAATTAAAGGTACTGGAAGCGTTCCAGGCCTAATACCTTGTTCTTGTGTACCTCCCCATTGCAAGGGTAAAATAGGGGTAGCGGAACAGTTGATTAAAGCCCCAACTCCTTTAGGACCATAAATCTTATGCGCACTTATTGATAAAAGATCAATATCTAAGTTACTTAAATTTATAGGCATATGACCAAATGCTTGAGCCGCATCACAATGAGAGATAACACCTCTTGAACGACATATTTTTGCTATTTTAGCAATTGGTTGTAAAACTCCTATCTCATTATTAGCCAACATACAGCTCACTAAGATTGTATCATCTTCAAAAGCATTAATCAGGTTTTGAATAGATATAATTCCATCAGAAGATGGAGTTAGCTCTGTAAGTCTAAACCCTTCTTTTTGCAGCTGTCGTAAAGGCTCAAGGACCGAATGATGTTCAGTCGCAATCGTGATCAGGTGTCCTGCTCTACCTAGTTTTATTGCACTAGCCCTTGCATGACCCAATAAAGCCAAGTTATTTGCTTCTGTAGCACCACTCGTAAAAGTTACTTTTTCATTAGATACGCATAAAGAAGAAGCCAATTGATCTCTGGCAAGGCTAACGGCGGCGGCGGCATGTACATCCAATAGATTTTGTCGACTCGATGCATTCCCCCAAAAATCTTTCCAATAAGGATCCATAGCATTTAAGACTTGAGGATCACAAGGTGTAGTTGCTTGGAAATCAAAAGCTAGCTGCTCCTGATTAGTAATCTCCTTCAAAGTCATTTGCTTGCAATGCTATACACCTGCTGATGCGACCAGCTTGAATTGCTTCCTAAAAAGCAGTAAGTAATAACAGAAATTCATCACACTTTTAATCAGGAGTCAGCAGCTTCAACCTTTTGGAGAAACACGGACTGGTAATGACTCAAATGCAATCTAATACTTGAATTCACCAAAGAGGTTTCTATTAGAGAAACTGCTTGGCTTGAAAAGCTGCCCACTAGAACTACTTAGAAGCAATCCCTATCTTTTCATGATTAAAATCTTTCAATAAGATGAACAGCACTTTTCACAATTAATGAGATTGCTTCTGCATTCTCCAGCTATCCCCTCTATTTATGACTGAGCAACCAACTGACCAAAATAAGCTAATACAACAGCCTCGCTTACTGCTGGTTGATGACGAGCCAGGTCTTCGTACAGCCGTTCAACAATATCTTCAAGACGAAGGTTTTGACGTTACAACTGCTGTTGATGGAGAGGAAGGATGGCAAAAAGCTCAGCAAATACTTCCAGATTTAGTCATTAGTGATGTGATGATGCCACGATGCGATGGCTATCAACTTTTAGACCAATTAAGAAAAGATGAGCGACTAGGAGGAACACCTGTAATTTTCTTAACTGCAAAAGGAATGACTGTTGATAGAACACAAGGCTATCTGGCGGGTGTAGATGACTACATTTCCAAGCCATTCGATCCTGATGAATTAATTGCAAGAGTAAGAAATGTAGTGAGAAGACAAGAAAGGTTATTAACAGAAGCTGCAAGATTTGCAAATGCAGATGTTGGTCAAATGGCTAGGCAAATAACAGAAATTCGCTCAATGCTTTCACAAAATGAGGCATCTAAAGCCAGAGAGACTGCGCTACCAAACTTCACTCCAAGAGAAGCTAGTGTGCTGCAATTAGTGGCAGAAGGATTAATGAACAAAGAGATTGCGAGGAAATTAGAAACTTCTATCCGTAATGTAGAAAAATATGTAAGCAGACTATTTATTAAAACAGGAACATCCAGTCGAACTGAGTTAGTTAGATATGCACTAGAAAATCATCTAGTAACTTAATTGTTGAGTAAAAAAACCATTTACGCATAACCTGATTAAGAGAATATTCATTTCTCAACCTATCTAAATATTTTTATCACTAATTTTTCTAAATTCAATCAACTTAGAAAAATAAAAAGGAGCCTTATTTAATTTTCCCTTAGCTTTTTCAAATCCACATTTGTTAGCTGCCTTTATAATTCCCTCTTCTCGCAATGTGTATGCTCTTGTAGTTTTACTTGGTCCTGGGAAAAATTGGCCTATACGTTTTAACAATGCAAGAGCAGGAGTATATGGCGCAAAGCTAACAATTAATCGTTCTTCTGCCAAACTACAAAGATGAGAAACCATTTCTTCTGCGGCATTTTGTTGGTAATGAATAAATACATCTAAGCAAATGACTGTATGAAAAGATCCCTCCAAGCTTTCAAGATCAGAAGTTTTAAAAGAAAGTCTAGACAAATCAAGTCCTAGATTTTCTGCTCTTTTTTTTGTTTCTGTGACCATTGCATGAGATATATCACTAGCAAAAATTGATTTAGCACCCAACTCCGCCAAAGGGATGCTAAGACTTCCAACTCCACAGCCAGCATCACAAAAAGTCTGATTACTGACTTCACCTCCATCTCTTAACCAAGACAAAACATCATCAACGGTTTTCTGATGCCCTATGCGAATGTTCCGCTGTACTTTATTGACATCGTCACTATCGCTATAAATGCGATTCCAGCGGTCAAAACCCATACCATTGAAGTAGCTTTCAACTTCGTCCTTATCAGCCTGTTTAAGCTCTTTAATCTTTTCAATAGTCATTTCAAAAGAGTCAGTAGGACGAGATCTTAAGCAGCAAACTGCCAAAAAAGCTCATCTTTCTGAGGATTGCATCGCCATCGAAGTAGTTTTTTTAAAGGTTGGCCAATCAAATAATCCTTTAATTCAAATCTATTTTCTAAAACCATGCGAGGCGCAATAGTCGCAGACCAAATTGCTGCAGAAGGCTCTTTTGTCCAACGAGACAATCTTTTGCAACCCTCCAGCAAAGGTAATGTTGTTCCAGCAAGAGTGCCATCCTGCAGACGGCAACATCCATTATGAACATATACAGAACGCTCATCCCATGCATAAGTCCCATCTTGCAGGCCATAAGGCGCTATGGCATCACTAACTAAAACCAATTGATTAGGCGCTAAACGTTGAAGGAATGCGACCATAGTTGGATCAATATGCAATCCATCAGCTATTAAGCCAAGAGAGATTTTGCTGTTTTTAATGGCTTCAGCAATTGGGCCAGGAGCTCTGTGATGCAGACCAGGCATTGCGTTGAAAACATGCGTAAGCATTGTCACTCCTTGATCAAAAGCAGAGCTAGAAGTCTCTCCATCAGCAGAAGAATGTCCTAAGGCAATCACTACACCAAGGGTCTTCAATTGATTAATTACCTCAAAAGACCCAGCTAGTTCTGGTGCAAGTGTCATAAGTGCTATTTCCTTTTCAAATCCAGAAATGCGAGCATCTAAGGCAATCAAGCTGGGATCACACAAATATTCCAAAGAATGAGCTCCATGCCGCTCTTTAGATAAAAATGGCCCTTCTAGATGTGCACCAAGCAGCTTGCATCGATTAAAGCCATCTAGTTTTCGTGCCTCTCGTAAAACTTCTAAGCCCAGACGTAATGAAGGCAAAGAATTGCTTATAAATGTTGGGCAGATTGCCTCTAATCCATCTAGCCAAAGTTGCTTCAATAATGCTTCCAGCTTTGGCAGCTGAGAGTAGGTAAGTTCTGAAAATGCAATGCCTAGACCTCCATTTATTTGAAGATCTAGCCCCATAGGACTCAGCCAATCTGAACTCCAATTATCTCCTAAGACCTCAGAGGTTGGATCCATGGGATCAATAGATAGAACAATTTCTTGGTCATCTAAGGCCAATGACCACAAATTGTTGTCATCTAAATTGCTGAGTGGTTTAGGAAGGCAAACATGAGTGATGTGATGCATAGACAAAACAAGAATTAATAATGCAAGACAATGAATGTCAAGTCATTATTAATAATGAATTCGGCTCTTGAGCAATTGATTTCAAAAAAATCTGAACCAATGCCATTAGTTGCCGTTGTCATGGGAAGTGACTCGGACCTCATTACTCTGCAACCCGCTATAGAGGTTTTAAATAAATTCAATCTAGAAGTTGAGGTGAGAATTCTCTCAGCTCATAGAACTCCAGAAGAAATGGTTGATTTTGCAAAAAATGCTGAGTCAAGAGGTTTAAAAATCATTATTGCTGGCGCAGGTGGAGCTGCTCACCTTCCTGGAATGATCGCTTCCCTTACAACTCTTCCCGTCATAGGGGTTCCTGTTCAAAGCAAATCTCTTTCTGGTGTCGACTCAATGCATTCGATACTTCAAATGCCTGGTGGCGTTCCTGTCGCAACTGTTGCAATAGGCGGCGGGCTTAACGCAGGGTTATTAGCCGCCTCAATTTTAGGTACATACGACCTAGAGATCAGGAAAGAGGTTGCTAATTTCCGCGAGATCATGCATGAAGAAGTTGTCTCTAAAGACAAAAAGATAATAAAAATAGGCCCTAAATCTTATCTTGCTCAAATGTAGATTTCTACCAGTCAAACTTAGGAGAAATGTATTTAACCAGGGATCACATTTAATTCAATTAACTTTGCTATTACAGTGTCTACGCAGTCATCAAGATGCTCCTTCCCAGTGTCAATTACCAGCTGAGGGTTGTCTGGTACTTCATATGGACTAGATATCCCAGTAAATTCTTTAATCTCTCCTGCTCTTGCTTTTAAATAAAGCCCCTTTGTATCACGTTTTTCACAAATATTTAAATCTGCAGAACAATAAATTTCAACAAAATCTCTTTTCTCAACAAGGGATCTAGCTTTCTCTCGATCCGCCCTAAATGGAGAAACAAATGCTGTTAAGACTATTACTCCTGCATCTAAAAAAAGCTTTGCTACCTCTCCAATTCTTCGAATATTTTCCTCTCTATCAGAATCAGAAAAGCCTAAATCACTGCACAATCCATGGCGAACATTATCGCCATCTAAAACATAAGTTGCAAAACCACGTTTAAAAAGGGCTACATTGACAGCATTCGCCAAAGTACTTTTCCCAGAACCAGATAAGCCTGTAAACCAAAGAATTGCACTGCCATGTCCTCGCAGTTGCGATAAAGCTTGCCGATTCACGGAAGCTTGGTGCCAAACTATGTTTTTGGCTTTAGGGAGTCTTCCTCCTGCAGAGGCCTCACTCATTGTCAAAAGTTAAATATCAAATCTATTCTCCATGCCAAGGAGCACACTTTGTAAAAATCAACCTCCAGACCGTTTAGGGCAATAACCTTCCTTCTGAAGCAGCTCTAATAAGACCTCTACCTGATCGCCTTGAAGTTCTAAAAACTCTCCTTTAAAAGTTCCTCCTGTGCCACATTTTGCCTTTAGTCGCTTTAAAAGATTTTTGGCTTCTAAATCAGGAATTTTCAACCCACTAACAACGGTAACTGTTTTCCCCCCTTTGCCGCCTCTAGTCCTTTGAACGCGGACTGGCTGTTCCTCTGTATTTAATTTCGAAGGAAGCTTATAGGGTCTAATAGTTGCTTGTGAATTGTCAAATTCACGCCAGCTGCCTTTTGGCATAGCTCTAATTCCTTAATCTAGTAACTATCTTCGTTCTTTTAAGTTGAAAACACAGTCCCTCCCCAAGAAAAGAATATGAATCTTGCTGCGAATGTCCGCCCATCCTCAACAGGTCGATATGGAAAGTATGGGGGGCAATATGTACCCGAAACGCTTATGCCAGCTTTGGCTGAACTGGAGAAAGCGGCAGCCAATGCATGGAAAGACCCAGTCTTTACAAATGAACTAAACCATTTATTGCGTACTTATGTAGGACGAGCGACCCCTCTATATGAAGCTCAAAGACTTTCAAAGCATTATCGAAGTAATGAAGGTGGGCCCAGGATATGGCTAAAGCGTGAAGATCTAAATCACACTGGAGCCCACAAAATCAATAATGCTCTCGGACAAGCGCTGCTCGCACTTCGCATGGGGAAAACCAGAGTAATTGCAGAGACTGGCGCTGGTCAGCATGGTGTGGCTACGGCAACTGTATGTGCACGCTTTGGCCTGAAATGCATTGTTTATATGGGTGCAGAAGATATGAGAAGACAATCGCTAAATGTTTTTCGAATGAGATTACTAGGAGCGACGGTTGAACCAGTAACTTCAGGAACTGCAACCTTAAAAGATGCCACTAGCGAAGCGATTCGAGATTGGGTGACAAACGTAGAAAGTACGCATTACATTCTCGGATCAGTTGCCGGGCCACATCCTTATCCAATGTTGGTGAGAGATTTTCATGCCGTTATTGGACAAGAAACACGCAAACAATGCGCCCAAGCATTTGGGGGGTTGCCCGATGTATTAATGGCATGCGTAGGCGGTGGATCTAATGCAATGGGTTTATTCCATCCATTCATAGAGGAAACCTCCGTGAGAATGATTGGAATCGAAGCCGCAGGAGAGGGTATAGAGACAGGACGACATGCAGCAACCATTACAGAAGGACGAACTGGTGTTTTGCATGGTGCAATGAGTCTTCTTCTTCAAGATTCTGATGGGCAAGTTCAAGAAGCTCATTCCATTAGCGCTGGCCTTGACTATCCAGGCGTTGGCCCTGAACACAGTTATTTAAAAGAGATAGGTCGAGCCGAATATGTAGCCGTAACAGATCAAGAGGCTTTAACCGCGCTGAAATTAGTTAGTGAATTAGAAGGAATCATTCCTGCTTTGGAAACTGCACATGCCTTTGCTTGGCTTGAAAAGCTCTGCCCCACTTTAAAACCAGGGACAGAAATAGTTATTAATTGCTCAGGTCGAGGAGATAAAGATGTAAATACGGTGGCCGAAAAACTAGGGAATGATTTGTAATTCTTTAAATCAACTCAAAACCCTATCTAAGTGAGCAGCAACTCTCTTAACCGCCGATATAGAAGTTGCATAAGCCATCCGCATTGGACCTATAAGAGCAACCTTTCCAATTGAATTGCTTGAACTGCGATATTCGGCTTGAACTACAGAACAATCAACAAGTGCTTGGTGAGGATGTTCTGAGCCAATCCAAACTCCCTTGCACTTGTTTTCTGCCATAGGAACCACTGCTATAGGAGTGCTATCCATCAGCTCTAAAAGAGGACGAAAACTATTCGAATGACTAAATTCCGGTTCAGAAACTAATCGAGACATCCCATGAAAGACAGCTCCAGATTCAGCCAAAGCCATTGAATTTCCATGACTTTGAATCGCATCTTTTAAAAGAGATCCGCTCAAATGTAATTGTGGTGGCAAAGTTGACCAATCCAACGTTCCATCTCCTGACTGAGCAAGTTGCTTTCTAATCCAAACTTCTATTGCCTCAATTTCCCTAGCGGCCTCATGAGGTAAGCGAATATTCAAGTTAGTTGCAGAATTCGAACTTTGAACAAGCATTACCAACAACCTATCCCCACTTTGAACTAAACGAACCTCTTCGAGATTGGACCTCTGTCTAATAGGCCTAGTAATCAAACTCATTAAACCTGTGAAATCAGTAAGTCTTCGAGCTACTTGCCATAACAAATCATCAAGTGCAGCCCATTTAAGACTCAAATTGGTCAATTCATTTTCTAAGTGTTGCGCAACCGGGCTAGGAGGAGGGAGCAAACAATCCACATAATGCCTATAACCTTGGGGACTAGGGATCCGTCCTGCTGAAGCATGAGGTTGAGTTAAAAATCCTTTTTCTTCAAGTGCGCCCATATCTGAGCGAACTGTTGAGGAACTTGCATCAAGGCTAAATCGCCTGACAAGAGTTTTACTGCTGACTGGTTCGATGGTATCAACATAATGGTGCACTGTTGCTCGGAGCACTTGCTGTTGTCTATCGGACAGAGTCTCCAACTGAATTTTATAAATAATCTGATCGTAAGAGAATTGGAAGCAGATCTCACCTGTTTATGAAGAAGCAATTTATATGCCTCTAATACCTAGGCACCGAGGGATCAATGTTGACACTCCAGGCATCTATTCCACCTTCCAAATTGCAAACTTTGTAATTCCAACCTTGATCAATCAACCAAATTGCAAAATTCCTACTGCGTATGCCTGAATGGCAAATCACTACAACTACTTCTTTCCCCAAGAATCTATCAGGCAATTTTTCCAACCAACGAGCAGATTCACTTAAAGGCAAATGCACTATGGGGAAAGGGAAGGCAGCAATATCCAATTCTTGCTGTTCTCTAACGTCTACTAAAACTAGTTTTGAAGAATCCTCTTTCAACAATTCATGTAACTCAGCAGAAGTAATGTTGAATAAAGATTGAGTAGGCATATCTTCAAGCATAAGTCGAAGCAAAGCTCATCAGAGCATTTAATCATGTGTTACAGATACAGTTGAGCATAAAGAAATTGCTATGCAAGTCTCAATTGAACTGACTATCTGCTTAATAGTTTAGATTTACTCCTACTTTATTTTAAGTTTGATCTACTATTTAGAAATTCTTTTCTAAGAAAAAGCACATTGAGCACAAAAATTGGCACTTGCCATAAGAGACACATTTTAAAGGCTAAGGACCTAGAGTCTTCACCAAGTATCTGCTCACAAGGTCATCGCTTAATGAGTAATTTTTGTTCCTTTCGGATCAAATTGCTCTCAAAAACGCTCTTTTAGTCCAAATTCCTTTGGACTAAAAGCAAATTTAGGATTTCAAACTAATCGCCTTATTAAGCCCAAGTTGCTCTTGCACAATTTCAATTGAGTTTTCCATTAGCTTTATAGATATGTTCCAGACGCAAAAAACCATAGAAAACCATCGTCCACAGCCTGGCAATCAGTTAAGGCCAGGACTAGAAGGGGTTCCTGTTACCCAATCTTCAATCTGTGATATTGATGGTAACCATGGAAAATTGACATATCGTGGCTATCCAATTTCTGAACTCGCAGCTCACAGTAGCTTTCTTGAAACTAGTTATTTACTGATCTGGGGAAATTTACCAACAGCTGAAGAGCTGAAAGTGTTTGAAAAAGAAGTTCAAATGCATAGGCGAGTGAGCTTCAGGGTGCGAGACATGATGAAATGTTTTCCAGCTACAGGGCATCCAATGGATGCTTTGCAATCCAGTGCAGCCTCTTTAGGACTCTTTTATTCCCGTCGGGCAATTGACAATCCCCAATACATTTATGACGCAGTAGTCAGACTTATTGCCAAAATCCCAACAATGGTGGCAGCCTTCCAACTAATACGAAAAGGCCAAGATCCAATACAACCACGAGATGATCTCGCTTATTCAGCGAATTTCCTTTATATGCTTACCGACCGTGAACCAGATCCCCTTGCAGCAAGGATCTTTGACCGGTGCCTAATTCTTCATGCAGAACATAGTCTCAACGCAAGTACTTTCAGTGCTCGCGTTACAGCCAGTACCCTTACAGATCCTTATGCTGTAGTTGCCTCAGCAGTAGGGACCCTTGCTGGCCCTCTTCACGGAGGAGCAAATGAAGATGTTATTGCAATGCTTGAAGAGATAGGTAGCCCGGAAAAAGCACGATCCTATCTAGATGAAGCCATATCTAATAAAAGAAAAATCATGGGGTTTGGCCATCGAGAATATCGAGTTAAAGATCCACGGGCCTCAATACTGCAAGGATTGGCAGAAGAGCTATTTGCAAGATTTGGCAAAGATGAAATGTATGACGTAGCCAAAGCACTTGAAGAAGAAGCTGCTACTAGTCTTGGCTCAAAAGGCATTTACCCAAATGTTGATTTTTATTCAGGACTTGTTTATCGGAAATTAGGAATTCCACGAGATCTCTTCACGCCTGTCTTTGCAATATCAAGAGTGGCAGGTTGGTTGGCTCACTGGCGTGAACAACTAGGAGCAAATCGTATTTTTAGGCCTTCACAGATTTATACAGGTGTTCCATCAAGAACTTGGAAAGCAGTTGAAGATCGGCCAACATCAATAGGCGCCTAAGTTGCAAACATGTCACCTATGAAAATATTGACTTCTGGCACAACCGCAATAGCTCAACTAAGTCCAGGCATAGATCTCGAATTGAGCTTCAATCAAACCATGCAAAGCCTTGGCATGTCTCCGGAAATTTCCCATATTCTTTGGCTGCCTCTCCCTATGCTCCTTGTACTAACGGCCGCTTTAATTGGCGTATTAGTAACTGTATGGCTTGAGCGAAAAGTTTCTGCAGCTGCGCAGCAAAGAATTGGGCCGGAATATGCAGGTGCATTAGGTGTGCTTCAACCCATGGCAGACGGACTAAAACTTCTAGTCAAAGAAGACGTAATACCAGCCAGAGCCGATGGATTGCTATTTACGTTAGGGCCAGTCCTAGTTTTAGTTCCAGTAATACTTTCTTGGTTAATAGTTCCATTTGGTCAAAATTTACTCATTAGCAATGTTGGTATTGGAATCTTTTTATGGATATCCCTAAGCAGTATTCAACCGATTGGCTTATTAATGAGTGGATATGCATCAAACAACAAATATTCTCTCCTAGGAGGCCTAAGGGCTGCTGCACAATCAATCAGTTATGAAATACCTCTTGCCTTATCAGTTCTAGCTGTTGTGATGATGAGCAATTCATTAAGCACAGTTGATATTGTTGCTCAGCAAAATGGTGCTGGCTTACTTAGCTGGAATATATGGCGACAACCAGTAGGGTTTCTGATCTTCTGGATTTGCGCACTTGCCGAATGTGAGCGCCTCCCCTTTGATCTTCCTGAAGCTGAAGAAGAACTTGTTGCCGGATATCAAACAGAATATGCAGGAATGAAATTTGCCTTGTTTTATCTAGGAAGCTATATAAACCTTGTTCTATCTGCCATTCTAGTTTCAGTCCTTTATCTAGGCGGATGGGGTTTTCCCATTCCTGTGGAATGGCTTGCAAATTGGCTAGACCTATCAACTAATGCTCCTTTAGTGCAAGTTATTACTGGCTCAATAGGTATTGTCATGACTGTACTCAAAGCCTATCTTCTGGTTTTTTTAGCAATCTTGCTTCGATGGACTACTCCAAGAGTTCGCATAGATCAACTGCTAGATCTTGGCTGGAAGTTTCTATTGCCTATTTCACTGGTAAATCTACTTTTCACAGCTTCCCTGAAACTTGCATTCCCAGTAGCTTTTGGAGGCTAATTTGAAAATGTCCAAGAAATTCTTCAAACATAACAAGCATGGGTAGTTTTACTTATTGGCCTAAAAAGGCTTGTAGTATTTATTACGTACACCCTTTTCGCCTCCGGTAGCACCGATCGAATGCTGGGTTTTCTCAAAAAAGTCACTGATTATTCCCGTGATGCGGTGAATGCAGCCAAGTACCTTTCCCAAGGACTGGCGGTCACCTTCGACCATATGCGTCGAAGACCAATCACAGTGCAATATCCATATGAAAAATTAATCCCTTCTGAGCGCTACAGAGGAAGAATTCACTATGAGTTCGATAAATGCATCGCTTGTGAAGTCTGTGTCAGAGTATGCCCAATCAATCTCCCAGTAGTGGACTGGGTGATGAATAAAGAGACCAAAAAAAAGGAACTTCGCAATTACTCGATAGATTTTGGAGTTTGTATTTTCTGTGGAAACTGTGTTGAATACTGCCCCACTAATTGCCTCTCAATGACTGAGGAATATGAACTTGCAAGCTTTGATAGACATAGTCTGAATTACGACAATGTTGCCCTAGGGAGACTCCCTACTAGTGTTACTACTGACCCTTCCGTATTACCTCTTCGAGAATTAGCATATCTGCCAGAAGGTGTGATGGATCCACATAATGTTCCCTCCTCTCAATCAAGAGCCGGTAAATTACCTTCCGAATTAATAAGTGAAATGAGCAAAAAAGTATCAACCAAAGATTCTTCTAACAACTCTCCTTCGAAGCAAGAGAATCAACCATGACCATATCAACATCAACAGAATTAATTTGCTTTGGTGTACTTAGTTCGATTGTGATATTGGGTAGTCTTGGTGTGGTATTACTCCCAAACATTGTTTACTCAGCATTCCTTTTAGGAGGAGTCTTTATGGCCGTTGCGGGTTTATACCTTCTATTAAATGCCAGTTTTGTAGCAGCTGCTCAGGTGCTTGTTTACGTAGGTGCAGTTAATGTACTCATACTTTTTGCAATTATGCTTGTAAACAAACAAGAAGAGCTAAAGCCTATTAAAGGTTTGCGCTTGAGGAAAATTTTTTCAGGTGCAGTTTGTGCCGGCCTTCTTGCATTACTTATTAGAGTAGATTTCACAACGCCTTGGGTTTTGCCAGGTCCAAATGCCATTGGAGAAGAAGCGACTATCCGAATTGGAGAACATTTATTCACTGATTATCTTTTACCCTTCGAACTTGCATCAGTACTTCTATTAATGGCTATGATTGGTGCAATAGTATTGGCTCGTAGAGATGTTTTAATTAGTGATATAGGGACCGGCAATAGTGTTGATCAGGCTCTTATAGAAAAATCTAAAACTCCTCTGCTAATAGATAAATCGTCTCAATAAAAATCAAATCTTCTAACTTCACATGAACATGATCGAAACTTCAACTGGAACGATTCCACTTCAGGCTTATTTGTTAATAGCTTCTCTGCTTTTCTGCATAGGCGTTTGGGGATTGATAAATAGCAGAAATGCCGTACGAGTTCTCATGAGCATCGAGTTAATGCTTAATGCAGTTAATATAAATTTAATGACTTTCTCATCATATATTGATGGAGAGTTGATCCGCGGACAAGTTTTTGCGGTTTTTGTTATTACTGTTGCTGCCGCAGAAGCTGCAGTAGGGTTAGCTATCCTTCTTTCTTTATATAGGAATAGAGTTACTGTAGATATGGAAAGTTTTAATCTTTTGCGCTGGTAGAGCATCACATATGCGTCTCGATCTGGTCTGGGTGATCTATCGGGCAGGAAGCCATGTTGCCGAAAAAGAAGCATTAGTGATTGCAAGTGAATTGAAATTGCATGGAGCAAATATTTTCTCTGCAAAAATAGGCTTAGGGGAGAATCCATTCCGAAAATTACTTTCAGAATCTAATAGATTTCCAGACTTAACTATTGTTTTAGGAGGCGATGGAACAGTCTTAAATGCTGCTCGACATTTAGCTAAACATAAAGTGCCTATTTTATGTTTCAATGTTGGTGGTAATCTAGGATTTCTTGCACATGATCGAGGCCTTCTTACTGCACGAGATCTTTGGCAAAGAATTATTGAAGATAATTTTTCGATTGAAAAAAGAATGATGCTTAAAGCAAATATTGAAAGCACTACTTCATTACACAAAAGTCTTTTAAATTCCGATGAAGATCCGTGTGATACAAAAAATACTTTCTTGGCCTTGAATGATATTTATTTCCGTAACTATGGAGATGAAGTGTCACCAACTTGCACACTAGAACTCGAAATAGATGGTGAATCCGTAGATGAATATAGAGGAGATGGGCTTATTTTCTCCACTCCAACTGGCTCAACAGCTTATGCAATGGCTAGCGGTGGGCCAATTCTTCACCCAGACATTGAAGCAATAATAGTTAGTGCAATTTGTCCTATAAGCCTTTCGAGCAGACCTATCGTTGTCCCAGCGAAATCGAAACTAGTTATCACACAATCAGGAGAAAATACTCGCAGAGTGAAACTATGGCAAGATGGCGCAAGTGGAGCTTTAATTGAATCAGGAGATAGATGCGTTATTCAAAAAGCAGCTCATCAAGCATTCATATTGGTTCTTGAAGAATCACCTTCTTATTACAGAACACTTACACAAAAACTCCATTGGGCCGGGAGCTTTGAATCTAAACAATAAATCCATATGTCACTTGAAATCGAAAGGCGATTCATAGTCAAAGGAAAAAATTGGAAAAATATTGCGTCCAACCCACAACATTTTCAACAAGGATATCTAACAAGCAGTTTAGAGGGGTGGACAATTCGGATAAGAATAGAAGGCAAAAAACAGGCGTGGTTAACACTTAAAACTCATGCAACAGGAATATCAAATCACGAATTTGAATATTCAATTCCAATCGATGATGCATATTCTATCTGGAAACTTGTTCAATATAAATTGACTAAAATTCGTTATGAACTGAATCTTGTCGGAGGAAACTGGATAGTTGATTGCTTTGAGAAAGAGAATGCACCTCTGGTCATAGCAGAAGTGGAGCTTTCTTCTGAATCCGATCCTGTCCTCAAGCCAAAGTGGTGCGGAAGAGAAATTACAGGAGAAAAGCAATTCAGCAATGCTGCACTAGCTCAAAACCCTTTTTCAAAATGGCCTGAGCAAAAGCGTCTTGCACTAAATCTGAACTAAAAACCCTAAAAATGCCAATCTTCCTTTAGATTTACTTTAGATTCAAAGTCCACCTCTGCTCTATCGGCAGTCAAACGGGAGGAATGAAGTTTGTATGGCCTCTATGACAATGATGGAATTCTCCGCTTCTCGGGAGGAGACCGAGAGGCCTGTCTAGCCTATGCGGAATTGTTCGAACTTCCTGATCTGGAGTGCTCCTTACTATCTCTACCTGAACCTAGTGCTCAGGAAGTCAGATATCAGGAGAGATCTCGTCGTCGGGTAAGGAACAGCAATTAAAGCCATCACGACATATTTTGCCGTGATCCATAGCCCAATTCAGAAGAGCCACTCGATTCTTAGAACCTGTTTTAGTGAACATATTGCTGACATGGTTATCCACTGTTCGCTTGCTGATAGTTAGACGCTCAGCAATTTCCTGGTTGGTTAAACCGTCAGCTACCAATTCAATAATCTCCATTTCCCTCGCTGAGAGGGCCATATGAGCTGAATTGGAGACTTCGCCTGTGGCCATCCTCCCTCTCAACTCCGAAGGTTCATATTAGGCAGACTAAAGTTTGAAAGACTAAAGGTCCAGTGATAATCCATAGTAAGTAGTCTATGGGCAAAAAGATTTGAGGTCAGCACTTCAAACATCCCTTGAATCAAATGGAGCAACCATTACGGCGGAGATCATGCCTCCACGGGGCGGGGATCCATCAAAGGTAATCCAACGAGCCAAAAAGCTAGCTGGGAAAGTACATGCATTCAACGTAACTGATGGAAGTAGAGCTGTAATGCGAATGAGCAGTATGGCTGTTGGAAAATTACTCTTAGAGGCTGGTCTAGAGCCTGTCCTACAAATCGCTTGTCGCGACAGGAATCGAATTGGGCTTCAGTCAGACTTACTAGGAGCAAATGCTTTAGGTATAAAAAATGTTCTGTGTCTTACAGGCGATCCCGTCCGAGTTGGAGATCAGCCAGAAGCTAAACAAGTAAGTGAGTTTGAATCAATTCGCCTTCTTAAGCAGGTTTCTGCCTTTAACAAAGGAGAAGATCCTGTCTCTGGAAAACTAGTTGATGGTAATACTGATTTTTTTGCAGGAGCCGCCGCAGACCCCAATTGCCACAGTCTGAGTGGCCTCCGTAGAAGACTTGAGCAAAAACGAAATGCAGGTGCTCGTTTTTTGCAAACACAAATGGTAATGGAAACAAAAACTCTCGAACATTTTTGCCGTGACGTCGCAAACCCTCTCGAATTACCAGTCATTGCAGGCGTTTTTTTATTAAAATCAGCTAAAAACGCATTATTTATAAATCGTGTAGTACCAGGTGCCTGTATACCCGAAGAGATAGTGAAGCGTCTTGATTCAGCAAAAGATCCTGCTTCTGAAGGTGTTGCTATAGCAGCTGAACAAACGAAGCAATTTCTTGGAGTTGCTAAAGGAGTTCACCTAATGGCAATTAAGGCCGAAGAAAAAATTGCTGAAATACTGGATCAAGCAGAGGTTAGCTTGCAGCAGCAGTAAGGTCTGTTCCTAATAATTCAGCCATAGCCTTTTGCTGAGGTGAAGGCTCACCTAAATCTTGTCTTCTTGCATCAGTAATTAGCCAATCAAGAGCAGCTTCTTGCAGATCAAAATGATTACCATTTTTACCTACACAATATCTACCAAAAACAAGTTTCTCTACTAATTGGACTCCAGGCCCTATACGAGAGTAATCAAAAATAATAGAGTTATCTATCGTTGCACCTTCACAAATACAACAACTGGGACCAATCATGGAAGGACCAATAATTGTTGCTCCATCTTCAATTCGGGTCATTCCTCCTACATAAATAGGCCCCTTAACATTTATCTTATCCCAATTAGCTGCAACATTAAGACCGGCATAAACCCCTGGCCTAACTTCCTTACCTGGTGTTCCAACTTGCCTAACTTCACCCAAAAGAACACTTCGAATAGCCCTCCAATAATCAGGCACCTTCCCAATATCTACCCATTCAAAATCCATAGGTAGGGCATAGAAAGGTGCTCCAATTTCTACCAATTTAGGGAACAAGTCTGATCCAATATCAAATGGCTTATTTGAAGGTATGTGCTCAAAGATCTCAGGTTCAAAAAGATAAATTCCGGTATTAATTGTGTCACTTAGGGCCAAGTCTATAGAAGGTTTCTCTTGAAAAGCCTTTACTCGGTCCTCTTCGTCAGTAACGACAACCCCATAACTACTAACCTGTTCTTTTGGAACTTTTTTAGTAATTAAACTAGCCATTGCACCTTTAGCGCGGTGGCGTCTAACAGCCTCTGTTAAATCAAGGTCGATTAAAGCATCCCCACAAAGCACAACAAAAGTGTCATCAAAAAACTCTTGAAAATCCTGAATTTTTTTTAATCCGCCGGCTGAACCAAGAGCATCACCAATTAACTCACCATCTTCAATTCGACCTTCAAAGCTATAAGCAATTTCCACCCCAAAACGCTGACCATCCCGAAAATAGTTTTCAATTTCTTCTGCAAGGTGAGAAACATTCACCATTACTTCTTTAAATTGATGCTCCTTGAGCAACTCCAGCAGAAACTCCATTACAGGCTTCTGCAGAATGGGAATCATTGGCTTGGGGATCACATGGGTTATCGGCTGAACTCTTGTTCCCTTACCAGCCGCCAGGATCATCGCCTTCATTGGCGTTATAAGACTCACCTATCCCCACAACATAGACGCCCATTCCCCCCAGCACCTATGCCGCAGCCGGCAATGTATCTGGCACGTCTATTGTTTTTAAAGGCAATTGAGCAATTGTTCCAGGTGAAAGTATTCGTTTAAGTCTTAATGGAGCGTAAAGAGATCCCTTTTGTTCAAGCTCTACTTTCCCCTGAGAGGAAAGGAACAGAAGTGCCCAAAAAACTCCAACTCGGTCAGTATCCAAGTCGTCAGATGCAACTTCTTCCCAATGGTCAACCAATAAATCAAAATCAACCCAATGCAGAGCATCTTCCCAATCATTTAGGAAAACGCCTAAAGCAGCGGTGGTCTCAGGAAGTTTTTCTCGATGAGCCAAAGAAGTTACCTGAGCTATAACTTCTCTATCGCTAAATCTTTTTTGCCTTCTGCGTTTTCGAAGTTGAAAGTCCGCTGAATCTATTTGCTCAGCAATCGCCTCAAGCTGCTCTATCAATTCACCAAGTGTTACAGGTCGTCGAAGAGGAGGAGGAGCTACAGGCCGTCTAAATAAATGTCGCTCTGGTCTTAGAGGAAGTTCAAAGCTTGAATCCAACCACCCTTGCTCTGCAAGCTCACCCTCAAAGCAATCATCTATATCTGGTTCTGCTGGAAAGGTTTCCGATTCAAGCACTTCAGCCTTTAAGCCAACCAAAACTGAAGCAGCTAAGAAAGCTTCGCTACTTTCAGCTAAATCTCTTTCAAAGCTTCCACCATGTCGAGCTAGATGATTTGAGATGCGCTTAGGTACTTCAATGCGCTGACGCAATTGGTCCAAAAAGCCATCTACAACGGGGATGACATCAACATCCCAAGGATCCAAATCGCCTCGCTGAGCTGCATCTTGCAAAAGACGTATTGCTAAGCGTGCCCCACCGGCATCTGACACAACATTGAGAGTGGCAACAGGCAAGATGAATTCAACTCTTCTGAAAAGTTATCGATTGGGAGGTAAAGATGCCAGGGTGAAGCAATTTTTCTAAACCATTGATTAAATAAAATTCTCAAAGTCACTTCTTCTGATGAAAGGAAGTTTAAAAAACTGTTTTCTCAATAACTGGAGTTGGTATAATTCCCGGAAGAAACTTAGAAGTTTTTGTAGAAGCTATTTCAATTCGATTTAATCTTTCCATCGCAAGAAGATCCCTTTCAACTAAAGCTTCTATCGAAGCTCTATAGCTATCAGTCATAATTCTCGGATAAAGTCCTATCCCAATTATTGGAACCAAAAGGGAACTGATTATATATATTTCTCTTGGCTCAGCATCTTCTAGATTTGTATGTGAAACAAGCTCGTCATTCTCTTGCCCAAAAAATATTTCTCTTAGCATTGAGAGTAGATAAATCGGAGTAAGGATCACTCCAACTGCCGCTAATCCCGCTATCACAATTCTAAAAGGCAATGTATATGCTTCATCAGTTACAAAACCTACAAATACCATTAACTCAGAAACAAATCCACTCATGCCAGGCAAAGCTAGAGAAGCTAATGAACAAACTGTCCAAAGAGCAAACATGATTTTCATTTTCTGTCCAACACCACCCATTTCATCAAGCTGCAGTGTGTGTGTACGGTCATATGTCGCACCAACTAAAAAGAAAAGGCTTGCCCCTATAAGGCCATGACTAATCATCTGCAACATTGCCCCACTTGTTCCTAGTGCACTAAAGCTTCCTATCCCAATTAGAACAAAGCCCATGTGACTTATAGAGCTATACGCAATCTTTCTCTTGAGGTTTCTTTGTGCAAATGAAGTTAAAGCAGCATAAATAATATTTACCACTCCAAGAACGATCAGTAATGGAGCAAATTGTGCATGTGCTTCAGGTAGAAGTTGTGCATTAAATCGCAATAATGCATAACCACCCATTTTTAAAAGGATGCCAGCCAAAAGCATATGAACTGGGGCTGTTGCCTCTCCATGAGCATCAGGCAACCAGGTATGCAAAGGTACTATTGGTAGCTTTACGCCGAATGCAATTAATAAGCCTGTATAACAAAGAACTTGGAAACTAGTCCCGAAATTTTGTTGAGCAAGGTGTGTAAATTCAAAATTAGGAATTCCTCCACCAAAGAATCCCATGGCAAGGGCTACTACAAGAATAAATAATGAGCTTCCAGCTGTATAAATGATAAATTTAGTAGCTGCATACTGTCGTTTTTTCCCTCCCCAAATGGCAAGTAATAAATAAACTGGCAAAAGTTCTAACTCCCATGCAAGGAAGAAAAGCAACATATCTTGCACAGCAAAAACTGCTATTTGCCCTCCATCCATTGCAAGGAGAAGAAAGAAAAAAAGCTTTGGCTTATAAGAAACAGGCCAAGCCGCTAAAACAGCTAAAGCTGTAATGAAGCTTGTTAAAAGGATTAGAGGCATTGATAGGCCATCTGCACCAACTGCCCAAGCCAGACCTAAGTCAGGCAACCAATCAACACGCTCAGATAATTGAAGCCCTTCCTGACTAGGGTCATATCCTTTTAAATAAGCACCTATGGTGATCAAAAAGGTCACCAAAGCAATTGCTAATGCATACCAGCGAACCTGTTTACCCTCTCCATCATCTGGAATAAAGGGAACTAACAAAGAACCAACAATTGGAAATAAAATTGAGAAGCTAAGCCAAGGGAAATTGGCACCCATTTGTTCTGTCACCATTCCAAACACAGGATTCACAGCTTCATTAAGGGCAAGGATCAGCACTTACAAGGCTTACGACCACTTTGAGGAGTGTAGAAATCTTCAAGCAATTCGCATCCACTCGATAGGCGTTGACACACAATCAATGATTCAGCATCAAACTGGTGGAAGAGTAGGAGTCCCTAAAACCCCAAAAAGAGCAACCAACGCAATCACCCCTCCAAAAACAATTAAGGCATAAAACTGAGCCCGACCTGTTTCGAAATATTTAAGGCCTTCTCCACTTCCAAGAGTTAAGAGGCCTGTGAGATTCACTACTCCATCCACTACTTTTGCATCTACTTCTAAAACTTCACGTGCAAGTTTCCGGCTTCCTTTTACAAAGAGCTTTTCATTAATGTCATCTAAATACCATTTATTAGAAAGAAAATTATTAATGGGCTTGAATCTTTCTGCAAAAACCTTTCCAAGGTCTAGCCGTTTCAAATAATAAGCAGAAAAAGCAATACCAATGCCTAAAGAAGAAATAGATACCGATGCAAGCGCAAGAGGAAGGAATTCTTTCCAGCTAAAATTTTCAGCCATTTCAAGAGCCTCTTGGGGACTCAAAAGTGCCGCGAACTGACTATTCCAAGGGACACCAATTAGGCCGATTAAAATAGAAGGTATAGCTAGAACTATAAGCGGGTAACTCATAGACCAAGGAGATTCATGCAAGTCACCACTATGGTTCTGATGCTCCTCTTCTAATACTTTTCCTGCTGCGGTTAATAATTCATTTTGTAGTTCTGAATCTTCCCCTCTAAAATCACCTTCAAAAGTTAAAAAGTACAAGCGAAACATATAAAAAGCTGTCATCCCCGCGGTCAAAAAGCCTACAAACCAAAGCAAAGGGAAAGAATTGAATGCTTGTCCCAAGATTTCGTCTTTACTCCAAAAACCTGCTAGAGGAGGAATACCACTAATCGCAATACAACCAATTAAAAAGGTAATTGCCGTAATAGGCATTTTCTTACGAAGACCACCCATCAATCTCATATCTTGAGCTAATACAGGCTCATGACCAACAACATCCTCCATTGCATGGATCACTGAACCTGATCCCAAGAAGAGCATTGCTTTAAAGCACGCATGAGTTACTAGATGAAACATACCTGCGATGGGGGCACCACAACCCATGGCCAACATCATGTATCCAAGTTGTGAGACGGTGCTATAGGCCAAACCCTTTTTTAAATCCATCTGAGTAAGGGCTATGGATGCGCCTAAAAAACATGTAATTGTGCCAACAATTGCTATTACAAGGCCCACGATCGGGAATTGGCTATAGAGAGGCTCAAGTCTTGCGACAAGAAAAACTCCAGCAGCAACCATCGTTGCTGCATGAATCAAAGCAGAGATGGGAGTAGGGCCCTCCATTGCATCAGGAAGCCATACATGAAGGGGAAACTGTGCAGACTTAGCCATAGGCCCCATGAAGACCAATAAGCAAAGTGTTAAAGCAGCCCAGGTCGGAACAGACCCTTCTGCTATGGAATTTGAAAGCCCATTGGCTATTCCTTCAAAATCAAAACTTTGGGTGGCCCAAAAAAGGCCAAGAATTCCCAAAAGTAAGCCAAAATCTCCGACTCTGTTTACAACAAATGCCTTTTGAGCAGCATGAGCAGCCCCTTCTCTGTCATACCAAAAGCCAACCAACAAATATGAGCACATGCCGACTAATTCCCAAAAAACATAAATCTCTAACAAATTTGGACTAACTATTAGCCCAAGCATGGAACTACTAAAAAGAGCCAGATAAGTGAAAAAACGAACATACCCTTTGTCGTGCGCCATATAGCCATGGGAGTAAATCATGACCAATAAAGCAATCGAGGTAACCAAAGAGAGCATTACTGCTCCAAGAGGATCGACCACATATCCCATTGGCAAAACAAAGTTACCTGCACTTGCCCAAACAAAAAGATGCTCAACCGGCGGAGAGCCACTTAATTGCTCTAGCAAGACCGCGTAACTGAGCACTGTAGATATACCTATGCAGCTCAGAAGAGTTATTGCGACAGGTTTTCTAAGTTGATTAATTTCGCGATTAAAACCTATTAATCCAAGACCAGTCAGAACAGCACCGATCAAAGGGAGTACTGGGATTAACCAAGCAATTTCAGAAACCGAGGGCATCCTCTATATCCAAGTTCTTGGGAGTGTAGGCATTTCACCTAAGTAGTTCATTCAGATGCGAGGAGAGAAAGACTTGGCTGCCAAGAGAAATAAAACGATGCGCCCACCAAAAAACCCCTACAGCAATACAAATTCCTAGTTGAGATGGCCTTAGAAATTCCTTTAATTGCAATTTTTGTCTTCCATCTATCACTGCCAAAAAAGGGAAAACAGATGTCTTTCTTCGCAATTCCTCAAAATCTTCTCCAAATTTAGCTTTTAGTCTTCTATCTCCATGCCATACAGCAAACAAATGATGACCTATTAAGCCTGCACAAGTAACCAGCATGAAACTTGTTCCAATCCATAGAGCATGCGAAAAACACCAAAGGATTTGACCAACAGCTTGGGGGTGTCTACTTATTCGAATTATTCCTTTTGCGTAAAGCCTTACCTCAGGCTTTAAAACCGCTGGTATTTCCAAAAGATTGTAAGTAGCTGGATACAGGAAAAAAAAGCTAATTACTGTCATCGTAAAAATCAACGGAACCATCCCAGGAACCCCTTGAAGATTCCATAGCCGAATTCCGTCATATCGATGAGCCAAAAAATAACCAATTACTAATACAGCACTCGGAATACTGGCAGAGGCAAAGATCAATCTCCAAGCCCTAGCTCCAATAAGAACTTCTGCACGACTTCGAATTGCAGCTCCACCGCTATGAATAATGGCAAACAAAACCAATAATCCAAGCATTATCAAACTGGTTTGGTGCGGGCCTGCTTGCAACATTTATGCCACATGATCAACTCAATAATTATTAGACCGCGCCTTTAAGGAAATTGCCGCTTAAAGTTTTTCTCTATTCATGCGATTAGGTAGTCAGGCCCTTATGGCAGATCTGCCCTTCACAATTGATCAGCTTCGTATACTCCGTGCAATTGCGAGAGAAGGGAGCTTCAAAAAAGCTGCTGATACGCTTTATGTAACACAGCCTGCAGTGAGTCTTCAAATTCAAAACCTTGAAAAGCAATTAGAAGTTTGCCTATTTGACAGAGGGGGAAGAAAAGCTCAGCTGACTGAAGCAGGAGAGGTTCTTCTCAATTATTCAGAGAAAATCTTGAATCAATGCGATGAAGCATGTCGAGCCATAGAAGATCTTCAAAATTTAAAAGGTGGGTCTTTAGTCATTGGAGCAAGTCAAACAACAGGTACATACTTAATGCCTCGAATGATCGGGCTCTTTCGTCAAAAATATCCTGAAGTAGCTGTCCAACTCCAAATACATAGCACCAGGCGAACAGGCTGGAGTGTTGCCAATGGTCAGCTCGACCTTGCAATTATTGGAGGTGAGTTACCCCAAGAGCTAAATGAATTGTTGCATGTGGTCCCTTATGCAAGTGATGAAATAGCACTTGTTCTTCCACAAAAGCATTCTTTTGCGAAGATGACTGAACTATCCAAAGAAGATCTTTATCGTCTTAATTTCGTAAGTCTTGATTCACAATCAACAACGAGAAAAGTTCTAGACAAACTATTAGCTGGATCTGGTTTAGATGTCCACAGACTAAGAATTGAAATGGAACTAAATTCTCTTGAGGCAATAAAAAATGCGGTGCAATCTGGATTAGGAGCAGCCTTCCTTCCTGTAGTTTCTATAGAAAGAGAACTCGTATCTGGAACTATTCATAAACCAATAGTTGCTGATCTTACAGTCCGACGTCAATTAAAACTAATAAGTCATCCTGCTAGATATACTTCAAGAGCTGCCGAGGCATTTATGGCCAATGTACTGCCTATCTTTGCGAGCAAAGAAAGTCCTCTAAGCTCAAAACCTAAAGAAAAATAATCAAAAGATATATTTTATAAGTTTAAAATTGAATGGCTTCTTGATTAACTCCAACCGCATCTTCAGCTGCTCCTTTAATTATAAATTTATTCTCATTAATATCTGCCTGGTAAACACATCTAACTACAGGGTTATCACGAATTGAACCAATATAAGCAAAGGTATTCATACGCTGCTTGCATTCTCTTACATCCTCATTAGTAATTGCTCCTTGCTTTTGAAGAACCGTCCAATTTTCTCTTCTAATAACACAGCCTGGCTGAAGAGCGGGTTGAGTAACAAAACTAGTCGAGGGATTAAGTGTGGTGTACATCTCTACATCAATTACAAAAGCACTGGCTCCCCATTGCCTACAAAATTCAGGGTCAGGAACGGCCATGTCGAGCTGTTGCTGACTTGCAATATTTCCTTGGCCACCTTGAGTAGTGCTAGTAACAGCACTACCTATACCAACTCCTACTATCAATACTCCTGCCAGAACAGCAATAGTCCCTGTATCCATTTTTATCCCACCACCGCCGCCGCCTGGAGGTAAAGGGGGCGTAGATCTTGGACCTCTTGGACCTCTTGGACCTCTTGGACCTCTTGGACCTCTTGGAAAATTATCTTCGTCAAAAGATGCTCTCGATGAAGGCCTGGGCTGTCTATTGACCATGCCCTCAGATGATTGACGCCGAGGTTGTCGGCCGTAAGAAGAACGCGTCACAAAAGCTCAGGAGTTCGAGGGAGGCCCATCGAATAGTTCAATACTCGACATTCAGGGTTATAACTGAGTTCTCCAGCTTGTAGTAATTGCCTAATTGTGCCTTCAAGTTCTGAGCCTATTTTTCGAAGATTGTAATCACTTAATTCATTCCCAGTATTGCAATCAACTAATTCTCTAAATCTGTTTTGGACTTTTTCGATCGCATCTTGATTCCAAAGGAACTCATTATCTGGATCCAGATCAAGAGTTAGATGTGATGGATCAGGAACTAATGCAGAGTCCTCAACCCTGGCTGTGAATAACCGAATATGCCTAGTAGTGCACTTAAGCAAGGTGTCGGTCGCAACCATTAACCGATCCAGCCAAATAGATTATCAACATAATAAATAACTCTTGGAAGTGATGGGGACAGTCTGCTCATTAAAGTTGAGTTCCTTAATCGGTTTGAAAGAATGAGAGTAGCTATAGCAGGGGCAGGTTTAGCAGGCCTCTCATGTGCCAAATACCTTGCCGAGGCTGGACATACTCCCATTGTTTTTGAGAGTAGAAATGTTCTTGGTGGAAAGGTCGCGGCATGGAAAGACGAAGATGGGGACTGGTATGAGACCGGCTTGCATATCTTTTTCGGCGCATATCCCAACATGCTGCAATTGTTCCGAGAGTTAAATATTGAAGATCGTCTTCAATGGAAAAGTCATTCGATGATTTTCAACCAGCCTGAAGAACCAGGTACATACAGTCGATTTGATTTTCCAGATTTACCAGCCCCACTGAACGGAGTAGCGGCAATTCTTAGTAACAACGACATGCTGACATGGCAAGAAAAAATTTCATTTGGCATTGGATTAATTCCTGCCATGCTGAGAGGACAAAATTATGTTGAAGAGTGTGATGACAAGTCATGGTCAGAATGGTTGCGTTCTCAAAATATTCCTGAGCGAGTAAATGATGAAGTATTTATTGCCATGAGTAAGGCATTAAATTTCATTAACCCTGATGAAATCTCCTCAACTGTCTTACTTACTGCTTTAAATAGATTTCTTCAAGAAAAAAATGGATCAAAAATGGCATTTTTGGATGGTGCTCCTCCAGAAAGATTATGTGAACCTATTGTCAAATACATAGAAGCTCAAGGTGGAGAAGTACATTTAAATAAGCCATTAAAAAAAATAAACCTAAAAGATGACCAAACAGTTGAAAGCTTTGAGATCGGTGGGACTAATGGTATGAGTTCGACTAATGTCAAAGCAGATGCATATGTCAGTGCTTTACCAGTCGATATTTTTAAACTTCTTTTACCAAAAGAATGGAAAGACATCAGTGAATTCAAAAAGCTGGAAGGTCTTCGAGGAGTGCCAGTAATCAATATTCATCTATGGTTTGACCGAAAACTAACAGATATTGATCATCTATTATTTAGCCGCTCTAAACTACTTAGTGTATATGCAGATATGAGTATTACTTGTAAAGAATATGAAGATCCAAACCGTTCTATGTTGGAATTAGTTTTTGCACCTGCAAAAGAATGGATAGGTAAAAGTGATGATGAAATCATTCATGCCACTCTCGAAGAATTAAAGAAATTGTTCCCAACTCATTTTTCTGGAGAGAGTCAAGCAAAGCTAAGAAAATTTAAAGTCGTTAAGACACCTCTTTCGGTATATAAAGCAGTGCCAGGATGTCAAAAAATACGGCCCCAACAACAAACTTCTGTCAAAAATTTCTACCTAACTGGCGACTACACAATGCAACGTTATTTAGCCTCGATGGAAGGAGCTGTATTAAGTGGAAAGCTATGTGCTCAAGCGATCACAAAACATGAATAAACCAGCAGATCCAAAACTAAAAAGAGATGCTCCTGCAAGTTGATCAATGAATCTTGGATTAACTGACCACACAAAAAACCACGACAAGACGACTTTGAGTCTTGACGATGCATACGAAATATGTCGCAAAGAAACTGCTAAATGGGCAAAAACCTTTTATCTAGGAACTCTTCTCCTGCCTCCTATTAAACGCAAAGCAATCTGGGCAATTTATGTCTGGTGCAGAAGAACAGATGAGTTAATGGATAGCCCAGAGGCACAAAAACTACCTGTTACAGAACTATCTAAGCGACTTGATATATGGGAAGAAAAAACAAAGTCAATATTTGCTGGTCATATCAAAGATGAGTTGGATGCCGTTATGACAGATACTCTTGAACATTTTCCACAATCAATCAAACCATATCTGGACATGATTGAAGGCCAAAGAATGGATCTAGATAAAACGCGATACGAAACTTTTAAGGAACTTGAACTTTATTGCTATCGGGTAGCGGGCACTGTGGGTCTAATGACCCAAGGTGTTATGGGAATTGACCCTGCTTATACAAACGCTCCTTGGAGTTCTGCTCCAGATCCATCAGAAGCAGCAATAGCTCTTGGAATAGCAAATCAACTCACCAATATCTTGCGAGACGTTGGAGAAGACAGAGGAAGAGGGCGTATTTATATACCTCAAGAAGATTTAAAACAATTTGGGTATTCCGAAGAAGAGCTTATGGCTGGTGTCATCAATCAAAAATGGAAAGAATTGATGGCTTTTCAATTAGATAGGGCCAGACAATGGTTCACAAAGTCTGAGGCTGGCGTGAGGTGGCTTTCACCAGATGCTCGATGGCCAGTGTGGACATCTTTAAGGCTTTATAGAGGAATACTTAATTCAATCGAAAGACTTGACTATGACGTCTTCAATAATCGAGCCTATGTCAGCAAATGGGTCAAAATTTTAGATCTTCCTTTTTCATTCCTAATAGCTCAAGCCAAATAACTCAGCCATATCTAGAGCACAAGATAAATTAGCGACTAATTCTCAAACAGCTGTCTTTTGATTGGCAAGAAGGTCCTTTAATTTGGCCAATTCTCCAGCCCAGCGAGGATCAGGAGCTTCTGAAGGAGGGGCATCACTATGGACAACCTTTTTAGTTTGCTTACGTTTCGAGCCCTGGGAATTACTACTTGAATTTCCTCCATTACGTCGTCCGCCCCCGTTATTTGATTCGCGGCGTTCCGAACGCTCCACTCTTAGGTTATTGCCATTGAAATCTTTGCCATTCAGTTGCTCAATAACCGCATTTGCCACTTTCTCATCGGAGATATTGGCAAAGCCAAATCCTCGACATCCCCCAGTTTCTCTATCCATAACCGGTTTGAACCGAATTCCATTTCCAACAGTTGCAAGGAGTTCTTCTAATTGTTTGCTCTCAAAAGTTTGAGGCAAGTTACCGATGTAAAGGCGAACGCTCATGAACAAAAAGGGGAGAAAAGAATGATGCCGATCAGATTGATCAAAGTTTCACTTAGTGCAGCTAGTTAATCACAGCAAGGTCTAATTATGTTTCCACCAGTCACGTGCACTTTGCAGAGCTTCATCTCTACTATTCAACCTTCCGAAGGCTCTTTCATGGCAAAGATGGCGCATAAGTTCACCTAATTGCACACCCTCACTCAATTGAAGCTCCTTTTGAAGCGTATTGCCATCCAAAGGACAAGAGGGGTGAAACAGCGGGTCGTTTGGGTTTCTCCATCGCCTCAGCCATATTTCTTGATCAGATCGTTGTAATTGAATGATCAAAGATGGAAGGTCTTCCTCTAAATCTTGATGTAACTTCAAACGATCTTTTTCAGAAAAAGTCTGAAAAGCCTTGCCATCATCTAACTTTTTCCAATAACGGAGCCTTTCGCAGCGTTTACGTTGTTTGCGACTGAATCGCAACAGATTCAATCCATCATCACTAAGCAAATCGGTCAATAAAGCCAAAGGCATTGCAAGATCAAATTCTTCTGGTGAAAAAATCTCTTCCATTTTTGAAGAAAAGGTTTCTAAATTCATTGCGGAATCTTTATTGCTCCACAACTCAACTAAACCAATTTCTTTAAGAAGCCTTATTGCTGTTTCTGCCCACCTACCTTCTACCAATTTTTGAATTTCCGCCTGAATTCTTTCATTAGAAGCTAAAGGAAGGAGATTCGAATATTTACAAAAAAAACTCTTTGTTTTTGAATCTAGGGAAAGATTCATTTCTGCTATCAGCCTTATTCCCCTCAGAGGCCGCAATGGATCATCCAATAAGTTCTTCTCCCGAAAAGCAACAAGGCGTTTTTCGAACAAATCTTTCATTCCTCCAGTCGGATCGAGGATTCGTGGGTGAGAGTCGAAAGTCAATGCAATTGCATTCACACTGAAATCACGGCGCCAAAGATCTTCTTCAATACTTGATCCCATTTGACTTGCAAAATCAATTGTCCACCCGTTAGAAATAAAGCGAGCCATATCCCTTTGTTCATCAAGTATCACGCAACGTCCATCAATTTTCTTAGTAAATTCTTGAGTGAGATTTATTGCACTGCAAGGAACGACAAAGTCTAGATCTGGAGTCTTAGCAAGCCTGTTCAAGAGCGCATCCCTAACAGCCCCTCCAACCAAAGCAGTCCCCTCAGGCAGGTCAGAAGCTTGGACCGGACATTGATCAAGTTTTAATCTTTCCAAAACAACTTTGACCAGATCAGCCTGATCAACCGCCAGAATGGTCTCATCAGCTTTGGTGGGGGTCATGTGCATATGTGTTAACTGCCGCTGGGTTGACCGGTGTCAGACGTATCACGCAGTTGAGCGACAGCACGGTGTAATCCATCTAAACGAAGCTCCAGACATAGAGCCAAGAGATCCACAAATTCATATAAGTGTTTTAGGCCTCAATCAAGGAGAAGTGGGAATTGAATGGGATGTAAGAGCCTGTAAGAGCTTCCAAGAAGATCCAGGGAGATGGCTCAGATTAAGACCTGGAGAAGAATTGCCAACATGAACTTGGAGGAAGAGAAAGAAAAAAAAGTTCCTCGAGATGGATTCCTTATTGGACTTCATAGCTGCTCTGAAACTTTAGGCGTCGCAATTATCAACTCTAAAGATCCAAAAGAGAGTTTAATTAGTTCAACTTTTCCTATCGGGAGAAGTCTTTCTAATCTAGTTTTTAATTGCATTAATCAGGTTATTCCTAAATCAAATTGGAAGCAAATTATTCGCATTGCAGTTGCAACCGGACCAGGTAGTTTCACAAGTACTAGAGTTACAGTAGCTATTGCTAGAACACTAGCTCAACAAGTAAATTGCTATTTAGATGGAGTAAGCAGCTTTGCATTAATGGCAGCCAGACTTAATGGCGGCATAGAGATATGTGATGCAGGTGAATCATTCTGGATAACAAGAGATATGCCTAGGAGAGGTTTAATAGCAGGTGAATATATTGTGAAAAAAAGTAGAAGTATTTACTTAGACTATGATGTTATTGAGATAAGTCCACCAAAGCTTTATTCGAAGAAAATTGATTCAATTAAAAGCTATGAAGCTACAGAAAATGTCAGCAAAGATGTTGAAAGACTTACAAGAATATGCTTTGCTTCTCATGAGCTAAATATTGAAAGTTATTGGGGAAATATCCTGCCAATTTATCCAACTTCACCTGTAGGTAATGTTAAATGAAGCTTTTTCATCCAAGCTTCTTATTTAGTGGTTTTGTTATCATTTTTCTTCTTAATTCAAAGTATACAAGGCCTTACATAAAAGCCTTTAGGAATATTGAGCAACCTCAATTAATTTTGGTTCTTGGAGGAGATGTCTCACGAGAATATCTTGGAGTTAAATTAGCCAAAGCGATGGGATTGCCATTAATAATTAGTGGTGGAAGCAATCCAGAATTCGCAGAATGGTTAATAGAAAAAAGCACCATACCCTCAAATCTTGTTACACTTGATTATCGCGCTGAAGATACTCTTGGAAATTTTACTTCGATAATTGATGATTTACTACTCAAAGAAGTAAAACATGCTTTATTAATAACAAGTAAGGATCATATGTCACGGGCAATGCTTGTAGGAAATATTATCGCCGGAAGTCGAGGGATTCGACTAACAAGTATATCCGCCAAATGCGCTCCAAGATGCAAAGAAGAGACTCTATCTAAAAAGACTATTGATTTAATTAGAGCTTTAACTTGGGTTATAACAAAGAAAGATCCCAAGTTATTTCTACAAAATCTTTACCAAAGCCAGGAAAAGCTTATTTTTAAGGATGAGTGAACTAGTGCAAAAGGCCTTTATCTATCATATTATTTATAGATTCTTGTAGTTTCACAGTGACAACATCTAAGTCATTTCTTTTGCGACTAATTGGAGCAGGAATAGGCTTACCAATGCGCATATGAATAGGCATTAAGCGAGGAAAAATAGAGCCTGTTCCTAAGACCCTATGACTATTAATTATGGCTACTGGTAGCAATGGAGCCCCACTGCGAGCCGCTAGCAATGCTGCACCAGGTAGGGGAGCATTGACTCGACCATTATCCTGACGACTTCCATCTAAAAAAACACCTGTTGCCCAGCCTTCATTAAGCTTCGCGGTCGCAATACGAATGGCTTCTCTGTCACTTGCTCCTCTCTTAACAGGGTATGCTCCACACTTTCGAATAATCCAACCCAATAAAGGAATCTTAAAAAGTTCTGCCTTTGCCATAAACGCAACAGGTCTCCCAAAAGCATGACCTAATAGTGGTGGATCCAAATGGGATCCATGATTAGCAACTACAACTAAAGGGCCGTAAATAGGTACATTCTCTATCCCAAAAGTTTTCCCTCTAAAGAGTCCACGAAATATAGGAAAAACAAACAAATAACTAACAATCCTATAAGCCAAGCTAGGGCTAGGGGGAACAAGGCATGCGGCCTTTTCTGTCAATTGCAAATTAGGTTTGTTCACGCATTCAATGTCCTAAATCACTCGCTGAAGACAGCTGACTAATCGTAAGGTCTTTATAAGAGCGTTTCGCAAGACCACTAAGAACATTTCCGGGCCCAATTTCTACCAAAGTATTAATCCCTCGACTGACCAATTCTTCCATTGTTTCTCTCCATCTAACTCCTGAAATCATTTGGCTTTTTAGCTTTTGCTTTAAAACATGTGGATCACAACTTGGTATTGGATCAGAATTACTAAGAACAGGAATAGATGCTTTATTGAAATTAATTTGATCAAGTTGCATGGCAAAAGTCTTTGCTGCATTTGCCATATATGGAGAATGAAAAGCCCCGGAAACATTTAAAGGGATTGCTCGTTTACAGCCCAAAGAAGTAGTAACAGCCGTAACCCCTTCAGGGCTCCCTGAAAGCACAACCTGGGCTTCACTATTATCGTTAGCTATTACAACTCCTTCTATATCTTCAACAAGAGTCTCTAACTTTTGTCGGTCAAAGCCAATCACAGCTGTCATAGCCCCTCCAGCCGCTTCTGCCATTAACTCAGAGCGGTTTTTAAGCAAGCTCAAAGCTGTATCAAAATCAAAAACTTCCGCTGAATACAGAGCAACAATCTCTCCAAGGCTATGGCCTGCTACATAAGTGGGTTTACGACCTTGCCTCCGAAGATCATCTACTAACAATGATTCAACAACAAACAATGCTGGTTGCGTATTCCTAGTGTCATTTAAATCAGTCAGTTGATCATCTTCCTTGTGACCTCCTCGACAAATCTCTAAAAGGTTTCGCCCTAATAGCTCAGAAGCTGATTGAAAGCGTTTTTGGGCTCCCGGCAAAGAAAGCAAATCTTCTGCCATGCCAAGTTTCTGAGATCCTTGACCAGGAAAAATCCAAGCTATGGACATAAAAATCTTTGAAATTTATATGTGGAGCCTAGGAGGGTCCATGCCATTTAAATAATGCCGCACCCCAACTCAAGCCAGCTCCAAACCCACTACTAGCAATTAAATGACCTGACTGAACACGTCCATCCCTTACCGCTTCATCAAGCATTAAAGGAATAGTTGCTGCTGAAGTATTTCCATAAGATTCAAGATTGCTTAATACCTTTTCTCGAGGGAGTTTAAAGCGATCTGCGACTGCATCAAGAATGCGCTGATTAGCCTGGTGGAGTAATAGCCAATCCAAACATTCTGGCTTGATGTTATTCACTTTTAGCAAGTTATCCAAAATGGATGGGACTTCACGAACTGCAAACTTATAAACCTCTTGTCCATTCATCTCAATAGTTGAATATCCACCCTTCTGATGAGTTTTACCAGTGACTAAATCCAGATAATCTCTACGTTGAGGCAAGTTCAAACAGCCACCGCGTTTACCATCAGATTTCAAGTCAAATGCTAATAATCCATTCTGATTTGAGTTAGTGGATTCAATAGCCACAGCGCCTGCTCCATCGCCAAATAAAACACAACTTCTTCTATCATCCCAATCTACCCAGCGGGAAAGCTGATCAGCACCTATAACCAATGCTCGCTTGATAGAGCCAGTCCGCAAAAATTGTGAAGCAGTGACCAAGGCAAACAAGAAGCCGCTACAAGCAGCCGTCAGGTCAAAGGCAACTGCTTTTGAAGCTCCAAGCATGGCTTGTATCTGAGGTGCTGAACCGAACAAATCATCTGGTGTCGAGGTGGCTAAAAGAACCAAATCAACCGTCTCTGCATCCCAACCAGCCATTTGTAAGGCTGATTCTGCTGCCCGATAACTGAGATCATTAACCGTTTCACCTTTAGCTACAACTTTTCTTTCGCGGATACCTGTTCTAGTTTGAATCCATGCATCACTAGTCTCTACTCTTTGGCCTAGTTCATCATTAATAACCCTTTGAGCAGGAGTGGAACTACCACAACCTACGAGAGCTACTCCTGGAAGATTTGGGGGCGCTTGAGCCAAAGAGGAATTAGTTTTACAGTTTGATCAGTCAACCACAGCCATTACATTTAAGTCATCCAATGGTCATGGAAGCTGGGTTCTGGAGTTGAAGCAAATCATCCATTACTCCATGATTTGCCGCAGAATGGGCTAGCCGAAGAGCACTCACGACAGAAAGAGCTTTGCTACTTCCATGACCTATAACACAAATCCCATTAACGCCTAACAAAAGGGCACCCCCATGCTCTGCATGGTCCAATCTCTTCTTAATTCGTTTTAAATTGCTACGTAAAAATGCAGAGCCAACTTTTCCTCTACGGCCTCTGGGTAATTCTGAACGAAGAACATTTAATAAAACACTTCCTACAGATTCTAGAAATTTGAGCAAAACATTGCCAGTAAAACCATCACAAACAACTACATCAAACTCTCCAGAGAGAACATCACGTCCTTCACAATTGCCAGCAAAATTAAAGCGTTCTTCCTCAGTTAATAATGAGTAAGTTTGCAGAGACAAATCATTACCTTTACAAGATTCTTCTCCAATGTTTAACAAACCTATTCGCGGATTCGCAACTTGAAGAACATCTCTTGAGTAAATATTTCCAAGCAAAGCAAATTGATGTAAATAATTTGGTTTGCAATCCATATTTGCACCAACGTCAAGAACTAAAACTGGTTGTCCAGGATCTTTAGTAGGGAAAAGTGCACCTATTGCTGGGCGATCAATGCCAGGAAGTCGCCCTAAACGAAAAATTGCAGAAGCCATTAGAGCTCCAGAGTTACCAGCGGAATACATCGCCAAAGCAGTTCCCTTTTTAACCAGATCCATAGCAATATTGATACTTGCATCCCTTTTGCGTCTCACAACAGTTGCCTCTTCGTCCATTTCTACTGATGGACCACTTGCTATCAAATCAAGATGACCTAATTCAATTGCTTGATTTAACAATTCATCTAACCCCAGCTCCGTAGCAGCCTGGAGAACTTTGTCAGATTCCCCAACAAATTTGATGCGAATAGGCAATCGTTGAAGAGCCTGAAGACAACCATCAAGAATCTGTCCAGGAGCATTATCTCCGCCCATACCGTCAACAGCTATCCACAATCTTTCAGCATCTTGAATGCTATTTCTTTCATTCCCAACCTCTGCTCCTTGGAGGCGCCTCAGAGGATCAAATACAAGCGGTTGCAACATGCTCCCTGCCATTGATCCTGCGCTAGTCACAACAGAACCAGCACTTGAAACAACCGAGCCAGCAACATTGCTAGCTGCAGATGCAGAGTTGGCAGCCGTATCTACAAGTGTCGTAACAGCTGCATTTCTGCGATACCAAATAACCAAGCGCCTAATTGCTCTTGGTCTATTGGTCTTGCTCCGAGACTCAAAGCTCGCTGAAGTATCAGTGTCCATCTGAAGTAACAGAGTCAACTATGCGCTGGAACAAATATCCTGTCCCTCGAGCAGTAAGTATTAACTCTGGATTGGCAGGATCATCTTCAAGCTTGGAACGAAGCCTAGAAATATGTACATCAACAACCCGAGTATCTACATGTCGCTCAGGTGTATATCCCCAAACTTCTTTAAGAATTTCACCCCTACTAAATGGCTCCCCTGATCTACTAACCAACAACTCAAGCAAACTGAATTCCATTCCAGTTAATCGGATTCTTTCATCATTTCGAAAAACCTGCCTTTTATTGGTATCTATCCTCAGACTTGTGACCTGAATAACGCCGGAATTAGGGATACCAGCTATATGGTCTTTCTCAACTCGTCGCAAAACACACCTAATCCGAGCTTCTAATTCTTTTGGACTGAATGGTTTAACAACATAATCATCAGCACCTAGCTCTAGGCCTGTAATTCTGTCAGCCACATCACCCAATGCAGTAAGCATCACAATTGGGACATCGGACTCTTTTCGCAATTCCTGACA
>QCFX01000008.1 GCA_003280105.1 Prochlorococcus sp. AG-363-N20
CTCGTTTAAATGAGATGGGAATAACAAACGTAGATAAGATTTATGAGGCAGAAGAATTAGCCTCAGGAGAGAATGTTGTTTTTGCAGGAAGTGGAATTACTGACGGCCTTTTGTTCCATGGTGTGAAATTTGAAAACGATTGCACAAGAACTAGCAGCCTTGTGATAAGCACACTTGATAGCACTGCACGATTTACAAATACCATCCACATTAAGGATGGGGCAAAGACAATTGCCTTGAGCTAACTGCCTCAATACAAGAAAAAATCTAAGGAAACTTCTTTATGCACATTGCCGTCGTAGGTCTTAGCCATCGCACGGCCCCTGTGGAAGTCCGTGAAAAGCTCAGTATCGCTGAGCAGGCTATGGATAAGGCGTTTAAAACTCTAAAAGACAATGAAGAGGTTTTAGAAGTTTCAATTCTTAGCACTTGCAATCGATTAGAGATTTATACGTTGGTTAGACATCCAGAAAAGGGTGTCTTGGCAATAAAGGAGTTTTTGGGGGATTATTCAGGTCTTGAAGAAGAGGAATTATTTCCACATCTTTTTGTCCATAACCAAAAGGATGCTGTAGCCCACTTAATGAAGGTTGCTGCAGGTCTCGATAGTTTGGTACTTGGAGAAGGACAGATTCTCTCTCAAGTAAAGAAAATGCTTCGCTTAGGACAAGAGCATCATTCAATAGGACCTATTCTTAATCGCTTATTAACACAGTCAGTTAGCACAGGTAAAAGAGTCAGAAGTGAGACGAATCTTGGCACAGGGGCTGTTTCTATAAGTTCTGCGGCAGTAGAACTTGCGCAGTTGAAGCTAGGCCAATCACTCGGTAAGGATCAATTAGTCACTCTTAATTCAGAGCAGGTTGCGGTTGTTGGTGCTGGAAAAATGAGTCGCCTACTTTTACAGCATCTTCAATCTAAAGGTTGTTCTGAACTAGTTCTCATTAATAGAACCCGAGAGCGTGCGGAATCACTGGCATCGGCCTTCCCTGATTTAAAAGTTGAATGTCGGCTTCTAGAAGATTTAGACAGATGTCTTTGTTCTTCTTCTCTCGTTTTTACGAGCACAGCCTCTGACAGGCCAATTATCGATGCGTCTCGCTTAACTCATTTGAAATTAAATAATCACCTTCGACTCATTGATATTGGTGTGCCTCGCAATATTGATGCTGATGTTTCAAGTGTCGAGGGTGTAGATGCCCATGATGTTGATGATTTACAAGAAGTCGTTTCTAGGAACCAGGAAGCTCGGCAAAAAATTGCACTTGAAGCCGAAATTCTTTTGAAAGAAGAAGGGAGAATCTTCCTGGAGTGGTGGGAAAGCCTTGAAGCTGTTCCTACGATTAATATGCTTAGAGCAAATTTGGAAGCTATTAGGAGTGAGGAATTACAAAAAGCCTTAAGTCGAATGGGTCCTGATTTTTCAGCAAGAGAGAGAAAGGTTGTTGAGGCCTTAAGTAAAGGCATTATTAATAAGATTCTTCATACTCCCGTCACCCAACTCCGAGCCCCACAATCACGCTCAGAACGCCAGGAGGCATTGAGGGTGGTTGAAAACCTATTTGATTTAGATGACCTTTCAAATGGAAAATAAATCAGGACCCAATTTTCGAAGCATGTTCAGTTTGAGCACTCATAAAATTTGTATTGATTTTTCTAGCAACTATTGTCAGCAATCCTGTAGGTTTGCTTCTCTACATCGATTTACGACGGCGGAATGAAAAATGTTCTGGCGATAATTCTTGGAGGAGGCGCTGGCACTCGCCTTTATCCTCTTACAAAAATGAGGGCAAAGCCAGCGGTTCCACTTGCTGGTAAATATCGCCTGATAGATATTCCAATTAGTAACTGTATTAATTCGAACATCAACAAGATGTACGTTTTAACTCAGTTCAACAGTGCCTCTCTAAATAGACATTTAACTCAAAGCTACAATCTCAGCGCCCCATTTGGTCAGGGTTTTGTAGAAGTATTGGCTGCGCAACAAACACCAGATAGCCCTTCTTGGTTTGAGGGTACTGCGGATGCTGTTCGGAAGTATCAGTGGTTATTTCAGGAGTGGGATGTTGATGAGTACTTAATCCTTTCTGGTGATCAGCTATATCGAATGGATTACAGTCGCTTTGTTAAGCATCATCGAGAAACTGGTGCTGACTTGACAGTGGCAGCTCTTCCTGTAGATGAAGAGCAAGCTCAGGCATTTGGACTAATGAGGACAGACGATGAGGGGGAAATTAAAGAATTTAGTGAAAAGCCAAAGGGATCAGCTTTAAAAGCCATGGCTGTTGACACATCACGCTTTGGGCTTTCTTTGGAGTCTTCAAAACATAAGCCATACCTAGCATCAATGGGCATTTATGTTTTTAGCCGTGAAACTTTATTTGATCTTTTAAATAAGAATCCTACGTACAAAGATTTTGGAAAGGAGATAATACCTGAAGCTCTTAGACGAGGAGAAAAACTGAAAAGTTATGTGTTTGATGATTACTGGGAAGATATAGGAACTATCGGCGCATTTTATGAGGCTAATCTGGCCCTTACACAGCAACCAACTCCCCCATTTAGTTTTTATGATGAAAAGTTTCCGATATATACACGTCCCAGATACCTACCTCCAACAAAGTTAGTTGATGCGCAGATTACAGACTCAATTATCGGTGAAGGGTCAATTCTTAAATCCTGCAGTATTCATCATTGTGTTTTAGGCGTGAGAAGCAGGATAGAAACAGATGTTGTTCTTAAGGATTCATTGGTTATGGGCTCGGACTTTTTTGAGTCTGCGGAGGAACGTTCGGCTTTAAGAGCAGGTGGAGGAATCCCTCTAGGAGTTGGTCAGGGAACTACTGTGAAAACTGCAATTCTTGATAAAAACACACGTATTGGCAATAACGTTGCGATTGTCAATAAAGATCGGGTTGATGAGGCAGATCGACCCGAAGAAGGTTTTTATATACGAAATGGAATTGTGGTTGTGGTGAAAAACGCAAGTATTTCTGATGGAACAATAATTTGATCCGTTTCTTTGTAAGCACTTTCTCTGCCTTGAATTATTGAGAAGAAAATGGCTTTTTCTTAAAAATGTTTTGTTCAAACAATTTTTCAACGCTGACATTGACCTCTGAATAGCAGACGTTTCCTCGTCAAATAGTCACACTGTCGCAAGTGCTCACTTGTCGCAATTATGACCAAGGCTCATTTTGGTTTGATCGGTCTTGGAGTAATGGGTGAAAATCTCGTTCTAAATGCTGAGAGAAATGGCTTTTCAAGTGTGGTTTATAACCGAACATTCGCCAAGACCGAAGCCTTTCTTAAATCTCGCGGAGCCGGTAAAGCTATTACTGGTGCAATAGACCTTCAGGACTTTGTAGACAAGCTTGAACGTCCAAGAAGAATCCTGATGATGATCAAGGCGGGATCTGCTACAGATGCTGTAATTGATCAGATATCTCCTTATTTACAAGAAGGAGACTTGCTTATTGATGGAGGTAATTCAGAATTTCGAGATACAGAACGGCGAGTAGCAGATTTAGAAAGCAAGAGCTTTGGCTATATAGGTATGGGCGTTTCGGGTGGAGCAAAAGGAGCATTGGAAGGACCAAGCATGATGCCAGGGGGTACTAAAGCTTCATATGACGCCATAGAGAGTTTGCTTACTAAAATGGCTGCACAGGTAGAAGATGGTCCTTGTGTTGCCTATATCGGGCCCGGAGGTTCAGGACATTTTGTAAAGACAGTTCATAACGGAATTGAATATGGAATAGAGCAAATTCTTGCTGAAGCTTATGACGTTATGAGGCGTGTAGGAGGGATGACAGGTTCTGATATGGCTGATGTATTGGCTCAGTGGAATACAACTGAAGAGCTTTCCTCTTATTTGGTAGAGATAACAGAAATTTGTTTACGTGCAAAAGATCAAAAGGAAGGCAATGACCTTGTTGAGAAAATCATGGATAAAGCAGGTCAAAAAGGTACAGGATTGTGGACTGTTATGAGTGCTTTGGAACTTGGCGCCTCAGTTCCAACTATTTATGCTGCTTTAAATGGCCGTGTATTGAGCTCTATGAAAGAAGAAAGAATTAAAGCTGAATTGATTTTGAATAGAACGATGATCAAATCATTTGAGATAGGGAATAAAGCAGATGGGATGAGGCCTTTGATGGACGCTGTTGTGCTGTCGACTATTGCTTCTTACGCTCAAGGTATGGAGCTTTTACGCATTGCTTCTTCTGAATTTAATTACAGTTTGAATATGCCTTCAATAGCTCAAATATGGAAAGGAGGTTGCATTATTCGTTCTCGTTTACTTAATAGGATTCAGGATGCATTTAATCTGAGTCCAGAACTCCCAAACCTTTTAATTGATCCTTGGTTTGCAGAGCAAGTAAAAAATCGTCTGCCTAATCTCGCCATGATTGTTTCAGGAGCAGCTGAAGCTGGTATTCCAGTTCCTTGCTTTAGTAGCTCTCTTGATTATATAAACAGCTATAGAACTGCTCGTCTCCCTCAAAATTTAGTTCAAGCAATGCGGGATTGTTTTGGCTCCCATACTTATGAGCGTATTGATAAAGAAGGAAACTTCCATACAGAATGGCTTGACTCGAATGCAAACTAATGACTACTTATAAAATTCAAAGAGCTAAAGATCAAGAGGATTTAGCTCGACTGGCAAGTCAACTAATAGCCTCTAATATCTCACTTGCTCTAGAACAACGTGATCGTGTTCAAATTGCCTTGTCTGGGGGATCTACTCCAGAGCAAACTTATCTTTTGCTAGGGAAGGAACACCTGCCTTGGGATCGTGTAGATGTTTTTTTAGGAGATGAACGTTGGGTCGATTCCAGCAGTGATTTAAGTAATGCTTTGATGATTCGTAGAAGTTTGTTGCTTTCTACTTATCCAGGAGCTAACGCGAAGTTTCATACTTTTCCTACCACCCAGCTTTCAACTCCACATAAAAGTGCAGAGGCTTTTGCTGAACTCGTTAGCAACAAATGCGGCGGAGATCCACCAATATTTGACTTAATACTTTTAGGTCTTGGCAATGATGGGCACACTGCTTCCCTCTTCCCTGATTCAGAATCCTTAAATATCAAAGATAGGTGGACTGCTGTCTGTTCTGGGAATGGCCAATCTCGCGTAACACTTACTGCTCCAGTTCTGAGTTCTGCCCGCAAGATTTTTTTTCTTGTAAGTGGGAGATCAAAACAAATCGCATTGAAAAAATTGCTAGATCCATCTGAAACTTCTAGTTCAATTCCTGCAAAACTTGTCAATCCACGCTCGGAAATAATTATCCTTGCCGATGATGAGGCTTCTGCCTTAATTTGCTGACCCTTTCAGCTATGCGCCTATTTTCTCCTTTTAGTTGACTGGAGGCCCAATTGACAGAATTAACTACATTTGAATCCAATCATGAGGACATTATTTTTGGCCCACAAGAATTTCAAAGTTGGGCTTCCTTAAATGACACGATCATGGGAGGGTCAAGTCAAGCACTAATTAGTGTTACTTCAGAAGGCTTATTACTGGAAGGAGATTTGATAGAAGAAGGCGGAGGTTTTGTTAGTTGTCGTTCACCATTTATTGAGCCCCCTTTAAACCTTTCGAAATATAAGGGCTTGAAGTTAGAACTAGAAGGCGATGGTCGAATACTTAAGCTCGCTATAGCTTGTCGAATAGGTTTGATCGGTATAAAAAGATTAGTAACTAGAGATCTTCGTTGGGTTGCTGCTGTACCCACCCAGCCTTCTGGTGTAACAACCGTAAACATCCTTTTTTCTTCTCTTCAACCTACTGTTCGAGCCAATCGAGTTTCTATACCGTTTCCTTTTAATTCATCAGCTATTAAACAGGTTCAATTGCTTCATTCGAAATTTGGTCAACCTGGTCAACTTAATCCAGGTTTCAGACCCGGTTCAATTAAAGTTCTTTTGCGATCAATAAGTGGCTTTTTCTGATTCTTCAAGAGACTGGTATTCGCAAGTTGCTAGTGCTGCTGATGTAACCATGAGACCATGGCTACATGCAGTAGTTAATAAAAATGCCAACTCCTCGCCAATAGAGAATTGTGATGAATCACTAGACTTAATAATGAGAATTGAATGTAGGAATCAAGAAGGGAAAAGATATCCCAAGAATGATCTTGATCTTGAGGTTTATAGAAGTGGATGTGATGTCAGTTTGATGTTGTGCTGGTGTAATCAATTAGAAAGACCAATGCTTTGGCATGGAAAACATTCCGTTTGGATGAATGCTGAGAATGGAATGCGTTGCCAAACACCTTTAGATGGCGAGGACCTGGAGTCATTGGCTAGACGGTTAAGAGCTTTATTTGCTTCTTCAGAAGAAAATTGACTTTTAATCCCTATCAGTCACCGCTCCTTTGCTTGAACTGCTTACCAGTCGAGAGTATTTACCCAGAATCCCTGATGTGTAGCGAGGTTTAGGCTTTTTCCAAATGGAACGCCGTCTTTTTATTTCTTCATCACTAATATTTAATTGAATTAATTGCTGGTGGGCATCGACAGTAATGCTGTCGCCTTCTTCAACTAAGCCAATGGTCCCGCCTACTGCAGCTTCAGGTGCTACATGACCGACAACGAGACCATACGTTCCTCCACTAAAACGACCATCTGTAATTAAAGCTACTTTGTCTCCTAAACCTTGGCCAACTATTGCAGAAGTTGGAGCGAGCATCTCTCTCATTCCAGGTCCACCTACGGGTCCTTCATAACGGACAACGATTACATCACCGGCTTTTATTTGATTTTTTAAAATTGCAGCAAGGCATTCTTCCTCGCTTTCAAAAACTTTTGCAGGACCTGTAATTACAGGAACCTTGACTCCACTAATTTTGGCAACACTACCTTCTTTGGCAAGGTTTCCTTTCAATATGGCTAAGTGGCCTTTTTTATAAATAGGATTTTTAATACTGCGTATTACATCTTGGTTTGACGGAGGTATTGAAGGAATGTTTTTTAAAATCTCTTTGAGGGTGAGTCCTTCTATCGTTTGGCATTCTCCATGGAGCAAACCTGCTTCAAGTAAAATTTTCATTACTTGTGGAATTCCACCAGCTCTATGTAAATCAATAGTTACATATCTTCCACTTGGTTTAAGGTCACAAATTACAGGAACTTTTTGACGGATTCTTTCAAAATCATCGATTGATAATTCTATGCCAGCTGTTCTTGCAATTGCAAGAAGATGCAATACAGCATTTGTAGACCCACCAATAGCCATTATTACACTAATTGCATTTTCAAATGCTTTTTTTGTAAGCAAGTCCAGAGGTCTAATATCTGCTTCTATTGCTTTAACAAGAACAACGGCGCTTTGGGCAGCGTTATTTGCTTTCTCTTCATCTTCAGCTGCCATTGTTGAACTATATGGAAGGCTCAGACCCATCGTCTCAATTGCTGCAGACATAGTGTTAGCTGTAAACATTCCTCCACAACTTCCAGCACCTGGAATTGCATTTTTCTCTACAGCTAGTAATTCAGCTTGATCTATTTTCCCACTTGCCAGTTGTCCAACTGCCTCAAAGGCACTAACAACTGTTAGATCATTCCCATCTAATCTGCCTGGCTTGATTGTTCCACCATAAACAAAAATTGCGGGTATGTTCATTCTTGCCATTGAAAGAATTGCACCTGGCATGTTCTTGTCACACCCGCCAATTGCTAAAACCCCGTCCATACTTTGACCATTGCATGCTGTCTCAATCGCGTCCGCAATTACTTCTCTGGATACGAGTGAATACTTCATGCCCTCTGTTCCCATTGATATCCCATCACTAACAGTTATTGTCCCAAACATTTGGGGCATTGCTCCCGCTTCTCTGGCAGCTTCTTCAGACCTTAGTGCTAACTTATTGAGGCCTATATTGCATGGCGTGATAGTGCTAAAACCATTTGCAATGCCAATAATAGGTTTATTGAAATCCTCATCTCCAAAACCTACTGCGCGCAACATCGCTCTGTTGGGAGAGCGTTGTATTCCTTGAGTAATCGCTCTTGATCTAAGCATGATGTTATTGAATGTGGTTTATAGACCTTGCAAATTTCTATGTATTAGCTCTGACCTCCTAGATCCTCAAGCTGTTTGCGAACATCTGCGATTGCGGCATTCAATTGCTCAACACTTTGTTCAAGTTGCTCGCTGTTTTTCTTCTCTCTGTTTGAGCTAGATGTTTCGAGTGCTTCAGAACCATCTTGGATCCTTGGTGCATAAAGCATGGCTCTTTGTTTTCGAGTTTGCTGTCGTCTTTCCGCTTCAGAAAAAAGCCACCATGCAAGGCCAGCGGCACCTAGGACTGCTCCACTTATTAAGGAAGAGAGACTGCTAGATGATGATTCACGATACTGACTCATAGCTCATAATTAGATGTCTTAATGCTAGTCCGGGCCTGCTGTTCTTGCGTTTAGTCGCAATGTTGGGTTCCCTATTCCAGGAGAAATCTCACCGGTAGCTGTTGTTTCAGCGTCTATACAGGCGCAATAGATGGTTAAGTCATGGAAGTTTTCCCCTATTTTTTTTAATCCTTGATTTGATGCTAAAGCACAAATGACTCTTATTCTTTTTGTTTCAACTGAATGCCTTTTTAGTGTTAAAAGAGTTTTGAGTAAATTTTCTCCAGTATCAATTTGATCAAGAAAAATTATTATCCCTTCATTTTCTTTAATTGAACTTGGGACTCCTCCAATACATAAAGTTGCATTTGGCAGTGAGTGCTTCCCTCCATTCCAAAGTTCTAAGCCACCTGGCAGGGAAGGTATAGCTAGTAATGGAATGTTGTAATCAACAACCGTTCCAATCGTTTTAGTTTCTGGAGTCTCAATTTGTTCATTTCGATTTGGAAGCCAATCTCGTAAAGCCTCGTACGTCAGCCATCTCCCTAGTTCTTCCAAGCTTTTTGCGTATAAAGGAGGTGGCGTCGCAGCAGTCCGAAGCATTGTTAACCAATGCGCAATTAGAGGATGGGGGGGTACAACAACTCTCAATCTCATGGACATTTAGTTTCCTTTGGCTTCTTTTGCCATAACGTGAATAACAAATTACTGTCTAGAGGCCACTAAAACTCATGTCTTTTTTTCTCTCTTGTTTAAAGCGCATACGCTACTTCGCATTGTCAGGCCTTTTAGCACTAATACTTTTTGTCCCTTCTCTTGAGCTATCTGCAAAAACACCACCAGAAATTCGTAATCAGGATGAATTGCAGATTTCTCAAGATATGCATGGCCAAGATTTGAACGGTTTTGAGTTTGTGAAACTTGACCTGCGTGGTTTTGACCTGGGTGAAACTGATTTGAGAGCTGCAATTTTTAATAACAGCCAATTGCAAGGAATTGATTTACGTGGCTCAGACTTGGAAGACGCAGTTGCTTTCGCTTGTGATTTTGAAGGTGCTGATTTGAGAGATGCAAATTTCACACAAGCTCTTCTTATGGAAAGTACTTTTGAAAATGCAATGATTGACGGAGCCGATTTCACTGATGCTGTAATAAGCCGAATACAGCAAAAGCAATTGTGTTCAATAGCAGAGGGTACAAATTCAACCAGTGGCGTTAGTACAAGCTATAGCCTTGGATGTTGATACTCTGTTGGTTTCCTTTAATCTCCTTTTCTAGTATTTATGTCCAAACGAATTCCAGTCACGGTAATTACTGGCTTTCTGGGAGCAGGAAAGACAACAGTCCTTCGCAGCTTGATATTAAATAGCGGTCAGAAGCTAGCTGTTATGGTAAATGAATTTGGGAGTGTAGGACTAGATGGAGACTTGATACGAAGTTGTGGCTTTTGTCCTGAGGATGAGGTGGAAGGACGACTTGTTGAACTTAACAATGGTTGCTTGTGTTGCACTGTTCAGGAAGATTTCTTGCCTACAATGAATAAACTTTTATCTCGTCCAGATGATTTGGAAGGGATAGTTATAGAAACAAGTGGCCTTGCCTTGCCTAGGCCTTTGTTGCAAGCCCTGGAATGGCCCGCAATACGTACAAAGGTTCATTTAAATAGTGTTATTACTCTGGTAGATGGCGAGGCTCTTTCTAAAGGGAGTCCAGTAGGAGATTTGATTGCATTAGAGGAACAACGGGCTGACGACCCTAGTCTGGACCACATGACATCTGTTGAGGAGCTGTTTTCTAATCAATTAAAAGTTGCAGATCTAGTTTTAATTAGCCGAGCAGACCTCCTTTCTTCTCTTGAAATAGAGAGTCTTCAATCAAAACTCTTCTTAAAGGTAAGAGAGGGGACAAATATTCTCCCAGTCGGATTTGGAGAGGTAAACCCTGAAATAATTTTAGGAGTCAATCAATCTTTTGAAAATGAATTGAACATCTCTAGTTCTAATAAAGATGATCCACATGACCATCGCCATTTAGAGGTTTCAACTAACACTTTGCGCATAGAAGGAATTGTTAATAAGCAACAGTTAGAAGCTTTATTGCCTCAATTAACACTTGATTATCAAATTATTCGTTTGAAAGGGCGTTGTTGGATTGAAGGTAAATCATTGCCTCTGCAAATCCAGATGGTTGGTCCTAGATACAACAGCTGGTTTGAGGCCGCACCTCAGAAAGCTTGGCGTCCAGCCACTTCTGGAATTGACCTTGTAATTATAAGCTTTAACTCCAAAGCGGCCGAGGCTGTTCTAGAAAAAATCAAAGAAACTTGTTTGACCTAGATTAAAAAGAAATCTTTATATGAATATTTGGTTGTTTTAATGACAATAGTTAGCGATTGTTATTGAGTCATGACTAAATGTTTTCAACGGCCTTGACCCTCTCGCTTCATATCATCATTTCGTGATTTCTTCAGCCTCTAAAAAAACTGCCGATTCCCATCAGCTTAAGCGGGATGCCTCAAAGAGTCGTGCGACATGCTCTCAATGTGGAGGTAATGGCTATCAGAAGACAAACCCCAATTGTTATCACACTTGTCTGCACTGTCTTGGTAGAGGGGCAATTTTGATGAGCGATTAAAAAAGGCTGATTTCCTTTTGTTGGCTTTGGAAATATTTAGGGATTTTTAGGCCTTATGGCTAGGAATTAGCTGAATCAGCTGCCAAGATCTAATCAGTTCATAGAGATACCAGAGTGCCTCAATTTCGTGCTTGCGTTTCAGTGCGCTTGCGTTCATCAGTGTTAGACCCTGCTGGTGAAGCGGCCAGCTCCGCTGCTACCAGACTTGGAGTAGAAGGTATTAAAAACCTAAGGATTGGAAAAATTATTGAACTTGAAATAGAAGCACCTGATAAAGAGGAAGCTTCTAAAAGACTGGAGTTGCTAAGCGACAGATTATTTTCCAATCCGGTTATAGAGAATTGGAGTTTGGAAATAAATTCTTCCTCTCCCAATTCATTGACTTAATTTCTAATGACTATTGGTGTTGTAGTTTTTCCCGGCTCAAATTGTGACCGTGATGTCCGATGGGCTATAGAGGGTTGCCTTGGTGCCCCGACACGATTCCTTTGGCATGAGACTAGAGATCTTACTGGTCTAGAAGCAGTAATTCTCCCAGGAGGCTTTAGTTACGGAGATTATTTGCGTTGTGGTGCTATTGCTCGATTCGCTCCTGTATTGCAATCACTTGTTGATTTTGTTGATCAAGGGAAAAAAGTATTAGGCATATGCAACGGTTTTCAGGTTCTTACTGAATTAGGTCTTCTACCTGGAGCACTTACTCGTAACCGTGATCTCCATTTCATATGTGAACCTGCACTTTTATCAGTGTCTAGTAGTCGCTCACCTTGGCTAGCTCCATATCCACGTGGTGAAACTCTTGTCCTTCCAATTGCTCATGGTGAAGGTCGCTTTCAATGCAGTTCTGACACTCTAAAAAAACTTGAAGATGAAGATTCAATCGCGCTTAGATATCAAAACAACCCAAATGGATCTATTAGTAATATTGCAGGTATAACCAATGCCAAGGGTAATGTCCTTGGGCTAATGCCTCATCCCGAACGGGCATGTGATCCTTTAACGGGAGGTATTGATGGGAAAGAAATCCTAAAGGCTTTGATAAGTTAATTGGATTAAAGGAAAATTGGCTGAAGAGATTAGATTGTTCTTCTCTTCAGCCAATATCTTTTCAAACTAGATTAAGTAATTTAGTTCCTTTAGGCCTTTTTAATTCAGTTAAACTGTCACAGCCGTTTTAGGGTCAAGCTTACCTTTTGAATAAAGGTCAGCGTAGTAATTAATACTTTGCTGCTTGATTTTGCTTGCTTGGCCTGCGCACCAGAATTGTTGATAACGATCCAGGCAAACTTGCTTCATATATTTTCTAGCTGGCTTATTGAAGTGGCGTGGATCAAAGTTGGTTGGATCGGCAGCGGCGGCTTCTCTAACGGCAGCGGTAAAAGCTAATCGGTTGTCAGTGTCGATATTCACTTTGCGAACACCATTCCTGATACCTTCTTGAATTTCTTCTACAGGAACTCCATAAGTTTCTGGGATTGCACCGCCAAATTTGTTAATCATGTCAAGCCATTCTTGTGGAACTGAACTTGATCCATGCATTACCAGGTGAGTATTTGGAAGGGCTTTGTGAATTTCTGCAATTCTGCTAATAGCTAGTACTTCTCCTGTTGGTTTTCTTGTGAACTTGTAAGCACCATGACTGGTGCCTATCGCAATAGCGAGGGCATCAACTTTTGTTTTTGCGACAAAATCTGCGGCCTCTGCGGGATCAGTAAGGAGCATGTCCTTTGAGAGCTCTCCTTCAAATCCATGCCCATCTTCAGCTTCACCTTTACCTGTCTCAAGAGAACCTAAGCAGCCAAGCTCACCTTCGACACTCACTCCTACGGAATGGGCAAAGTCCACAACTGTTTTGGTGACATTTACGTTGTACTCATAACTCGCTGGGGTTTTTGCATCAGCCTCTAATGAGCCATCCATCATCACTGAGGTGAACCCATTAATTGCAGCGGAATAGCATGTAGAAGGATCATTGCCATGGTCTTGGTGCATCACCACTGGAATATTCGGATACGTTTCTGTTGCCGCAATGATTAGATGCCTTAGAAATATTTCTCCTGCATAACTTCGAGCACCTCTCGATGCTTGAAGGATTACGGGACTGTCGGTCTCGTCAGCGGCTTCCATAATTGCCTGAACCTGCTCAAGATTGTTGACGTTGAAAGCAGGGATTCCATAGCCATTTTCGGCTGCATGGTCTAGTAAAAGCCTTAGAGGAACAAGGGCCATCGATTTCTCCAAAGTGTCAAGAGAGCCCAGTTCTTAATTAAGTCCCGGGCAGGGGCCCAGGACTTTAAAAGATAGAGGTATGAAATGTCACGTAAACGTGACTCATCAATTTCTCTGACGAGTCCCTGGATCGATTCTTTGGTTTGCCAGACCATCTGTTTTAGCAAAGCTTTGGCGATTAATAGGAGTACCCAGCGACAAAGAGAGCTTCGTCAGATGAAGGCTGAGAACCCGCGATATAACAACCTTTAGAAGCTTCGGAATTTGCTTGAGATCTTGCTAAAAGAGCTTTTTGCCCAGCTTTTGTGTTGGATCCTTGCCAAGCTTTAAGGCATGAGTGTTGCAAAGCTCTCCCATAGGAAAAGGAAACATTCCATTTTGCTTTTCTCTCGATTTTGTTCATTAAGTTCAGGTAGACAGAAGCGGCTTCCTCGCTCAATCCACCAGATAGGAAAACGATTCCTGGCACACTTGAAGGGACACATCGTTCCATTGTTTGAATGGTCATTTCGGCGACTTTTTGAGGGTCTGCTTTTTTTGGACACCCAGCTCCAGGGACTGTCATAGAAGGTTTTAAAAGAGTTCCTTCTAGTAGAACCCCATTTAATTGACAGGCCATATAAACCTCTTTAATTACAGCTTCTTGGATCATTGCTGTTTTTGTGATGTCATGAGCACCATCCATAAGGATTTCAGGTTCAATTATTGGAACCAAACCAGATTCTTGAACTGAGCGGGCATATCGAGCTAATCCCCATGCATTTTCTTTTATAGAAAGGTTTGTTGGAGAACCATCCTCTGTTATTTGGAGAACCGCTCTCCATTTCGCAAATCTTGCCCCTTGCTCGTAATAGTCAGCGGCTCTTTGAACGAGACCATCTAATCCTGAACAAAATGTCTCTACATTTTTTCCTCCTGGAAGTGGGCAAAGGCCTTTATCAACTTTTATCCCGGGGATGATTCCCAACGTTTCAAGTTTTTTTACCATTGGCTCACCATCAGTGTGAGATTGAAAAAGAGTCTCCTCGAAAAGGATCGCGCCGCTTATGAATTCACCTAGCCCTGGTGTAGTGAAAAGCATTCCTCTATATGCTTTTCGATTCTCTTCTGAGTTCTCAACGTTTATTGAGGCAAGACGCTTGCCAACCGTTTTGGTTGACTCGTCAACCGCAAGTATTCCTTTGCCTGGTTGAGCCAAAGCTGCTGCATTTTTTTTTAATTCTTCTGTGTAGTAAGAAAGAGCCATGCCTGCAAGAAAATTTCAAACAGATTTTTTCAGGCTTTCTTCTTTTATGTGCCACGACCGTTACCGACTGCCGTATAAAAAATTACTCTTTTCTTGTTAAACGCTCACAATGGCTTTTTGATTCTCAATTTGTTTTTCTAAAGACTTGAACATATTGGTTTTAAATATCACCTGAAAATGAGATCTTTTCTCCTGTTTGTGCTGAAAATTGAAGCTTGTCGCACACATTTTGGCTAGCCCATCCCTCTGTTAGCCCAGGGACCATTGGAGAGCCGCTGTTAATGCTTTCTGCCCACCAATCTTGAATCCTTGCAACAGGAGCAATTCTTCCATCCGCCCATGTTTTTGAGAAGTTGAATTTCTGGTCAGGGCTAATGCTGTGAATAGGCTCTCCTTTCTTGGCAAACCAAAGGCCAAACCCATGCACATAATCTTTTTGATTCTCACTACCAAGAATGAGTGTTCCATTATTCCCATATACCTCTAGCCAACAGCCTCGCCCATGTCTAGTTACAGCAGAAAGGCTTACATGAGCAGGCACCAATGAGCCGTCATTTTCTCTTATTAACTGAAGTTGAGCTAAAGAAACATCATCACTATTCACCTCACGATTAATCCCACTCTTTGGATCTTGTCGCTCTTTAATTGAAGTTGACAGGAGGGCACTGATACTTGCAGTTGGACCTATTAGCCAATGAAGCATATCGAAAGCATGAGTTCCAAGAGCTCCTGTAACACCTCCACCAAGATTTGCTTCTGAATACCAATTCCAAGGTCTTGATTGATCTGCACGACTACTCATAAGCCAGTCAAGCTTCACTAGCCATGGCGTGCCAACTTCTCCTTCTGAAAGGATTTTTTTTGCCTGCATAAAAAGTGGAACAGCTCGATATTCAAAGTCCACAGCAACACTCAAATTCTTTTTTAATGAAAGTCTGTGCAGTTCGGCAACTTCTTCAGCTGTTAAAGATACAGGCTTTTCTAGTAGAAGATGCTTGCCTGCTTCTAATGCCTCCAAAGCTAACTTAAATCTTGCTGCTGGAGGTGTTGCAATAATGATTGCTTTAATTTCTGAGTCATATATGAGATCATTCCAATCATTATGTGTCTTAATATTGTGGATTTTGCCAGCCTGAATCTTTCTTTCTTTGTTTGGGTGCCATAAGCTTATCGGCCCAAATGATTGGCTCTCTTTTAATGCAGGAATATGTACAGACTCTCCAAATCAAAGTCCTACAACAGCAACGGGTATTGAAGATTTATTTGTTTTCATTTAAGTGATTTTTGGGGAGCAGACTTCATTAATAACCTCATCAATTAGTAAGTCACCATCTGATGAAACCCATCTTGCTCTTACTCGAGGCATTCCATTAACGTTAGTATCCTTGAAGAGTCCATTTTCACAATTAATCTCCATTGTAAACAGCACTTGTTGTTTTTGTTCCATACCATTGGGCCTTGAGGGTTTAAACCTAGTTAATATTTTTTTTGTTCCTGATTCTGTGGTTTGCATGCTGCCTTTATCCCACCATTGCTGCCCATCTTTTGTGGGAGCAACTTCAATCCATGTTTCTGAGGACGCTGGAGCGACAAACGGCGTCAGAAATGTAATAGATAAAACTAAAATAATGCTACTAAATGACTTTCTATACTTATTTAATAGTAACCAAACACTGTTATTTGGGAGCATTATCCCTTTACCTCTAAAGCCTTACTTCCATGAAGAAGTAATAATTTTGCTAGTGTAGTTTTAAGTTGAGTACGTGGAACTATTGAGTCAACAAAACCATGCTCTCGTAGATATTCTGCTGTTTGAAAATTTTCAGGCAATTTTTCTCGAAGAGTTTGCTCAATAACTCTTCTACCTGCAAAGCCAATAAGTGCTTTTGGCTCTGCGAGTATTAAATCGCCTAGCATCGCGAAACTTGCTGTTACGCCTCCTGTTGTTGGATGGGTAAGTAATGGCATATAAAGCAACTCAGCTTCACGATGTCTTTCTAGGGCTCCAGAAATCTTTGCCATTTGCATGAGGCTTAGCATCCCCTCCTGCATTCTTGCTCCACCTGATGCGCAAACTATCAATAGAGGCATTTTTTGAGAGGTAGCCTTTTCTATTAATCGAGTAATTTTCTCTCCCACTACAGATCCCATTGATCCGCCCATAAATCTGAAGTCCATCACTGCAAGTGCCATTGGTATGGATTGAACCTTGCAAGTACCTGTAATAACTCCATCTTTCATTCCCGTATTTGCCTGACTCTCCCTTAGTCGATCTGCGTAAGCCCTTCGATCCTTGAAACCTAATGGATCAGTAGGGCTGAGATCTGTATCTATGGGCCTAAAACTTCCTGGATCAGCAATTATCCGAATACGCTCTTCGCTGTCAATTCGATTGTGATGACCACAATTGCTGCATACACTTGCATTTGCGATTAAGTCTTTTCTATAAACCACCTGACTACATTCTGGACACTTTCCCCATAACCCATCACTCTCGTCATTCTCTTGAGTTACTTTTCCGACGAACTGACCTTTACGTCGATCGGCAAACCAGTCAAAAAGAGACACAGGCATATCAGATCAGTGCTTAATACAATTTAAGTCCTTAAAGGCTATCTGTTCTTATTACCACAAACTTAATTCAAATAAGCACACCCCCCAAATGCCTAAAGCGAGGAAAGGGCCAAAAGGGAAAAAATCTAGATACTTTAATCTGCCTGTAAATCTTCCAAGAAGACTAAAGACTGACCCACTTATGAATGCAAGGCTTATTGCATTATTTATTCCATTGACTCCTAACCATGCACCACCCATGCTAGCTAGGTATGCGTCACCGACTCCTAAAAGATTTTTCTTATAAATTACTTTTGCAATAAGACTTATACTTCTCATGAAAATAAAACTAATAATTAAAGCAAGAAAACTATCAACGAAAAAATTAAAACAAGTCTCGATGTTAATGTAAAGACCAGACAAGCTTATATAAGATAAGCCAATTATTATCCCTAGTTTAGATACTTTAGTTGGTATCTTCATATGGTAGATATCAATAACACTTAAAACTGAAAGCAATAATAAAAGAGTCAAGGCTGCAGCATCCCCGATTATTCTTGGTTGATTTTCTAGCTCATAGGGATGAATTACTATTGCAAATACACATTGTGAAAGTATTACAGCACCTGTGATACTTGGGGAAAAAATCTTGGATAAGATTAAACTTTTATAGATTGAGACATCTTCTTCTATTGGTAAAATGGTTTTACTTAATAAATGGTTGAGGTGCTTAGCTCCCACTTCTTCTGTGATGGGTTTTAGGGATAATATATTTAAACTGTAGAAACTTCTCTGTTGGGAGAAGTGTTGCATAAGAAAACAAGACTCTACCTTTACCGGTATTTTGATCTAATGCAACTCCAATAGGGTTTGAAGTTATTGCATTATTAGCAAGATATTTAAAATAAATTTCTCTTGCGTCTTTTATAAAAACCTGACTGTTGACCATATCCCAGGCAGTGCTCTTGGGATACCTCTCTAGAGCACTATTGATTTTAAATGAAGGATTTGAGGAAGAGAAGGTTTTTATAGCTGAGATAATTATATTTTATATGTTTTTTCTCGTTATGGCATTGCTAGGCAAGTTTTTTCTTCTCTTCAATCATTCGATGAATTATTGGGGTGAGAATTAATTCCATGGCAAAACCCATTTTCCCGCCATTCACAACAATGCTTGTTGGACTAGACATGAATGAGTCATGAATCATTCCTAAAAGATATTGGAAGTCAATACCCCATTTTTCTCTTGCTCCTTTTCTAAAGTGGATAATTACAAAGCTTTCATCTGGGCTAGGAATATTTCGGCAAATAAATGGGTTTGAGGTGTCAATTGTAGGAACGCGCTGAAAGTTAATGTCTGTTTTACTGAATTGAGGACAAATGTGATTGATATAGTCAGGCATTCTTCTAAGAATAGTCTCTACGATTGTTTCTGCTGAGTAACCTCTCTCTGCGTTATCGCGGTGAATTTTTTGAATCCATTCGAGATTTGTGATTGGTACAACCCCTACAAGTAAGTCTGCTTTGCTGGCGACATCGTATTTTTCTCCTGCTACTCCTCCATGTAATCCTTCGTAAAAGAGTAAGTCTGTTCCGTTAGGAATATCTTCCCAAGGGGTGAATTCTCCTGGAGAGAGGGATGTCCCTAGGCGAGCGTTGTGCTCTTCTGCTTCTTCAGGGCTATGTAAGTAATAACGTTTCTGCCCGCCCCCTGTTTGACCATATGTATCGAATAGTTCTTCTAGTTTGTCAAAAAGGTTTGCTTCTGGTCCGAAATGAGAAAAGTTTTCTCCTTTGGCGAGAGCTTCGGCCATGGCTTGCTTCATTGGCCCTCTTTCGAATCGGTGATAGCTGTCGCCTTCAACGACTGCTGGGACAATGTTTTCGCGAGCAAATATGTGCTCAAAAGCCCTTTTAACGGTACTGGTTCCTGCTCCGGAGGATCCCGTTACGGCTACAACCGGGTGACGCTTCGACATCTACGCTTTTTGAACAGGCCAAAAGATTTTGCCAGGTCGCACGTCCTTGTGATGCTTTTCATGAACAGAGCTCTACTTTTTTTAGAAATTTCCACCCTAAATAGCCTCCATTAATTGTTGTCCCATTTCGCTACATCCCAGTTCAGTACAGCCTTCACTCATAAGGTCCCCAGTCCTAAACCCTTTATTAAGCACCGTGTTAACAGCTGCTTCAAGTTTTTCTGCGGCTTCAAATTCTTTAAGACCGATTTTTAACATCATTGATGCTGATAGGACCATTGCTAGTGGGTTCGCCTTGTTTAAGCGAGCAATGTCAGGAGCAGATCCATGAACTGGTTCAAACAATCCAGGACCGTTTGTACCCACAGAGGCAGAGGGAAGCATTCCAATCGATCCTGTTAGCATCGCTGCTTCATCACTGAGGATGTCTCCAAATAAGTTGCTCGTAAGGATTACATCGAATTGACAGGGGTCTTTTATGAGCTGCATGGCTGCGTTATCAACATAAAGGTGACTAATTTCTAGATTTGGATTGTTTTTTGATATTTTTTCGACGCGATCTCGCCAAAGTTGACTGACATCCAGAACATTTGCTTTATCGACGGAACAAATTTTCTTTTTTCTGGTTTTTGCTAGATCACATGCAACTTTTGCTATTCGATCAATTTCACTACATGAGTAAGTCATTGTGTTGAATGCTCTTTCCCCGTCTTTACTCTTTAGTCTTCCTTTGGGTTTCCCGAAATAAATACCACCAGTTAATTCTCTAACAACTATCAGATCAACCCCTTCTATAACTTCTTCTTTAAGACTGCTAGCTTCTTTTAAAGCGGGCCAAACTTTGACAGGTCTAATGTTTGCAAATAGTTCTAATCCAGCTCTTAATTGAAGCAAGCCTGTCTCGGGCCTTTTCTCCCTAGGAAGCTTGTCGTATTGAGGACTTCCTATTGCAGCCATAAGGACTGCAGAACTCTCTTTGCAAGCTTTTAGTGTTGAGTCTGGGAGTGGGCAGTCATGTGACTCAAGGCCAGCTCCTCCAATAGGAAGTTCTTGAAAAACCAATTGAAATCCATGGTTTTTACTGATTTGATCTAACAAATTTCTTGTAACTGCAGTAATTTCTGGACCTATCCCATCCCCTGGTAGTAAAGCTATTTCGTACTTTCTCATTGTTAAAAGAAAAAAGACATTGCCTATACTCAGAGACTACTGACTGGTATGCCGTTTTATCTCTTTAAGGGCTTTTGCTATCTCTGGGAGATTCTTGAAGTGGGAAGAACATCTGAGCCATAGCCTGTTAGAAATTGCAGGAAAGCCACTTACTACCTCTCCAGGTTGAATATCAGCGTGAATTCCACATTTTGAACTTGCAATTACTCCGTCGCCAACTTTTACCCTATTCCCTACACCAACCTGACCAGCAAGTATTACTCCATCTCCTAATTGGGCCCCTCCAGCAATGCCTACTTGAGAGGCCATAGCACAACCTTTGCCAGTTATTACTCCATGGCCTATTTGAACAAGGTTATCGATTTTGGTCCCAGCTCCTATTCGTGTTTCTCCAACGGCTGGCCTATCTATTGTCGAGTTGCATCCAATCTCAACATAATCCTCTATAACTACAACACCAGTTTGAGGCATTTTGAACCAACCATTTGAAGTGGGTACAAAACCAAACCCTTCTGACCCGACAACAGCATTGGAGTGGATGACACAATTTTCTCCAATAGCTGTAGATGGGTGGATAACACAATTTGCATGCAATTCACTACCTTTGGATATTGAGACCTTCTCATAAATGACTACACCAGGGTGAATGATGCAATCTGAACCAATGATGCTGTTCTCTCCAACATAAGCATTGGCACCTATAGAAACATTCTTGCCTATTTGAACACCTTCTTTGATGATTGCTTTTGGGTGAATTTCTTTAGGGGCAGTATTTTTTGGCGTTAACAATGTCAGTGTCTCTGCAAAGGCAAGTCGTGGATCCTTAAAAGCAGCCCAACTAATGCCTTTTTGCTTTGCAATCGAAATAAGCTCTTCTTCTTTAGGTAGAAGAATTACACCTGCTTTGCTGACCGATAACTCTTTTTTGTAAGGACTTCCTTTTTCTAAAAAGCTGACTTGTTCAGGCAACGCTTTATCAATTGACCCCCCACTAAATATTTCTGGATTGTCTCCAATATGGAATTCTATTAATTTAGCGTTTCCTTTATTAAGGTACGTAATTAATTCGTTGAAACGCATGGCACAAAATTTTTGAGGAACTTAATTGAGGTGCTTTGAACTATGTTTTTAATTGACCAGTAAGAACTAGCACATCCCTGTGGACAACCACTTGGGATTTTTCTGAGCTTATATTCATTTTTAAAGCATTTCTAAGGTCTTCACTACTTAAGGAACTAAGACCTCTTGCAACTTCAGTATGTTCAAGACCCAAAATTTTTACTGGTTGATTGGCTGAAAAATTACCAGAGACTTTTGTGATTCCTACTAGGAGCAATGAAGCTCCTCTTTCTTTTATAGCTAGAGAAGCTCCTTTATCTAAGTAGATGATTCCTAAGGGTTTTATGGCGTGTGCAAGCCAGCTTTTAAGACTGCCCAAGGGCTTTGGGCTAGGGTAAAAGACTGTCCCGCCTCGTGAACCGTTTAATAATTCTGCAAGTTGAGTTGGATCTCTACCATCGGCTAACTGAACAGTTATTCCACTAGCTGTTGCAATCTTTGCTGCGGAAAGTTTTGTTTGTATTCCACCTGTTCCCCATTCCCCTTTTTGCTTATCTACTTTTTCTAGCGATTCTATTTCTGTTGAATGATGTACTTCTGTTATTGGTTTTGCCTCAGCATTTGTTTTTGGATTTTTGGAATAGAGTCGATCTACATCCGTTAATAGGATTAATTGATCAGCTGAGACAGCTGAGGCAACAAGCGCAGACAGGGTGTCATTATCGCCATATCGTAATTCTTCAGCTGAGATGGTGTCATTTTCATTGACAATAGGAATGACATTCATCGCCAACAATTTCTTGAATGTCAATGAAGCGTTGCGATAAGACATTCTTGTCCCGAGTTCTGCACGTGTGAGCAATACTTGAGCCACGTTGTAACCATGAGAACTAAAAGACTTTTCGTACAGTCCCATTAGGTGCCCCTGCCCTACTGCCGCAACAGCTTGTAGAGATGCCAGGTCATCTGGTCTTTTTTTTATGCCTAGTCGAAGACATCCAAGTCCGACAGCACCACTTGTGACAAGTATGACTTGATCCCCTTTTGATTTGCTCTTTGCTATGCAGGCGCTATATCCATCAATTATTTCAGCTGTACTTCGTTCATTTGTACCTCTTAGAAGACTTGTGCCAACTTTTATTACCCAAAGTGTCATACCCTTTCGGCTCCTAGAAATTGAGCAGCTTTTTTCTCTAGGAGTTGGATTCTATTGTTTGGGCAAGAATTACCATCGGGACCAATTGGTGTAACTAAGACCGTATATAAACCTCGGCTATTACCAGCGATTACATCAGTAAATATCCTGTCACCTACCAAGCCTATTTGGGCGGGGTTAAGTTCAATTGATTTCAGTACTTTGTTTAGACCACGATGAAAAGGCTTTCCTGCTCTGCATGTGTAATCAACTCTTAATTGTTTTGCTACTGATCCAACCCTTTTATGAGATGGATTATTGCTTAATAGATGAACGACAAGGTTTTCTTTAGCTTCTTTGATCCAATTAATAACTGAATTATGGAGAATGACTTCTTTCCCATGAAGCAAGGTTCCATCAACATCTAACAAAAGGGCTTTTATCCTCATTTGAAGTAAATGTTCTAAAGGAAGCTTTGAAATGCTTAATCCAGGCTCCCAATCTGGTCTAAGCCAGCTTTGCTTCATCAATCTGAAATCTCCCTTTCATCAAGTTCACTTTCTATGAGTGGTTGAACTTCATCAAACTCTTTTCCTTCAACTAATATTGCTTGATCTTTTTCTATTCTTCCAACCACAAAGAATGGATCAAGTGGAATATATAGACCATATTCATGCTCGTCTACCTTAAAACTTACAAGAAGTTCATATGTCTCAGAATCATCTTGCTCCTCACTCTCGTCATCCTCTTCTAATTCTTCAGGGTCAGGCTCATCTAGTTCTCCAGTGACTGTTAGCGTTACAGCGGATCGAACAAGAGTTAAGTCATGCTCTTGTAAAACCACATCAGCAACAGCAAGAATTGGCTCACTGCTTGATATCGTTTCAATTAACTCAGGGTCTTCATCATCATTGAGTTTGAATAATGAAACCGGGGTATCTACAGGGGTAAGGAGTGCATAATCCTTGCCATTAATAGGGATTAATTGCTCTAAAAAGCAAAGAAGAGCTAGCCCAGCTTTGTCTCTGACGAGAACAGTAGGGACTTCACCGTTGTTTGTTGAACCTTGAGTTGACATCTAAATTACAGTTCCTTCGATCAGGATCCAGTATCACAGTTCAATTGCCTTGTTGGAAAGGACGGCATTTTTACTGGTTTAAGCTCTGGCCCTTCTTTAAGCCATTGAGAAAGAAGTAATTCAGCTACTGCACTATCTAGCTTTCCTGAACGATCATTATGTAGATTAAATTCATTTGCTGCAGCCCAGCTACTACTGTGCTCGTTAACCCAAGCGACTGGAAGTTCTAGCGAGGTTGCAACTCTTTCCCCATATTTCGCGCAATATTTTGATTGTTTAGTTGCCAAACCTTCTTTACTTAAGGGAAGGCCAATTATTAGCCCTTGTACTTTTCTTTCCTCGCAATAAGTCATTAATATCCTTATTTCTTGATCAAAATTATTTCTAATTAAAGGTTTCAGACGCGTAATTGTGATACCCAATGGGTCACAGCCAGCTAGTCCAACTCTTTTCTTTCCAATATCCATACTTAAAACTGATTTGAATAAAGGCTGCGGCATCTGCTTTATCTCCTTCCTAGACTTGGTGTTGGTAATGGAGGTCGCTGTGGATTTAGACGACCTAAAATTGACTCTAAAGGTCTTGTACCAAGAACCATTCTGTTGTTTTCTCGTCTCCTCCATATAGTTCGGGCTAAAAGAACTTTTTCTTCACATACGCTCCATTTTAAATTAGACAATACATTGTAAAGCTCCTTGTCTTCACGACAGGTTTCAACTAAAAACTTTTGATTGCTTTTACATAAGTCATTTAATAGAACTGGAAGTGAGACTGAAATTCTGTCGTCCCAGATAAGGTCTCTAAGTATCTCGACGCATGATTGTTCTATTGGCCAATTTCTGCACAAGAATCCCATGATGATATTTTTATCAGTAAAATACTTGTTTGTAAGTACACCGTTCAAATTTGATTTTGTTGTAAGCAAGTCATGCCATTGCCTATCTAGTATTTGTCGTAGATATACAGAATCTCTTGTTTGGTCAAGCTTGCATAATGCTTGAACATTATTCCTGTTCAATTGTTGCCATTCCAGACCTTCCGGTAATGTATTTGTCTCATTAAGTTTTGATTCTCCATAATTAGATGGAGGTTCCCAACAGTTAAAGAATTTTATTGGTTGAAAACCAAGTTCGCGGGCAAGAGCGATTAAATCTTGGTCACATGTCGAAGACCTTATTAACCAACTTTGAGCACGATTACTTAAAATCTCTAGTGCCTTTTTAAGAAGTTCCGTGTAAATGAATTTTATTGAATAATTCTCTGGCTCAGTCAGGATTTCAGAAAAACCAATAGACCAGCAACTTCCTCTTTTATTAGTAGGTTGTACAAGGATTAGAGTAATTGGTATGTTCCTTTCTAGCGCTAAAAGGCATGTTGGTTGTCTAGTTGGTATTAATCCAGATAGGTTTCTTTCAGCTTGCCCTATCCAGCTTCTTACTAGCAATGATTGAAGCCACGGAATAATCTCAGGTTTCTTTAGTAAAGAGAACGTGGAAAAGTGACTCGCTTTGAGGGCTTCCACGCGAAGCAAGTTGTTTGTGACCTCGATCACCCTTATTGAAATGCTTCACCTAAATCTATCTGGCTTCCGAAATTATGCTCTAAGAGTTTCTATTAGGTCTAATTATAACTAAAGGGGTTTGTTGATTTGCATTGCCTGCTGGGTTTGGCTTTAGTGCCTTCTTTATAAGATTAAGATTGCACTGGCGACTTGCCGCAAGTACTTTTACACGACCTAGATCATTTACGTCTACAATTGCTACGCCTATACCTAGTCTCTTCGAGATTTGATCACACACTTGTCTCGGATTACGAGGGCCCAGCACAATTGTTTGATCGTAAGGAGCTGTTGTTCCAGTAATGTCGTCTATTAGTCTCGCTTGATCTCCAGCAAGTTGATAGAAGACCCCTCTTATACCAATAAACCTTGAAAAGACACCAAAGATCCAAGCAGTAATCACTCTTGATGGACCAACTAAATCAATTAGAGATTGCATTCCGCAAGCAGTTGCAAGACTGCTTGTTGGATGAAAAGCTCGACATAGATTTCTTGATAGCCAACTAATTTCTAAATTGCATGGATGGTGGTAACGACCTTGCATAACAGCTAATGGCGTCTCACCGATTGTCAAAACATCTTCTTTTTGAAGTAACTGCTCAGTGTAGTGAGCAATTGTATTTACTATCTCGTCTTGAGTACCCAGCATATGGGTTTTGATGGGAAGCAATTGCCAATCTTTGAATTGTTGAAAGTAAGCTTTTTCAGCAGCTAATGCCTTGGGCCTATTAATCGGAATAATGACTCCATCACGTCGCTTTACCCTTCCAAAGGGCCCATAGTTAACCCAATCAATATCTATCCAAACATTGTCGATTGGTAGTTTTATTTCTTGTGAGTTACTGAATGTTAGATCAAGAGAAATATTTGCCTTTGTGTAATTTTTGCTTTTTATGATATATGCCTCCCAGTAACTGTCTTCTCTTGATGGTTCGTCCGGGTGTGCGGAGGTGATTGAACTTATTACTTTTACTTCATCCAGATTTTTTTTTCCAAGAAGCCTTGGCTTAATTTGAATTTCAGGCACCATTACCTCCATTCGAGGGTGAGGGTTGTAAATTTCAACCCATCCATCGATTCTTATTCCTGCTTTAGTTTGAAAAACCTTCCAGTCAAAAGTTTTTAATTGCAATGGGGAAGAGGGTCTTAGTCGATGACAGAGTTCTAACCATCCGAGGCAAAACCCATAAATTATTAGTAGAGAACAGATGCCGGTCATAGGAACAGCCGGTTAACAAGAGAAGAGAATCTGAGGTTAATTGCTTTTCTTCTATTGTCCAATTTATACGCAAAGAGAATTAATTGCTAACTCATTATCTAACGAGGTGCTGTGTACCCTTCTTTTGATGGCTCACTATTGTATTCATTAAAGGATTTGATTGTGATAGAAAACGAAGGCATTTCAAGACCACTTGCTTGGCTGATAGCTTGGTTTATTTCTTCTATAGGAACTTGACCTTCCTCATCTAAAAAGATTGTGCCATTGCCATCAATCACTACTATTTGTGGGATATTTCCGCGCCAATAGTATGACTCATCAATTGGATTACTACTTTGTTTCCCTTGAAACTCGTCAGTAGTTAATGGAATTATATCTATTCCTGAACTCCAGAGGAGTTTAATTCCAGAAACTAAAGGTGCTATTGCTTTGCTTGCCGCACTGTCATCAAGATAGAAAATAATCACACTTGTACGGTTGTTTTTCAGAGATTGCTCTAGATTATTTGGAGGTGGAACTAGAGATCCATTCCCTGCATATATTGGAAAAATATTGCCGTCATAGCTATCGGTTTCTCTTGCAGCATTTACAGAAGGAGTAATCAAGAAGATTACAAGGAAAAGGCTCAGAATTAGATTCAACAGTTGAGCCATTGTTAAATATGCAAAGTTCTTCATTTATTGTCTCTTGTAAATGTCCATAAGTTTATGTGTTTAGCCTCTTCCAATACTGCGCCCCATGCCTTGAGCAATTCCTCTGCCTACCAATCCTATTGCGCGGCCGACTACTTGAGTAAGGATTACAACCATTAAATCTCCTAGATGTTTTACGAGAGTTTGGATTTGTGGGGATAGCGCATCCCTAGCCTCAACTAATAGAGCTACTTGTTGTTGCCACCAACCTAATTGCCGTAGCTCTTCGTCTCTTGGTTCAGTCATCACAAAAGGTTGAATTTGCCCTTTTTCAATGATGTAGAGAATTCTTTTGCTTTCATAGAGCTGAATTGGACGTAGCACAAGACTTTGCCACCTGTTCTTACTGTTTAGTTGATTACGTAATCGTTCTAGCTCTCGAGTTGAAATAAGCTGGGGCTTGAGAAGATAGCGTCTTAGTTCAGGCCAATCTCCACATGCCTCAATGACTTCTTCGCTAATTAGCTCGGCGGTACGAATTAGCCAGTTACTAAAAAACATTTCAAGGTGGATCAAAGCACGGGGATTATCAGCAGGCAGCAATTGTCCTTCTACTTCTACAGGCTTATCGAGCAGTAAAGGGTCAAGCATTTGATCACCTTTAGGTAATTCATCGTCACTATTAGATAAAGTTGTCGATGCCAATAATTGATCGCCTACGAGCATCATATTTCCTTGTAACTCCAACCTTACGTAGCTACCAATCATTTTTCTTAGGGCTTGTTGCTTAATTTCTGTTTGAAGATCTAACCAATTTTCCAAATAATCCCCATTCTTGTTGGCATAATCATTCATCTTTTTTACGAGTTCATTCAATTGATCCAAAAGCGCAACTAGCAGCTCTCGTTGTCTCAAGCTGTTCAGCCCTTCAATCGCTAGAAGCCCGCCGGTGGAGTTGATTAACCCTTCTTGAATTGCTTCTGTTAATCGACCTCGTATTGCGGACCAGACTGCCAGTCCATTCTTTTCCTCAAGACTAATTTCTGTATTGCTCCCGTGATGCTTGACATATTCATTCGCCTCAATTCCTATAGGAGAGGAAATTTTTGATTTGCTTTTTGATTTATAGGGGTCTAAAGATGGTTGAAGGGGCCCCCAAAGCCAGAATAAAATCCTTTTAGCAAAGCTTAGTTCTCTCTTACGGCCATAAAGCATTAGTTCTTTTATTGAACTCTTAGGTGGACGCTCTAGCAGTAATTGAATTTGTCTAAGTTCGTTGTTGATCTGTTGAAGGCCACTAAGTAGTAGCCATTGACCTAGTCCCATCGGTGGTTGGAGGGCACTTGATTGCTTTGTTTCTTGATCTTTAAGTCGTACTACTCTCCCTCCTCCTTGTAAGGTTGTTATTGCTTTGACTAGAGTTTGTATATCAGGATCTTGCAGTATGCCTGAACAATCAAACTGAAGGAGCTCACTGGTTTGTGCAGAAGCTTTTGCGGGTATTAGAACTAAAAGTGGAGCAGGTAGCCAATAGTCTTGAAGCCGCCTTGTTTCTGTTTGAATGGAACTTAAAACTTCAAGACTTTCTATAGACCAGATAATTAGAAAGGGACGTTTAGTTAATTCCTCTTTAGCCAGGCATACTTTGTACTCGTTTTGTAATTGATTTAATTGGAGAGCAAGAGATTCCCCTAAAAGGTCAGGAGCCAATAATAGGATTTGATTAGAAGCCTCTTTAGCCAAATTGCTCACCAATTCAATCTCATGAATACAAGATAACTAGCCATACCGAAATCCTCCAGTCCATTCCACTTGTTTTTTTTTATCAATTTTATATATCTTCTTAAAGCTCGCTTCTGAATGCATATTCATGCATAAATATTTTTAGTTGGTGGGTCGATCAAATGACTATTCTCAAGAGCCTTTATAGCTTCTTTGAGATCAACTTTGCCATCATAAATTGCTCTGCCAACAATAATTCCTGTGACACCATCACTTTCTAATGGCACAAGTGAAAGTAGGTCTGACATGCAACCAACACCGCCAGAAGCGATGACAGGAACTTGGCTCACTAATGCGATATCTTTCATTGCCTGCAGATTTGGCCCCTTCAAGGTTCCATCTTGAGATATATCAGTAGAGATTATTCCTGCAATCTCAGACTCTGAAAATGTTTTTGCAAGTTCAGTTGCTAATACATCACTTTGATTTATCCACCCGCGAGTAGCAACTCTTCCATCCTTAGCATCTATCCCTATCAAGATTTTCTGTGGATATGCTTCGGATAGTCGCTTTACGAGGCTTGGGTTTTCAATTGCGACAGTGCCAAGGATTACTCTCTCAACTCCATAGTCGATTAATTCCTTAGCTCGATTGAATGTACGAACACCTCCACCTAATTGGACTGGGATATCAAGTGCTGCAGTTATTTTCCGGATAGAGAGATCATTCGTTGGTTCACCAGTTTTAGCTCCGTCAAGGTCAACAACATGCAATTTGCTTGCTCCTTGGGCTTGCCAATGAAGAGCTTGCTTGACAGGGTCTCTATTGAATTGGGTGACTTGTTCATAGTCCCCTTGATTTAGCCTTACGCAGTTACCTCCCAAGAGGTCAATAGCAGGAATTATCTCCATAGATCAAACCTCAATTTGTGATGATTCATTTTGTAAGGGAGATTTTGCCTTCCTTTTAATTTACGCGCTTGAATAGCAAGAGAATTCATTTAACCCTGTGAACATTCTTGTAATAGGCGGGACTCGCTTTGTGGGGAAATATTTGGTGTCGGAGTTGAACTCAACCAATCACCGCATAACTTTGTTTACTCGTGGCAATAATCCTGTTCCAACAAATGTTGAACATATAAAGGGAGATCGCGGCTCTGAAGAATCACTTGCTTCTCTTAGAGGGCGGAAATTTGATGTGATTGTAGATAGCTCAGGGAGGACCCTTGAAGACACAAAAAAGGTTCTCAGCTTTACTGGGGCACCTCTTCATAGGCTTGTTTATGTGAGTTCAGCAGGTGTGTACGCAGATTCATACAATTGGCCACTGAAGGAATCGAGCGAATTAGACCCAAATAGTAGGCATTATGGAAAAGTTGAGACTGAAAATTGGTTAACCGCTCAAGGCATTCCTTTTACTAGCTTTCGACCTACATATATTTATGGTCCAGGGAATTACAATCCTATAGAAAGATGGTTTTTTGATCGAATAGTTCATAATCGGCCAATTCCATTACCTGGAGACGGAAACTTCATCACTCAGTTGGGTCATGTAGCTGATTTAGCAAAAGCCATGCTGCTAAGTATTGAATCCTCAGTTGCAGTGAACAAAATATATAATTGTTCTGGCAATCAAGGTATTACATTAAGAGGCCTTGTTTATATCTCCGCAAAAGCATGTGGCAAGGATCCAAGCCAGTTAACCATTAAGCCTTTTGATCCATCCCTGGTTGACCAAAAACAAAGAAAATCCTTCCCATTAAGGATTGGACATTTCTTTAGTGATATAAACCTTGTTAAAAAAGACTTGAAATGGGAGCCTCGATTTGACCTGGAAAAAGGCTTTGATGACAGTTATAAGAATGATTATTTGTTATTGACTTCAAACAATCCAGACTTTAGTGCTGACGAAAAGCTTTTTCCTTCTTGAGATATTTAATACCAGATAAGATCGTAAGAATTAGAGTTGGCCAAAAGACCCATACTCCTAATCTTTGGACTTTTAATGCAAAATAAGTACCACCCCAGCTAAAAGGCCAGATCATAAGTAAAACAGCAAAGAATTGCAGAACAGTTTTAACTTTCCCTCCTTTAGATGCTGGCATCCCATCATTTTCACTAGAACGCAAAGACGAAATTATTAATTCTCTACTTATAAGGAGCCATACAGCCCAGATAGGCAACAAACCAACAGATGCCAACCATATCATTGGCGCTGAAATAAGGACTTTATCTGCTAAAGGGTCAAGTTTTGCTCCCCAGCTAGAGCCACCTCCAAATTTTCGTGCAAGCCAACCATCAACTAGATCAGTTAATGCTCCAATGAAGAGAAGAAACCAAGCTATGGCAAGGCTTCCAGTATTTAGAAAGTAAATAAGTGGAATACCTGTTGCGGCTCTCAATAAGGTAAGAATGTCAGCTGTTGATCTAAGCTTTTCTTTTTTCATAGCAATTAGATATCTAATTCAACAACCCTTTATAAGACTTTATTTGGGCAAATTGATTTAACTATTGCATTTAAAATTATTTGATGCAAAACTAGGTAAAGATAAATGGAAAAATTATGACCACTTTTTTGCTTTTTGTCTTAGCTGCGTCTTTAGTGTCAATGGTTTATATTGTTCGTCGTATTGAAGAGAATTAGGAGATATCATTTCTACATTCTAGATAATTTATTTTCTCTTCTTAAAAATGATTATAGTTAATTATTTTTTAGGTCAATAAAATTCACAATGCAATTCTGCAAATGCGTCAGTAGGTAATCCAAGAAATAGATCCTGCAATAGGCATCCTGTCCTTTCTATGTTTGCAAACCCAACTAATATCGCTTTTCCCTCGTTAGAGATTGTTGAACCCTTTGCACTCTTATCAATGCGTGAAACCTCTCCAGATTTTAAGCAAGTTTGAATTAACAATTTTGGAGCTTTAATTAAATTTCCTATTGATAAGTAGAAATATGCTTCGAAATTCAAAGCTAAATAACCAGTGTCAATATTCAACTTACCTTCTAGTGACTTATTTTCAATATTTATCTGAATTCCTGGAGGCAATGGAATACCTAGAATCTTTGTTGTTTTCCAATTTAAAGGTGGAATTGAAAATGAATCTTTATTGAAGATTAATTCTTTTATTGGTGAGTCTTTAAATTCATTTACTTGAGCTTCACCTCCTCCTCCGCGGGCATCATAAGTAAATGCAGGATAATTTCCTATTGCCAGTCGGCAACCTTTAAGGCTTTTTAAATACATTAAATAAACAGCACATGTCTTTTAGGTCGTAAATGACTTTATCCCTTTTGAAGGAGACTGCTCTTCCTTATCAAGCTTTTTAAAAAACAGAATGAAAATTGGCGCAATTATTAGTTCTGTTAGGGGCGGTCTCTTATTCTTAAAGAATTAGACAAATTTGCCACATGCGTTCGCGCACGTTGAAACTTCTCCCTGGAAACGACCTTCGCTCATGTATTGAGAAGGTGGGAGTTACAAGCAACTCTTCAGGTTTCGTCCTTGGAGTTGTTGGAAATTTGTCAAGAGCCGCTTTTCAGTGTCCAGGTCGATCTCAACCGACTGTTTTGGAAGGGAACCTTGAGATCATTACGCTGAACGGGACATTCTCTCCAGAAGGTGTGCACTTACATCTAAGCCTTTCAGATGGAGATTGTCAGGTATGGGGTGGGCACCTTGAACCAGGAACGTTAGTTCTTAAGGGGGCCGATATTTTGTTGGCTCTTATTGGAGAAGACCAATTAGAAAATACAAATCATATAAATGTTTCTAAATCGACCCCTCCCAGAATTGAAATAGCTGTTCTTCCTGGATGTCCCTGGTGCACAAGAGCTTTAAGAATTCTCAGAAGTTTAGACATACCACATTCTATTAACAATATTGATAATGAAGAATCCTTCAATGCAATTAAACAAACCACCGAAATGTCAACATTTCCTCAGGTCTTTGTGGACGGTAAATTAATTGGTGGATATGAGGCTCTTGCTTCATTAAGGCAAACTGGCGAGTTGGAAAGTTTTAGATAATGATTAATGAAGAAGAGGTAGAAAGCTTTAATTTCTGGAAAGAGAAAGAATGGTGGTGTAAGCCTTGGAGCATCTTATTAAGTGGGATTATTTTTATAGCTCTAAGTTGGTTATGGCCTCATAAAATATGGCTTACTATTTTCATATCTATAATAATTATTACATGGTGGATTCTTTTTTTGTGGCTTGTTCCAATTTCATACCGACAAAACTTTAAACAAGATTTTGATTAATCCATTAGATCTATCTGCCGGTTCTTTCATTATTTAAATATTGCGAGCAATGAATAATAAATATTCTTAATTTAACTTGTGGCGCCTTTCGTCTTTGTTAGTAAAATAATCCATGACTCATATAGCTATAGGAGTCATTCGAATTGATCTTCTGGGAGAATAACAATCGAAAAGACCTTCAATAGCAATCATTCTTTTCTTAAAATTAAACCCCTTCAAAAGAGAGATATACCTCTTGTGACTCAATGGTCACGAAAAGAAGGCTTTACACCTGGAGCAGGAGATGTTGATATATACAGACATACTGATAGACAAGGTTTATGGGTCGGTTGGTTAGGGAGTATTCCCATTGGTTGTATTGCTGGAGTTCGTTATAACGCTGAATACGGTTTTATAGGGCTTTTTTTGGTTGTCGAGGAACACCGTGGCAAAGGGTATGGATTACAACTTTGGAAGCATGCTCTACATCATCTGGCCAATCTCCCTTGTATCGGATTAGAGGCGGCACCAGACCGGGTAGATGATTATTCACGATGGGGTTTTTGCTCCTCTTCTTTTACCACTCGTTGGCAGAGGATTGGGGATGGATCACTCTCTTCCCAGGGACATCCTGATATTGACTTATCTCAGCTAAGCGTTTTCGAAGGAGCGCAAATACCTTCAAAAGCTGTTCACATTTACGATGCAAAAAGAGAGCCCAGCCCTAGACCTCACTTTCTCTCCGATTGGCTTAAACATCCAGCCGGAAAAGTAATTGCGTTGGTTGATAAAGAAGGATTTTGCCATGGTTTTGGACGGATCCGACCATGTTTTCTTGAGCAAGGAGAGGGATGGCGTATTGGTCCTCTTTTGGCTGATACTCCTTCATTGGCAGAATTGTTGTTATATCGTCTAATAAAAGAACATTCTGGAATCGTTTTACTAGATACTCCTGGATTGAATATGCACGTAAACTCACTGCTCAAAAAGCTTGGGTTTAAGCCTGTTTCCAAAACTTTAAGAATGTATAGAGGAGACCAACCCCCAACATCAATGAGTGAGGTTTATGCTTTGGCCTGCCTAGAACTTGGATAGGATATCTTTATCATAACTTAACTCAATGTCTGCGAATATTTAATTTAAAAAAAGCATTTTAAAGTTCTTACATTTAATTTTGATCTCTAAGAATTTGTTTCTCTTTATTTAATTCTGTTTCCAGTTGCTCTATGAGTTTTGTTACCAATGTCTGAAACTCAGGTTGGCATCTACGAAAAGCGGCTTTATGACGAATAGGCTCATTTCGAGTTCGCAAATCTGTAAGCATCAATTGGAGTGCATCAATTTTAGAATTAGTTTTCATAGGACTGCAATTTTATTTATTTGGAAGACTTTCATTCAGCTTAAATCCTGCAATTGCTTCTTTCATAGTTGTTTGTGCTAGATCTCTACTACTCGTTACTTCGATAATACGACCAATGGATTCTTGCGTTTTGATTGCTTCTATACAGCAACGAGCTACTAACCTCCTTGGTATATAGGCTTCTTCTTGTAAATCAGGACCCGTATAGCAAATACCTTGTTTTTCTAAGTTCTCTTCATCCTCTGACAAGCCTCCTGGTCTGATAACTGTCCAGTCCAATCCACTTTTTTCTAGTGATTGTTCTCCTATACGTTTCCATATTAAAATTAATCCAAATAGATTTAGTGGATGAATCCACCTACCAGTACATAAGGAACTTACCAATATGATCCTTTTTGTATTGACTCGTATACAGCTATCAACTTGATTCGCAACGCCTATTGCATCAATTCGAGCGGGTCCTGTTAAGTCAACCGAAGGTCTTGCTCCTGTGGCAATAATTAATCCATCCATGCCTTTCAACGAAGCATCTAAGGATTGCTTATTCCCTAGATCTATTGTTTTTGTCTCGCAATCACTAATAGTCTGAGGCAATATAGAACCCTTCCGTATTAAAAGTCTTACTTCATGTCCAGCTGCTATGGCTTCTTCTGCTATCCGATAGCCTGTTTTCCCAGAGGCTCCACTAATAGCAATTTTCATTTCGATATTATAAATATATCTATTTTTAGCAAATAATTTCTACTTTAGTGATCTTTGCTATGAGTAGAAGATAATTTGTTATGAATTTATTTTAAAGAAGAATTTGTAAAGAATTTATCAAAGGTCCGAGGACTATTTATGCTTTCCTGGTGACAATGGGATTTTTTCTGTTAGGAAATAACTCTTTGCACAAAGGGCAAATCATTCCATTACAACCCCTTGCGGTGCAGTACTCTCTTCCGTAAAAGATTATTTGTAGATGTAGCTTGTTCCAGTATGGCTTAGGAAAGAGCAATTTTAAATCTTGTTCTGTTTTTAGAACACTTGTTCCATTTGTTAGCTCCCACCTTTGTGCTAATCGGTGTATATGAGTATCTACAGGGAACGTAGGAATGCCAAAGCATTGAGACATAATAACGCTAGCTGTTTTATGGCCAACACCAGGTAGTGATTCTAGGTGTTCAAAACAAGAAGGGACTTGGTGATTAAACTCTCGTATAAGTTTTTCTGAAAGCAGGTATATATTTTTAGCCTTTTGTCTTGATAGCCCTAATTGTTTTATATAAGTATATATCTTTTCTTTTCCAAGCTTGTACATTAAGGCTGGATTGGATGCTGCTTTAAATAAATCAGGGGTAATTTCATTGACTTTCTTATCTGTTGACTGAGCACTAAGCACCACAGCAACAAGCAATGTAAATTCATCAGAATGCATTAATGGAATAGGTGGCTCTGGGTATAATTCATTTAACTTCTTGAGTATTATTTTTGCGCGCTCTTTTTTTCTCATTATTAATTAGTATAGATTTTTGTTTTTTTTATTTTCCCAATTATAATAGAAATAAGAAATATTCCAATTACTGAAGCTATTAAAATCTTCTTCCCGCCATCAAAAACTCCTGCGCCTAAAGCAACTATTGGCGGGTTAGATAGCAAAATACTTATTAATAGTGCTGGAGCAAACTTTCTCCAAGGGGTTTTAGTTAAGCCTATTCCATAGCTAACAAAATCAAATAAACCTGTCATTAAAAAACCAGTCATTAGAAAGAAATTGTTTTCTAAGTTGTTTCTACTAATTCTTTCAACGCGACTCATAAAATCATTCCCTATTAATTTTTTAATTAAATTTCGCCCATAATATCGAGATAGAAAGAAAGCTAAGGAACAAGCACATACATCAGCTAAGCATATGGTTAATAGTCCTTTAGGAAAGCCTAACAATAATCCTGATAATATTGAATAGGCTGTGCTTGGTAGAGCTGGAATTATAATACTTGTAAATCTAAGTGTAAATATTCCCGCTGGCGCAAAATAACCCATTAGCCTTACTTGCTCTCTTAAAACTTCTATTCCATATTTATTTATCAATAGAAAACTAATTACAATGAAAGCTAATAATGAAATGATTTTAAGAGTTCTTTTAGACCTTTCTTTATTTGGATTTTTTTTCATGGAATATCTATCGATAGTGAATAATAGACTCAGTTCTCGTTTTTTAAAAGCCTTTCGATTGATTGGTTTTTTGGTAAACACCTTCTCTCTTCCAATTGAACCCAGACAGACCCCACGAATCAATTGATAGCCTCGGAGGTATCTTTTTTTACTTAGCACCTCTCTTTTGGGATCTTTGAATAAGAGAGGATAGGAAGACTTTTTATGATTTACTAGTTCCATTCAATAACTAAAAGAAAGGAAAGGAAAGCTTTCGTTTTTGAACTTCCATGAATGGATCTTCCTGTTTAATCACCAATGGATCTAATTCAATATCAAAAAATTGCTTATGAAAAATAACCGGCTAAAAATCGAAAACTTATGGCACCAATATCCCTCTACTCAAAATGAAGCTTGGACATTGCAATCAATTCACCTTTCGTTAAACCAGGGTGAATTGGTTGGATTGATAGGACCATCTGGCTGTGGTAAAACTACGCTTTTAAGACTTATTGCGGGCTTTGAGTCTCCAGCTAAAGGTCAGATCTCAATTGATAGCGAAATTGTTGCTTCTTCTGAAAGAGTTACTCCGCCTGAAAGAAGAGGAGTTGGAATGGTCTTTCAGGATTATGCCTTGTTCCCTCATTTAGATGCCTGGCGAAATGTCTGTTTTGGTTTAAAGCGGGGGGCTGATACAAACCGCGCTATGTGGCTTCTTGATTTACTTGGTCTTTCTGACTTTCGCTTTAGATACCCTCATGAACTTTCTGGAGGGCAAAAGCAACGGTTAGCCCTGGCTAGAGCATTAGCTCCAGCACCTTCTTTAATAGTATTAGATGAACCTTTTTCTAGCTTGGATGTAGATGTTCGATATCGCTTGAGAGGCGAACTTTCATCGGTACTGAACTCTTGTGGAGCTAGTGCACTTTTGGTTACTCATGACCCACAAGAAGCTTTAGCAATTTGTGACCGTGTAGCGGTTATGCGAGCGGGTAGGTTGCACCAATGTGCTACTCCTTCTCAAATTGTAAATGACCCTTCAACTTCTTTTGTAGGAAGGTTTGTTCTTCAACGCAATGTTTTACCTGTAGAATTAGATAATGGAAAATTAAACACTCCACTTGGAAAAATTCCAGCTCCTAATAAAGATAAATATTGGCCATTTAAAGAATTGATGCTTGATGAGAAAGGCTTAAAGATTAAGAGTAATAACGAAGGAACAGCTAGAGTTCAGGGAAGAGAGTTCCATGGCAATCATTGGCTTTTCCGCATAGAGTTTAAGAAGCAGATTTTAAGAATATGGCATCCACTTAATGAACCCTTAAACCTAGGGGAAAGGTGCTCAATAAGCTTTAGAAATGGTCAGTCTGGATTGTTATTCCCTGGAGCAATTAGATGCTCATTAGGTTAGATCTATCTCTTCCCTCTAAAAATTATGTATTAGTTCTTCCCGCAATTGCATTTACCTCCTTTCCATTTTGAACATTTTTGCTTTTTGCAGCTTTTCTTCTTTTCCCTTGTAATACAAGAAGCTCTTACTATTCCTTTTTTTTCTGGATCAGCTAGCTGAGACATTGATTAAATTTGCCTGGAATTGCGCAACTGAGAATCATTCTTACTTTACGCCTTCTTCTTGCATTTCTAGAAAGTCTTTTCTTTAATTCAAGGTCGTGTATCATTCGTCACAAGATGGTACCTGTACCTTTTGCTGATTCAAGAAACCTAATTAATCTTTCCTATGAAATCTTCTTCAGAAATAAAAAACTCTTTAAACATTGCAACTGGTCCTTCTGGCCGCGCTATGGCTGAGCCTATGGCTCAAGACTTGCTTGAAATGTTTCAACAACATCTAACCATGGAGAGAAACGCAAGTGCACAGTATTTTGCGATTTCTAACTGGTTTCTGGAGAGGGAGCTGAGGGGCTTTTCTAGTTTCTTTAAAAAAGAATCGGAGGATGAGCAAAAGCATGCAACCAAATTTGCTGAATATCTAATAGCGAGAGGCCAATCGCCCTTACTTCAACAATTACCTCAACCTCAAAATGAATGGCTTTCAATTGAAGAGATTTTTAGTGCCTCATTTCAAATGGAAGCTGATGTAACAACTTCACTCCATCAGCTTTATTCAATTGCTGAGAGATCTTCTGATGTAAGAACAACTGTATTTTTGGACCCTACAATTGAAACTCAGACTGAGTCTGAGGATGATTTTGCATATTTGCTTGGTAGAGTTAAATTCTCTGAGAATCAACCTTCTGCTTTATTGATCATTGATGGTGAATTAGCCGCTAGATAATATAAAATTAATAGAAAGTCTTTATAAATTAAACTAATTTAAGGCTCTTAGTAACTAGGCTCTAGCTGTAACGGTCTAGTTGTGATTTCTAATAATAAATCTCTCCATGTAATATCCTTGGATTGAGAATCACTGCCAATCCTAATTATTTCTGAAATAGCTTCTCGCCGACTCTCTAAACACTCCAATTCCTTTCTCAATCTAGAGATGAGTACCTTATCTTTGCATATAGGAATAGATCTTATAATCTGAAAGCTTCTTTCTCGAGACTTTAATGCCTCTCTCAAAAGGCTTCCTGATAGTGATTCAGAGATCTTTAGCTGTTCTATTTTCATGGATACTCCTCAAGTATTAAGCAGCTAAAGGTGCTGTTTCTATAAGCGTCGGAGCCAGGCGTAGAATTGGTTCTCCAGCAGGAACATTTAATAACTCAGCAGATCTCAGCCTTGAAATTAATCTTGTTGAAGTAACTCTGGTTGAGCCAATTAATTCGCCAATTCTTTCATGGGTAAGCCTAAAAGGTAAGTGACACCAGTCTCCACATCTTCTACCTAATCTGTTAACGAGAAGAGCTAACAAGGCTTGCAATCTTTGTTCTGCACTGCCTAAATGCCTGATTCTTAATAGTTGCAGGGTCCATTCGTTGACTGCGTCAAAACCATTTGATTCAGCTACTTCTGCATCGCTACGAAAACAAAGTGGAGTCAGTGCTTCTATGCATACTCCCTCACTGCAAAGACGGTCTGTACGTAGTTGATCCCCAGATTGAAGGAAAGCAAGTGTCATTCCTTCGGTCTCTTCGCATGGACAATAAACGCGAGCAATTCCTTCTATTACTTCTAAACAGGTTCCACCTGATCTGGCAGAAGGGTCTATAAGGACAGAGTGACCAGTGGGCATCCGCACAGCTGGAACAGGGTCATCTGGAAGAAATCGAAAACTCATTTTCGATAAAAGGGGAGACTTGTTGAGAATTGCTCTCAACCTACAATCAAAACAGGACCTTTTGCAAGCGATTCTCAATAGCAATTCTATTGTTGCGAGTATCGCGCTTGTTTGAGTGTCTGATCTGTGACATTAGGCACAAGTACTCTGCATTAATGTTTCTTTTTCTCGCTTTTATCTCTGCTTGCACACTTGCGAGTTTTTAGATCTTAGGTAGTGAATTAATCCGAGATTTGATCTGTCTTCGACCTTTTATCTCATATTCAACTCCTTCTTTCTCGCGATATCTTTATTCCAAATAAGAAAGACAAAAAAAACCCTGCTTAACAGCAGGGTTTTTTCAGTGTTCACGTCTAATTTATTTAGATGTGACTTTTGCGCTCTCCATGTTGTCGAACGCTTGGCCAATACGTCTGAAGTCAAAGCCCATTGCACGCAGAGCATGCCATAGGTGACCTTGAACATAAAAGAATCCAAGGTAGAAATGAACATTGGCTAGCCAGGCTCTTGCTGTGTGAGCATCGCCTACTAACGAAGAATCGGTATCAACGAAGTAAGGGGCGAAGTCAAATTGGAGATTCAGAACTTCTCCATATAGCTCTGTTGGATAAATAGTGGTGTTTGTAGAGCACCAAAATGCAGCAACGAATGCCATATAACCAATCCCAGCAAGGGAGTAGGAGAGCACAGCTTCTGCAGAAAGAAGACCTTTCCCTTTGAATTCCGTGTACTCACCAAATTGCTTAGTAGCAATATGGAATGCGCCACCAATAATTAGGAAGAATGCCAAGAAAGCATGGCCTCCCATCACGTCTTCCAAGCTGCTTATAGATAAGAAATCAACTTGATGATTCCAAATCATTCCGAGATCAAGGTTGTAGTCAACCGTACGGGTAACCCCAGCAGCTGAATCCCAAATACCGTGAATTCTGGCCCATTCAACGAATTGGATGTTGCCAAGACCAAGGAAAATTAGATGGTGTCCAAGTATGAAAGTGAGTCTATTGGGATCATCCCACTCAAAATCAAACTTTTTAGGTCTGCTGCCTTCTGGATAATCTCCAAGATCACCTTTGTATCTCAAGGAGTGGAGCAACCCACCAGCACCAAGGACGCCAGAGAAGATAAGGTGAAGCACGGCAATAACGGTGCAACCATAAGGCTCTGTAATTACACCGTTTTCAATGCCGCCTATTCCTAGACCTGCCAAGTGAGGCAAGCAAATTAAGTTCTGAGTGCCAAGAGGCAAGGAGGCATCGTAGCGGGCGAGTTCAAAAAGGGTAAACGCACCTGCCCAAAACATCATCAACCCTGCATGCGCAGCATGAGCAGCAATGAATTTTCCTGAGCGGTTTGTTGTTCCTGAATTACCCGCGTACCAATCATAGGTAACGTTTGGGTTCCCGTAGGTCTGCACGAGAGTCAAGTCAAATTAACTCAACAAACCTATTAATCAATCGAGACAACTTCACTGGCTTCTTTACAAGGTTTATTGCCAATGTCGATTATGAAAATTCTATATACATCATTAGATACCTAGGTATGTATTGAAAGTTAATCTTGAGGAGCTTTTGATGAAAACTGTTAACAGTGACTTTCAATTTTTTTTAAGTTGATTGTCCCATTGTTATAGAACCAATGCTATGGAAATGTCTTAGATCAACTTGATTGATAGTTTTGGTTGAACATTCTAGGAAGTTTAGAATTTATAGCCTAATAAAATAAAGAAGAAATTGGAGATTTTAAATCAATTTAGTATTAACTTCTGCGATTGATTTTAACTTCATTGTATGTATCTTTTCCCTAACTCTAATTACAGTCTAAGCAAGACAAATCCTAATTAATAAAATAGCCCTGCTTTCGCAGGGCTATTGATCTGATTCTTGAATGTTTGAAAAAGAGTTGAATCTAGGTTCAAACAAGATCCAATTAATTTAGTGGAGTCTCCACTTCTTCTAAGTTGTCAAACAACTTGCCAATGCTTCTGAAGTCGAAGCCCATAGCTCTTAGTCCATGCCAGAAATGTCCCTGTAGATAGACAAAGCCTATGTAGTAGTGAACATTGGTAAGCCATGCACGACCTGTGTGAGCATCTCCAACAAGGGATGAATCGGTATCAATCCAATACGGTGCAATATTCAGCTTGAACTGAAGAATGTCACCATATAGATCTGTTGGATAAATGGTTGTGTTTGTCGCACACCAGAATGCTGCTACGAAAGAGGTATAGGCAGCACCTGCAAGAGATGTGGAAAGCACAAATTCAGCAGATAGAAGACCTTTGCCTTTGAATTCGGTGTATTCACCATATTGTTTGGTGAAGATGTGGAAAAGCCCACCAGCACTCATAAAGAAGGCTAAGAAAGCATGGCCTCCCATGACGTCTTCCAAGCTGCTTATAGATAAGAAATCAACTTGATGATTCCAAATCATTCCTAGGTCAAGGTTGTATTGAACCTGACGAACAGCACCAATCGCAGGGTCATAGATGCCATGGTATTGGGCCCATTCAACAAATTGAATGTTGCCTAAAGCTAGGAAAATTAGATGGTGTCCAAGTATGAAAGTTAGCTTGTTTGGATCATTCCAATCGAAAGCAAACTTTTGAGGCCTGGAATCTTGAGGGTAATCCTCAAGCTTCTCTTTGTATCTAAAGGCGTGGAGCATTCCACCACCGCCATAAACAGCAGAGAAAACCAAGTGAAGTACTGCAACTACCATTAATTGATAGGTGTCAGTAAATACTCCATTTTCTATGCCGCCAATACCAAGCCCTGCAAGATGAGGGAGAACAACCATTCCCTGCTCACCAAGTGGGAGAGAGGGGTTGTAGCGGGCCAATTCAAAAAGTGTGTTTGCGCCAGCTCCGAAGCAAATAAGTCCGGTATGTGAAATATGCGAGGAAATGAATCTGCCAGATTTGTTGGTAACAGCTCCAGCATTCGCCGCATACCACGCATAGGAAACGTTGGGGTTCCCGTAGGTCTGCACGAGAAAAAATTAAATGGGGCGGAATCAGGTTATTTCAATTGAGCAAACATGCTTAATCTCTTCACATGGCTTATTAAATCTGTAATATTGCTTATCTTGAAATGAATTTATTCATTTTTTTTCAAATCTAAAACCCCCTTCATTTAATTTGACTTCCTATGAATGGCTCATCAACGAAACTGAATTACCACCAAACACTTTTTTATGATTTTTCTTTTGAATTTTAAGGGAATTAATATTTATTTGAATTTACTTTGATGCACCGCCTTTTACGGTGGTTAAGGCTGTTCCGTCTAGAAACTGCTGGTCAAGTAGGAGTAATGCAGCAGTATTTTCACCAGCCAAACGAAGTCTTTTCCTAACGAACCTGGCTTCAGCTTCTTCTTGTAGTTGTTCAGCTACAAACCAATCAAGCATTGCGGTAGCACTTCTTTCACCAGCATGTTCTGCTATTGAATAAATTCTGTTGATTGAGGCTGTAACAGCTTGCTCCATCTCATAAACACTATCAAAAAGAGCTTGTGCGGATGTCCAGCTCCTTTGTGGAGCTTCAACACTTGGCAACTCGACTTGTTCATCACAATCAACTAAGTACCCAATCAGTCGATCTGCATGTCCCCGTTCTTCTTGGCTTTTTGTTTGCATATAGACAGAAAAACCTGCCAGGTCTTTTTCTCTTAACCAAATTGACATCGCAAGGTAAGTATGACTGGCTTGGAATTCACATGAAAGATGATTATTGATTGCTTTTGTAAGTTCTTCCATCGCTTTTAATGGATAGTTACTGCTTGATATCTTAGGAAATTTATGAAATAAGTCAAAGATTATGGATTACGCCTGTCCATCTGATTAAATAATGAAAAATTGAAAGGTAAGATAAAGGTGGTTGATAATCGCATTAGCATTTGACTATCCTTTAGATATAAGATAAATGGCCTATCTTTCTCCAAAAGCATATAAGGCTCTGCATGCAAAACTTGATTCGATGCCATCTATACAAAAAGGCAGGCGAAAACTTTTATTGATTTTTGGCTTGTTAGGTGATTTTGATAGCTTTGAACATGCTCAAGCCATCAGAGCGAAGCTGTCTGCGTTGAAAAAGGCAGAAATTGAACTAATAATAATTGGCATTGGTAGCGACGATTCTAGGAAGAGATTTGCAAGTTATGTTGATATACCTGTCGAAAATATTTTTGTAGATGATGACAACATGTTCCATCAAGAGATGAACTTATCAAAAGGAATAAACCTTAGTAAGTGGAATTGGATTGGATTATTATTAATGTGTGCAGGAGTTAAATCTCCTGGTACACTCAGCGAAGTATTTAGAGGGTACTTAGGTGATAGGAATTCTTCTCAAATATATCAGGATAATCAGATTGTAAAAACTGGTTTTTTACCGCAATTTAAGGGAGAGCTTTTTAAGTATGCTGGTGGCATAGGTTTTCAGCGCCCTTTTGAAAAAGCCACTCTTCGGCTGGCAAATATGCATGAAATATTATTTAATTGGGCAGTCTATATAACTAAACCCAAGTACTTAACTCAGAGAGGTGGAACCTTTCTTTTAGATAGAGACAATAAAATCTTATATAGTTTTTCTCCTATAAGCCTCCTTTGCTATTCAAATGACATGTCTGAACCAATGAAATGGCTTAATCCTTGGCTTAATTCTAATGTTAGCTAGTACGCAGATTGCTTTTTATTTATAAAGTAATTTATAAAATTCTGGTTAGTTTCTTTCTATAGAAATCTTCTATGCAATAAGATGGAGATGTAAAATCTGAAAAGAATGTCAGCTGAAGTCTGCGCTAATTGCGGGTCACGTAACTTCAGGGCTGATAGAGCTCTGGCTGGAAGACTTGTATGTAATTCTTGTGGAAACCCATTAGACAGAACAAATAATCGCTCTATCGTTAAATTAAACAATATAACTAGAAGCAAGGGAAGAAGGTTTCTACTGATTTTAATATGTATAGTTATCCTTGTTGTTATTATTAATTAAGATTATATTTTATCTAATATCGGGATATATTTGCCAATATCCATTTGTCTTATTAGATATTAATGGGGTTTCATATAAGTAACTTAGATTTTTAGAACTCAGGCATTTATCTGGAGATGCATCATCTATTATTTTTCCATCTTTTAATAAAACAATTCTAGTATTCTGATTAATTATCGTTTCTACATTGTGCGTTACTTGAAGTAAAGTTATCCCACTATTACAAAGACTCTTTAAAAGACTCAATAGTAAGTACTTTGATTTTACATCAAGTCTATGTGTAGGTTCATCTAATACTAGAACCTTTGGTTGATTTACTAAAGCTCTGGCTAACAGAATGTATCTCTTTTGGCCATCTGATAAGTGCCCGAATGGTTTGTTATAAATATTTTTTTTTAAACCTAAATTAGAGACTAGCTTATTGACCCTTCTCTTTTGAGGTTGGTTAAGAGTCTTTTTTTTACCTGAGCCATTTGTGCCATAGAAGCCTGATAGTATTACATCTTGAGCGATGGTATAAGGACTAATTCTTGACTCAAACTCTGTAGATAAATATCCTATTCTTTGCCTTAGATCCCATATATTTATATTTTCATCTCCATAAATCTTAAAAAAGGAATTTGTTTTCACTATTGGATAGAGTGTCCTTTCTATTAATTTTATTAGCGTACTTTTCCCTGCTCCATTAGGACCAAGAATTGCTGTATTTTCTCCTTCATATAATGAGAGGTTAATATTGGATAGGATTAGATTTTCTTCGACCATAACGTCTAAGTTCTTCATTTCTAGCCATTTGACTCTTTCCTTCATTGATTAACTTAATTTATTAATAGATTCTATTCAGAAACCTTCGGAGCACAAAATGGCCTTGACTTCAAAACAGTCAAGGCCATTTTGTTTAGCTCTCTCTTTTACAAACCAGGTATTTCTTGCTGGAGCTGTTGAGACCATTTCTCCAAACGCTCATCTGTCATGTCAGACTCGCTATCTTCATCTAATGGTAGTCCACAGAAGGAGTCTCCTACAACACTTTTTGATTCTTCAAAAGTGTAGCTGTCCTTACTAACGTAACCAACCATAGTTGCCCCAGCCTTGACAAAGTATGAATGGAGTTCTTCCATTGCATCACAGAAGTTTTCTGTATAGGTAGAAGAATCACCTAACCCAAAAATTGCCACTTTTTTGCCACTAAGACTTAGGCCTCCAATGTCCTCAAGCATTGAATCCCAAGCTGTACCGGACCTCTCACTATCCGCACCTGTATTCCAGGTTGGGATGCCGCAAATAATTCCATCCAATGATGAGAGTTCCGCTACATCGCTCACGTCAGCTAGATCTTTAGGAGACTCAGCTCCGCCGAGCATGCCATGTAGGCGCTCTGCGATATCTTCGGTTTTTCCTGTTGTGGTTGCGAAGTAAATTCCTACAGCCATGGATTTCTGATTGATATATTCAGTCCTAATTCAAAAAGCTCAAAAGGTGAAGGGCTATTAAGAACTCTTACGTGTAAAATTTTATACAAACGATATCTTTCTGTGACTAGTGCTTGAAGACTAGAAAATGAGTTAAATAAAGCCATTCTAGTTAGTATTGATTACAATTAACGACACCATCCTTTGATTCTTATCTAATCAGTGACTTTAATTTAATTTTGCTCCCCAAAATGCGTATAGTTGCCAACTTGACCAGATAAATATTGCGAGGAAAGCCCAGTTAACCCATGCTTCTCTATTCTTTGGTTCTGCCATTTGAAAAAGAAAGTGAGAATTAATTTCTGTAATAGTGTAACTCTATATCAAATTAAAAGGAATAATAATCCGATTGGGATAAGAGCTCTTATTAGTAGTTTAAGCATAATACTTTGATCATTTCTTATAGCTAGTGTTGGATTCTCTGGCGGATATTTCATGGGCCTATCTAGATGGACAGTATTTGTTGTTGGGGTCGTCGGATGAAGTCCCCATGGATTATCTTTTATAAGTGCACTTTGAAGCCAGTCCCAGTAATATTGAACCATTTTATCTTCTCCTAATAACTTCACATTGTCCTTTTCTATATATCCCATCTGTTGATTAAATGTTTGTGTTTTTAATATATTATAATCTTCGGCGAAAACCTTATAAAATATTCTTTGCTGAAGGTTTTTGAACATGAATATTTTGGTAAATATTTTATTCTTTAAGAATCTTCGATAATGTCTAACAATCACTCTTGATCTGTTCTGAGCAAGAGGGATATGATCTAAAACTTGAACATACCTTGCTGTGTCTGGAGAGCCTTTGTAAATCATTATTCGACCTGGAGGTATAAACTTTATAGTTATAAATTCTCCTTTTTCGGGGTCTTTATGGTTATATTTACTTTCTATTTGCCTGCTTTCTCTTGTAATAGCTTGATTAAAGCTAGTTATTACTTTTCTACTTACATCTTTATCTGGAATAGTATCACCATGTACCCAAAAAATATGAAGAATATCCAAATGGTTTTCTATAATTCTCGCCCAATCACATTTAAAATCAACAACTACTTCTTCAAACTCATATTCACTTGGTAGAAAGCCATATGATTCTGCCAATGTGTCATCAAGGCTGCTGTTAATTTCAAATTCATTTAAATTAGTTTTAGCGTTTCCATTATAATAAATATATATATACCCATCTCTTTCAATACAAGGATATTGATATAGATGAATCTTTTTAGCATAGTTATTATAGTTTGTATCTACAATGTGCTGGCAGGTAATACGATCGAGATTTGTGCACTCACCTTTCGAAGAAAATCTTGCACCATGATATGGGCAGACTAATTCTCCATTCTTAACCTCGCCATCAAGGAATGAAGCCCCTCTATGAGGGCAAAGATCCTTAATACACCTTGCCTGTGAGTCTTTGCCTCTATAGAGAACCAATGGCTCATTAAACATGGAAAATAAATGTATAGTTCCTTCTTTTAATTCCCTGCTTGAACAAGCAGCGTACCAACCTAATAAGCCACTTGATAGTTGATTAGAGGGTTTTATGGAGGTTTTATGTTCAACATCTTTTTTTGACTTACCACTTATTGATCCATTTAAAGCCTGATCTTTCAGCTCAAGAGTATCTAATTGTCTTAAGACTTCATCACTCATGGCTTACTTTCTCAATTTATCAATTTAATAAATTGGTTTTTTGGCATTAAGACTCTAGGCCATTAGGGCATTAATCGATCCCCTAAGATGAAATCGGTAGGTTCTGTAGCAAATTTTCAATTCTGGATACATATAAAAAATTTAAACCCTATGCATGACTACAAATTGTTAAGAATATAGGGATGTCCTTTTTAATTGGCGTTCAGCATGCTTATTCGTGCAATTCGAATTTACTTGCTCTAAGTTAGATTTCTGTCAATCTTAAGTGTTCTCTTTTTTCTCTTAATCAGTTCTATCTTGATTAGTCTAATTTCCCTATGCCAATTATTTCAGCGAGATCAGTTTCTAAAATCTATAAGGTATCTGAAAAAGCTCCTGGATTAAAAGGAACCCTTAAGCATTTTTTTGAAAGGCGCATACGTATTATTAAGGCAGTAGAGCAATTAAATTTTGAGATTTCAAAGGGTGAGATTGTTGGATTTATCGGCTCTAATGGAGCAGGAAAAACAACCACTCTAAAGATGTTGTGCGGGCTTATTCACTTAAGTTCAGGGTCTATAGAAGTTGCTGGTCATAATCCTGAGCAAAGAGATCGCAATTTTCTCCGGCAAATTACTCTTGTAATGGGTCAAAAACAACAACTTATATGGGATTTGCCTCCCATGGACTCATTTCGATTGAATGCTGCTGTCTATGGCCTTTCAGATAGAGAAACTAAAAGGCGAATAAATGAACTTTCAACAATGCTTGAATTAGATAATGAATTATATCGCCCTGTTAGAAAGCTTTCTTTAGGCCAAAGAATGAAAGCAGAACTTCTGGCTTCTTTATTGCATCGTCCTACAGTTTTGTTCTTGGATGAACCTACATTGGGATTGGATATCAATTCACAAATTCGTGTAAGACAATTTTTAGCAGAATATAACTATAAGTACGGCGCAACTATTTTGCTTACAAGCCACTATATGGGAGATATTACTTCCCTCTGTAAAAGGGTTCTTCTTATACATGATGGAAAGTTATTTTATGATGGATTATTGTCTGATTTAACCAATAAACTGTCTCCATATAGACTTGTCAAACTATCTTTGACAGATTCCGATTCTGCTCATTTTGTATCTCAATTTGGTCAATTAGTAGAATATGACGATCATTTAGTTAAATTGTTAATAGCAAGAGAAAATCTAACGGAGGTACTCACAACCATATTAAATCAATTCAAAGTAAAGGATATTGAGGTAACTGATCCACCTATCGAGCAACTAATTGGTAAGCTTTTAAAATCAGGAAATATTTGAAAAGAAAATCTACCGACTAGAAATATGAAATTAAAACATTTAAATTTAGCTTATACACTATTAAGCACGCAGTATGCTCTTATGTTGGAGTATAGAGCAGAGATTTTTCTTTGGGCTATATCAGGAATATTGCCATTGATTATGTATGGAATATGGTCTGAGGCAGGGGTAAGCATAGGGTTAGGTATTGATAGTAAATGGTTATTTTCATATTTTGTATCTGCATTTATTGTTAGACAGTTTACAGCTGTGTGGGTTATGGTTTCTTTTGAAGAGGATAATTTAGAGGGACGTCTATCACCATACTTGCTTCAACCTATATACCCCTTTTGGAGATATTTTAGCTCCCATGTTGCAGAACAAATTACTAGATTACCTTTTGTATTACTAATCCTCACTATCATATTTATATTTAATAATCAACTTTTCTGGTTTCCTAGCCCTTTTAAAGTTTTCTTATCAATAATTGCAATATTTATTGCTTTTACTGTCAGGTTCTTATTGCATTGGATATTTGCAATGATTTGCTTTTGGAACGACAGAGCGAGCGCCATTGAAAGACTGCTCCTTTTGCCATACCTATTCTTGTCTGGATTAGTAGCACCTTTAGATACATTCCCAGAGCCTATAAAGAATATCGCACTCTTAACTCCTTTCCCATACGTACTTTCTTTCCCGGCTAAATTGCTGGCTGGGCATAATGTCGATATATTTAATGGGTTTTTGAATTTAATCTTATGGGCATTTGTTTTTTTCATAATTGGTTTTTGGGCATGGAAAAAAGGAGTTAGGCATTACTCTGGAATGGGTGCTTAGATGTCTAAACTAAACTTTTCTATTTTTAGACTTATTAAAGCTTTTTGGAACACCTCGATTTCTAAGGAGCTTGAATATCGACTTAACCTTTTCATTGAAATAATTTCTGTTATTGGAAATCTTTCAGGAAGTTTATTTGTCCTTTCTATTTTTTATAAAGGCGGTTTTAATTTAGGTGGATGGACCTGGAGCGAGTCGGTTGTTGTTTTAGCTATATATACTATCCTTGATGGGCTTACGACTTCAATTCTTCAGCCAAATTTAAGCAGGATTGTACAACAAGTTCAGGATGGAACTTTAGACTTTGTTTTAATAAAGCCTGTAAATAGTCAAATTTGGCTTTCATTAAGAGTCATTTCCCCATGGGGCATCCCTTCAATAATCTCTGGATTCTTATTGATAACTTATACCTTTATTATCGGAAAAAAGATCTTATCATTATATTCCATCCTACTTTTCTGCTTAACACTAATCTCTAGTATTTTTATTCTATACAGTCTTTGGTTTATTATTGCTACAACAAGTATATGGTTCGTTCGTATCTGGAACGCCAATGAAGTTTTAAGGTCAGTTCTTGTAGCAGGAAGGTATCCTATTTCTGCTTTTCCAGCAGGCCTTCGCTTTGTTTTTACATTTTTATTACCTATTACATTTCTTACATCTGTTCCAGCAGAAGCAATTCTAGGTAAAATTAGTTTAAGTTTAATTATTTTCTCGTTACTATTTTCTTTAGCCCTTCTTTTTTTAAGCAATAAATTTTGGAACTTTGCAATATCCTTTTACACCTCAGCCTCTAGTTGATAATTACCTATATAGATATAATATCCAACTGAATTGGTTTAAAGATTCTTGAAAAGACTTGTCATCCTACAACATGTAGAAAGAGAAGGACCTTCTCTTTTTAAAGACATTGCCATTGATTATGGATTAGATGTCATAACTCATAAAGTATTTCTTGGTGATTGTATACCCAAAATCAGAAGCGGAGATATCTTCTTAGCATTAGGTGGGCCAATGAGTATTAAAAACTTGTCCAATAATTCACATAAATGGTTAAATGATGAATTGGATCTCATCCGTAATTTATTACAGTTCAACATACCTTTTATTGGCGTATGTCTAGGAGCTCAATTGCTAGCTTATGCGGCTGGAGGAACGGTTGAAAAACTTTTTGACAAAACATCTAATAAACCAATTGCAGAAATAGGATGGGATCCTGTCGTTTTCAATAATAAATATTTTAATACAGAAAAAACATCCCTTGAAGGAAACTCTATAAATGTTTTGCATTGGCATGAAGATAGAATAAATCTTCCCCCAAATGCTCACTTATTGGCAAGTAGTAAAAAATGTAGGGAGCAAATGTTTTTTATTGGCAAAAAAGCAATAGGACTTCAATTTCATCCTGAAATTGTTGCCCAAGATGTTATTAGATGGATCGATGAAGATGAGCTATTTGTAATGAAAGGATTGGGAAATAATGGACGAGAAATATTATTAGAGCAGAATACTAGTTATTGCGATAGAAGCCATAAAAGCAGAGTGAAATTTATAGGAAGGATATTCGAATATTTTGAAGAATAATATTTTTTTCTTACTTGGATGAACTCTTAGTTAGCTCTTGTCTTCTATGGAATCTATAAAAGCAGTCGCTTCTTCCATGTCATTACAGAATTTGCAGGAACCTAGGTAGCAACCTATGTAACGCATAAAAGAGCTTTTGCCCCCACTCAATTGGTATTTATGAATAGTTCCACCTTGTGGTGTTGCATGAATTAATTCTGGAAGAGGAGGCATCTCAAATGTGTTTAACTACTCGAAATTTGCGATACTTCGCTTTTTTTCGCAATAGGTGCATTTACTCCATTAATAATTCATGATGATTTTTTGTATTCGCTAAAGCTTCGTTTGTTTGGATCCTCGGTATTGATTAAGTCTTATAGCTATTTTACTTTTATCGATTTGAGATTAGATGTTAATTGGTGGCGGGGGGGAGATTTGAACTCCCGACCTTCGGGTTATGAGCCCGACGAGCTACCAGACTGCTCTACCCCGCGGCGTCAATTAAGCATACATCTTTGTGCTCTTCATAAGGCTTTTTAATTGTTCTGGAAACTTAACTCGCCTGTCACTTCAAGCTTTAGCCCAGGTGAAAGTTTAAGTATTTGTTCTTCTAGTTCTTCTAGTCCTATGGGTGTAAGCCAATCAAGCTGCTTCAGAACGTGGAGAGCAACTGCTTGTTTCGCCCGCTTTGAGCCATCTTCAACCTTTATTGCTATGCCTATGCCTTCACCTATTCGACTTAAGCATTGAATACCCTCAGCCCCTCCTTTGCTCAACAGCTGTCCATGTGCGCGGTTCATTAATTCAGTATCAAAACGGCCATTGCCTGCAACAAACTCTGGTTCAGCTCGCATTGCCCTGCTGACTTTTTCAAGTTCTGGATGCTTAGAACCACTTAGATGCGCGTAAAGTAAAGCCATTTGTGCCAATTGCAATTTTAATGTTGGCGCACCACAGTCATCTTTTTCCGCGACTAATTCTTCTGCGGGAAGGCCAAGGAGTTCAGATATTCTTCTTAAAATCTCTAATTGCAAAGGATGCTTCCCTTGAAGGTAATTCTCTAGAGTCCACCCCATTTTTTTGCATGTAGCTAGAAATGCCGCATGTTTTCCTGAGCAATTATGTTGAAGTGCGCTAACAGCTCCTTTAGGTGTTGGACATTGTAGAGATTCTGGAGCTATATCAGAATCCCATAGGATTTTAAAAGCTTCCCTCGCGTGCATTGCAGACCCTGAATGTGATCCGCAACAAAGAGCTAACCCTTTTTCGCTACAATTAATTTTTTCTGCAGTGCCACTACTTATAAAAGGTAGAACTTGAAAAGGCTTTAAAGCTGATCTAATAAATGTTATATAGTCTGGATTTCCTGCGCGCATTAAAACTCTTCCTTTTAAATCACAAACAGTTACATGAACGTTATGAATAGATTCAACGGAGGAACCACGCTTTAATTCCACTAATAATGGAGGATGATTGCTTCTTCTTCTATTTTTTAAGCCACTTGATAAATTCATAAGGACTTCTTAACTTATAAAAAATCTAATTGATGTAAGTCCACTGAGAATGATAATGGAGGATATAGCATATAATGCTTTTATTAGGAATTGGATAATTGGTTTTACTTCATGTTGGGCAATAAGAAGATCTTTTTGCCTCCAGTTAAGTGGTTTTTCCCAAATTTCTCCGTCATACCAGCCAGACTTTTCATATTCAACTTTATCTGACGATAGTCGTTTAAGTATATAATCCCAGCCTATCAACTGTCTTATTATAAGAAATAATGGAGAGAATAAACTTATAATCAGACTAACAAGTAACATTGCCAAAAAGTTACCTTTTAGCGTTATACTGCCACTTGAGATTATGAAGACAAAAGGAAAAAAAAGAATCCAGCTTATTATGAGAGATCTGTAAAACTTATTACTTTTATTAAGTGGCCAGTTAAAGAACCAGGATTCGGTGAATGCACAATACTCCGCTAATGGTCTTTGTTTATAGGGAACTGGACAATGGTCATTGAAACTCATTTCCATTACATTGCCTTACTACTGGTTTTAAATGTATGAGTTTCTCCATTGCTCCAAAATGCTTCTATATCGTAGAAATTCCTTTCATTTGGTTGAAAAACATGAACAATCAACTCTCCATAATCTAGTAGTGCCCATTTCGCCGCATTAATACCTTCTTTTCTTAATGGAATTCGATTTGCCTTGTCTTTAAGCGTATCCTCAACTGATTTAACTATTGCTCTAACTTGTACATCTGATAGTCCTTCTGTCACTACTATCCAGTCCGTAAGTGTTGACACTCCATCTACTCTAATTAATTGGATATTACCTGCTTTTTTGTCATCGCAGGCTTCTCCAGCGAGATTTGCAAGTTCCTCGCTACCCATAAACATTTTCGCTTGTGATTGATTGGCGAGAGCCTTCCTGTTGAGCCATTTCGGCACGTGCTTTCCCGGCACTTTTCCTAAGTGCTTCTAATCGATCTTCATAGAATGATCTTTTCTTCTTTTTTCTTGTTTTTTCAACAAGCTCTTTTAATGCACCCCCTAGGCTTTTATAGGCATTAGGCACGCTGTACCCAAACCTACAAGCAAGATCAATTGCCCTTTCATCAGCTGCAATTGCATCTTGAAGTCTTTTTTCAGAATTATTTTTTAAATACAAACGGTATCCCGCAAAGCCTGAGAGGCCTAGTGCCATTAGGAGAAGCAGTCCATCTTGTACCCATAGTTCACCGATTGCACCACCTAGGCCAATGGCTAGCGCAGCCATCTCCCATCCATCTCGAGGGATTGTGTCGTTTTGAATACGACCAACTTCATGCCAAAAAAGCATATTTCTATGGTCTTGAGCTAAACCTTCCCATTGGTCAAGATCAACTTGAATTTCAACTTCATCTCGACCAATTTCTTCAAGGGTTATTAAAGGAGGATCTACTGCAGCAGCTGCTTCCACGAATACCCAACTTTGATTTTCTGGTGGCAGCAGCCCTTTGAGGCGCTGAAGTTCGCTCATAATCTTTTAGTCTCCTCCCAATCAAATAGGCAATTATCTTTGATTTTAGTCAGCTATTTGTATAAGGCAGCGTGGGAAGCTAGTTGTGTTAGGAACTAGTTCTTAAATAACTATGCCCCGGCGTACAGACTTGCGTCGAATTCTCCTCCTTGGATCAGGTCCCATAGTGATCGGCCAGGCGTGCGAGTTTGACTATTCAGGAACTCAAGCTTGTAAAGCCCTCAAAGCTGAAGGGTATGAGGTCGTATTGGTCAATTCCAATCCAGCGTCAATCATGACCGACCCGGAGATGGCTGATAGAACTTATATCGAACCATTAACAGTTGAAGTTGTATCTCGAGTAATCGAATTAGAGAAGCCTCAAGCGTTGTTGCCAACAATGGGGGGGCAGACGGCTCTTAACATTGCTGTTCAACTAGCTGAAACTGGAGTCTTAAATCGTTTTGGTGTTGAATTAATTGGAGCGGATTTATCAGCAATTAAAAAAGCAGAAGATAGACAACTTTTTAAAGAAGCAATGGAAAAAATTGGGGTTAATGTGTGCCCTTCTGGTATTGCCTCAAATTTAGCTGAAGTAAAAACGGTAGGAGATCAAATAGCCACTTTTCCTAGAATAATTAGACCAGCTTTTACTCTTGGAGGTAGCGGAGGAGGAATTGCATATAACGATGAGGAATTCCTGGAGATATGTAAATCTGGTTTAGATGCTAGTCCAGTTTCTCAAATATTAATAGAAAAATCACTTATAGGTTGGAAAGAGTTTGAGCTTGAAGTTATGAGAGATTTGGCAGATAATGTTGTGATTGTTTGCAGCATAGAGAATCTTGACCCAATGGGAATCCATACAGGTGATTCAATTACAGTTGCCCCAGCTCAAACACTTACTGATAAAGAATTTCAAAGACTCCGAGATCAGTCAATATCAATAATAAGAGAAATAGGAGTTGCAACAGGAGGAAGCAATATTCAATTCGCAATTAAACCAGAAGATGGAGAAGTCATAGTTATTGAAATGAACCCTAGAGTAAGTAGATCTTCTGCTTTGGCTAGTAAGGCCACCGGTTTTCCAATTGCAAAAATAGCTGCACTACTAGCGATTGGATATACATTAGATGAAATTATTAATGACATAACAGGCAAAACCCCAGCCTGCTTTGAGCCTACTATTGACTATGTTGTCACGAAAATACCCAGATTTGCTTTTGAAAAGTTTAGAGGTAGCCCATCAGTCTTAACAACATCTATGAAGTCAGTAGGTGAAGCCATGGCAATAGGTAGAAGTTTTGAAGAGTCATTTCAAAAAGCAATAAGGTCTTTAGAGATAGGTTATTCAGGATGGGGATGTGACCGTCATGATGAAAAAATTGACGATAAGGATATTGAGAAACTTCTTAGAATTCCTTCTCCAGAAAGGATAATGGCTGTTAGGAAAGCAATGATACAAGGTAAGTCGAACGAAGAAATATATCAGCTAAGTAAAATTGATAGATGGTTCCTGGACAAACTAAGAAATATAATTAATGCTCAATTAACTCTTCTTGATGATTGTCGATTAAGCGAATTAGGTGCCGAAGCACTTTTGGAATTAAAACAACTTGGCTTTTCTGATAATCAGATAGCTTGGGCTACTAATACAGACGAATTAAATGTACGGAAATATAGAAAATCCTTAGATATCTTACCTATATATAAGACTGTAGATACCTGTGCGGCTGAATTTTCATCTAATACACCCTATCATTACTCTACATACGAAAAGAAACTATCCAAAATTAATAATAATTCTCAGATAATAAACTTAAAAGCTCAAGATGAAGTGAAAATTGATCAACAAAAAAAAGTTATAATTCTTGGAGGAGGTCCAAATCGAATAGGACAAGGAATTGAATTTGATTATTGTTGTTGCCATGCTTCATTTGAAGCACAAAAAGCAGACTTTTCTACAATAATGATAAACAGCAATCCTGAAACTGTTTCAACAGACTATGATACTAGCGATAGGCTTTATTTTGAGCCCTTAACATTTGAGGATGTACTAAATGTTATTGAAGTTGAGAACGCAGAAGGAGTAATTGTCCAATTTGGAGGCCAAACTCCTCTTAAGTTGTCTATGCCTTTATTGAAATGGTTAGAAGATGATTCTAATAAAGAAATAAAAACTCAGATATGGGGAACATCACCTCGTTCGATAGATCAAGCAGAAGATCGAGAATTATTTGAGACTATATTGCGTAAATTGCAAATTCGTCAGCCTAAAAATGGTATTGCAAGAACAAAAGAGGAAGCTCATTCCATTGCAGAAAGAATTAATTACCCTGTAGTTGTAAGACCTTCATATGTTTTAGGTGGCAGAGCAATGGAGGTTGTATTTGATGGTGAAGAACTAAATAGATATATGTCAGAAGCTGTAAAAGTTGAGCCAGATCACCCTGTCTTGATAGATCAGTATTTAGAAAATGCAGTTGAAGTCGATGTTGACGCTCTTTCTGATTCTCAAAGAGTTGTTGTAATAGGAGGCCTTATGGAACATATTGAGCCCGCTGGTATTCATTCAGGTGATTCTGCCTGTTGTCTCCCATCAATTTCATTGACTAATAAGTCCAAGGATTTAATCAAGAAATGGACTCAATTACTAGCTCAGGAGCTAAATGTCAAAGGACTTATTAATCTGCAGTTTGCTGTGCAACGTGATTCTTTAGGAGATGAAAAGGTATACATTATTGAAGCAAATCCACGAGCCTCCAGAACAGTTCCTTTTGTTTCTAAAGCCACTGGTGTTCCATTAGCTCGTATCGCCACTCGTTTAATGGCTGGCCAAACGCTCAAGGAGATAGGAATTCTTAAAGAGCCAATACCTCCTCTTCAATCAATTAAAGAAGCTGTTTTGCCGTTTAGAAGATTTCCTGGAGCAGACAGTGTTTTAGGTCCTGAGATGCGTTCTACAGGAGAAGTTATGGGCTCTGCTCAGAGTTTTGGGATGGCTTATGCAAAGGCCGAACTTGGAGCGGGAGATGCTTTGCCAACATCAGGGATAGTTTTTCTCTCAACTCATGATCGCGATAAGCCAGGCTTGATTCCAATAGCTCAAAGGCTTATTGAATTGGGATTTGGACTAATTGCAACATCTGGAACTGCAGCTGTACTAAATAATTCTGAGATACCAGTTGATTCAATCTTAAAAGTACATGAAGGGCGCCCTAATATCGAAGATTTAATACGTTCCGGGAAAGTTCAATTGGTTATTAATACTCCTATAGGTCGTCAGGCTGCGCATGATGATAAATATTTACGCCGAGCAGCTCTTGATTATTCCGTCCCAACCCTCACAACTCTGGCTGGAGCTAGAGCGGCTGTAGAAGGTATATCTGCATTGCAAGAGCAAACTCTTTCAATCTGCGCTTTACAGGACATTCATTCATGAAATTCGATACTGCTATTTCTAGTTCTTATAAAAAGGGACAAGATTGTACAAAACAATTTCGCAAGGCATATCTTAATAGGTATACCTGGGACGAAGGCTTTGACGGGTACAAAGGAATATGTCAATGGAGTAATGGAGAAAAGACTCTAAATGGGATTTTTGAATTAGGCAAGGACCTGAAGCCACATATTGAAGGTATTAATAATGAAGACATTTCTAAGGCAATATATTCTCAACTATGGGAGGTTTCTATCCATAGAGTTAGAAGATCATTTAACTCTATTCATGGAGAAAACCAATTCTACTTTGGAGATATTAATGAATCAGGTATTGAGGTAATTGTAAATGGCAAAAACAAGGGAGATAGTTATAGAATTAAAGATAATATAATAACTATGGTTAATCGAAATATGCATGGAATGCTGATTAAGATATATACTCTATCTACTATTGATACCGGCTTTGGTTATTTAAGTAGTCGATATACTAGCGAATATAGAAATACTCAATCAGGTGAAATAATTAACCCAAAAAATATTTTTGAGGATAATTTTACACCTTTGTTTGATGGGGGGCCTTGGGTTTTGACAAAAAGAGTCGTTAAAACAGCTAATAAATCCTTATCCGCTAACCACAACCAAACTTTCACCTTTCTTGATTTAAAAAAGATTGAGTAAGTTCTTGCCAGCTCACTGAGGCTGTGAGAGCATTTATCAGAGTTCGAACTGATTCGAAGTGTTTTTCTCCCATAGCGAACACTTTATTTCTCTGTCCTTTCCTCAATCGGGGAAGGCTTTAGAGGAGATAATCAGTCAGGTAAATGACCCTCTAAATGATTTCGCTTGGGGATGGCCCACTGTTTTTCTGATAGCTCTAACAGGAATTGTTTTAACAATAGGTCTTAGGTTTATGCCCATTTTGCGAATTCCTTTTGGTTTTCGTAAGGCACTCAGTTTTTCTTCTGAGCATTCTGAGGATGGACAGATCAGTCCTTTTGAGGCACTGATGACTTCGCTTTCGGCAACAATTGGTACCGGGAATATTGCAGGTGTAGCTGCTGCTATTGCGATAGGTGGCCCTGGAGCGGTTTTTTGGATGTGGCTAATCGCAATATTTGGAATTGCCACTAAATATTCTGAAGCTGTATTGGCTGTTCATTTTCGAGAAGTTGACGCCTTAGGTAACTACGTTGGTGGACCTATGTATTACATAAAAAATGGACTTGGCTCCAAATGGGCTTGGTTAGGTGGTGTATTTGCTTTGTTTGGAATGTTGGCAGGTTTTGGTATAGGTAATGGTGTTCAATCCTTTGAAGTCTCTAGCGCACTTGCTTTGGTTGGGATTCCTCCATTGCTTACAGGAATGGTTTTAGGTGCGCTTGTGTTTTCTGTAATTATTGGCGGTATAAAAAGAATCGCGAAAGCCGCATCGGCGATTGTTCCCACAATGGCCATACTTTATGTGACTGCATGTTTGATTATTCTTCTTGCAAATATATCTGAGATTCCTGAAGCTTTTTCAACGATCTTTTCTAATGCTTTTACTGGTAAGGCTGCAATAGGAGGAACTTTGGCTCAAGTTATACTTATGGGATTTAAAAGAGGCATATTTTCAAATGAGGCAGGACTTGGAAGTGCTCCAATAGCTCATGCATCTGCAAAGACAAATGACCCTGTAAGACAAGGGACTGTAGCAATGTTAGGAACTTTTATCGACACTATAATTATTTGTTCAATGACAGCATTAGTTATTATTTCTACTGGAGCGTACAAGACTGGTGAGTCCGGAGCTAATTTATCAATTGCAGCTTTTAATAGTGCATTTCCCGGTACTGGATGGATCGTAATTGTTGGATTAGTTGTATTTGCATTTACTACAGTATTGGGTTGGAGTGTATATGGAGAACGTTGTACTGAATATCTCTTTGGTGTTAAAGCAATTCTTCCTTTTCGTCTAATATGGGTTGGTACAGTGGTATTGGGCTCTGTAGCTGGAAATAGAGGAGTTGTTTGGGCTGTTGCTGATACTTTAAATGGTTTAATGGCTATTCCAAATCTAATAGCACTTTTACTTCTTTCGGGAACAGTATTTCAGCTTACTCGAAAATATAAATTTGGTTCTTAAGACCGGCGTGTAATTATTTCGCATCCGGCATAGGGGCAACCCCTTTGAGTTTTTCATTTAATTGTTTAGCCATTGATTGCCTACCTACCGCAAGTACTTTAAGAGTGTCTTCATGCATGCGCAGCTGTGCATCAGCAACTTGCATTCCTTTTACGAGTTCTTTTAATTCTTCTGGTAATCGATTTAAGTCGTAACGCTTGCCTTCAAACGTAAGGATTGGTTCGGAACCTTGAGATGCAGAGTTAGTCATGTTTTCGTTGGCTCAGATGTAGGAAGTGAGTGGATGGAGAATGTTTTAATTGTAGATGTGAATTATTGGAAAATATAAATCACAGTTCTTATTTTCTTATTAACTGTCTTTCACAAAGCTCACTATATCGCCCTTTTCTTTTGATAAGTTCATCGTGGTTCCCAATATCACATATTGCTCCATTTTCTATTACTACTATCTTATCTGCTTCTTGCACTGTTGATAGTCGATGCGCAATCACTATTACAGTTCTGCCGTTCATTGCTTGACTAAGGCCTAATTGAACTGACGCTTCTGCTTCGGCATCTAATGCACTTGTTGCTTCATCTAGTAGCAAGACCGATGGATTTCCAAGGACTGCTCTTGCAATGGCAATTCTTTGTAATTGGCCACCTGAAATATTCGCTCCTCTTTCTCCTAAAAGTGTTTCATATTGATTAGGCATTTCCATAATAAAATCATGGGCATTCGCAATTTTTGCTGCTTTTATGATTGCATCTTTAGTGACCGACCTTCCAAGCATAATTGCATCAATTATATTTCCTGAGAATACAGTTGGGCGTTGAGGCACTAAAGCTATTTCTTTTCTTAACTGACTGGACCTTAATTTTGACAACTCAATTCCATCAAAGAGAACCTCACCGTTTTGTGGTTGTATAAATCTGAGCAACAATGAAAAGATTGTGCTTTTACCAGCACCAGATGGTCCAACTAGTGCAACAACTTCTCCTTTATTTATTGTAAGATCTAAGTTCCTTAAAACCTGTTTCTTATTATCATAAGAGAAGTTAATACCCTTAAATATAATTTCACCTTGAGAGATATCAATTTCTGTAGGACTCTTACAATCTTCTTGTTCTTGTTTTTCTTTCTCTATTTCTCTAAGCCTTCTTAATGATGCTTGACCCTGTTGAAATTCATTGAAGTTTGTTGTCAAGTGACTTATAGGATCTATAAGCATTAAAAGAGCTGCTACATAGCTGCTAAACCCTTGTGCATCTAATCCTCCGCTTTGTATCCGTGCCGCACCTATTGCTAGAACAGTTAGGATTCCTGTCGCTTCTATAAAACCTACAACGGGGTGTTGTAATGCTAATAACCTTAATGTTTTGAATCTTGCCTGACGATGTAGATCAATTTCTTTCTCGAATCTATCTTGGACCCACTGTTCTGCCGCAAAGGCTCTTATCAAGGGTAATCCTAGTATTATTTCATTTACTAAACCCGCTAGATCGCTTACTTGTTTTTGACTATTTTCTGCAGCAACAAGTACTCTTGAACCGAATGTGCTTACTAATATTG